>QCPU01000030.1 GCA_003212395.1 Prochlorococcus sp. AG-442-B03 | reverse complement strand
CATGATCTTTTCCCTGCTTAATAGGATTATAAATTCTATTGTACTGGGATTAGGTGTTGGATTCGCAGAGGAAATAATTTTTAGAGGCTGGTTACTAGAAGAATTAAAATTTGAATATGGTACAAAAATTTCAATAGCTTTGCAAGCTATAATTTTTAGCTTCGTTCATAATTTATCAAATGAGATCTTTTGGAACATAGTAGGATTACGTTTGGGATTTATTTTACTTGGGATATTTCTATCATTAGTAAAAATTAGAGATAAAGGTTCTTTATGGAATTGCATAGGAATTCATGGAGGACTTGTGGGTATTTGGTTTTTATTAAATAATGGATTAATAGAATTCAAAGAAAATACACCTTCTTTTTTAGCAGGTCCTTTTACACAAAATGTTCCAAACCCAATCGGAAGCTTTAGTGCAATTTTAATATTACTTTTGTTATGTATTTTTTATACCATAAAAACAAAAAAGACTTTTAATAGGCGTTTTAATTAGATATAAATACCGATTGATTTTTAATTAGTAATTGTCAGATTAAAATAAAGCTTAATTCTCATATGAACTTTGAGGCAGGAATAAGGTTTATTGTGTTTTTAATAATTTTTGGATTTACAAACTATCTAATGATGTTGAGAAGATATGAAAACGACATCAAAAAAAAGAAAAATTTACAGCAGAAAAAAATTTCCAGGCTATACCCTAAAGGTTCATTTATTTCCTGAAATAAAAAAAAGTTTTTTTAGAATTTCCTCACCATTTTTTATTAGTTTTTTGCCAACCTTCATTTAACAATTTTTGCCATAATAATCTTGCTTCTTCAATAACAATTTTTTTTCTTGTTTTCATTAATGGAGGATTTTCTCCATGAATACCCATAATAATTCCTTCTTCAATAAACATATAATCAATAGATTTATTAGAATTATCTCTATCCTTGTAGAAACGCATCACCCCTACAAAATTAGAGTCAATTAACCAGAAATCATTAGTTTTATTCAATAAACCAAAATGAAATTAAATTAATAATATGCTTTCATTACAATTTGCGAGGAAAATATTTATTTAGTTTATTCATATTTTATATGTTTTTTCTTTTTGTCTACTTTTTTTCAATTCACCACGTTTTTTCTTAACCTCAACTCTTTTCTTTTGTGAAGCTTTAGTAGGTTGTGTAGATTTTCTTAATTTAAATGTTTGATTTAAAGCATTTTTTATGATTGTAGTAAATTTCATTAAAGCTAGCTGCCTATTTAATAATTGATTTCTGTGTTCTTGAACCGCTAAACGCAAGCTATTATTTACTAATTTGTTTTTCAAGTTTCTTTTAAGAATTTCTTTCTGATAATCATTTAATACTTTGGAATCTTCTAAATCAAAAATAATCTCTACTCTACTTTCAATTTTATTTACATTTTGTCCTCCAGGACCGGAGGATCTGGAAAATCGCCATTTAATTTCGTTGGATGGGATTACTAATGTTTTAGTAATTTTTAAATCCATTTTTAGTTCTTTTTGATTTAGATCTTTAGAATAATCTCCTTTAATACTTTAAAACATACCTTAAAATTCGATCGGTAAATACTGGGCGGTTAAGTTAGGTAAACCGAAATTCGGTGTATTTGCCGTATCAATATCTTCGGTATTTATCCTTTCATATTTAAAAGAATTATCAGATATTGAATTTGTACTAATTCAAAGGTCACTTATGTATTCAATGTTTGATCTTCTTTTTGAAACACCTTCATATCGACCAGTATATGTTATTTCCGATAGTGAAATGAAGGAGTTAAAGAAAAACCATCATCAAGAAGAGCTTGATGAAATTACAAAACAAAAAGTAAGACTTGAAGATGCTTTTAAAGCTCAACTAAAACATCTTGAAGAGAGAGAAAAAGAAGTAAAAAAAGAACTTAAAGTACTCTCAGCCTCAAAAGATAAATAATTTATTTTTAGAGAAACTACTTTTTCCAAAGACGGTTTTTAACCGTCTTTTTTAATTCTTTTAATCTATAGGTATCAATTAAATCCACAGATTTTAAAAATATTTTCCATAATTAAAAAATGAATAACAATAAAGAAAAAATAAGAATGTTCTTACCCTTTAGCTGGATAATTTGTGCAGCAATATCTTTTGCTTATATAAATACACACTTAATAAATACCTAATATAGATGTCTTATCCCTCAAGAGACGAAGTACTTGCATCTTCAAAAGGGTGGGTAGCATCTTTTTTAAATTTTCTTCCTGGTTTAGGATCGGGTTACTTATATCAAAGAAGATGGAAACCTTATTTTTTTACCATCACTGCTAGTACTTCATGGTTCGCTTTAGGTTTTTTTTTACAAGGAGATTCAGAACCCTCTCAAAGTGAACAAATAATTGGAATTTCTGGTCTTTTTTTTATATCAATAGTTACAGTTATAGAAGCCAACTTGGCTTTCAAAAAAGCAATTAATAAAACAAAAGCTGAAAAAGAGAAAATA
>QCPU01000029.1 GCA_003212395.1 Prochlorococcus sp. AG-442-B03 | reverse complement strand
ATGATTTTTTTGTAAACGCTTTTCATGAATTTTTTATGTTTTTGATTATTTTTCATGAACGCCCAATTTTTCTTAAAGATTTAAATAATTAGTAATTTATACTGTAGCCTTTTAAATTACCTACGGGGTAGATTAAATACATCAGAAACTCCTCACACACTTTTTTCTGATAACCTTAAAAGTACTCGACCTCGATGTTTGAGTACTTTTTGTATTTTTTGCCATGTGACAGTTAAAATAGAGGTCTATTAAGCATTACATATTTTGAATTTAGGTGTGATATTAGGAATGTGTGTAGGAGGAATTGATTTATTTCAGTGGAAACAAGGAAACACTTGATATAAGTCAGTTTTAAAAAGATCCCTTTCTGAGGGATCTTTTTTTTTGGGAAATTATTAGAAATACATATTAAATTCTGCATATAAAAACATATATGCTTTCTTCAAAAATAACTAGTTCTTCATTACAAACTAGTGATTTAATTCGTTAGATTATGGGTTGTTAAATTCTTCTGTTAATGCAAATACTTTTTTTAGCAATTTTAATTTGTTCAAGCTTTTTATTCCCTTCTTCATCGTTTGCCTCACATATAGAACTAAAACCTTGTGTAGAGGTTGCTCATTGTGTACGAGAAGAATGGGAGGTAAACAATATTGAGAAACCATTTGAAGAGATTAAAACATTTATCGAAAAGACTCCAAGAACTGAGATTGTAGAAATTGATGGCGATTATCTTCATGCTGAGGCAACCAGTAAATGGATGAAGTATGTAGACGACTTAGAAGTATCCTTTCTACCTGAATCAAACATCTTATCAATAAGATCAGAATCAAGAGTTGGAGAAAGTGATTTGGGAGTGAATCAAAAAAGAGTTGATTTACTAAAATCAAAAATGTTTTGAGATAAAAAGTAAAAAAATTAATTTGTTTTTATTGTTTTTTGTATAACTTTCCCTTTTTTGAAAAAAATTAGCAGATAAAAAAGTGATAATAATCATCATATCTTGATAATTGCAAATTTATTAGATTTTCTCTAAAAAGATGATCATAAATTTTATATATTTATTTTTATCTAGTTTTGTTTTTTTCTGGTTTTATATAAACATTAAAAAAAATGGACTTAAATGGATAATCAAAGGTCTTTTTCAAATTGGAATATTGGTATTATTCATTGGAGGGTTTTTTAAAATATTTCTCACCTTACCCCCTAATTTACTTATAAAAATATTTTTTCTTATTATCTATACATGGTGCACTGTTGGAATAAATGTAAATTTCATGATCCCTTTGATTAGTTTGATTGACCAAAAAATAGTGAAAAAATAAAACTAAAATTTGCCTTAATTGTTAGTACAAAAATAAATCTATTTTCTTAATCTGCAATACTAAAATTTATAAGATTTATTTTTTTCCTTTTGAAAGTCTTTTTCTCGTATACCTAGTCTTTAATGCCAAGTCTGTCATAATATAAATTCCAACTAAAAGAATGACTATTCCAATAAAATATTTCATTATTTTTTATGTAATTACTATGTTTGAGATTTATTCATGATGCCAATTAATTTTAATATTTATCTCTTGAGATAAATTTCTTGTAACTGGACATTCTTTGGAGGCTTTTTTCAAAAAATCAATAGTTTCATAAGAAGTGTTCTCTGGCATAAAAATATCTATTATTAGTTCTTTTATCTTCCTCTCGCTATTTTGTGTCATTAGTTTTTCAATATTTAAATATATACCTTTCAAATCAAAGCCTTTCGATTTAGCTTTTATTGCCATAATGGTTAGCAGGCAAGTACCTAGAGATGTTGCTAATAAATCAGTTGGGGAAAAACTTTCGCCTTTACCACAGTGATCTAAAGGTGCATCCGTTCTAATGAGACTTCCAGATTGTAGATGAATAGCCTCACAGTTTAAATTTCCTAAATAAGAACACTTTACTTTAGTCATTTTAAAAAAATTAAATTAGGAAAATATGGTTATTGATATTGTAAAAATTGCTATTTTGACTTTATTCATAAGATAAGTTTTCAAAGATATTTTAAGTTATTTAGTATCTAAAACTTTAGATAATTTAAAAAATATAAAGCTAAGTAATTACATATGATGCCGCTGTTATTACGATAAAAGTAATTGAAATAAAGATATATGGAACAGCCTTTAATGGAATATATAGTTTATTCTTATACATAAATATTATGTTTAAATATAACATTACATTATTTTTAAACTTTATAAGTCTTCAAATATACAATTTAATTTTCTTGGCAAAATTAAATTCTTTTAAAGATTAATAAATTCTATATTCATTGAATTTTCATTAAATAAAGTATCTCTAAATCCTGTCTTGAGTCCGATATTTTTCTTTTTAAGAAGATTAATTCTTCTTGGCTCATTTTTGATTCTTTTATCATTAATTCTGCTTGTTCAATAGCATGTTCTATATTTCTAATTTTAATTTCTCTTATTGAGGGATTATATTTACATGCTTTTTTAGTATTTGCATCTAACATTTTAATTAAATATTACTTTGAATATAAACCAAATTAAAACTTTATTATGCGATTGCCGCAAATTTAATTCAAATAAATTATTATTTAATTAAGAACTTTAACCTTAGCTAGCCCTCTCTACAATAGATCGAGTGGGTTTTTTTTATGGTGTAATATACTCCTAGCATTTACTACTAATTTGGAAGATTCAAAAATTAATCCTGAGGAAAATAATTCAATCGAATCAGCCCCTAACTTGAATGAAGATAACAAAGATCTCAATGAGGGGAATAAAAAAGAAGAAAATGTTAAGGCATTTTCAGAATTTCTAGAGAAAGCAAGTAGTCAAGATTCTTCAGAAGAAAAAGTAAAACTTGATTCTGAGCAAGAAAAACTAAAAATTGACAAATCACTTTTCAAAAGATTTCTTAATAATGGATTTGATGGAATTTCAACTAATCCAAACTATAAAATGTTGGCATTATTAATAATTCTTTTAATTAATTTGTCTCTATTTTTTGTAATTGGCAATATGGGTAAAGCGTTTTTACGAAATGCAGGAATTATGGGTTAGAAATTTTTTATTTCTTTCTGGATAATCATCTTTACAATTTTGATTCTTCAAGTGAAATTGTGATATTTTCTTGTCAAATTAATATTTAAATAAAATTTGGATAATAAAGAGCCAGAAAATCCAGTCGTTTATCTTTCTAAGATAGTCAAGAAATTAGATGTAAAAAACAGAAATGGTTTAGTAGCCTTAGCAATAGTAAACCTTTTAGTAATTCTTTTATTTAAATTATATTTGAAAGGATCTGGATTATTATCTTGAATTTGACTGCTGGTATTATTATTCAGCATTCTCAAATAGCTTTGCTAATCTATATGCCTTCTTAATTATTAGAAAGCCACCATATGCTACTGCCAGTAAAGGTAATACTATTAAAGGGTTAGAGGAATAATCTGAATAATTTTTCACACCCTCAACGTTTTCATAACCTGAACATTTAAGAAAGATAAAGCTAAAAAATGTGAAACTCCAACCAATGATTGATAAAAAGCCACCCTTTTTATCTCCTTCGTAGAATCTGTCTAGACCTAAGCCCCAACCTCCTATTTAGGAATATTCCTCTAACAACTGAATTTTTTTCTTGATTTCTAAGCATAATAAAAAAATGTTCATAATGAACAAAACCTATTTGTATTTTAGATATGAGATGTTTTTATTAATTAATCTTTAAAATTTTTTATGGATTTATTCTATAAATTACAAAATTATTATTCAGTGTTTTAATTAATCATTAGAGATTGAATTTGAATTCAACAAGGAAATTGAAGGCCTTATATAAATAAAAATAGAACCATACATATCCTGCATAATTCTCATTTCATCGTCTAAATATACAATTGAAACCTGGCAATTTGGCGATTCTTTATTCCAAGGTAACTTATTCCATACCTCTTTAACTGGATACCATCTATCCATAAGTAATTCACTAAATAATGGAATCTTA
>QCPU01000028.1 GCA_003212395.1 Prochlorococcus sp. AG-442-B03 | reverse complement strand
ATTGAAAGCAAAAATGGAAAAGAATTATGCGAAGGCGGATGAAATCAGGAATTTGTTAAAAGAAAAAGGTATTGAACTTATTGATCAATCAAAGGAAATAACAACATGGATAAGGGTCTAAATTTTAAGAAATAAACCAATTTGAAATTGGTTTGTTTTTTAATGGTTTCGCTAAATCGTAAATAATTGCAATAGCACCTGCTGTATTAAGGTCATTTCCAAGAGCCTCAGAAAATTTAAGCTTTTTTTGAGATAATTCAAAACTTATTTTCTCTTTATATTCTTCTTCGAGAGATTCATTTTTTTCAATAGATGTAAAAGCACCTTTTGTAAGGTCCATAAAAGAAAGGGCTACATTAATGTTTTTCCAAGCTTCTGAAGCACTCCTTAAAGCTTCTTCAGTAAAATCAAGTGGTTTTCTATAATTAACAGTCATAACAAAATATCGCAAAGTCATAGGGCTTATACCAGACTTTATTAGCTCTCTGATAGTTTTAAAATTTTTAAGGGATTTACTCATCTTTTGTCCATTTACATTGACCATCCCATTGTGTAACCAATAGTTTGCTAGCTTTTTGCCATTGGCTGCTTCTGATTGGGCGATTTCATTTTCATGATGTGGAAAAATCAAATCAGAACCACCTAAATGGATATCAATAGTATCTCCTAATTCATCTTTAACCATCGCCGAACATTCAATATGCCATCCTGGCCTACCTTTACCCCATGGTGAATCAAAAAATGGTTCATCATCTTTGGCTTTTTTCCATAGTGCAAAATCTTGCGGATTAAGTTTTTTACTATTTTCATCATTAGCCATTCTTCCTTGCTGATTGATATTTTGTTCTTGTATATTTTGGTTACTTAGCTTTCCATAATTTCTATTTTTAAAAACAGAATAATAAACATCTCCATCCTTAGAGTATGCATAACCTTTGTCCTCAAGGATTGTTATGAAGGAGCAGATATTGCATATATGATTCGTTGCTCTTGGCATACTATCTGGACGCATTATTCCTAAAGAATCCATATCTTTATGAAATTCAATTATATTTTTTTCAGATACTTCCTTCATTGAACTGCTTTCTTCTTTAGCTCTTTTTAAGATCTTGTCATCAATATCTGTAAAATTTTGAACATACTTCACTTTGTAATCACTGTAAATTAAAAATCTTCTCAATACATCCCAAGCTATATAACTTCTTGCATGACCAAGATGACATAAATCATAAACAGTTACTCCACAACAATAAATTTTTACTACATCATCAATAGGCTTAAAAACCTCAACTCTTCTGCTTAAAGTATTAAAAAATTTGATCATCTTAAATTAAGTATTTCATAAGGTTTATTTTGTCTCCATCCAATTGTCTCCAATACCAATATCAACTAAAAGAGGCACATTTAATTTTACACAATCTTCCATAGTCCTCTTTACTAATTTCGTCGTAATTTCCAAAGAATCCGGTTCAACTTCAAACAATAATTCATCATGTACTTGCAAAAGCATTTTTGCGGGAACATTCATTTCTATGAATTTCTTATTTAGTTGAACCATTGCAATTTTAATAATATCTGCACTTGAACCCTGAATTGGTGCATTAGCTGCGGCTCTTAATGACTGTGCTTCCATGCCAGCCCTTCTTGCAGATTGCAGGTCAATTTCGTAAGGATCTTTCCCTATTAATCTTCCAAGTCCATTTTTATCAAACTTAAATTCTCTCTTTCGACCAAAAATTGTTTTTACATATCCTTTTGATAAGGCTAACCTTTCTTGGAGTTCAAGAAATTTGAAAATTTTTGAATATCTTTCTTTGTATTTTATTAGGAATTCTTTTGCCTCTGGAGTACTTACTCCTGTTGAACGAGCAAACTTTTTTATACCCATACCATAGATAACTCCGAAATTTATTGTTTTCCCAACTCTCCTTTCTTCGGATGATATTTCTTCTTTCTCGAAAATTAATCTTGCAGTCAAAGAATGAATGTCATCATTTTTATGAAACGCATTAATTAGTATTTCTTCATCCGCTAAATGTGCAAGTATTCTTAATTCGATCTGAGAATAATCAGCTGATAAAAGTTTCCAATTTTTTTCAGGCAAGAATGCTTTTCTGATTCTCCTACTAAATTCAGTCCTAACCGGGATATTTTGAAGATTAGGATTGCTACTACTTAGTCTCCCAGTCGCTGTAGCAGCTTGATTAAAGTTTGTATGAACTCTTCCTGTCTTTTCATTTATAAGATTTGGAAGAGCATCAATATAGGTGCTAAGTAATTTGCTAAGAGTTCTGTGTTTTATTAAATGTTGGATTATTTCATGTTCGTCGATTAATCTTTCAAGAACTACTGCATCTGTACTCCATCCTGTTTTTGTTTTCCGTGATTTTTTCTTATCCAAATTTAATTTTTCAAACAAGATCTCACCAAGTTGTTTTGGTGAAGATAGATTAAAAGTCTCCTCTGCTAATTCATAAACTTTACTTTCAATATTTTCTAAGGTACTTTTTAGTTCTTTTGAGAGTTTATCTAAATAAGGGATGTCAATGGTTATCCCATTCATTTCCATTTGTGACAATACCGGCTCTAAGGGCAGCTCGATTTCTTTGAATAATTTGATTAATTCATTTTTTTCTGTTGAAAATCTTTCTTTAAAAATATTGACAATCTTAAAAGTTAGAAATACATCATAACCGCAGTAAATACTAGCTTCATCAATATCAACAAATGAAAAGTCTTTATTTTTTCCAACTGTTTCCTTAAATGAAGGAGGTTTAAATCCAAATAATCTAAAACTAATTTCACTTAACCCATGCTTCTCCTGATTATTTAGAAGATAGTCTGCTAATAAGGTGTCAAAGGCTACGCCTTTTAGATCAAGTCCATGATTAAAAAATATTTGCCTGTCAAATTTAGAATTTTGGAGTGCCTTTTCTTTTTTTGGATCTTCTATCCAAGTTCTTAGTTTTGAGAAAACTTCTTCAATAGATAATTGATTTGGGGTCTCTTTTTTTGTTTGATGACCAAGAGGTATATAAAATAAATCATCAGTTTCTTCTCCAAGACATAGCCCTATCCCAACAAGTTCCGCATCAATAGGATTTAAACTATTAGTCTCTGTATCTAAAGAAACTATCTCATTGGTCTTTTCTAATCTTTGAATTAATTTATCAAGTAATTCAAAATCATTTACAACAGTTACTTTGATTTTAGGGATTTTATTTTCACTATTTTCTAATTCACTTTTACTAGAGACCTTTGGATCTTTCTCCTCCTCTTTAGCTACGTTATTTTTGTCAAAACCACCTTTACTAAAAGTTGAATTGAAAATATCAATTTGCCGGAGTAGCGTTGATAATTCAAGTTTTTGCAGTGACTCTGAGAGGAGTTCTTGATTTATATTTTTTAATTCATAACCATCACTTAATATCAAAGGCACTTCAGTATTTATTTTTGCTAATGTCCTGGAAAGAAAAGCATTATCTTTATCGTTTCTGAGCTTTTCTATAACTGAACCTTTTATAAATCCTTTATATTTCTTATCGTTGTTCTGCTGAATCTTGTCCAAAGCCTGATAGATTCCATCAAGAGTGTCGTTCTCTTTTAGTAGATTAATTGCAGTTTTTGGACCTACCCCTTTAATGCCCGGAATATTATCAGAACTATCACCAGTTAGGGCTTTAAGATCAACTACTCTTTCTGGCGCAACACCTAATTTTTCTTTTACTCCATTTTCATTCATAAGAGTAGGATTACCACTTTTCGCATATGGACCACCACCCATATAAAGTACATAAATATCTTTTTGATCATCTACTAATTGAAATAAGTCTCTATCTCCAGAAAGAATATTCACGCACCATCCTTTAGAAGAAGCATCATTTGCAATTGTGCCTAGGAGATCATCTGCTTCGTATCCTGGAGATTTAAAAATTGGTAAATTAAGGCTTTCTTCTAAAATGATTTCTAGTTGTTCAATATCCTGAAAAAAAACATCTGGTGCTACATCTCTATTGG
>QCPU01000027.1 GCA_003212395.1 Prochlorococcus sp. AG-442-B03 | reverse complement strand
TGTTTTTAACAATTTACCAACTTTTAATCTATCTAATTTTTTCTCTGAATCAATTTGCTTCACTTTGAAAAAATCATCGAAGTATTAATACTATTCTGCACATCATTTAGAAAATGGACTTTCAACAAGGGTTAATCACAACAATACATGAATATGGAGTTACAAGAAATTTACTTAAAGAATTAAACAAAAGTCTTAAAAAGAGATCAACTAGTATTTTAATACCTTGCTTATACGAAGAGTTTGAGCGTCCAGCATTAAAAGATATAAGAGAAGTTTTAAAAACCCTTACAGGTTTAAATGAATTAGTTATTGCTCTCTCAGCAAAAACTGTTGAGCAAGTTAAAGCAGCAAAATCATTTTTTGACTCAATGCCATTCCCTGTGCACGTTCAATGGACTAATTCTCCCTCGGTAATAGAGCTGTTAAAAAGTCAAGAAAAAAATGGGTTAGAACTTTTAGGAACTCCAGGTAAAGGATGGGCTGTCTGGCAAGGCATAGGAGTTGCGACTAGAAAATCAGAAGTTGTTGCTCTTTTTGATGCTGATATAAGAACTTTCAGTCCTTTGTATCCATCAAGAATGATACTTCCACTTCTAGATGAATCATTTGGAATATCTTATGTAAAGGCCTTTTACAGCAGGTTATCCTTAGAAACAAATCAATTGCAAGGTAGAGCTACAAGATTATTTGTGGGTCCTTTATTAGCAAGTCTTGAGCAGTTAGTTGGGAAGGGCCCCTTTTTACAATATCTTCAATCATTTAGATATCCATTAGCAGGAGAGTTTGCTTTTACCAAAGACCTCGCAATGAATTTACGAATTCCTTGTGACTGGGGTTTAGAGATAGGTCTATTATCAGAGGTTTATAGAAACGTGAGAACCTCCAAAATAGCTCAAGTTGACCTAGGTTTGTTTGATCATAAACATAAGAATATTGGTGATTCTTCGAAAGAAGGATTGCAAAAAATGTGTACAGAAATACTTTCAAGCGTTTTAAGAGGTCTCATGGAACATCAAGCTGAGACCTTAACAAGTACTCAACTAGCAACTTTAGAAGTTCTCTACAAAAGAGTTGGAGAAGATCGGGTAAAACAATTTGGATTAGATTCAGCAGTTAATCAACTTCCATACGATAGGCACGAAGAGGAACTATCAGTACAAAAATTTGCGAAACTATTGAGACCAGCTACAGAAGATTACTTAGCTTGCCCCACGACACAGCAGTTACCAAGTTGGTCAAGAGTTCTATCATGTGAGAACAAACTCCAAGAAGATTTGGCAATTGCTGGTTCAAAGGACATAAAGATAAGTGAAAAAGAATTAATTAAAAACTTCTAAAGTAAAAAGTACCTTTGAGCCATAGGGACTACATCAAGTGGTTCACAAGTAAGAAGTTCTCCATCGGAAAAAACTTCATAGGTTTGAGGATCAACTGAAATATTTGGCAGTTTAGAATTGAGTTTTAAGTGTGATTTATTGATGTTTCTTGTATTTTCTACAGCAATGCAATTCTTTTGCAATCCTAATTTATTTGGAATATTTTGATCAATTGAAATTTTACTTAAAAAAGTAAAAGAACTCTTAATTAGAGATTTGCCGAAACTTGCAAACATAGGTCGACCATGTATAGGACCTGGAGTAGGAATTGAAGCGTTTGCATCACCCATTTGGGACCAAACTATAGATCCTCCCTTAACAACTAATTCAGGCTTTACCGCAAAAAAGGAAGGTTTCCACAATACTAAATCAGCAATTTTACCCTTTTCTATAGACCCAACATGTTTATCAATACCATGCGCTATTGCAGGATTAATTGTAACTTTAGAAATATATCTCTTAACTCTGAAATTATCATTTCTATCAGAATCTTGCGATAGCGGCCCTCTTTGCAATTTCATTTTATGAGCAGTTTGAAAAGTTCTTGTGATTACTTCCCCAACTCTTCCCATAGCTTGTGAATCACTAGCAATAATTGAAAAGGCCCCTATATCATGCAAGATATCCTCGGCTGCAATAGTCTCTCTTCTTATCCTTGATTCAGCAAATGCAATATCTTCTGGGATTTTAGCATCTAAATGATGACAAACCATTAACATATCAAGATGTTCTTCTAATGTGTTCTTTGTGTAGGGTCTTGTTGGATTAGTACTACTTGGAAGAACATTTTTTTCACCACAAATTTTAATAATGTCTGGAGCATGACCTCCACCTGCTCCTTCGGTATGAAAAGTATGAATAGTTCTTCCTGAAATAGCGTTGATGGTATCTTCGACAAAGCCTGCCTCATTCAAAGTATCAGTATGAATACATACTTGAACATCAAACTTATCTGCAACATTAAGACAAGAATTTATTGTAGAGGGAGTCGTTCCCCAATCCTCATGAAGCTTTAATCCACATGCCCCAGCTTCAACCTGATCAATAAGATTACTCTCGTTTGTTGAATTTCCTTTTCCAAAAAAACCTAAATTCATGGGAAATGCTTCTGCAGATTGAAGCATTCTTGAAATATGAAAAGAGCCGGGAGTACAAGTAGTAGCATTTGTGCCAGTTGCAGGTCCAGTCCCTCCTCCCAACATAGTTGTAATTCCCGATGCTAGTGCTGTCTCAATTTGTTGGGGACAGATAAAGTGAATGTGGGTATCTATTGAACCTGCAGTAAGAATGTGGCCTTCTCCAGCAATTACCTCTGTTGAGGCACCAATAACAATGTCGACATTATCCTGTATATCAGGATTACCAGCCTTACCAATTTCAAAAATCATTCCATTTCTTATACCCACATCCGCCTTAATTATTCCCCACCAATCTACGATCAAAGCATTAGTTATTACTGTATCTACAGCTCCATCTCCTCTCCTTACTTGAGACTGTCCCATCCCATCTCGAATAACTTTACCTCCTCCAAATTTAACTTCATCTCCGTAAGTAGTTAAATCCTTTTCTACTTCAATAAAAAGTTCTGTATCAGCGAGCCTTACTCTATCCCCAGTAGTGGGTCCATAAGTTTGAGCATAAGTATTTCTGTCAATTTTATAGGACATAATTTTAAGTATCTAAAGATCCGTTAACTAATGAATTAAAACCATATACAATTCTTAAACCTTTATATGGAACTAATTTGACATCAGTTGTATCTCCAGGTTCAAATCTAATTGCTGTTCCTGCAGGAATGTCAAGACGCATACCAAGTGTTGATTCTCGATCAAAAATTAAAGCCTTATTAGCTTCAAAAAAATGATAATGAGATCCAATTTGCACTGGTCTATCTCCAGAATTAGATACTTTTACTGTTTTAACTTCCTTACCAAGATTTAATTCGATTTCACCTTGTTCAGAAATTATTTCGCCAGGAATTAAATTACTCATAACTAATTAATTGGATTGTGTATAGTAACTAACTTAGTGCCATCAGGGAAAACTGCTTCTATTTGAACTTCATCAACCATTTCAGGAATGCCCTCCATAACTTGTGATTTTGAAAGCCAGGAAGTGCCCTCTGACATTAATTGACTTACACTTTTTCCATCACGAGCCCCTTCAAGAACTTGAAAACTCAAAAAAGCAATTGTTTCAGGATAATTAAGCTTAAGACCTCGACTAAGCCTTCTTTCAGCTAAGAGCGCAGCAGAAAAAATCAATAATTTATCCTTTTCTTGAGGTGAAAGATGCATAATAAAAAACTAATCTATAAATTCTTAAAAAAGGTTCTTTCTGAACATAATTAATAATTCATAGAATCTTGTAAAGGCCATACACCTTGATATTTTGGCTCACAAAATCCACAAACAGACCTAATTTGTTTCCAAATACAAAAAAAACATTTCCTAGCATCTTGAGAAGAACTTCCGAGGAATCGTATAGAGATTCCATTTTCAAGGATTCCAATAGATAAATTATTATCAGTTTCATTAAAAATCTTTTTTATATTTTCCACAAGATTATTTATTTTTGACTTGGAAAAATCTTTTTCGCAAATCCAAATTAAGGATCCAAAAACAGGCATGTAATCCATACCTGACTTGGCCACATAACTTGCCTTAGATAATTCAATTTGATCCACATATTCCCAATCATCATATAAATCATTATTTCTCATAATTTCTAATTTAGACCTAAAAACTCCACTTTCAATAGATTCTCCTGAAGAAGATCTTCCAAGTCTTATTAAATCAGTAAATAAAAAACTTGAAGTTTCTGAAATAATTACTTTAAACTTTTGATCATATAAACCATTTGCAAAGATAATTGTTTCTTGGGGGAGATATTCCAAATGAGAATTATCAAGAATCTTTATGAGATTTTTTTGTTTTGAAAAAGTTCCTTTTGGATTAATTTTAGATATTCCAACTGATCCATATACTTTCTGAGCTGAAGAAGTAGTCAACAATACTTTAGAGTTTTTTTCAAGATTTACCTCAAACTCAAGTAAATCCCCTCCAACCAATCCCCCTGCAGTATGAAGAACAGGTAAAATGCATCTGCCCTCCTGATCATGAGTAGACTTTAATAATTTATAAGGAGAAGTTGATTTAGATTTAAAAATTGTTTTATCAACATTTCCTAAACTTGCTTTATTATTATAAAAATTTAAGAAACAATTACCTTCCCAAGAAGTTTTAATCATAAATTGTTTTCTTTAATTACTAAATTAAAGTAACCAAAAATTTTGATTATGAAAATGAATAAACAAATAGTTGTAACTGATTGGATAAAGGAAAAACCTCGATTAGGTTCATTTTTAAAACTTACCCTAAGTTCAGATGAAAGAAGAATCTTACGAGGTAAAAGATTAACTGATTGTAATCAAGAAATAATTTTAGAATTACCTAGAGAGGGCAAATTAAATGATGGAGATATTCTTTCAACTAATAAGTCCAATTT
>QCPU01000026.1 GCA_003212395.1 Prochlorococcus sp. AG-442-B03 | reverse complement strand
AGCAATTTGAATTCTCTTTTTTGCAGATTTGTTATTGGCCACAGAGGATAGATTAATATAAGATCTTAATCATAACAAATAGATCGACTAGTAATCAATCATATATAATTTAGGAGTTATTAACTTGGTCTCGAGCCTTTCAATTTGAAAAATTAAGAATATGAAGATCATAAATAATAATGAAGACGCTATCCAAGAATTAAAAAGGATTTCTACTCGAACTAATTCAGATAACAATAACAAAATAAATGCAATAGTCGAAGATATTCTTCAAGAAGTAAAAAATTATGGAGATAAAGCAGTAGAAAAATATACCAGAAAATTTGATGGTTTCGACCCTGAACCTATGCAAGTTAGTAAAGAGGAGTTAAAGAATGCATGGAATGAAATTAATAACAATTTAAAGCGCTCACTTGAGGTAGCCCATAAAAGAATTAAAAAATTCCATGAAAAACAAATCCCGTCATCCTTCACTATAAGAGGAGAACATGGCGATATAGTCCAAAGAAAATGGAGACCAGTAAAAAATGCAGGAATTTATATCCCTGGAGGTAGAGCTGCTTATCCAAGTACTGTATTAATGAATGCAATACCTGCAAAAGTAGCAGGAGTAGAAGAGATAATAATGGTATCTCCTGGGAATCGAGAAGGGGAAATAAACAAAACTGTTTTAGCTGCAGCTCACTTATCAGGAATCAATAAAGTTTTTAGAATTGGAGGAGCTCAAGCAATTGGTGCTTTAGCATTTGGTACAGATCAAATTAATAAAGTTGATGTTATTACAGGTCCAGGTAATATCTATGTAACCACTGCAAAAAAATTAATTTATGGCTCTACAGGAATTGATTCTTTAGCCGGTCCAAGTGAAATATTAATCATTGCAGATGAAACAGCTAAAAGTACTCATATAGCATCTGATCTTCTAGCACAAGCAGAGCATGATCCTTTAGCTTCTTCAATACTTCTAACTACTTCAAATAATCAGGCAAAAGAAGTCTTAGAGGAAATTTATAAAAGAATAGATAATCATCCAAGAAAAGAAATTTGCTTACAGTCAATAAAAAATTGGGGGTTAATTGTTATTTGCGAGAACTATAAATCATGTATTGAACTAAGCAATACTTTTGCCCCAGAACACTTAGAAATTTTAGCTTTGGATTCCAAAAAGATTCTTCACGGTATAGAAAATGCAGGAGCAATATTTTTAGGGAAATGGACGCCAGAAGCTGTGGGAGATTATCTGGCTGGACCAAATCATACTTTACCAACATCAGGAAATTCTAGATTTAGCGGTTCTTTAGGAGTTGAAACTTTTATGAAAAATACTTCAATAATAGAATTTAATGAAAAAAGTTTAAAAGCTAACGGCCTTGATATTATTAATCTTGCTAAGAGTGAAGGCTTACACAGTCATGCTAACTCAGTAGAGATAAGGTTAAAAGATTAGCTAATTTTTGAGGGAGAATAAACAACTGGAATATTGTTTTCAATTCTGCCAACCAATACTTTGTCTGTAAGATCGACAAATAATCCATTCTCTAATACACCCGGGATATTATTTAGATTCAACTCAATATCTTTTGGATCCTTTATACCATCATTAAACAATACATCAAGAATTAGATTGCCCTGATCAGTAACCACTGGACCAGCTTTTTTATTAGCCATTCTTAAAGTAGAACTACCTTTCATCTCTGAGATAACTTCCTGAACTTGTTTCCAAGCATTTGGAAGAACCTCTACAGGTAAAGGGAAAGATTGATTTAAGTTTTGTACAAGTTTGGTTTCGTCAACAACAATCAACAATTTATTAGCTTTAGATGCTACTAACTTTTCTCTTACATGACATGCTCCACCTCCTTTTATTAATTGAAATCTCGGATCAACTTCATCTGCCCCATCAATAGCTAAATCGATTTGAGAAACTGAAGCTAAATCAAGAAGCGGGATATCTAGTTCGAGCGCTAAAACTTCTGATTGAAAGGAAGTTGCAACACCTCTTATATTTTGAAGTTTTCCAGAATGTATTTCATCTGCAAGGCTTTTTATCATAAGAGCAGCTGTAGATCCAGATCCTAATCCAAGGATCATGTCACTCTTTACTTCCCTAATTGCTGCATCAGCAACTATTTTTTTCATTTGAGTTTGTGAATCCAAAATCTTTTTTTTCTAAGTTTATAGATTATTAAATTTCAAAGGGTGATTTATGTCAAACCTGGCAGAGGTTCTGGCTTGATATTTATCTGTATCTCTTTGTTGTCTCTTAAAACATTTAGGAGGAATACTTTGCCTATTTGAGCTTTTTCTACTTCATCTAGCAAAGCTTTAGGTTCCTCAATAGAAATATTTTCCGCTGCTATTACTAAATCTCCTCTTCTTAAACCAGCTTTTTCAGCAGGACTATTAGGAATAATTGATTGAATTAGAGCTCCAGTTCTTTCTGGTAATTGAACTAATGAATTTGGATCTTGATTATGTTCTTTAGCAATTTTAGGATTCAAAGAAATCAATTGGACCCCCAAATATGGATGAATAACTTCCCCATTTTTTAGAAGCTGGTCTGAAACACTTTTAGCAAGATTAATAGGTATTGCGAAACCTAGACCGGCTCCAGGACCACTTCTAACCAATGTATTGATTCCTATTACCTCACCATTTGAATTAATAAGTGGTCCTCCTGAATTCCCCGGATTTATTGCAGCATCAGTCTGAATAAGATCAAGCCTTTTATCTGAAAACCCTAGACTATTAATATCTCTATGAAGACTACTCACAATACCTAAGGTAACTGTTTTTTCTAGACCATAAGGAGTCCCAAGAGCTATTGCCCAATCTCCAACTTCAAGATCTTCAGAATTTCCAAGTGGAGCAAAACTAAAGTTTTTAGAGTTATTGATTTTTACTAAAGCTAAGTCAGTTACTGCATCAGCTCCCATAACTTGACCATCACAAATAGTTCCATCTGCCAAAGTTACTGAAACATCATCCACTTTCTCAACTACATGAGCATTTGTAAGAACCAAACCATTCTGATTTATGATTACACCAGATCCTTGACCCCTCTCTCGCTCAGGGATGATTCCTTGCTCTCCAAGTAAATCCCTCAATAAAGGATCCAATAAAGTGGGATCAAATTGCCGCCTCTCTATCAATCGCTCAGTGTCGATTTTTACAACTGCAGGTCCAACATTTTTCACCGCAGATGATACGAAGTTATGACTTTCAAAAGAAGCCAAAGCTAAAACCTCTCCTACTTGAAAGAAATTAACTAAACAAAAACAAAAAATAATGAATATACGGATTAAATTAATAAATCTAATCTTTAAAAAATTCATTTATATAAAAGTTTTTAACTAATAATTTAAATCTAATTGAAGAAATATATTATTGTTGTTTTTTTGTTTACATCCATAAAATACAAATTTTCGAATCTTTTCTATAGAAAAATTTTTTTTATATGTAAAAATTATTTTGAATCAATTTATCTAGATAACATTGAATAAAGAAAACAAAAGTAAACTAGAGTCTCTATTAAAAAAAGTTGCCAATAAATGTGATCTCAAAATATGCAGTTTAAATATTCAAACCAATCAAAATCCGATAGTTGTAAAAATCATTATAAAAAAAACTAATGGTGATGATATATCACTTGAAGATTGTGCCTTATTAAATACCCCAGCATCTGAAGAAATAGAAAATTCAAATCTTTTAAATTGTTCATATGTGTTAGAAATTAGTAGTCAAGGGGTCAGTGATGAACTAACCTCAGAGAGAGACTTCAAAACTTTTAAGGGTTTTCCAGTTAATGTTCAGTTAAACCAGAAAAATTCCAAAAAAAAATTTCTTAATGGTTTACTTTATGAAAAATCTAAAGATTTTTTAGCCATTAACATAAAAGGGAAGATAACAAAAATCCCTTTTGATGAAGTATTAAAGATTAGTCTTTGCACATTAAAAGATTAATTATTTTCAACCATTATCCATTTTCCCATCATAGATGGCATTAGTTATTCTCCCAGGTTTAAACAATCTAATTGAAGATATTAGTGAGGAAAAAAAGTTACCTCCTAATATCGTAGAAGCTGCTTTACGCGAAGCTCTATTAAAAGGTTACGAAAAATATAGAAGAACTTTTTACATTGGAATCAACGAAGATCCATTTGATGAGGAATACTTTAGTAATTTTGATGTTGGACTAGATTTAGATGAAGAAGGTTATAGAATCTTATCAAGTAAAGTAATTGTAGAAGAAGTTGAAAGCGAAGATCATCAAATATCTTTATTAGAAGTTAAACAAGTAGCTGATGATGCTCAAATAGGCGACACGGTTGTTTTAGACGTTACTCCAGAAAGAGAGGATTTTGGGCGAATGGCTGCTACTACAACAAAGCAAGTTTTAGCCCAAAAATTAAGAGATCAACAAAGAAAAATGATCCAAGAAGAATTTGCAGATTTGGAAGATCCTGTTTTAACTGCAAGAGTTATAAGATTTGAAAGACAATCAGTAATTATGGGAGTTAGTTCGGGAATTGGTAGACCTGAAGTAGAAGCAGAACTTCCAAAAAGAGATCAATTACCAAATGACAATTACAGAGCTAATGCAACTTTCAAAGTATTCTTAAAAGAAGTTAGCGAAATAGCCAGAAAAGGACCACAACTTTTTGTAAGTAGAGCCAATGCTGGATTAGTCGTTTATTTATTTGAAAATGAAGTCCCAGAAATCCAAGAAGGAACAGTAAAAATTGTTGCGGTTTCTAGAGAAGCTAATCCTCCTTCAAGAGCTGTTGGACCAAGAACAAAAGTAGCTGTTGACAGCGTTGAACAAGAGGTAGACCCTGTAGGAGCCTGTATTGGAGCGAGAGGAGCAAGAATACAACAAGTAGTAAATGAATTAAGAGGAGAAAAAATTGATGTTATTAAATGGTCGTCTGACCCAATACAGTATATTTTAAACTCTTTAAGTCCTGCCAAAGTCGATCTCGTGAGACTTGTTGACCCACAAGGTCAACACGCCCACGTACTAGTTCCTCCCGATCAATTGAGTCTCGCAATTGGTAGAGAAGGACAAAATGTAAGACTTGCAGCAAGATTAACTGGTTGGAAAATTGATGTTAAAAACTCACATGAATACGATCAGGAAGCAGAAGATGCTGCAGTCTCTGAATTAATCATTCAAAGGGAAGATGAAGAAAATCTCCAGCGAGAAGCTGAGCTTAGATTAGAAGCAGAACAAGCTGAGCGTGCTGCAGAAGATGCAAGATTAAGAGAGCTTTATCCCCTTCCTGAAGATGATGAAGAATATGGACAAGAAGCATATGAAGAAGATTCCTTCTCAGATAGTGATCAATTAGAAACTGTTCAAAATGATGAAATATCGGCCAAAGAGGAAAGAAAACGGTGATACGACAAGCCCCTGTTATGCGTATATGCATATCATGTAGAAAAACATTTGACAGGAAACATCTTATAAAGATTACTAAAGATCATAAGCAAGGTATTATGTTTCAAAAAGGAATGGGGCGATCAGCCTACATTTGCAAGTCAAAAAAAATGTTACTCAGATTCCAAGATCAAGAAAAAGCTTCAAAAAGCTTTAAAAACATCTTTAGAACCTGAATTTATTGATATTTTTCAAAAAGAAATTACAAGCTACAATGACTATCCCAATAAGGGAATATAATTAAATTAAATCCTCTTTAATTTCCAAAAAGAGTACAAATCAGATTAAATGACTATCAGCGATAAAATCAGAATTTACGAACTATC
>QCPU01000025.1 GCA_003212395.1 Prochlorococcus sp. AG-442-B03 | reverse complement strand
TCTTAGAAAAGAATTTTTATCTAAGAAACTTGAAAGAAAAATATTAGTTGAGAAATTTATTCAAAAGAATTTAGTTTATTTGCAAGATACTACTATTGGAGATCGATATGGAAGGCCTGTTTTAGCAGTAAAAGTTAATTATGTAGATAAATTTAAGGGCATAATTCATGACTCTTCATCTTCAGGAAATACAGTATATTTTGAGCCTGAAACTGTAGTAACTAAAGGAAATAAGATTGCTTCTTTAGAAGCTAGGATAACAGCAGAAGAATTTAAATTACTTAAGAAATGGTCCCAGGTTGTTAGTGCTAATTCAGAAAATCTCATTGAAATGGCATCCATTTTATTGAGATTAGAAAATGCTCTAACTCGTTCAAGATATTCGAAATGGATTGGAGGCAAAACTCCTACGTTTGAGAAAAATCCTATTATTTCTTTAATTGGTTTTTCTCATCCGTTATTGATTTGGGAACATAAGAAAAAAGGAGCCCCTCCCCCAGTAGCTGTCGATTTTTATATAAATAGAAATATTAAGGTTGTAGCTATTACAGGTCCAAATACTGGAGGTAAAACGGCAGCTTTAAAAGGTTTGGGCTTGTCTTTACTTATGGCTAGAGCAGGATTATTGATACCTTCAACTAATAATCCTATTATCCCTTTTTGTCCAAATATATATGTGGATATAGGAGATAATCAATCATTAGAAGAAAATTTATCTACCTTCAGTGGGCATATATCCCGCATAAAAGAGATATTGGATTCACTTGATTATAAGAAAGGATTATCAGTTGTTTTGTTAGATGAGATTGGATCTGGCACAGATCCTCTTGAAGGAAGTGCTCTTGCGATGGCTTTATTAAAAGAATTTGCAAATAAATCTGATATCACTTTAGCAACTACACATTATGGAGATATTAAGGCTTTAAAATATAACGACTCAAGATTTGAAAACGTATCAGTTGCTTTTGATGAGGATTCTTTGAAGCCAAAATATATACTCAACTGGGGTATCCCTGGTAGAAGTAATGCTTTGTCAATTTCAAAGAGAATTGGTCTAGATGAAAGCATACTCAATGCAGCTGCAAATTATCTAAAGCCAAAACAAGTTGACAATATTAACAGTATTATTAGAGGACTTGAGGAAGAGAGGATTAAACAACAAAATTCTGCAGAAGCGGCTGCAGAATTGATTGCAAGGACTGAAATATTACATGATGAACTGAAGAGAAATTATGAATATCAAAAAATAAATGCTGAAAAAATCCAGGAAATTGAAAGGTCTAAATTATCAAAACATATTGTATCGGCTAAAAAAGAGGTAATCGATTTGATTAAAAAATTAAGAGATAAAAATGTTAATGGAGAGGATACGAGAATTATTGGAAAAAGATTAAAGGAAATTGAGACGGAACATTTAGCCCAAAAAAAATTTGAAAAGTCATTATCATGGAATCCTCAGGTAGGCGATTTTGTAAGAATTAAAAGTCTAAATAGTACTGGACAAATTGTAGATTTAGATAAAAAAGGTGGTTTTTATGAAGTTAAATGTGGTTCATTTAGAAGCACATTATCTGTAAATGACTTTGAAGGTATTAATGGAGAAAAGCCGAATTTCAAAAGGTCAAAAATTGAGATCAATTCTACAAGAGAAGATTTTTCTTTTTCTAAAATTAGAACGAGTAAAAATACAATTGACGTAAGAGGGTTAAGAGTTCATGAAGCCGAAATAATTATTGAGGAGAAAATTAGAAAATTTCATGGACCGCTATGGATTGTTCATGGAATTGGCACAGGTAAATTAAAAAAAGGACTAAGAAATTGGTTATCAGGTTTAAATTATGTTGATAAGATTGAAGATGCAGCCAATAACGAGGGTGGCTCTGGTTGCAGTATTGTGTGGATAAAATAAAATTTAAAATAGCTAGAAAACAATTTAATAAGCGTATTAAGTGCAATTTATTGATCAAGCCAACATTATTCTTAAAGCTGGAAAAGGTGGAAATGGGATAGTTTCATTTAGAAGAGAAAAATTCGTTCCTGCTGGAGGACCTTCGGGGGGAAATGGTGGCAGAGGGGGTTCAGTTATTTTGGTGGCTGATAATAATCTTCAAACATTATTAGATTTCAAATTCAAACGTGAAATAATTGCTGAAGATGGATGCAAAGGAGGTCCTAATAAGAGATCAGGTGCTTCAGGTGAGGATACAATCCTTAAAGTACCCTGCGGTACAGAAATAAGGGATATTAAAACCGGCATTATTTTAGGAGACTTAACTAAAGACAAACAGAGTTTAACTATTGCCATTGGAGGAAGAGGTGGCAATGGTAATGCTTACTATTTAAGTAATCAAAACAGAGCCCCAGAATCATTCACTGAAGGAAAAGATGGTGAGATATGGGAGGTTCAATTAGAACTAAAACTTCTTGCAGAGGTTGGGATTATAGGCCTTCCAAATGCAGGAAAAAGTACTTTGATTTCTGTTGTATCATCTGCCCGTCCAAAAATTGCAAATTATCCTTTCACAACTTTAATACCTAACTTAGGTGTAGTAAGAAAAGTTGATGGGAATGGTTGCCTTTTTGCGGACATTCCTGGATTAATATCAGGGGCAGCTGATGGAGTAGGTTTAGGCCATGATTTTTTAAGGCACATCCAAAGAACGAAAATACTTGTTCACTTAATTGATGCAATTGCAGAAAATCCTTTACATGATTTTGAGATAATTGAGCAGGAATTAAAAAAATATGGGAAAGGTCTTTTAGATAAAGATAGGATAATAGTATTGAATAAAATGGAGCTGGCAGATGATGATTATTTGAAAATAATTTCAAAAAAGTTAGAAGATTTATCTAAAAAGAAAGTTTTAGTTATTTCTTCATCTTTAAAGAAAGGATTATCTTCACTGCTCTCTGAAGTATGGAAAAGGATCTAACTTAAATTAAAAATTTTTTTGTAAAAAACACTTGATTTAATCATGAAAATTAGTCATAAATAAAATACTTCTTTAAACACAATATGAATTTCTATACTTGCTTTGATCAACAAGGAAAAATAATAGCTAGATGTCAAACCATTCAAGATATAGAGGTTTTAAAGAAAATGGGAAGACCAATTGTGGAAGTCAAGGAAATGAAAAATGAGGAGTCTGTTGTATGTTCCCTTACAGGAAGTCCATCCGACTTTAATAGAGATTACTAAAGAATTAAATAAATAAAAAAAGGGCTTTTAGAGCCCTTTTTTTATTGTTTATTTTCTATCAAAATAAAACTTAATCATCATAAACAAGACATTCTGGTTCATCCGGGTTGGCATCACAGAATAGTTCCAAAGCATTAGGGTCATGTTTATCCTCTGGATGATGATCCTTATATTCTTCGAGTTCTTTAAGCTCTTCAGTTAAATGTCTGACCTTTGGAAGATTGCCCTCTGCTTTTGCAGATTCGATTTCCGATTGATCTTTTTGGATGTGTTCGTCAATGGATTTCATTTTAAGCTTTTCGTACTTTAGTAGACATACATAACATAGTTAATTTCTAATGAAATTGCATTATCTATGAACTAAATAAGTGTTCATTACAACATCATTTTTTTTTTAAATTAATTTATATATTTTTTAGGACTCTAATCTCATTACTTCCTCTAAAGATGGTAAAACTGGGATTATTTGATTTGGGTTTAAAGGGAACAAAGCTTTGTAGTAGTCTTTTTTCCATTCAATGTCGAAGCATGTCCTATTTACGTTAGATAATTTAAAGAATTTTAATCTCCATTCAATAATCTTTTCGAAACTTGATAGTTCTTGTTCAGTACATTTGAAAAGTTTGCTATATATCAATTCCCATCTTATTAGCGTTGGAAAAAGGTAAATATCTGAGTAGGTTAACTCTTCTCCAAATATCCAGTCCCCTTCGTTTTGCTGTAGTGAATTTTCAACTGCATTTATGGCCGCGAAAAGATTTTGACTTGCATTTTCATAAGCTGACTGGTTTCTAGCGAAACCACATTTATATACCCCATCATTAATGCTGTTATTAATTAAATCTAAAAATTTTTGATTACAGTCTTTAATAGTTAATATCTGAATTTTTGATTTAATTTCTATTGAATTGAGTAGTCTTATAATCTCTGAACTTTCATTAGACAAAATTTTTACTTCATCTTTTACAAAAGTAATTAAAAGAGGTAATGTTGCTCTAAAAATAATCTTTTTATTAGCTTTTTTGTAAAGGTCTGAAAGTCTGATACATCCCTTAAACTTTGTATTGAAAATCCATTCGCCATGCTCATAATCTGCTTTTAAAAAAATAACTTTAACTTTTTTAGATAAATGTTTTATTTCGTGGACGAGTAAAGTTCTTTGACACCATGGACAAGAATGCCCTACCAATAAATAAATTTGTCCATTCTCATTATTAATCTCGTATTCACTATCAATTGTTATACCTTTGGGTCTTTTATAATTACCATGTAAATCTGATGGTGCGAAGCCATTCATTAATTGGGTCCAAAACCAAAACCAGAATTTTCTGGTGGCCTTTATAAGGTATTTATTTTGCATAAAATTTTATTTTTAAAGAAAAAATGACTGTTCAAAGAATACTTATCGTTTCAGGTACACATGGGAATGAAATTAATCCTGTTTGGGCGGTTAAGCAATTTAATAGAGAGGAAAATAGTTTAAATCATGGTATCGAGTACGAGTACATCATAGGTAATCCTGTTGCCTATGAAAAAGGGTGCAGATATATAGATGTAGATTTAAATAGATCTTTTAAAAAAAATGAGAATTTTGATCAATACAAGAATAGCTTTTATGAAACTAATAGAGCTAATTTTTTAGTAGATGAATTTGGAATTGACGGATCTAAACCCTGTCAAATTGCAATTGATTTGCATACTACCACTGCAAATATGGGAACTAGCATTGTTTTGTATGGAAGGAGATTCAAAGATTTTTGTTTAGCTGCATTACTCCAGAACAAATTTGGGTTGCCTATTTATTTGCATGAAAAAGATAAAGCCCAAACAGGTTTTCTTGTAGAAGCTTGGCCATGTGGTTTAGTTATTGAAATAGGAGCTGTCGCACAAAATTTTTATGATCAAAACATCATAAATAGATTCTTAATAATCATTAGATCTTTAAGGGAAGAGATAGATAAATTGAAAAACCACCTTATAGAACTCCCAAAGGAATTGGTTGTTCATGTTCATCAAGGGAGCATAGATTATCCAAGAGATGAAAAAGGAAATATTGATGGCTTAATTCATCCTGAAAGAATAAACCAAGATTGGAAATTGATTAAGAAAGGAGATCCATTATTTCTTGATAGCCAAGGAATTATCCACAAATATGATGGAGACCAATTGATTTGGCCGGTTTTTATTAGCGAAGTTGCTTACAAAGAAAAAAAAATTGCGATGAGCTACACGAAGAAAGAATTTATTTGTTCTAACAATCAATGGGTTTATGAGTTTGAAAGCCTTTAAATTAAGAAAACAGAACAATAAATTATTATCCTTAAATAAGGATTTTTTATTTAATAGATAAGTTTATTTAATATTTAATGCTTTTATTTTTTTTGCTAAATCTTAATCCTTAAAAACTTAAATTCTTTCGCTCCAATAAATAACAGCTCCAAAAGCCTCTAATTGCAGTCTTCTATACTTAGCCTCTCTTAAGGAAACTACCTCTTTCGATCTTTTTCCGTTAAGAAGCCATTCGATTATTACCAAGTTAAATCCTCAATAACAAAGAAAATATTAAGACATGGAGGTTGTTTTCTTCGATATTGCAAAAAATAAGTTTACTTAAAGAAAAAAAATTACACATTTTTAGCTATTTTGGTCTAAAATCTTCGAAGCGGA
>QCPU01000024.1 GCA_003212395.1 Prochlorococcus sp. AG-442-B03 | reverse complement strand
AGAAATATCCCCTAAAAGATCCCCTTATATGCAGAAACTAACTTATATACTATGAAAATTTTTGAGACTTTTAATTTTTAAGATTCAATGATATTAATGCTTTTAAGACTTTATGAACCTTTCTGAAACCAAATAATCACGGAGAGGGATTCGAAGGACCTAAATCCTAATGACTGGCTTTGACTTCTCTTGAACGAACTTTTGGAGAGAAGTCGGGATAATTATCCCCTAGCGTTTCGTATTATTCAACTGGAGTTAGTGAATAACAAATATCTTTATAACCATTTTCTTTATCCCACTCTTTCATCTCAGGACTACTTGTAGCAGCAGCAAATCCTTCTAAATCTTTAACTTCAAGTATTAAGTGACTTTTATGTTCATTTACCTTGATGAGTTCATATTCTTCGACATATTTATGTCCCTCCTTTTCATGGAAATCTGATACAAATTTATCGAAATCTTCAAAAGAACAATCGAAAGTAGAAACTATTAATGTATTCATGAAAAAGCGAGTTTTATCTTTCCAATTTTAGATCGACTGTCAATTAATTAATTTATCTACTTCTGCTCGAATCTCATCAAACCTAATACCTTCTCCATAAAGTTTTTTAAAAGGGATTAGAGAAATAGATTCGCTTTCTGGAAGGTCTTTATTAGCTACAACCCAGAAAATCCATTCAGACATATCAAGTGGATCAGGTTCTCTTCTTGTGATCCAATCATCTTCTTTACCTAACAAACAGAAAACAAATCCAGCTCCATTTTTTTGTTTCTTAGGTGTAGGAAAAACAATTGAAGGTTTCTTTTGCTCCCATCTTTGAAAATAAGCAGCTGCTTTAACTTCTAATCCTGTGTTTTTATATGAGACATCAAACTCAGCCCAAGGATAACGATGCTCTCCTGTATCAATTCCTAAGGCATGATGAATTAACCACTCAGCGTATGGACCACGAACAATATTCTGAAGAACATCTCCAGAGTTCCAATGGCTAAATTCACTTATTTTAAGTTTGGTCATTCAAGTAGTAAGCGTTTCATAATTTTTCAAAATCTTCTCTTCTTAAAATTTGAACACCTTGTTTTTCTGCTTTAGCAATTTTGGATTCCCCTGCAGTATCCCCAATAATTAAATAAACCAATCTTGATGTAACACTACCTTTAGGTTCAAAACCTTTTTCTATAGCTAATGATTCAAGTATTTCTCTTTCCGTTCGATTAAATCCAGAAAAACAAACTTCAGGTTTCCTTTTGGCTTCTCTTTCAGCCCTCATTATTGCTTCAGCTTCATAAACTTTAGCCCATGCTTCAGAATCTGATAGCGGTATTATCTCTTCATCAGACAAAAGAGTTTTTGATTTTAAAATTTGAATTAACTTCGGACTTGGCAAAATGAAGGCGCTAATTGCCCCTTATTTTAGATCGACTGTCAATTATTAACTTTTAACTATGAAAGTAGTAGGCGATTAATGCAGCCCATCGATTCCAAAAAAATGATCAACAAAACCATCACTAAATGGTACTCAATGGATAAAATTATACCCATTTAAATTTGGATTATCCCCTTAATTATCCCCCGATTAACTGAAACTTCGTGGTATCTTATGAATTATCCTTACCTGTTCAAAACTACCACATGGTAGTCATAGCATAGTATTTAGATGGTATATGAACTTCTCTGGCCGCGATTAAAAAACGGAGAGGGAGGGATTCGAACCCTCGACAAAAGTTACCTCCTGTAACTCCTTAGCAGGGAGCCGCTTTCAACCACTCAGCCACCTCTCCAGTTCTTATACATTATCAATTTTTTTGCAAACATTCAAAATTTTTTATTTAATCGAAATGTCTAATCAACTTGAACTCTCGGTAATCTATTTTTAAAAGAGCAAAGAATTTCCCACAGTATAGTATTAGATTTTCTTGCCCATTCAAGAGGAGAAATTGTTTTATCTCCATCAGATCCCAGTAATACCATGGTACTACCAACTTTAATTTCACTTGAACCTGTTATGTCCACCATCATTTGATCCATAGTTATGGATCCAACTTGAGGATAAAGTTTGTCATTATGAATAACGTTTATCTTTCCTGAAAGATTTCTTGGTACTCCATCCGCGTATCCAATACTTAATACAGCTAAATTAGTTTTTCTATGACTTACAAATTTGCCTCCATAACTTACACCAACACCTGGATCAATAGTTCTAATAAAAGCTACTTTAGCTTTCAAAAATAAAGCTGGTTTAAGTGATAAATTTTTATCTATTTTGTCTAAAGGACTGTATCCATACATAGAAAGCCCAACACGTACCATGTGAAAATGAAAATCTTTGTTAATAAGCATTCCCGCAGAATTAGCCAAATGAATCTTAATTTCATTATTTCGATCAAGATTAATTTGCTTTAATAATTCATGAAACTTCAGTCTTTGTAACTGTGTAATACTTTTAGGATCTAATGCGTTAGCTTCATCTGCAGAAGATAAATGACTATATATTCCTTTTATTAAAATATTCTCAAAAGATTTTATTTTTTCAAATTGCTGAACAAATTTATTGTATTCAAATCCTAATCTTGACATTCCAGTATCAACTTTAAGATGTAAGAGAAATTTCAATCCAAATTGCTTACCAATGTTATTGCAGATTAAACATTCTCTTATACTACTGATAGTTGGCATAAGGTCATTTTTAAAACATATAATAAGATCCTTCTTCGTATAAATATTTCCAAGGATTAGTATTGGTTTTTTAACTCCAGAAGAACGAAGCTTAATGCCTTCATTTAATGTGGCAACACCTAATTGAGATGCTCCTCCTTTGATAGCATACTCTGATACTAATTTCGCATCATGTCCATATCCATCAGCTTTAACGACTCCCATAAATTGACAATTTTTACTTAATTTTGATCTTAACTGTCTAACGTTTGTTTCTATTGCTTTACCTTTAACTTCAATCCATGCTCTTTGTTTTAGATCTATATCTTTTTCAAAATTTGGAAATTTGTCAAAATTAAATACCTGATTTGTTTGCCTATTTTGCATTAAGTTTGCACAAATATATGCGCTTATTGAAATATACAGTTAGCATGACATGTAAATTGTATTTTGGCATGGGCCAGACTCTAGTTTTAAATGCATCTTATGAACCTTTAAACATTACTTCTTGGCGAAGAGCAGTAATTTTGATGATTAAAGGTAAAGCAGAAAGCTTAGAGGAAGATAAAACATATTCAATTCATAGCGGGAAAAAGTTGCCTACAGTTATAAGACTTCGTTACTACGTCAAAGTTCCTTTTAGAGAGGTTTCTTTAACAAGAAAAAATATTCTTCTGAGAGATAATAATTCTTGCCAATACTGTAACTATAGGGGTAGTGACCTATCAATAGATCATGTTTTACCGAGAAGCAGAGGTGGAACAGATAACTGGGAAAATGTTACAACAGCATGTCTCAGATGTAATGTACAAAAAGGTAATCGAACCCCCGAAGAGGCGAATATGCCCTTAAAACGTCGGCCTTATCGTCCATTAAGTAATCTAAATTTTGAAGCTACAAGACAAATTGACTCTGGCAAGCATAAAGAATGGAGTAAATACGTAATAGGGGTTTCAATCTAATAAAAAATCTTAATTTACTTCTTTATTAAAATCTTCCATCATTCTTTTTTGTTCTTGCGCTATGCATCCATTAATCACTTCTTCTAATTGACCAGCAAGAATTGGCTCAAGAGAAAAATTGGAACCTAATCTATGATCAGTTGTCCTGTTATCTTTAAAATTATAAGTTCTGATTTTTTCACTTCTATCGCCTGTTCCAACCTGGGAAAGCCTTTGTGATCTCTCTTTTGCATTGGCTTCTTTTAATTGAATTTCATACAATTTAGCTCTTAAAATTTCCATTGCTCGTTCGCGATTTTGCAATTGCGATCTCTCTTGAGTACAAAAAACTCTTATTCCTGTAGGCTTGTGGAGAAGATCAATAGCTGTCTCTACTTTATTAACATTTTGTCCCCCTGCACCTCCTGATCGTGCTGTTCCAACCTCTAGATCTGTTGGATCAATTTTAACCTCAACAGGATCAGCCTCAGGCATAACGGCAACTGTAGCAGTAGAGGTATGAACTCTACCTTGTGATTCAGTAGCTGGAACTCTTTGGACTCTATGTACACCAGCTTCAAATTTAAGTTGACTATATACAGAATCGCCCTTAACGGAGATAACTAACTCCTTAAATCCACCCATATCTGACTCGGAAGCACTAACAGGTTTTACAGACCATCCAATTTTTTGTCCATATCTTTCATACATTCTTGCTAAATCACCCGCCCAGATACAAGCCTCGTTACCTCCAGCACCGGCTCTGATTTCTAACATTACACTTCTTTCGTCTCTTGGGTCTTTTGGCAATAAGGCGATTGTGATTTTTTGAATCAGTTTACTCTTAGATTCCTCTAGGGTTATTAACTCCTCATTTATCAAAGATTCCATTTCTTTATCATTTCTATTCTCTTTTAATAGATTTTTTGAATCTTCGATTTCTTTATCAGTATCAAGCAACTTATTAAAATCAATCACCAAAGGTTCCAATTTTGACCTTTCTCTTGCTATGGATTCTAATTTTTTTGGATCATTAGCTATATCAGGATCTGCAAGTTGCAATTCCAAATTTTCAAAACTTTCCGAAGCAGTTTTCAACCTTGCAATTAATGTTGAGTATTCCAATTGAAATTGTGCTTAATTTTGAAAATTCTATTTTTTAGAATCTTTTTCTTCTTTTTGATCTTTTGATGTTGCTGAATTAGCTGAACCCATTCCATATTTTTTCATAAATCTATCAACCCTACCTTCTGTATCAAGAATCTTTTGAGTTCCAGTGAAGAAAGGATGATTACCACTCCATACATCAACATGTAATTCAGGCTGAGTAGAGCCAGTAGTCATTACAACTTCTCCATTACAAATAACTTTTGCATCTGGATACCATTTTGGGTGTATTTCTGATTTTGGCATGATTTAAATTCCTTTAACGTTTAGAGAATTGAGGAGCTTTTCTTGCTTTTTTGAGACCGTATTTTCTTCTTTCCTTAGCTCTAGGATCTCTACTGAGATGGCCTTCAGTTTTTAGCGGTTTCCTATTGTCAGGAGATAATTCGCAAAGTGCTCTTGCTGCTCCTTGCTTGATAGCATCTGCTTGACCAGTCAATCCACCACCAAAAACATTTACCAGAATATCATAAGAATTTTCAAGGCCTAATGTTTGCAAAGGTGCTTTTATTGAATTTAAGTGCAGAGGATTAAAGTTTAAGTAATCATCTCCAGAGCGACCATTAATTTTTATTAGTCCATTTCCTGGAATTAAGCGAACTCTAGCTACTGAAGTTTTTCTTCTTCCAGTTCCCCAATATACAGCTTTGTTTTTTATTTGACTATTCATTTTGATAAATTAACTATTTAATAATACAGGATTCTGAGCAGCATGAGGATGATCAACACCTTTATAAACTTTTAGTTTTTTAAATTGCTGTCTTCCTAAAGAGTTATGTGGCAGCATACCCTTAACAGCTTGCTCGATGATTCTTTCAGGAATTCTCTCTTGTAGAGACTCAAATTTTTCAATTTTCATTCCTCCTGGTCTTCCAGAATGTCTCCTATACAACTTTTGTGATGCTTTTTTACCAGTTACCTCAACCTTTTCGGCATTTACCACAATGACAAAATCTCCAGTATCTAAATGAGGTGTAAAAGTTGGTTTATTTTTACCTCTCAATACAGTTGCGATTTCTGTAGCAAGTCTCCCTAGTGTCTTATCTTTTGCGTCAACTAAAAACCAATTTCTTTCAATGGTTTCTAAAGATGGAGTAATTGTTTTATTCATTTACCAAATTTATG
>QCPU01000023.1 GCA_003212395.1 Prochlorococcus sp. AG-442-B03 | reverse complement strand
TTGGTTTGATAGGAGAGGTATTAATTTTGGAGATATAGATACTAGTTTTGAAATCAATAGAACTCAATTATCTAATTTAAATATTTTCAGAAAAAATGATATAAGGGGTTTCATTACTGCTAAAGGAGAGTTAAAGGGAAAAATTAATGATCCCGAAATTTCTATAAACTTTAATATTGATTACCCTCACTTTAAAGGTGTCCGCATTAGAGAAATATGGGAGGGAGATATTAAAAATAAAAATGATAAATTTCTCTTAAATATGAAAAATAGATACTCCCCCATTCCTTCATTTCTCTCTATAAAGTTTGATTCTAATCTTAAACTAGATAATGCAAATTTTATAAGAGTTTTTAACTCAAATAAAGGGACTATAGATATAGTCAAAGAGGATGATAGTTATAATTGGCGAGCGGATAATTTTCCTCTTGATGAAGTTGAATTATCAATAGGAAGCAATCAATTCGATAGAGTTGATGGAATTATTAATGGTGAGGGATCAATATCTTTAGACCTTTCAAATCTTGATGGACGACTTGCTTGGAGTTTAGGAAAATATAGAAATATTAAGTTAGCAAATTCATTATTTGATTTCAGCGTCAAAAATAATTCTTTTTATGTAAACTCTTCGTTATATCCAATTGATGGAGGGATAATTGAAGTCGAATATGATTCAAATAAAAATAATTTAATTAATTCAGAATTCACGAATATAAGCACTGGTTGGACTATTCTGACCGCTTTTGATATTTTTAACTTTGACAATAAAAAAGCTATTCCCATAAGTAAATCGAATATTTTGGATGATTTGGAAATAAATAAAGATAATAAATCATTTAAACAGAGGATTGATTTTATAAATAACTTTATTGAAAATAGTAATGTGCTAGAGGATAAATTTAATTTGCAAAAATATTTAAATAAATTTAGAAGTAGATATAGCGGAAAAATTACTATTTATGGCGATAAACCAGTCAATTACAAATTGAATGCAAAATTAAATGGCTATCTTGAGGTACCTGGCAATGATAATAAGAATAATAAAGAGGAATTTTCTATTGATTTGGAAGGAGGATTATTAAAAGGGAAAGGTTCTTTAATAATCAAAAAATTGCCATTAAGTACAGCAAATATCTTTTTAGACAAATCAAGAGATTTTCTTGGAGGGTTGGATATCAATTTATTTTATGATCTTGATACACAATCTTTCTCTAGTGAAATTTTTTCCAATAATTCATCAATTAAAAATAATATAGTAATATTTGATAAAGGACTAGTTGATTTTAATAATTATATTTTTGATATTGATTTTTCCCTTCTAATAAATGATTCTGAAATCCCAATTAATATTGAAGGCTCAATACCTATAAATAAATCAGATAACTTAGATCTAAGATTGATTGGGAATGGAAAATTTATTGAGTTAATAGATATCTTGGCTGATGAATACTTTACCTTTAAAAAAGGTGATGTGAATCTTAGAATGCTCCTAAAAGGAACCTTAAATAAACCTCTATTAAATGGATTTATCGTAATTAAAGATTCTGAAATTAATTTTTTCCGCAATATATATAAAGATATTAATAGCTTAATAATTTTTGATTTTGATTCTTTAGAGATCAATAATCTAAATGCACAGTCTGAAGATTCTGGGGAAATTTTTATAAAAGGATCTTTACCTCTTTATAGTCTGAATGATTCAGAGAAGTCAGAAATTAATTTGATAACGAATAGATTTACTTTTAAAAAAGATAATTTTAATTTTTTAATAGATTCAGATATAGTTTTAAGTGGATCATTTGAAAATCCTGTTTTGGGTGGATCTCTATCTTTTAATAATGGATATATTAATTTTAATAGAACCGATCAAAATAATAAAAAAGAAAATGATTTTATACGAAAAGACGATAAAAAAGATTGGCTAGAACTCTATTGGAACAATAATGAAAACATTGAAATAATTTCAAATGAAACAATTTTGAATTCGGTCCTTTTAGGAGAAACTTTGCCTAATTATTTGGATAATTTGAGTTTTAATAATCTTAAATTAAAACTTGGACCAGAATTTAAACTTAAATATTCAGAGATAATTCAAGCTTATTTAGATACCAAATTAGACCTTACTATAAATGGCGAGGTAGGAAAAGATCTAAATGCTAGGGGTCTTATTTATCTTAAGAAAGGTAGAGCAAATCTATATACTACACCGTTTAAACTTGATAAAAATAAAGATAATTACATTTTATTTGCGTCAAGAAGTGGTGTTGTTCCATTTATTAATTTTTCTTTGGTTAGTAAAGTTCCTGATTCAATTATACCTATAAGTCAAAATAATAAGGATTTCAACATTTCAGGGGATCTTGATTCAGATATGACTTCAAAAAGGTTTGGATCATTTGGGATTGGCAACTCAAGGCTCATCAAAATTGAAGCTTCTTATGAAGGATTTTTAGATCAATTATCTTTTGAAGATGAAAATAAAAGAATCAAACTTAGGAGTACTCCAAGTTATAACAGATCACAAATAATTGGGTTGATTGGAGGTAACTCAGCAAATTTAATAAACAGAGCATTTATTTCCCAACTTAATAATGCAGATGCTTTTAGTGAAAGATTTCAGTTTTCTCTATATCCAGCGTTAATAGAAAATGATGATTCTTTAAATAATATTCTTTCCAATAGAAATTTAGATATAGAAAATGATGTGCAATCATCTTCTCAAGCTTGGGTGGCTGAAATAGGACTTGATATTACTGATGCAATAAATTTTGCCTTTCAAACCGTTCCAGGAAGAGATGACCTTTCATCTTCAGGAATTTTGACTTTTCAGGCTAATCCTAACTTAGAATTATTAGGTTCTTATGATTCTAATGGGGATTGGAAAAGTCAAATTCAATTATTTTTTAGATATTAAGCCAAAAAGAAAGTTAGTTTAAAGAATCCTGAATTTGAATTATTATTAAATTAACTAAAAAATATTATGGCAAATATCTTTGAAGTCCCTCAACCAGATATTGATCTTATAAAAAAAGCTGATCAAGTTCGTTTGGCATCAATAAAAATAAGTCAGAATAAAAATAAAAATAGAATTAAAGCCTTAAATTTTATGGCTGATTATCTAGAAAAAAATACTAATGAAATTTTAGATGCTAATAATGAGGATTATCAACGTGCAGAAAAAAAAGGTATTTCAAAGGCTTTACTCTCTAGATTAAAGTTATCAAAAGAAAAATTAAATTCAGGAATTGAAGGAGTACGAAAAGTTGGAGAATTGACTGATCCTGTAAATCAAGTTCAAATTAAAAGAGAGCTTTCAAAGGGGTTGGTCTTAGAGAGAAAAACTGTTCCAATTGGAGTCTTAGGGGTTATTTTTGAATCAAGGCCAGATGCCGTGATGCAGATTAGTTCTTTAGCAATAAGATCAGGTAATGGAGTAATTCTAAAAGGCGGTAGTGAAGCCAATTTAACAAATACTGCAATAGTCAACGCATTGAAAGAAGGTTTAAATGAATCAGGTCTTGATAAAAATGCAATATGTTTACTAACAAGTAGAAAAGATAGTATGTCTATGTTAAATCTTGATAAATATATTAATTTAATAATTCCTAGAGGAAGTAATGAATTAGTTAAATTTATTCAAGAGAATACAAAAATTCCCGTGCTAGGTCATGCTGATGGGATTTGTCATTTGTACATAGATATTGAGGCAAATATAGAGATGGCTTTGTCAGTTGCTTTGGACAGTAAAATTCAATACCCTGCTGCATGTAATGCTATTGAAACTTTATTAGTACATAAAGATATCGCACCAGCTTTTCTAGAAATGGCCATACCTTTGTTTAATTCTAATGATGTTAAATTAATTGGAGATAAAAGATCAGTTGAATTAGGGTTAAAGTATGAAGCTAGTATAGAAGATTGGCAAACTGAATATTTAGATTTAATCTTATCGATAAAAATTGTTGATGATCTGGAGGAGGCAATCACACATGTTCAAAAATATAGTTCAAAACATACAGATGGAATAATTACTGAGAATTTGGGTACTGCTAATAAATTTATGAATGTAGTTGATAGTGCAGGTGTTTTTCACAACTGCTCTACTAGGTTTGCAGATGGGTTTAGATATGGGTTCGGAGCTGAAGTAGGGATATCCACTCAAACTCTTCCCCCAAGAGGACCTGTAGGCTTAGAGGGTTTGGTTACATATAAATATTTCCTAAAAGGAAATGGGAATATAGTTGATGATTTTTCATCTGGAAAGGCTATCTATACTCATAAGGATTTTTAAATTTTTTCAAAGTGGAAACATTTTTAAAAATTGAGAATATTCAACTTTGGGCTAGAGTGGGCGTTCTTCAAGAAGAGAGGGAATTAGGACAACTATATAGTTTGGATATATTTTTGTGGACTGACTTTGAAAAATGTACAGAAAATGATGATATAAACAAAACAGTTGACTATTCAAAATTAGTTCAAATTTTAAAAGATCAATCAAAAAAAATATATTGTTTTACAATTGAAAAATATTCAAACGCAATTGTAGAAATAATTGATCATGAATTTAAGCTTTCTAAAATTAAAATTATTTTAACAAAATGCAATCCTCCAATCACAGGTTTCGATGGGAAGGTTTCAATAGTAAGAATTCTTAAAAATAATTAAAGTATTGGAAAAAAGAAATCCCATTATATTGATTCATGGTCTTTGGAATACTTCAAATATTTTTTCTTCAATTACCTCAAAACTTGATGACATTGGTATTGAATATTTTGCCCCAACTCTAAAGCATTCCTATGGAATGACTTCAATTCTGGAATTGACTAATAAATTAAATGAATTCATTTTAGAGAAATATGGTTTAGAAAAAGAAATAGATATTTTAGGATTTTCTATGGGAGGTATAATTGGAAGGCACTGGCTTCAAAAATTTAATGGATATAAAAGAACAAGAAGATTAATATCTATAGGTTCCCCTCACAAAGGAACTTTGACGGCTCAATTAGTACCTAAATATCCTTTTAGAGGAATATCAGAAATGAAAATAAATAGTAAATTTTTGAGAGAACTTGCAGATAATGATTTTTTTCTTGATGATATAGAGTGTATAAATTTCTTTACTTATTGGGATTTAATGGTTTTCCCTGGCTGGTGGACAAATTTAAATTTTGGGAAAAAAATATCAGTAAAAGTATATAAACATAGAAATCTTGTAAGAAATAAATCTGTGGTTGACAAAATAATCGATGAAATTATTATGTAGTTCCAGATAGACCCAAGTGTCTTATTAACGAATCAGTTTGGGGCTCTCTTCCCCTGAATAGTTTAAATATGTCTAATGGAGGTAAGCTTCCACCCAAACTAAGTATTGTATCTTTAAATTTCTTTCCTATTAACTTTAAATCTTCAGAGTTTTCTAGATCAGCTTCTTCGAACATTGAAAATGCATCAGCACTTAGAACCTCAGCCCATTTATATGAGTAATATCCTGCAGAATATCCGCCTGCAAATATATGACTAAAACAACAAAGAAATTGATCTTCTTGAATTGGTTCAATAACTGTAGTTTGTTTTGCAATCTCTCTTCTTATTTCATCTGCTGTTTTGCCTTCGTTTCTATCAATACCACTGTGTAATCTGAGGTCTGTTATCGCGAAATGTAATTGTCTAAGGGTAGCCATACCACAATTAAAAGTTCTATTCTTTAGGAGCTTTTCAAAATTTTCGTCGGATAATTTTTCTCCTGTTTTATAGTGCTTAGCAATATTCAAAAGTGTGTTTTTGTGGAAACACCAGTTTTCCATGAATTGACTTGGAAGTTCGACAGCATCCCATTCAACATTATTTATACCAGCTGCTTGAGGAAGATTTACAGTGGTAAGCATGTGTTGAAGTCCATGACCGAATTCATGGAACAGTGTCTGAACCTCTTCAAAACTCATCAGACTTGGTTTATCTTTTGATGGTGGAGTCTGATTACAAACAAGATAAGCTACAGGAAGAGTCTTTTTGCCGACATTATTTTTATTCAAACATTCATCCATCCAAGCCCCTCCTCTCTTTGATTCAGGCCGAGAATATGGATCTAGGTAAAAAGATGCTATTTTGTTATCTTCCTTATTGAGGATATTAAAAAACAAAACGTCATCATTCCACAGAGGAGCCTCATCAGTTGCTTCAACCACTTTAATTTCAAAAAGCTTTTCGCTTAAATTAAATAAACCTTTCAAAACATCATTAAGTGGAAACCATGGTCTCAAAGACTCTTGATCCAAATTAAACTTTTCCTTTCTAAGAAGTTCAGACCAATAACTAATATCCCATGGCTCAATATTCTGTGATTTTGGAAATCCATTATCTTTAGAAAACTTTTCGAGATTTTCTAATTCAATTTTTGCGGTTTTGAATGCTGGTTCTCTCAATTCTTCTAAAAGGTTTTCAACATTTTTAATTTCTTTCGCCATTTTCGTTGACAAACTTAGTTCAGCCCAGCTTTTATAACCGAGAAGATTAGCCTGTTTAGTCCTAAGAGATAATATCTCTTCTATAATTTGAGAATTATTTTTTTCTCCTTGAGACGCTCTACCAACGAATGCCTTATATAGTTTCTCTCTAAGGTTACGATCGGTGGCATATGTCATAAATGAAGTATAAGTAGGAATGTCTAGACTTAATTTCCAAGGACCATTTTTAATATCAACTTCTTCATCTTTTTTTAAGTGATTGTGAGCAGAAATTGCCATCAATTCAAGTACTCGTTCAGGCAGGCCATCGACTTCAGATTTTTTATTTAATATCAAAAACCATTTATTAGTGGCATCAAGAACATTATTAGAGAAGTCTGTTGATAACTTTCCAAGCTTTTCTGAAATATTGTTGAAAATTTCTTGATCATTTTTTTGTAGTGAAATTCCTCTATGTTGCATCTCAAGAATTTCTTTATCTAAAATTCTGTTTCTGATTTGATCAAAATTATTTGTTTCTTTAAGCTTGACTAAAGAATTGTAAATTATTTTACTTTGTCCGAATTTATTACTCAAGCTAATAATCTCGGGAAGAAATTTTGAATAAATATCTCTAAGACTTTCAGAATTATTTACAGCATTTAGATGGCTTATTACACCCCAGCTCCATCTAAGTATTTCATTGACTTCATTTA
>QCPU01000022.1 GCA_003212395.1 Prochlorococcus sp. AG-442-B03 | reverse complement strand
ATTTAAAAAAAAGAAAAAACCCTATTCAAAGAAAGGGTAAAAGGTGCCAGGACCCAGATTTGAACTGGGGACACGGCGATTTTCAGTCGCCTGCTCTACCAACTGAGCTATCCCGGCTCTAACCTATATACTCTAAATTACTAAGTGTAGTTTGTGAAACCCTTTTCATTAAAAATTTTATATCTTCATCAAATATCCCCAAAAACTATTATTTTGCATTAATTGCTAATAAGGCAGTGCCAAATGAAGTAGTTTTTTTACATGAAACTATTGGTATATTGATAATTTTTTCTCTTATTTTCCTCCATTGAGGGTTTTTTGAACCTCCACCAATTGTAATAATTTTTTTTGGAAATGAACCTGTTAGTTCGCTCAGTTTTTCCCATCCTTTCAATTCAATTTTCGCTAGACCCTCGAACAATGCATGTAAATAAAGTGAGTCGCTTACGGGCCTAGGATCAAGAATTGGTTCTAAATGGGAATCATGAATAGGAAATCTCTCTCCCTTACTATTTAGAGGTAAAAGGTTGAAAGAAGTAGTTTTTGATGTATTTATTTGTCTACTAAGTTCTGTGATTTCTGAATCAGAAAAGAATTTAGATAAAATACCACATCCTGCGTTAGATGCTCCTCCGCAGATCCAATGACCACTGACTCTGTGGGTTGTAATTCCTTTTTCTTTGATTGGTTTATCAATAATTTTTTTAACCACAATAGTTGTTCCTAAGACTGTTAGACCATCTTTTTTCTCTAAGCCTGCAGCTATTAAACTTGCATTAGAGTCGGTAATGCCTGAGATTAAAATTAATTTTTTATTCAATTTAAAACTTTCTGCAATACCAGAATGGACTTGGCCAATAATTCGTCCACTTTTTATTATTTTGGGTAAGCATTTTTGCCATGAAGTATTTATGTAACTTTTTGGCCATGATTCTTTTATTAGATCCCAACCAAGTTTAATATTGTTACTTTCTTCTCCATAAGTCCAATCTTTTAAAAACCAACCAGTGATCCAATCAGATTGATGACGTAAAAGTATATTTGTCCCATATGCATTAATTAGTTTTAATGCTTTAGCAAGACTACTGTATGGAGTTCGCAGATGATCTTCTCCAGAAGTTAATGATTCAAGAAGGATCTTATTTTCGCTACATGCTTGGTCATAAGGTATCGCTTCTCCTAGCGGCTCTCCTTGTAAATTGGACGCTATTAAAGTTCCTGAGGTGCCGGAGATAGCTAATTTATTAAGGTTAATTTTTATCTCAATAGGTAAACTAACTAAAAGATTTTCACAAGAATTGATCCAAGAATTTGGATTTTTAAAGCTATAAGAATAAGGTACTGAATTTGAATATACTAATTCCTTATGAAGATTAATTATTGATATTCTTGCACCACTAGTTCCAAAATCTAAGCCTCCATAAAAATCATAAGGCATAAAAAAATATTTTATAAAAAGATTTTGGAAGCCTCTGCTAGCAGGGCTGCTTTTTTTTCTACATTTTCCCAAGGGAGCTCGAGATCTCTTCTGCCAAAATGTCCATATGATGCAGTTTTTCTGAAAAATTTACCTCCCATTTTTTTGGGTAGATTTCTTAAGTTAAATTCTTTTATTATTGCTGCGGGTCTTAAGTCAAAGTGCACTCTAATAAGCTCAGTCAAATTAGATTGTGAAATAACACCTGTATCAAAAGTTTCCACGAGAATGGAAATTGGTTTTGCTACTCCAATTGCATAACTTAATTGCACTTCTGCTTTTTTTGCCAATTTTGCCTTAACTATGCTTTTAGCCACATATCGAGCTGCATAAGCGGCTGATCTATCTACTTTTGTAGGGTCTTTACCAGAAAATGCCCCTCCTCCGTGTCTTGCATATCCACCATAAGTATCTACAATTATTTTTCTGCCAGTGAGCCCCGCATCTCCCTGAGGCCCCCCTACTACAAATTTTCCCGTGGGGTTTACTAGAAATCTTGTTTTGCTAACGTCTGGTTTGATTTCTAAATCTTCAGTAGCAGGAATTACAACATGCTTCCACAAATCTTCTTTTATTCTTTGACGAATTTCTTCTTCATTGGTTAATCCATCAATTTCAGGATTATGTTGAGTTGAAATTAAAATCGTGTTAATAGAGACTGGTAACCCTTTTTTGTAATCAATACTTACCTGAGTTTTACCATCTGGGAGTAGATAATTAAGGACTTCTTCATGCCTCACTTTGGCAAGTTGAATGGCTAATCTATGTGCCAAGCTAATCGGTAAAGGCATTAATTCAGGCGTCTCATCGCATGCATAGCCGAACATTATGCCTTGGTCACCAGCTCCGGTATTATCTTCCAAATCATCATTAACATCATCTGCGTTATTAACTCCTTGTGAAATATCTGGTGATTGCTCGTCAAGTGCTACTAAAATAGCACAACTATTTGCGTCAAAACCTCCAGCTCTGTAGCCTTCATATCCAATTTCTTTAATTACATTTCTTACAAGTTTTATGTAATCAACTTTTGCTTTTGAAGTTATTTCTCCAGTAAGCAAACAAAGACCCGTGTTAACAACAGTTTCGCATGCAACTCTGCTTTCTGGATCTTCTGTTAATAAGGCATCTAAAACAGCGTCACTTATTTGATCACATATTTTGTCAGGATGTCCCTCAGTTACTGATTCAGAAGTGAAAATGAAATCACTCATTTATAAAAACTTTTCGATATTAGACATTATCCTAAATTAGACTATCGTTACAAATCAATTATTGTAAATTAAAAAATACTTGCACAAGAATAATAAGGTTAAAGTTTCGATATTCGTGCACAAAATCAATAATTGAATTTATTCTGTTCCAGCGGTAGCTGTGGCGATCTCTTCGATATCGTCAGTTTGTTCAAATAACATCTGTTTGTATTTCGCAGCCATTTCTTCAGCTTTACTGAAAACTTTTTGAGGATCAGTTAACATATCGCCTGGTTCAGGTTCAAGTGCTTTAGTAGATAATGAAATTCGTCCTCTTTCTGAATCAAGGTCTATTATCATAACTTTCATTTGGTCATTCACATTTAAAACATTATGAGGAGTCTCAATATGTTCATGACTAATCTCAGAAATGTGCAATAGACCACTAACTCCACCAATATCAATAAAGGCTCCATAAGGTTTAATACCTTTTACAGAACCAACAACAACTTCGCCTACTTCAAGTCGGTTCATTTTTTTCTCAACCAAAGCTCTTCTATGACTTAGTACTAATCTATTTCTCTCTTCATCAACTTCAAGAAATTTTAAAGGTAAATATTCACCTTCTAAGTCATCTTTTATTTTTCTAGCACTTATATGAGAGCCTGGGATAAAACCTCTCAAGCCTTCTACCCTAACAAGAGCTCCGCCTCTGTTTGTAGCAAAAACTTCAGAATATATAGTCGCATCTTCTTTTTGGAGTTGTCTTACTCTTTCCCATGCTCTTTGATATTCAATTCTTCTAATGGAGAGGGCTAATTGGCCATCTTCATTTTCTTCGCTCATTATGAAAAATTCTCTACTTTCTGAAGGTTGTAAAACATCATTAAGTCCCTCAACTCTATTTATTGAAACCTCCTGAACAGGCATAAAAGCAGCTGTTTTTGCCCCTATATCTATCATGGCTCCTTTGGGCTCTAGAGCAAAAACGGTACCTTTAACTAGATCGCCAGGCTTAAAGTTGTAGTCATATTTACCTAAAAGTGAAGCAAATTCTTCTTGTGTGAAACCTGCGTTGTCAAAATCAGTATTTGTTCTGCTAGAGGAAGAGTCTGCTGAAGGTATATCGCTCTTCTCGAATGATAAATCTTCCTCATTTTGAGAGGATGCATCATTATCTAACTCAGACGAATTTTTAATTTCTTGATCTTCAGAAAGTTCTTTAATGGTTTGGGAAGAATTTTCGTTCATTTGTTGTATCGCAGACTACCTTAGGTAGTTAGAAAGGAATGCTACTAGCCTGCAAACCAATAGCAAAAAACATTTGTGATATGTATTCTACACTTTAGGATGCTGAATTTTATGAAATTGAAGCTAATTCGTTTTTTGAACTTCCTTTTAGAGATTCAAGAGTAGAAATAAAATCTTTTACCCCATTAAATTTTCTGTAAACTGAGGCGTATCTTATATAGGCTACTTCGTTTTCTCTTCTGAGATTTTTAAGTATTAATTCTCCGATTTGTGAAGATTTAATATCTTTGTTTGAGTCTTGAACGATTTGAGATTCAATTCCATCTACGAAATTAATAATTGCTTCACTACCGAAGTTAGTCTTTTCGCAAGCTCTTGATATACCAGTAAATAATTTTTGTTTATCAAATAATTCTCTGCTGCCATCTTTCTTTAAAACTGAAACTGGCATTGATTCCACTCTTTCGTAAGTTGTAAATCTAAAGCTGCAATTTAAGCACTCTCTTCTTCTTCGAACACTTTTACCGCTATCTGCAGATCTTGATTCCAAAACTCTGCTATCTGTGTTTTGACAGGTTGGACACTGCATGTGGTGAAATAAGCTACACTTCAACTCTAATAGTAGAGTAATATTTTAATTATGAAAAGTAAAAAAAAACCTCTTGTTAAAGAGGTTTTTTTTTGAGTTCATTTTCTATCAAATTTAGGTGGGTCTCTAAAGGCGACAGCAAAGAATAACGTAACAACTGCGAGAGTTAGAATAAGAACGTAAGCAAAAGCTTCCATAAGATTAATTAAATAAGTTTAGTTTAAACCCTTCCTGGGATTCTTCTTGTGGTTTCGTCACCAAGTTTCTTGAATAAACCAAATTCAACTTGGTCGCCAATCTCAGCATCAATTCCAGCAAAGGAATTTCTGTAAAGAGTTCTTGAAGCATGCCACCAGTGGCCAAACAAGAATAGCAATCCGAAACATAAATGTGCATATGTAAACCACGCTCTCGGTGAGCTGCGGAATACACCGTCAGATTTATATGTCTCTCTGTCAAACTTGAATGCTTCTCCAAGTTGAGCCTTTCTAGCTAATCTTTTAACTACTGCAGGATCTGTAAATGTTTGTCCATCTAGGTCTCCTCCATAGATAGTTGCAGTGATACCAGTTTGCTCAAATGAATACTTTGCTTCAGCTCTTCTAAATGGAATATCTGCCCTTACATTACCTTCTTTGTCTTCAAGAATAACAGGGAAGTTTTCAAAGAAATTAGGAATTCTTCTAACTTCTAATTCATTACCTTCCTTATCTTGAAAAGCAATGTGACCTTGCCAACCAGTTGGTAATCCATCACCATTAACAAGAGCTCCAACTCTAAATAGTCCTCCTTTAGCTGGACTATTCCCAACATAATCGTAGAAGGCTAATTTCTCTGGTATTGAAGCATATGCCTCTGATTTAGTGGCACCATTATCTATGGCAGCTTGTACTCTTCTATTAATTTCAGTTTTGAAATAGCCTGAATCCCATTGATATCTGGTAGGACCAAAAAGTTCTACTGGGGTTGTTGCTGAACCGTACCACATTGTTCCGGAAACGACAAAAGATACAAATAATACAGCAGCTAAAGCACTAGCTAAGACTCCTTCGAGACTTCCAAGTTTTAACGCTCTATAAAGTCTTTCTCCTGGTCTATTGGTGATGTGAAAAATACCTCCAATAATACCCATAAGGCCTGCCGCAATATGATTCGCTACTATACCTCCTGGATTAAAAGGATTAAATCCTTCTACTCCCCAGGAAGGAGCCACAGGTTCTACATGACCACTTAAGCCATAAGGGTCAGAAACCCAAATCCCTACGTTTGCGCAATGAAAAGCTCCAAAACCAAAGCAAGTTAGTCCTGCTAGAAGAAGGTGAATCCCGAAAATTCTTGGTAAATCGAGAGCAGGCTCACCAGTTCTTGAATCTTCCCATAAATCTAAGTCCCAGTATGTCCAGTGCCAAATAGAGGCCAACATCAATAGACCACTAAATACTATGTGAGCTGCTGCAACCCCTTCGAAACTCCAGAATCCAGGATCAACTCCAGTAGCACCCGTAATATCCCATCCGTTCCAACTACTTGTGATACCTAGTCTTGCCATGAAAGGCATAACGTACATCCCCTGTCTCCACATTGGATTGAGAACAGCATCAGAAGGATCAAAAATGGCTAATTCATAAAGAGCCATTGAACCGGCCCAGCCGGCTAATAATGCAGTATGCATAAGATGCACAGCAAGTAGTCGACCTGGGTCATTAATAACTACTGTGTGAACTCGATACCAAGGCAATCCCATCGGTTAATTTCTAGTAACTATGCTGTATAAACAGCTAAACATCACGATAGTAAGGGTTTTTTAGTCTTTGAGGGATTTTTGTAAATAAATTTATTTTCTTGCAAAAATTGGGCAAATCAATTATCAGAACTGGGTTTATAAGGAATTTTTGGCTAAAAACTGTTAATATTTTGGTCACAATTCTCAAAGTAAAACGCCAAAATAAGAAAAATAACTAAAAAAATGGCAACTATCAGATTTATTCGTGAGGGTTTAGAGGTTCAATGCAATCCGGGTGAAAATTTAAGGGAACTTGTAATGAGAGAGAATTTACAGCTTTATGGATTAAAAGGTATTTTAGGAAATTGTGGAGGAGCGGGACAATGCAGTACTTGTTTCGTTTCAGTTGAAGGTGGAAACAAAAATTCTTTGAGCCCTCTTTCATCTGTTGAAGAAGAAAAACTCAAAAATAGACCAGAAAATTGGCGCCTTGCATGTCAAACATTGATAAAATCATCTGCAGTAATTTTAACAAAGCCACAATCTCCTCCTTCAAATTTGGAAGAACTAAAAGAAATTAGTGAAAATAAAAAATTATCTCGGTAAATTGTTTAAGACTGTTAATCAGTTTATAAAATTTGTTTATTTTTCCACTTTATTCCGAGTTATACGTTTATAGTCTTAGTACTTAATATAGAAATACCAATTAAATGGAAACAACTAACTTTGGATTTGTAGCTAGCCTTTTATTTGTAGGGGTGCCAACAATATTCCTCATAGGTTTATTTATTTCTACACAAGATGGAGAAAAATCAAGCTTCTACTCTGACTCTAGTAAAGGAAGGCTTGGGCCAAAACGCTAAATCTTTAATAAATGCTTTGCATTTCTGTAGAAGAATTTTTATTTTGGAAAAAAAAGCAACTTTCTAAAGGGGGCGATCAACAATCTTTAGCTGTTTTACTTGATTGTATAGGTGGTATCTCGACTAGAGATTTAAACTTGATAAGTATAAATCCTAGAGGAAAATTACATTTAAAAAAAAATTTAGAATTTTTAGAGTCTGTTTGGGAGGATCATTTAGTAAAATCTTGCCCAATTCAATATCTCTGTGGAATAAGTTTTTGGAGAGACTTAAAATTAAAAGTTACAAACAAAGTACTCATTCCCAGACCAGAAACAGAACTGATTGTTGATATCGTTTTCAATATATTTCGAAAGAAATCAGAAAAATTAGTTTTTGCTGAATTAGGAACCGGATCAGGTGCTATAAGTATTGCTTTGTCATTGGCTTATCCATTGAGCGAGGGAGTAGCAACTGATATTGATCAGGATGCATTAGAAATAGCGACTAAAAATTTTATAAATTCTTCTAAACAATCAAATTTGAAATTTTATTATGGAAATTGGTGGTCACCTCTTCAAAGTTTTAAAGGAAAATTAGACCTCGCTATTTCAAACCCGCCATATATTCCCAGAGATACTTATGAAAAATTACCCAAAGAAGTTAAAAATTTCGAACCTAAAGTTGCTTTATTAGGTGGCGAAGATGGTTTAAAACATATTAGGGAAATAATACAAGAAGCACCATTATTCCTAAAAGAGAATGGTTGGCTAATTTTAGAGAATCATTTTGATCAAAGTGAAAAAGTAAAACAACTACTTATTGAAAGAAAATTTACATCAATAGAAATTGTGAAAGATCTTTCAGGTATTGGTAGGTTTACCATTGGAAGATATAAATAAATTATTAGAGGTTCATAATCTAAATGAATTTAATAGACTGCAAAAGTGCCTTGAAGACTCTTAAAAGTGGTTTGCCTATAATTTTCCCAACAGACACTTTACCTGCAATTGGATGCTTACCAAAATTCTCAAATATTATTTATGAGTTTAAAAAAAGAGATAGAAACAAACCCTTGATTCTTATGGGATCAGAACATAAATATTTAATTGATTATGTTCACGAATCAGCTAAAAAAGATTATGAAAATATAGCTTCAAAATATTGGCCTGGAGCTCTGACAATTGTTATTCCTGCTTCCGAAAAATATACGGTAAACCTCACCAGCAATGATCTTACTATTGGATTGAGAATTCCAAATTCATATATGGCACAATCTCTTTTGAGAGAAACAGGCCCATTGTTAACTTCAAGTGCAAATATTTCAGGTTTTACAGGGTCAATTACAGCTAAAGGTATTGCTCTAGACTTCCCTTCTGTAAAAATGTTGGGCCCTCTCCCCTGGGAAAAAAGTAGTGGAAAAGCTAGTACCGTTATATCTTGGAAGAAAAGTGGAAATTGGAGACTGATTAGAGAAGGAGAAGTATTAGTTGGGGAATTGTATTAATGTTTTTATTATTATTTTTTGTTTTATTAATTCAATTATTAACTTATTGGATATTTGAACCCTTCGCATCTTTTTTACAGTACGTTTTCGAAATAAGATCGTTACCAATCATTGCTCTAATAGGTTTGTTCTTTTTATTTTCAACAAAGAATATTGGACAGAATTAAATAAATAAAATAAACAAAATGCCGGCTAACAGATTTGAACTGATGACCTTCGCTTTACAAAAGCGCTGCTCTACCGCTGAGCTAAGCCGGCATAATAACCATCTTACAATTAAGGTGGATCAAACTTAGTATTTTTTGGGGGTTTTTAAAATTTATTACTTTTTGATATCTTTTTGACTTTTATCATTTTTATCATTTTTTTTAAACTTTATTTCTCCTGTAATAGTTCTTTTAATTGGTAAATTTGCTACTAATGCAGTCATTCTGTCCTCCGTCTCTAAACTTACAGCCACCTCTTCAAAATCAATTTCAACATATTTAGCAACAACATCGAGTATTTCTTTCCTCATTTTATCTAAAAGATCAGTTGTTAAAGAACTCATATCAACTCTGTCATGAGCAAGTACAAGTTGTAATCTTTCTCTGGCTGTGTTGGCACTAGCCGTTTCTCTGCCAAGTAACTTGTTTATAAGGTCTCTGAGTGTCATCATTTTAAAAAACCTTTGTTTGCATTAATCTCATGAATTTATCTTTAAGGCTTTTACCTTCCTTTTTTGGGTCAATAATTGGTACATCCTTTCCTGTAAGTCTTTGAGAAACATTCAAATAACATTTTTTTGCAGGAGATCTACCATCTGTAAGTGTCAGTGGCTCGCCTCTATTTGTACTTATTATTACCTGTTCATCTTCTAAAACAATACCTAACAAAGGTAAAGAAAGTATTCCTTGGACATCATCGATAGATAGCATCTCTTGACTAGCCATCATGTTGGGACGAACTCTGTTGATTACAAGCTGAATAGGCTCAATATCAGAAGTATTAAGAATTCCAATTACTCTATCGGCGTCGCGTACTGCAGATAATTCCGGGTTAGTTACAACAATAGCTTCTTTACAAGCTGCGAGAGCATTTTTAAAGCCATCTTCTACTCCAGCAGGACAATCTACTAAGACAAAATCAAATTTATCACTAAGCATTTCACTAATTTTTTTCATATCTTCAGGCTTCATCCAATCCAACATCCTTGGATCCCCAGCAGGTAGAAGAGCAAGATTAGGTTCCTTTTTATGTCTAACCAATGCTTGGTCAAGGCGACAATTCTTGTCTAGAACATCTTGAGCCGTATAAATAATCCGATTTTCTAATCCTAAAAGGAGATCTAAATTTCTTAAGCCAAAATCAGCATCTAATACTGCAGTTGTTGCTCCGCTATTAGCAAGTGCAATACCTAGGTTTGCAGTTAAAGTGGTTTTGCCAACCCCTCCTTTACCTGAACAGATTAATATTGTGCGAGTATTTTTCCCCACTATTTTAAGGATTTTCCAAATGATAAAGCCACTTGCAGAAAGTTAAATATTTTAAAGATTAAGTAATTCTTAAATTTATCTAGTTTGAATTAATTTATTGCAAATGATTAATTAATTTTTAGTTTCGATTACATGTGGTTTGATAATTATCGTTTGTTTATCTATTACCGCAATTTCTGGATAATAATATTTGGGTTTATCCGTTGGTCCAATAGCTATTACATCTGCAATGCGTAATTGTAAAGGGTTTAGATAAAGTGAGGCAATAGAGGCATTTTTATTCCCACTTTTACCTGCAAATGCGATCCCTAGTAATTTTCCCCAAACGTAAATATTTTTCTTGGCGGAAACTATTGCCCCAGGATTAACGTCTCCAATAATGCATAGGTTTCCATTTGAAGATATTCTGTCACCCGATCGAACTGTCCCTTCGTGAAGAATATCGTCTTTGTTTTTTGACTTAAATAAAAGTAGCTTATTCTTAATCTCTTGCTCTTTAAGAAAAGTTGAATCTATTTTTAAGGACTTTCCACTTAGTATTGTGTCCCTATTATTTGAGTAAATATGTAAGGAACTAATATTAATTTTGTCAAAATAATTTTTTAATTTTGATAATTGATGAGATCTTATTGATTCGTTTACTGTGAAAATTTTTGCTTCCAGAGGTCCCTTCATAGAAGCAAATTTTTTGAAAGTTTCATGGATTTTATTTATATCTAATAAAGAATAAATTTCTAAATATTTACTTTTCGTATTGTTAAAAACGATTTCCATTTAATTAAATCTACGAATTATTTTTTTTTAATAAAATTTCATTTTTAATATCATTTTTGATCACACTTGGATAAATAATAAAAGAGCTTTCCTCAGATCTCATTAAAGTTTTTATTAAAGCAGAACTATTTTCTAATGAGCTTTGATAAGTGCCGTCCCATATTTTTAGCGCATTGTTAGACTCAAAACCCTTAAAAGACTTTTCCTTAATTCCGCAAAATATTTCTGAATCATAACCATTCTTTTCACATAATTTTCTGGCAAATGCAAGGATTTTTAATCTATCTATTCTACTTAAAAAACTTATATCTGATGCTTTTAATAAATCTCTGTCAATGAACATTTTGCATAGTGTAGAAAGTGGCTCAAAAGCTTCATCTTTCCATCTAATCAAATGATAGTAAAAGGTTACATCATCATTTCTTATGAAATCATCAAAATCGATCTCTGCAGGAAAAAATATCCATTTGTGTAGAGAATGATCTAACCATATTTTCTTTTCAGAATTATTTTTTATTGTATAAATTATTTTTTCCAGAATCCATGTTGATATTTCGTTTATTCTGTGATGATATATTGTTCGGTACATTAAGTTTCTTAGTACAAGGAAATGCTCAATAGCTATTACTCCTTTTGGTTTGATACCGATATTTCCATCAGGTGAAAAAGTAAGGGCTGAAGTAATTCTTTCTAAATCAACTAAGCCATAGTTAGTACCGGTATTGTAACTATCGCGCAAAAGATAATCGAGACGATCGCAATCTATCTCACTACTAATCAATGTTTTTAAAGGTTTTGAAAATAGCTGTTTTGATTTAAATAATTCCCCAATTTTTCTCGGCAATTCGTTGTCGTACTTTTTGAGTATTGAATTTATTGGAGAATAATTTTTAACTAAGTTTAGAGACCATTGTTCGTGATTATGCTCGAATATTGTTTCACTGGTATGGCTTAAAGGTCCATGACCTAAATCATGTAATAAAGCTGCTCCATAAAGAACAAATTTATTTTCACAAAATGAAGGTTTACTTTCAATTAGCCTTTTATAGATCTTTCTTGCGATACAAAAAACGCCAATTGAGTGGGTAAATCTACTCGATTCTGCTCCGTGAAAAAGTAATAATGCCGCTCCTAGTTGTTTTATTCTTCTTAATCTTTGAAAAGCAATTGTATCAATTAATTCCAGAACCATTAATTCTTCTGGCTTCCTTGAATCAAATACTATTTCTTTATGAATTGGATCATGAAAAACTCTTTTAACAGTCATATTTTTTAAGATTTTTTATTTTCAATCTTTTTGCCATTTCAATTTTTTATTCCTTCATTGCTTAATTCACTAGTTTGGAATGAAACTTTTTCTTTTTCCAGGAGAGACTCTAGAAATAATTCTGCATTCCTTACCCATTTATCGTCAGCACTTCCATATTCACTTGCATCAGGAAGATCAAGTAATTTATCAGGCGTCATACCTCGACCTTGAATATTATTACCTTTTGGAGTTAAATAACTAGCAACTGTTATGGCAATACCACTATCCTCTCCTAGACTTTTTAGAGATTGAATTAAACCTTTCCCATAGGTTTTTTCTCCCATAAGAATTGATCTTTCATTATCTTGTAAAGAACCAGCAAGTATTTCACTTGCACTTGCAGTACCTTTATTAACCAGAGTCACCATTGGTCCATCAAAAGATGTCTCCTTTTGAGAAATTATTGCATCTTTGATTCCATTTCTATTTTTTGTTTCTACAACAGGTTTCTCACTTAATAATGAGTCTGCAACTGCTATACCTGAGCTTACTAGTCCACCTGAATTATTTCTAAGATCTAAGATTAACCCTTCAACCTCTTTTTCTTTTAACTCTTGAAGTGCCTCTTCAACTTTTTTTGGTACGCTTTCGCTGAATTGAGTTATCCTTAAATATCCTATTGTGTGGGAATCGTCTCTTAATCTTTTTGTTCTAACTGGTCTGAGATCTACTGATCTCCTCTCTAAATCGACCTCTCTAATTTCTCCTGATTCGGAAGAGATTTCAACCAGGACTTTAGTTCCAGATGCACCTCTTAACTTTGAGGCAGTATTAGCAAGCCCTAGTTCTTTGGATGGAATTCCATCAACTTTTTCTATAAAGTCTCCGCTTACTATTCCAGCCTCTTCGGCTGGAGATCCTCCAAGAGTTGAGATAACTTTAACTTTTTTGTCATCATCATCTTCACCCAATTGGAGCCCAACCCCATTAATCTCGCTTCCAAAATTACTTGATTTAAGGAGTTCATAATCTTTTGGGCGTAAAATTCTTGTGTACGGATCTTCTAACGGTCTTAACATGTCTTCAATTGCAGAATAAGCCTCCTCAGTTGTTTCAATTTGTTTCTGTAATGTTTTCTGTCTAATTCTCTTCCATTGTATTTCTTCAAACTTTTCTGGGTCATAAAAGCCTTCATTAACCAAGGTCCAGGCATCTAGGACTAATTGCTTGGTATCACTGAGAGCATCCACTCTTTCTATCAATAAAAGATTGATAGAAAAAACTATTATCATTGATGCAGTGATCAAAGTTTTGAATGTTAAAAATTTGTTAAAAGATGAATTCATTGGGTTAAGTGTTAACACCAAGTATAAGAATTTTAAGTAAGCTCTTTATATCAAAGCTAAATTTTTTTTGGATGGCGAATTCTTCATCTGTTTATGATTGGTTTCAAGAAAGACTTGAAATTCAAGACATAACTGACGACGTAACTTCCAAGTACGTACCCCCTCACGTAAATATTTTTTATTGTTTAGGTGGCATAACCTTAGTATGCTTCCTAATTCAATTTGCAACAGGTTTTGCAATGACTTTTTACTATAAGCCAACAGTTACACAGGCTTATAGTTCAGTAAGTTACTTGATGACAGATGTAAGTTTTGGCTGGTTAATACGTTCTGTTCATAGATGGAGTGCATCAATGATGGTTTTGATGTTGATCCTTCATGTTTTTAGAGTTTATCTTACCGGTGGTTTCAAAAGACCTAGAGAATTAACTTGGGTGACAGGTGTTGTAATGGCAGTCATAACAGTAGCTTTTGGAGTGACAGGATATTCTTTGCCTTGGGATCAAGTGGGTTATTGGGCAGTCAAGATTGTTTCAGGTGTACCTGCTGCAATACCAGTAATTGGTGATTTTATGGTCGAACTTCTCAGAGGAGGTGAAAGTGTTGGACAATCAACTCTGACGAGATTTTATAGCCTTCATACTTTTGTATTACCCTGGTCATTAGCAGTTTTCATGTTGATGCACTTTTTAATGATTCGTAAACAGGGTATTTCAGGTCCCTTATAAACTTTTATACTTAAACCATTACTAAGACCTCATCATGTCTACGTTAAAAAAACCAGATTTATCTGACCCGAAATTAAGAGCAAAACTAGCCAAAGGTATGGGCCATAATTATTATGGTGAGCCAGCTTGGCCTAATGATCTATTATATATATTCCCAGTAGTAATTTTAGGTACTATTGCTTGTGTAGTAGGACTAGCAGTTCTCGACCCTGCAATGCTAGGAGACAAGGCAAATCCATTCGCCACCCCCTTAGAAATTCTTCCCGAATGGTACCTATACCCAGTCTTTCAAATACTTAGGGTAGTTCCTAACAAACTTTTGGGCATTGCACTTCAAACATTAATTCCACTAGGATTAATGATTTTACCCTTTATCGAAAACGTAAATAAATTTTCTAATCCATTTAGAAGGCCAATAGCTATGTCTGTTTTCTTGTTTGGAACTTTTCTAACAATATATCTGGGTATTGGAGCATGTTTGCCAATTGATAAATCACTTACTTTAGGATTATTTTAGGCTTAAATTTTAAACATATCTAGATCGTTATACTCATTTCTTAGAAAATGATTCATTAATAAAAAACTAACAATTGTCCATGTTTGATACGTTCTTGATTGTTGTCCAACCCAAGTGCCTGTAGGACCATCAAAATATTCTGCCCATTCTTGTTTAGGCAATTGATTAAGCTGACACCAATATGATTCCTCTATTAGAGATTTCATTTCTTCCATGAGGATTACATCATCGGAACCATAATTTTTTTGATGCAATAGTACTGCTGCACCAAAAAACCAAAGTAAACTTGGCCAGTGACCTCCATTATGGTAACTCCAAGGCCAATTCTTGGGATCAGATCCAGTTTTATTTTGCCATTCTTCGACATCCATATGTGGATGACAAATTCTCATGGGCATTTGAGCCATCAAATGCTGTCTGTTATGTAAAACTAATCTAAATAAAGCTCTTTGTTCCTCAGGAGGAAGAACTCCAAACATACATGCTAAAGAATTCCCTAAACTGTAAAATCGAAAGTCAGGCCTTCCTGTCCTAATATTTCCTATTAGGTAACCACCTCTATTCTCTAACCAATCTTGTAGCCATGAAGGAACTACCTGAGGTTGTACGTTAAACTCATTGAAGTGTTGATCATCTCCATATTGCTCAGTAGGTCTTCTTCTTAAAATTTGCATTGTTTGGCTAGTAACCCAATAATGTTTTAAAAGAAAACTTCCTAAATCCTTAACCCATTTGTTTGTAAGAATAAGTCTTTGGTCTAAAAGTCTACTGACATGATCTGCTCTACTTAATTCCATTAAATTTATACAACTTTTTAAACAGCCATGAAGTAAAACTTCAACTTCTAGAGGTGCTCCCCATACATCCATAGGTCTATCAATCATAAATGCGCAATCTGGAACAAAAAGTACTGGAGTACCCTCAAATGTTGGATGTAAAACTAGATCTAATAGAAGTTGAATCCCTCTTTGAACACTTTGACTTTTACCGAAGGCATGATCGCCGCTTTTATTGACATAATACCAACATAAAATGGGCCACCATAAACTTGCATCAGCTGAAGTAATCCTACCTATTGATCTTTGACCATAGTCTCCTATGAGCTTTCCATTTTCTTCAACGAAACTGGTAGGAAATACGCCACGTGTTTGGTAGTTAGTGCTTTGTAACTCGAGACATACACTTAGGAACTTTTTGACAATTTCGTACCTTTTTTGGGTAATGAGGTAAATCA
>QCPU01000021.1 GCA_003212395.1 Prochlorococcus sp. AG-442-B03 | reverse complement strand
CAGCCAGAGGAAGGGTTTTCCCTTCTAAGTGAGTTATCCACTTGTTGTTTAACTCTGCACCTAGAAAATTTAAAAACTTAGGAACTGATGCTTTTATTGTGTCAAGATTAACTAAATTTTTTTGGTTATTTCAAGATGTAAATGCAATAAAGGTGTGAGGTCCCGTCAAGAATATATAAAATGTCATCAATTGCTAACTTTTGGCTTTGATGTAAACGGATCTGAGATCTTGGAAAGTCACTTTAGAAATATTTTTAATGTGCACTCAATGTAATCCTTAAAATTTAAGGAGGCTGAAACTAAATACAAAAAACTGAATTTTTATTTGGATAAAGCAATTCAATTTGAGTAGATTTATCTACAAAAGGATTTGAACACAACGGAGAGTTTGATCCTGGCTCAGGATGAACGCTGGCGGCGTGCTTAACACATGCAAGTCGAACGAACCTTCGGGTTAGTGGCGGACGGGTGAGTAACGCGTGAGAATCTGCCCTCAGGAGGGGGATAACGGTTGGAAACGACCGCTAATACCCCATATGCCTATTGGTGAAATGAATTTCGCCTGAGGATGAGCTCGCGTCTGATTAGCTAGTTGGTGAGGTAATGGCTCACCAAGGCTTCGATCAGTAGCTGGTCTGAGAGGATGATCAGCCACACTGGGACTGAGACACGGCCCAGACTCCTACGGGAGGCAGCAGTGGGGAATTTTCCGCAATGGGCGAAAGCCTGACGGAGCAACGCCGCGTGAGGGATGAAGGCCTCTGGGCTGTAAACCTCTTTTCTCAAGGAAGAAGATATGACGGTACTTGAGGAATAAGCCACGGCTAATTCCGTGCCAGCAGCCGCGGTAATACGGGAGTGGCAAGCGTTATCCGGAATTATTGGGCGTAAAGCGTCCGCAGGCGGCTTTTCAAGTCTGCTGTTAAAGCGTGGAGCTTAACTCCATCATGGCAGTGGAAACTGAAAGGCTTGAGTATGGTAGGGGCAGAGGGAATTCCCGGTGTAGCGGTGAAATGCGTAGATATCGGGAAGAACACCAGTGGCGAAGGCGCTCTGCTGGGCCATTACTGACGCTCATGGACGAAAGCCAGGGGAGCGAAAGGGATTAGATACCCCTGTAGTCCTGGCCGTAAACGATGAACACTAGGTGTCGGGGGAATCGACCCCTTCGGTGTCGTAGCTAACGCGTTAAGTGTTCCGCCTGGGGAGTACGCACGCAAGTGTGAAACTCAAAGGAATTGACGGGGGCCCGCACAAGCGGTGGAGTATGTGGTTTAATTCGATGCAACGCGAAGAACCTTACCAGGGTTTGACATCCTGCGAACCTCTTAGAAATTTGAGGGTGCCTTCGGGAATGCAGTGACAGGTGGTGCATGGCTGTCGTCAGCTCGTGTCGTGAGATGTTGGGTTAAGTCCCGCAACGAGCGCAACCCACGTTTTTAGTTGCCAGCATTTAGTTGGGCACTCTAGAAAGACCGCCGGTGATAAACCGGAGGAAGGTGTGGATGACGTCAAGTCATCATGCCCCTTACACCCTGGGCTACACACGTACTACAATGCTACGGACAAAGGGCAGCAAACTCGCGAGAGCTAGCAAATCCCATAAACCGTGGCTCAGTTCAGATCGTAGGCTGCAACTCGCCTACGTGAAGTAGGAATCGCTAGTAATCGCAGGTCAGCATACTGCGGTGAATACGTTCCCGGGCCTTGTACACACCGCCCGTCACACCATGGAAGTTGGCCATGCCCGAAGTCGTTACTCCAACCCTTGTGGAGGAGGACGCCGAAGGTGGGGCTAATGACTGGGGTGAAGTCGTAACAAGGTAGCCGTACCGGAAGGTGCGGCTGGATCACCTCCTAACAGGGAGACAACAAAATGTTTAATATTATTATTTTGTCACCTTAGGTCGATCGGTATCTCACGTTTTTAATTTATTAAGAATTTCATTTCCTAAGTTTTTCTAGGTCACACCCATTATTTTCCTGGGCCATTAGCTCAGGTGGTTAGAGCGCACCCCTGATAAGGGTGAGGTCCCTGGTTCAAGTCCAGGATGGCCCATATCTCTATGTTGGGGGTATAGCTCAGTTGGTAGAGCGCCTGCTTTGCAAGCAGGATGTCAGCGGTTCGAGTCCGCTTACCTCCACTGATTACCACCTCTTCCATAATTCGTAGAAGGGAAATGTTATGTGTTGTGATCAACTTCTGAACGAATCTAGCTTCCTAATGAAATCATTAAGATGCTGGACTCATTGAATTAATTTCATTGTTTTCAGAGAACCTTGACAACTGCATAGATTATTTTTAAAGACAATAAGCATCTTTAATGATGCAGATTTATTATTTGTGCGAATGCATTAATAACAATTCTATTAAGCTGATGCTTCAATTTTGAAGTTATTGGTCAAGCTACAAAGGGCTCACGGAGGATACCTAGGCACACAGAGGCGATGAAGGACGTGGTTACCTGCGATAAGTCTCGGGGAGTTGGAAGCACACTTTGATCCGGGAATTTCCGAATGGGGCAACCCCATGTACGGCCAACTGAATATATAGGTTGGTGCGAGCTAACCCAGCGAACTGAAACATCTTAGTAGCTGGAGGAAGAGAAAGTAAATAACGACTCCCTCAGTAGCGGCGAGCGAACGGGGAACAGCCCAAACCGATAGTCTTGACTATCGGGGTTGTGGGACAGCAATATGGATCAACAAGTCTAGAAGAAACGTTTGAATGGCGTGCCACAGAGGGTGAAAGCCCCGTAATCGAAAGATAAGTTGACCTAGCTGTATCCCGAGTAGCACGGAGCACGTGGAATTCCGTGTGAATCTGCGAGGACCACCTCGTAAGGCTAAGTACTACTGTGTGACCGATAGTGAAACAGTACCGCGAGGGAAAGGTGAAAAGAACCCCGGGAGGGGAGTGAAATAGAACATGAAACCGTGAGCTTACAAGCAATGGGAGCCCGACTAATCGGGTGACCGTGTGCCTGTTGAAGAATGAGCCGGCGACTTATAGGCACTGGCGGGTTAAACCGGAAATGGTGGAGCCACAGCGAAAGCGAGTCTTAATAGGGCGTTTGTCAGTGTTTATAGACCCGAACCCTGGTGATCTAACCATGGCCAGGATGAAGCTTGGGTGATACCAAGTGGAGGTCCGAACCGACTGAAGTTGAAAATTCAGCGGATGAGCTGTGGTTAGGGGTGAAATGCCAATCGAACCAGGAGCTAGCTGGTTCTCCCCGAAATACGTTGAGGCGTAGCGTCTAGTGCTCCAGCAGGGGGGTAAAGCAACCATTTCGGTGCGGGCTGCGAAAGCGGTACCAAATCGATATGAACTCTGAATACCCTGTGTGTAACTAGGCAGTCAGACTGTGGGGGATAAGCTCCATAGTCAAGAGGGAAACAGCCCAGACCGCCAGCTAAGGTCCCAAAATTAACGCTAAGTGATAAAGGAGGTGGGATTGCCCAGACAACCAGGAGGTTTGCCTAGAAGCAGCCATCCTCAAAGGAGTGCGTAATAGCTCACTGGTCGAGCGATCCTGCGCCGAAAATGAACGGGGCTAAGCGTTATACCGAAGCTGCGGATAAATTTATTTATGGTAGGGGAGCGTTCTATGTAGGGTGAAGCGTTAGCGTAAGCGGACGTGGACAGCATAGAAGTGAGAATGTCGGCTTGAGTAGCGAAAACATGGGTGAGAATCCCATGCCCCGAAACCCTAAGGGTTCCTCCGGCAGGCTCGTCCGCGGAGGGTTAGTCTGGACCTAAGGCGAGGCCGAAAGGCGTAGTCGATGGATAACAGGTCAATATTCCTGTACCAGATGTGTTTTGAGAAGGGGGACGGAGAAGGCTAGCCAGGCCAGATGTTGGTTACTGGTTCAAGCGTTCGAGGCTTTGAGAGATGGAGAAAACATCTTGAGCTGAGGCGTGAGTACGAGCTGCTACGGCAGCGAAGTTGGTGATGTCATGCTTCCAAGAAAAGCCCTATACTCGTTAAGGCACAAATGCCAGTACCCGAAACCGACACAGGTGGGGTGGTAGAGAATACCGAGGGGCGCGAGATAACTCTCTCTAAGGAACTCGGCAAAATGGCCCCGTAACTTCGGGAGAAGGGGTGCCAGCGAGAGCTGGTCGCAGTGAAGAGGCGCAAGCGACTGTTTACCAAAAACACAGGTCTCCGCTAAGTCGCAAGACGATGTATGGGGGCTGACACCTGCCCAGTGCCGGAAGGTTAAGGAAGCTGGTTAGCTTTTAGTGAAGCTGGCGACTGAAGCCCCGGTGAACGGCGGCCGTAACTATAACGGTCCTAAGGTAGCGAAATTCCTTGTCGGGTAAGTTCCGACCCGCACGAAAGGTGTAACGATTTGCGCGCTGTCTCGGAGAGAGGCTCGGCGAAATAGAATTGTCTGTGAAGATGCGGACTACATACACCCGGACAGAAAGACCCTATGAAGCTTTACTGTAGTTTGATATTGTGCTCGGGCTCTGAATGCGCAGAATAGGTGGGAGACGTTGAAATAGTGCTTGTGGGTACTATTGAGTCATCGGTGAGATACCACTCTTTTAGAGCTAGGGTTCTAACGCTTACCCGTTATCCGGGAAGCGGACAGTATCTGATGGGCAGTTTGACTGGGGCGGTCGCCTCCTAAAAGGTAACGGAGGCGCACAAAGGTTCCCTCAGGCTGGTTGGAAATCAGTCGTTGAGTGCAAAAGCAGAAGGGAGCTTGACTGTGAGACCTACAAGTCGAACAGGGACGAAAGTCGGTTTTAGTGATCCGACGGTTCTGCGTGGAAGGGCCGTCGCTCAACGGATAAAAGTTACTCTAGGGATAACAGGCTGATCTCCCCCAAGAGTTCACATCGACGGGGAGGTTTGGCACCTCGATGTCGGCTCATCGCAACCTGGGGCTGAAGTCGGTCCCAAGGGTTGGGCTGTTCGCCCATTAAAGCGGTACGCGAGCTGGGTTCAGAACGTCGTGAGACAGTTCGGTCCATATCCGGTGTATGCGCAGGAATATTGAGAGGATTTCTCCCTAGTACGAGAGGACCGGGAGGAACGCACCTCTGGTGTGCCAGTTATCGTGCCAACGGTAAACGCTGGGTAGCCATGTGCGGAGTGGATAACCGCTGAAAGCATCTAAGTGGGAAGCCCACCTCAAGATGAGTATTGCCATGGCTTAAGCCAGTAAGGTCACGGGAAGAACACCCGTTGATAGGCTCTACGTGGAAGCTTGGTAACAAGTGCAGCGGAGGAGTACTAATAGACCGAGGGCTTGACCAAATAAACTTAATTTATTGTTTTTAATTTATATAATTTTCTATGCAGTTCTCAAGGTTCACACTATCCTGGTGTTCATGGCGATGTGGAACCACTCCGATCCATCTCGAACTCGGTTGTGAAACGCATCAGCGGCGAAAATATTTAGGGGGTAGCCCCTTGAGAAAATAGCTCAATGCCAGGTAAAAATATTTAAAAGGGTTTGCTCTTCTTGAGTAAGCCCTTTTTTATTTTTGGCATTTAGGACACCAATGTGTACTTCTTCCTGTTATTTTTTGCCTTTCAATTAGATTTCCACACTTATGACATTCTTTACCAGTTCTCCTATAGACATTTGTCTGTAAACCAAAATTTCCATTTTCTCCTTCCAAGTCTCTAAAGTCACTAAATGTCGTTCCCCCAGAACCGATACTTTTTTTTAATACAGCTACGATTGATTCTTTAAGCTTAATTAACTCATTCTTCTTTATTGTTTGAGCTTCTCTAAAAGGTGAGATGCCAGCCGAGTATAAACTTTCATCAGCATAAATATTACCTATGCCTGCCACTATTGTTTGATCTAATAAAATAGCTTTTATAGATTTTGTTCTTTTTGAAATAACCTTCTTAAGGTATTTTGTATCAAAGTCTTTAGAAAATGGTTCTGGTCCTAATGAGCCTAATCCTTTGATTATTTTATTGGGTGATAACCCTTGCTTAATCCACCACATTTGGCCAAAACTTCTTACGTCAATGTATCTAAGCTCATTATTGTTTTTATCGAAAAATCTTATTCTTGTATGTTTACAGGGCGGTGTAGAGCTATTAATAAATTTGAAATATCCAGTCATTCTTAAATGAACTACAAGAAATCCATTATATTTGAATGTTATTTTTTCATTAATTTGAATATTCTCATTTTCAATTTTTTTTAGTTCAGCTATTAAATATTTTCCCCTCCTATTCCATTTGTATAAAAGTGAGTTCTTAAGTCCCTTAATAAATTCTTCCTTATTAACAGGGAATGCTACAGTTGAATCCCTACAAACTTCTACTTTTTTAACAATAAAATTATTAAGTTTTTGCTCTAAACCTCTTCTAACAGTTTCTACTTCAGGTAACTCAGGCAATTATTTAAGCTTTTTCTAATTCACTTTCAGCAAAATTATTTGTATTTGCTCCACCATCAGTTCCGCTTATTCCGGCGTAATTAACTTTATCAAATCTAACTACACAATTATATTTAATACCTGAAGTATCAACTGACGCAACTTTACCTATTTCATTGTACCAATATGATTCTGGTCTTTTTACTCTTACGAGATCTCCTCTTGAAATTGCCATTAGGGTAAATTTAACTTTTTTTAGAATAACGCATCATTAATATTCTTTGACAAATTATTCACACATATTAATTAAAAGTTTTAACAAAAATCATTTAATAAATCCTTTTCGAATTCTTCTTTAGCAGGCTTAGCTCCCATCCATTTTTTGCCTGGGATTCTTACATCCAATTCATTTTTTTCGCAACTTATTGAAAGAATCAGTTTTTGATTATCTTGATTTAATACATTTAAAACTTTTCTATCTTTATTGTTTGTATAAGATTTACTTTTAATAACTATTGGACCATAGATTTGCTTATCTAACTCAAGTAATTCATTATTTTTCTTATTAATAATTATTTGAGGATTTTCCGAATTACTAGGATTATTTTTGGTTAATAAAATTTTTTCACCCACTTTTATTGAATCAGGATTCTTGAGATTATTTATTTCTAACAAATATTCTATCTTTAAATTATATTTGCTTGAGATCTCAGTAAGATTTTCACCTATCTGAACAATGTGATAATTATTTAAATCTGATTGTAGTAAGTTATTTTTATTAGATTCCGAAATAATGAGATTTTGGCCAATAAAGATATAATTTTGATTTTTTAAATTATTCAATTTAATAATTAAATCTTTATTGATTGAATAGAGTTTTGAAATACTTGAAAGTGTCTCTCCACTTTTTACGATATGAATTTTTTTATTTTCGGTTTTATCTTCATTAATTGATTCTTTTTTAGAAATATTCTCGATTTTATTAGTTCCTAAATCAATCTTTTCTTCAGACTTTATAGATGATTGATTAAACAAATTAAGTAGAATTGTAATTACTAAAAATACAAATTTCATTAACTTCTCAGTTTATTTAAAGATAGTATCTTAATTAAAAATCGCTAGGGTTTTGAAAACATTTTAAGTAATTTAAATTTTAAAAATAATCTTTAACAGTTTCTTCACTCTTTCGTATGGAGGATACCTTAAATCTAAATCAAATAAAAAACCTTTGGAAGTAATAGATTTTTGATTTGAAAAATTTCGAAAACCTTCTTCTCCATGAAATTTACCAATACCACTCTGACCAACACCACCAAAAGGTAAATTTGGAATAAGGACTGGTAGCATAACATCATTGATGCAAATACTTCCTGAGCTTGTCACTCTTGAAATATGATTATGAATTTTTTTATTGCCTCCAAATAAGTAGATTGCCAATGGTTTAGATGTTTGATTAATTTCTTTTAAGGCTGATTCATTATTTTCTATCCCAATTACTGGAAGTAAAGAACTGAATAGTTCTTTTTGTAAAATATCTTGTTCATCTAATTTTGTTTTCAAAATGGTAGGAGATATTTTTAACTTTTTCTTATTAAAGCTGCCTCCATATAAAATTCTTTTTTCTTTTTTATATCTTTTCAGAATTTCTACAGTCGATGAAAATTGTTTTTTCTCTAATTTAGATAAGTTTTCCGAAATAATTGGATCTTCTCCATAAAAACTTACTATGCATTGCTTTAATTTTTCAATTAAATTATTTTCAATTTCTTTATCTACAAAGATATGATTTGGAGCCATGCAGGATTGACCAGAATTAAAAAATTTGCCCCAAACTATTCTCTTCGCAGCAACTTCTAGATTTGCATTCTTGAAAATAATGACAGGATTTGTTCCGCTTAATTCAAGAGTTAACGGAGTTAAGTTTTTTGAAGCTAATTTCATAATAGATTTTCCAGTTTCAGTACTTCCTGTAAAAAATATGTGGTCAAAATTTTGTTCAATTAATTTTATTGATTGTTTATAATCACCCTCTACTGTAATTAGGACATCTTTACGGAAATATTTGGAAGTAAGCTTTTTAATAAGTTTTGAGGTCGCAGGACATTTCTCTGATGGTTTTATAACTGCAGTATTTCCTGCTGAGAAAATATTTGCCAATGGCTTTAAAACATAAAGTAATGGATAATTATAAGGACCAAGAATTAGAATACACCCAAGAGGTTCATAAATAACTTTGGAGGATGATGGAAATAGATAAAAAGGTGTAGCAATCTTTTTTGGTCGCATCCAAGAATTGAGTTTCTTTTTTATGAGTGAAATTTCTTCTTTAACTAAAAGGATTTCTGAAAGTCCTTCTATTTCAGATTTACCTAGATCAACAAAAAGTGATTTTATTATATCTTTTTTATTTTCATCTAAAAGTTTAGAAACTATATTGAGATGTTCGATCCGCCATTTTATATCTTCCGTCTTACCAGTGAGAACGGTATTTTTTAATTTATTAATATCTTCTAAATGAAATTTATCAGAAATTTTCATTTTATTTTTATTAATAATACTAAATATATCAGAGGATAAATCGTAAATAACTAAGTTTCTTAACCACTAAATCAAAGTGGATGATTTTAAAGAAATAATCAAATTTATTAATATTATCTTTAAAATTTCAAATTTTTCTTGGTTAATATATTTCTATGAGTGAAAAGTTTTCAATTAGATTGATATCTATAAATGAAATACCAGAAGTCACAAAATGGGCAAGGTTAGAAGGATTTTCTCCTGGAATGGACGATGTATCAATCTATAGAAATACAGATAAACAAGGGGTATGGGTAGCTTGTCTCGACAATAATCCCATAGGTTCTATTGCGTGTATAAAATATAATTCCTCGTACGGTTTTATAGGTTTATTTATCGTTAAAAAAGAATTACGAAATAATGGATATGGAGTGAGATTATGGAAACATGCTCTCAAATATTTAAAAAATGTTGATTGTATTGGTCTTGAGGCTGCCCCAGAAAGATTGAATGATTATGCAAAGTGGGGGTTTAGAAAATCTTCCATTACAAATCGATGGAAATTAAATGGGTCTCAAGATTTGCCATTGAGAAATTTCTATAAAGATCAATTTCATTCTTTTAAAGTTGTCCCGGGTAATAAAATTTCCTCTGAAGCGGTCTTAATTTATGATGATCAAAGAGAACCTAGTCCCAGACCACATTTTCTAAATGACTGGTTGAAAAATTCTCATGGTAATGTCAGTGCAATTATCGATAATAATGGGATGTGCCATGGATTTGGCAGGATAAGACCTTGTGTAATGGAGGATAATGAGCAAGGCTGGAGAATTGGACCTCTTTTAGCGGATACTCCACCACTTGCTGAATTATTAATAAGGGAGTTAGTTGGTGATTTAGATGCCCAAATTTTATTAGATTGTTCTAATCTCAATCCATATGCAAGTTATCTTTTATCAAGTTTGGGTTTTGAGGAAATATCAAAAACTTACAGAATGTATAAAGGCATTCAACCTCCCTGCCCAATGAATCAAGTATACGGACTTGCCTGCTTGGAACTGGGGTAATTCCCTTATAGAAAGCATTTTGCCTTTTTTTTGAAAACTGAAAGAAGTTTGGTTGATTTTCTATAAGCTTAACTTTAAGAAGGTTTCAAAATTTTTTCTACAATATCCGCGTTGATTACAGTGATCTCTCCATTATCAATATTGGTAACTTGAAACAAGGTCCATGCATTTGGATTTCTAGCTCCTCCAATACAGTCGATAACTTGACCGACCCAATAATTTTTATTCTTTTCTTTATTATTTTCGTAATTTTCTTTTTTAATTACGACATAATCACCAGGCCTAACGAAAAGAAACTCAGGAGTTGCCGAGCTCACAATAAATAACTAATAGTATATACGTACTATAGTAAGTTATTAGTTTTCTTGCCGAATTTTGAATTATTAAGCAAACTAGAGGCAATTCAAAAAATAAAATGGAATCAACTGAAATTGCTATATTTTCAACATTATTGGGGTTAATTTTAGCTTTAACTGACGCTTATATAGAAAGAAATATTCCTGGATAATATTTCCAATTGATTTCTTAAATTAAATAAGATTTAAGCTGGTCTAATATGTCGGCACGGTTGGAAACTAATTTTGTAAAAACTAAATATATCAACCCTCCCATTGCGAGTCTTCCGTTAATTTTCTCTAACTGCTTTAACTTTCTCAACAGATTAATTTGCGGTTACACAAAATTTAAAGGGTAAACAAAATAAAAAAGTATTGATTACTTCAAAATTAAAAAATATTTTTTACAAATTTATAGAAATATTATTTCAAGCACGAATTAAATTTAAAGCCAAGCTTCTTTCATTTCAAGATAGAGTCTCTCGCTCTCAGCAGAATTAATTTTGCTGTCTGAATAGGATTGCTGCTGTTGCTGTTGCTGCTGCTGAGTTGAATTAGTATTAGGATTTTGGACTTCGCTCATTAGAGGGTCTGAATATTTGTGTTTATTCTCTCATATTTAGAGCTTTTTTTGTCAACTTAAATTCTTAAATTTTATTTAAATTTTCTACGGTTTTAGTTTTCCTGTTTTCAGTGAAGTTATTTCGCTACAGTAGTTTTGGTATATAGGAATTTAACTTCCCAATATACAATTCCTAGGAAGATAGCACTTGCAATAATAATTTCAGAAATGGCTAACATTTTATTTTTCAATACTAATTTAATTTTGGTATCAATTTACACAGAATGCAATAGGTACTAATTACATTTAAGATTTTAAAAATTCTTATTTAATAAAATAAAGCGTCAAAATAATATAAAATTTTAAGTTAGTTACATAATTATTTTCGTGGGAAATTTCATAAATTCAACAACTCTTATACCTTTAATACCTTTAATAACCTCTTTATTAATTTTTATTTTATTGGTAAGTTTTAACAGAACACTTAACAGGTTAACAAAACCAGTTACTGCACTGGTTGCATTGTCTTTATTAAGTTCTGCTTTTATAAGCTCATTTGACTATTTAAAGAAAATAGAAGAAGAATTAGTTTTATCTGAATTTCTCAAATTTTTTGAAGAAAAAAATTTAGTTTTACATCTCAATTTAGTAAATGAAAAAATTATAATTTTTTTCTCATTAATAATGATATTAATTATTGGAATATCTTTTTCTAAATTGCCTAGAAAAAAAGGTTATGTCTCATTGATGATTAGCCTAGGATTAATATCTTCTTCGGTGATGGTCTTAATATTGCTAATAGATTTCTCAGCACTAATCTAAACTGTAGTAAACATTGACAAAGCTTCGTTAAGTTCTTGGACATGATTTAATTCATCTTGAGCAATTTCTTTTATTTTTTGATCATTCGGATTATCTATTAAATATTTGGAATAAGTTTCGAATGCATGTTCTTCGATTTTTATGTTGACATCATAAGCATTAGCTGGAGAGAAGAAATAATAAAAAACCATTATCCAGTAATAGACAAGCACAAGGTGTCTAGCGAAAAATCTATCAATCCAGAACCTATCTCCTCCTCTTTTCTCCATTTCTTTAAGATGCTCAGTTTCGTTAATAGCTTGATAAAAATGTTCTTTCATTAAAATCATTGTTTTTTCATTTTTAATTCCTAGGGATTCTTTAAAATGAAGAACTGAAAGAAATGCAAAATAAGGTGATCTAGCTATTACTTCTAAAACCCAAAATCTTTGTAAAGATCTACCAGAGTAAATGAAGTCTAAGAAGTTAACAGTACTATTCAAAATCAAAGAATTTAATTTTTTCATAAATTTCGGTTTTCTTTAAGTATAATTACTTAACCAATCGAGGGCTATAATGTTCTTATGCAATTAACTAAAAATTAATATTTGTAGTCTGAAAATTTTTACTTCCATTGAAATATTTTTTTTTCATGCATTAATTGGATAGATAAAAATTTTATATGACAATTACTGAAAAAATTGCAAATGCCAAAAAGAGGATTGATGAATTAGAAAGACTTATAAAATATTGGAATGATTCAGACCATGATGAGGCAAAAATAGTAAATTTTACTATGAATATTGAAAATAGAGTTGCTTAGATTGTGATAATTAAGTCTGATAAACTTTTATTTACTTAAAGTGGTTTAATGTCTTTATGGCTTCGAATATTGTTTAATTTTTAAATAGAGCAATTAAACCTATTCTCAAAAACGTTAAGGAAGAAATAATCTATAAGAAAAATCTATATGAAAACATTTTCAAAAAAATATTTAGTTCCGATTAAATTTATACCATGGTTTTTTTGGGTATTTATATCTTTTATGAGTATATATTTGTGCAAGATAGCCTGGGTAAGTTGAATAATTAATTAATCTAGCTTCTCCTTAGCCAACCAGGAGCACCGCCAAACCAATCCGATATATCATCTTCATTTGGGTTGAAATGATTTTCTTTATCTAGCCCATCTATCCCAAATGATTGTAAGAGGTTATCAATTCCCCCATCATTTTTTGTACCATTCCTTCTAAAGCTGTTAGCTTTTTTCAGCCAAAGAGAAATTGTCGAATTATGGTGTGCAAATTTCTCAACATATATCCTTTCTTCTAATGTAATTGGTTTATCTTGAGCAATTCTTTTAATTATTCCTTGGATCTTTACTCTTTTTGCATTACTAAGAAGCATTTTTGATTAATTCATTATTCTTTTTATAGGAAGGATTTCTAAATATATCTTGTCAATGTTAATTTCAACAAATTCACTATTTAAAAAGGTTTTTAAGCAAGAAAAGTTTTAAGACACTAAAAAAAGGGATCAATAAGTTACAGATGATACGTTTATTCATTTATTAAGCTTATGATTCCTGTAAATTAGATAAAAAAAATCAATCTGTTCATTAGGATACTTTGAAATTAAGATAAGTGGACCCAGTTGTTGCACTATAGTAAAAATGTACTAATATTAGTACAGATGTATTATTAAGATATGAAAGTGATTTCATCTTCTCCTTATGCCCCTTTTAATTCAAAAGAGTGGAATTCTCTAATAAGCAAAAATGCAAAGTTTGAAAATACTCCAATAAAGATTCAAAAAAAATTTTATAGAACTCTTACTCTTAAAAAGATTGAAAAAGATGAACTTTTGCAAGAGAAGATTGAATTGCATCAGCAAATCCAACTTGTCTTCGGATAGAGAAATATTAACTAACAATCTTTTTATTGAATATTATTTTACGAGATCCAATTTTTTGTTAGATTAGTAGAAATACAAGAAGGATTTAATTTGTCTGTAGATCGAGAACTTTTAAAAGAAGTTACCCAAGAACTTTGGAATACCGTAAAAAAACTAAGACCTGAAATAGATCGGCAAACTCGACTTCAATTAGTTTTAAAGGCCTTATTAACTATTGGAGATTTACCAGATCAAATGCAAGCTGCCATGGTAGTCGGTGTTTGCGCAGAAATGGATAAGAGTGATGTTGATAATGTTGAAACTAATTCTCAAACTAAAGATTCAAGCGGAGTTGATACTTCTACTGGCAGAAAAGTAGTTAGAAGAAGTTCAGCTAAATAAACCTTAAACGATCATCCTTAAATTTTATTTGATTCGGTTTTATTAAGTCTATTGAATAGGTAATATGAAATTACAAGTAAGAGAGGAACGAATATTGAATGTAAAGTCATCATTAATTCTGTTTGGCCCATTCCTATAAGATTTGACTCGCTTGGAAGTTGTTCTGACCAAGTGCCAACTAAATGCCAGGCTTGAGGAATCGATAAGAAAAACATATAAGAGCTATAAGTTGAGTTTATGTTCAGATAAAGATTATCATCATTAAACGTTTTTGCTGTATTTATTTTTATTTCTTAACTAAGAATTTATAGAGTTATACAAAAGAACTTGATTCATAAATTTATTTTCTTGAGAAGAGTTTTAAATTCTTTTTTACCAATAATTTTTTCAGCTGCGTAAGCACCACTTGCTGAAACAGCAGGAATTCCAATACCTGGAAATGTACTTGCACCGCAAGTAAATAAATTTTTCACTGGAGTTTTGCAGCCTGGGAAAAGACCTTTTGCTGCAGATAATGCAGGGCCGTAACTACCGCAATAGGTATTGGTGAATTTTTTATGAGTGATTGGGGTTCCTAGCATCTTTAAATCAATCCTTTCATCTATGTCAGGGATGAATTTTCGCACTGCATTAAGGAATATTGAACATCTTTCTTCTTTCAAATTTCTATATGCTGATTCCTTTGGATTTAGGCTTTCCCAAATTTCCCAAGGTTCATTTGCGGGAGTATATCCATGAAGAACATGTTTCCCTTTTGGGGCCATATTTTTATCTAGAACAGATGGGATTGAAAATACAGCTATATTTCTTTCTGCGGTTATACCTTTTTCCCACTCATCAACATGTATCGCATGTATTGGCAAATCTTCAAGACCATCAGCATCAAAACCTAGATGTATATGAAGGAAAGAATCACATTTATTAGGGTTCAAAACTTTTGTATTCCATTTTTTTGAAATTTCATTTGGAATTAACTTTTTTAAATTCCAAACATCAGTATTCGTGACAACAGATTCACAACTATAACTAGAACCATTATTAAGAGTTATACCTGTGGCTAAATTTTTATTGAAGTTAATTGTCTTTACTCTCGAAGAAAGAATTAATTCTCCTCCATTTTTTTTAAATCCATTAATTAAGGCTTTTACGATAGATTCACTACCTCCTTTGGGGTATTCAAGGTATGAATTTGGTTCAAACCATTCGTTAAATAAAGTAGCCATCGCAGCTGTATTTGTATCATGCATTGACATGCCACTTATCAAAAAGCTCAATAAATCAACCCAATTTCTGAGAAAAGGATCCTTTAGATGATTATTAACTAAATTCCCAAAGCCTTTATTAATTTTTGGTATTTGATTGATATTAGGTATAAATTTTGAGGTTAAATTTATTAGATCTAAGAAATTTATTGATTCGGGAGAAAATGAGAGTAAAGGTATTTCATTTATTATTTGGCTAAGAGGTTTTATTCCGGAAATAAATGATTCCCATTCTTTAACAGATTTCTCACCTCTTAAAGTTTTGATTGTTTGTTTAAAAGGTTCTTCCCCCACATCAAGATTAAAATTGCCTTCTGGGACAATTACTTGCCAACCTTTATATTGAAATAGTTCAACTTCTTCATCAAGTAATTTAAGAATTTGCCCTAGGGGATTAGTTGTCGGCCATTTACCTATCCCACTCCACAATGAAGGACCTGATTCGAAAGTGTAACCTTTTCTTTTGAAACTGTGAGCTACACCTCCCGGCTGAGTATGTGCTTCACATATAAGTACTGTTTTGCCTGATAAAGCAAGAATTGAACCACAGCATAATCCTCCTATTCCACTTCCGACTATTACAACATCGTACTTTCCCATCAAATATCTACTTTACTCTTCTCTTAAAACTAATGCGTTTTAGACAAATGTATTAGTTGAAGTTGTAATGCTTAAAACAACAGCAAGGAAAAATATGTAAGGGACAGCTTTTAGAGGTATGTATCCTTGGCTTTTAGAGATGAAATCCATTAATTTAGTTACTTTATGTAAATATATTAACGAGATCTTGTTCCTTATGTGTGCCAAAAAATTATTTTTTTGGAAATATATTGAAACAAAGAAATCTTTTTGGAGAAATTTTTAAACTAAGAACATTTTTTATGAAGTTATCTTAATATTTAATTCTTAGATTAAAATCTATCATGAAACACTTTCCTGATATTAATGAGATAAAACTATTAGAAAAAAATTCCCAAAAAAATGGTAGCGGAATTGTATATGAGGAGTTGTTAGGAATATGGAAGTTTAAGTATGTATGGGGAAAGGAGTCAGATGAAATTAAAAATATACCCAGTTCGATTCTCCAAGTATTGTCGGCAAGACTCGAATTGAAAAGTAAAAATAAAGAGGATCAAATAAATTATGAAATAAAAAATTCAATTAATTTCGGATTATTAAATATTACTTTTATAGGCAGCGCAGAATTAAAAGGGATTAGACCTTTATTGGCTTTCTATTTTGAAGAATTGAAAATTAGTATTAGTAGTTTTACTATATTTAATAAGGAATTAAAAAAACCAGAAGATAAAAAAATGCCTTTTTTCTCACTTGTAGGAATTAGCACTAAAGATAATTGGTTATGTGCTCGAGGCAGGGGCGGAGGGCTTGCAATATGGGTTAAGTCTTAATTTAGTGGTATTCTCCTGGATGATCCACCTTTCTTACGGTAACTTTATCAACTTTTTGTCCATTAAATCTTAAGAGATCATCTCCTGAAAAGTCATAACCTAAGCGTTGACCTATTAGTGCTACATCATCTGCTGTAGAGGATGTCGTAACCTGCTTTTTTAATTCTTCATCAGATTGCATCTTAATTAAAAATTTTCTTATTTCAGAAAAACTCATTACTAGAATTTGATTGATGTTAAAGAAATTTATAAAATCTTTTTCTTAGCAAGAACAAGATAAATAGATAATTATTATACTATTTTTATGACTTACTTATTCCTCTATATAGTTGGCGTAATTTTAATATGGTGGACATATCGTGTCGGTTGGCTTGAGGCTCTCAAAATAGTAGTTAAAGTTATAGTCCCCTCAGCGCTTATTATTTTATTTAACATAAAAGCCGGAAGATTACTTTTTAAAAGTCCTGTAGTCGGTTTATTAAGCGCTTTGCCTACCTCTATTTTTATTTTTAGAGGTTCATTGCCTTTAGTTAGTTATATAAATAACTGGATTGAAAATAAAATAAATAAGTATGATGATTCAGAAGTTATAGATACTGATTCTGTGCCTTTAGATGATTGATTTAATCAAATCCAAGAAATAATTCTTTGTGTACAACAAGAACATCAAATAAAGTTGTTCCATGAATAGGACTTAATGGGATTTTGTCTATATTCAATGCTTCTGCGCAAATTAAATGAGCATCCCATTTTGTATTGTGATCACTTATTTCAATTGACCACTCAATTACTTTTTTGAAATGATCTGGCATCTCCGAACCAATTTTTCTGCAAATTTGACATAGAACTGACAAAAGAGGAGGTTTTGATGGCCTTTTTAAATCTTTAATAAGACTAGGTTGTGTAAAAACACTTGTATAGCGTATGTAGTCTATCAATTCATATTCTTCTTTAGTAAGAGCTGCCTTATCTAATGCTCTTTCAAATTCGTCTATGGGGGTTATGGGCCTATCCAAGATATTATTTTTTGCTGTTTTCTGAATCTATTTTTTCTTGATTAATTTCATTGGTTTGATTGCTTTCTATAATTTTAGGAGATTCATCTTTATCTTCTTCGTTCATAACTTGGTCGATTTCATTTTGAAATTCATTAGACGCTTTTTTAAGACTTTTCAAAGTTTTACCAAGCTGTTTTCCTAATTCTGGAAGCTTTTTTGGACCAAAAATTAAAAGAGCTAAGATAAGTATTACAGTAACTTCAGGCAAACCTACACCAAAAATATTCATAACTGATAACTATTTAACTAATTAGGAAATCTACTATTAAATATAGTCAAATCATGTGAAAATTTCATTCTCGGAAGAGCTTTTTTAATATTAAAAAA
>QCPU01000020.1 GCA_003212395.1 Prochlorococcus sp. AG-442-B03 | reverse complement strand
GGCAATGTCAGGTCTTTATCCCGCTGGAGTGATTTGTGAGATACAAAATCCCGACGGTTCCATGTCTAGACTTCCACAACTTAAAGAGTATGCAAAACAGTGGGGAATGAAATTAATATCCATAGCTGATTTAATAAGTTATCGGTTTCAAACTGAAAGATTTGTATTTAGAAAATCTGATGCTGTTCTTCCAAGTATTTTTGGTAACTTCAAAGCTTATGGATATATTAATGAACTTGATGGTTCAGAACACGTTGCACTAGTTAAAGAAAAATCATCAAAATTAAGCGAACCTGTACTAGTAAGGATGCATTCAGAGTGTTTAACTGGTGATGCTTTTGGATCATTACGTTGTGATTGTAGACCTCAGTTAGAGGCTGCTTTATCAAGGATAGAAAAGGAGGAAGAGGGAGTTGTTGTTTACTTGAGACAAGAAGGAAGAGGTATTGGGCTAATAAATAAATTAAAGGCTTATAGTTTACAGGATGGTGGATTAGACACTGTAGAAGCTAATGAAAAATTAGGTTTTCCAGCTGATCTCAGAAATTATGGAGTTGGAGCACAGATATTAACCGATCTAGGGATAAAAAAACTAAAATTGCTTACAAATAATCCTAGAAAGATTGCTGGTTTAGGTGGTTATGGAATAGAGGTTATTGAGAGAGTTCCATTAGTAATTTGTCCAAACGATAATAATGCAGAATATTTGAGTGTAAAAAAAACGAAGTTAGGTCACATGATTGATGAAGATAATACTAACTTGAGGAATATCGATCCATTTATATCCATTTTTCTTGACGGAAAATATAAATCTATTGATCTAGTTCCAATAAAAAATAAAGTTATTAAATTCTGTAGTGAGAAGAACATTAATATTAAACTAGAAAGTACTCCAAGATTATTGGCTTTTTGGAATCGACCAAAATTAGTTTGGCGAATTTTACATGATCATAATAGAACCAATTCCAATATTACTGATGAAGAAATAAAGAATATAGAATTATTTATTCAGTTTTTATCCAATTATAAAAATAGTACAAAGATTGGAATTATTGTTTCTAGAAACATTGAACAGGCATTTCACCCAAAAAGTAGCATCAAATTAATTAATACTAAATTTACTATTAATAATGAAATATTATATTCATCTACTAGAAAATTTAACCTAGATAAAGAGACATTTAGTATTGTTTTTGAGGACTAAATTACTATTTTAAAGTTGCTTTTAGAATTTTTGAACCATTAGTAAGCTTTAGAACTACGTCCATATCATCTGTCTTACCAAAAACAGTATGAACTCCATCGAGATGAGGCTGTGGTTCATAGACTATGAAAAACTGACTACCACCTGTATCCTTTCCTGCATGAGCCATAGAAAGTGAGCCTTTTAGATGTTTATTGGAATTAATTTCACATTTAATATTATATCCAGGACCTCCAGTCCCAGGCATGCCTGATGCTCCGTCACGAGTATTAGGACATCCACCCTGAGCCATAAATCCAGGAATAACTCTATGAAATGCTAGACCATCATAAAAACCATCACTAATTAAACTGGTGAAGTTTTTAACTGTATTAGGTGCGTCGTCAGAAAATAATTCAATATTAATGTTCCCAACTTCTGTTTTAAATAATGCAGTTGTCATGTTTTATTTGTTAAATAATTATTCTGATATTTTAATAGTTAAAGCAACTTTTCAAGGTTTTCCTTAATGGTATTTATATCAATGTTATCTTTATTACTATTTTTGTCTTCCTCCCAATTACCAACTTCTAGGTTTTTCTGGGGTGGTGAAATTAACAACCTATCTTCTGCGGTTTTAGGTACAAAATTCTTTTCTACTAATTTGTATTCATAATCTAGTTTAATGCAGAAATCTTTAATTTCCTCAATGTTGATCATTTCAATTGTTGGCAAAGGAAAGTCTTGAGCTTCTAGTAGACCACAATATCTTGTTGCATCATCCTTATCTTCAAACATAAGAACAATCGTCCTTCCTTTAAGTTCGATTGAATGAATTCCTTCCTTATCTGTTCCTGAATTATATAAAAGAACAAATATGTTCATAATTATCAATTTTTTCTATTTATATAATATTTGATTAGGAATCAGAAAGTGATAATTCTTGTAATCTTGTATATAAAGCAATTTCTTCATCATTAATATCAGCAGGTATCACCACCAAGATTTCAACATATTGATCACCTACATTATCTTCGAAAGTTAAACCCCTACCTTTCAACCGTAACATTCTTCCAGTAGATGATTTTGGTGGCACTTGAAGTGTGACATTTCCTTCAAGGGTAGGAACCTCTACTGCACAACCAAGAAGAGCATCATGAGGAAATAACTCTAATTTATAAAGAACTCTTAAACCATCAATTCTCAGACCATTTTCCGTTTGAACTTTTAACTGTAGATAATGATCTTTACCTCCTCTTGCAATATTTTCAAGTCTTAATCGCCATCCATCTCCAGCGAAAGGAGGTGTATCAACTTCTACTACGGTTTCATCTTCAAGCTCTATTAAAATTGAAGCTCCATTTAAGGCCTCATCAGGAGTTAAATCAATAACTGTTTCAATATCTTGGTGGAGTTTAACAGGCGGTGGCTCTTCTGGAGAGGTTGTAGGGTATTCATAATTATTAAATTCATCATTATCTATATCTATAGATTCATCTTCAAATGGTTCATTGCTATATTCGTCGTAATTATTTGGTGAGTATTCATATCCAAATAAAGAATCAAGATAATCTTGAAAATCAGGAAAACCAGTCTTGAAATTATTATTTTCATAATCTACCTTGGTATTTTTTTTCGAACTATTTTTAGTTTTATTTGGATCACGTAGATATTCGTATGCTTCGTTAATTAATTTAAATCTTTCTTCTGCATTAAGATCATTTTTATTTAAATCTGGATGCCATTTTCTTGCTTCTCTTCTAAAGGCCTTTTTCAGTTCTTTATAATCAAAATCAGGTGATAAACCCAAAATCGACAAATAGTCTTTTTCAGAGGAAGTAGTCATTGTCCCATGGATCATCGTCCCTAGAATTACCATACCTCGAATTTCTATAATTTCTATTCATTTGATTATCCCAAGGATCATCATCCCAATAATCATCTGAAAAAAGTTCATCTTTTAATGATCCAAATGTATTTTTAATACCCTGTAATGGATTATTATCAGTTTTCTTCTCTGCTGCAAATTTTCTGTTTAAACCGAATAATGCTTCTTGTAGAGCACTTACTGAAATTTCTAATTCTTGAGGATCATCATCATCTAAATAATCTTCAACATCTTGAATAGCTAATTCAACAGCTCGTTGTTGTCTTTCAGCTCCATATGGGCCAAATTCTAAAGAAGCATCCCTAAGTCTTCTCTCGGCTTGGGCAATTAGAGTTAAAGCACTATTTTTTCGATCAATAACGGATCTTCTCATCCTATCTTCATTAGCTTTTGATTTAGCTTCTTCAATTATCGAATTTATTTCCTGTTCATTTAAATTAGAACCTCCAGAAATTGTTACTGTTTGCTTTCTTCCAGTTGTTCTATCAGTTGCACTTACTTCTAAAAGACCATTAGCATCAATATCAAATGCCACCTGAACTTGAGGTATTCCTCTTGGAGCTGGAGGTATACCCGATAGTCTAAATTTACCAAGTGATTTATTTTCTGAAGCTAAAGGCCTTTCTCCCTGTCTTACTTGCACAACCACTGATGATTGATTACTTTCAGACGTACTAAAAACATCAGATTGTCTAACTGGTATTGGCGTATTACGAGGAATAAGTACCTTCATAAGACCACCAATAGTTTCTAAACCTAAAGATAAGGGAGTAACATCATTTAGAAGTAAATCTTGTAAATCACCACTAATAATTCCAGATTGTATCGCAGCTCCAACTGCTACGACTTCATCAGGATTAACAGATTGACAAGGATCATTAGGAACAAGAGTCTTTACTAATTGTTGAACCATTGGAATTCTTGTGCTGCCACCTACAAGAACTACCTCATCAATATCTTCTGCGCTCCATCCAGAATCATCTAAAGCTATTTGCACAGGCTCTAATAATCTATCTAGTAAATCTTGAGATAAGGATTCAAATATTTTTCTATCTAAGGTTTCTTCAATATGTAACGGCCCATCGTTGTTTGTTGTTATGAATGGTAGTGATATTTTTGTTTTTTGCAATCCTGACAATTCACATTTAGCTTTTTCAGCAGCCTCAGTTAATCTCTGTAAAGCTTGTCTATCCCTTCTTAGATCAATATCATGTTTAGCAAGAAATTTTTCTGCAAGCCAATCAACAATTTTTGAATCAAAATTGTTTCCTCCTAATTGTGTATCACCACAAGTAGCTTTAACATCAAATACACCATTAGAAATTTTTAATAATGAAACATCGAATGTTCCTCCTCCTAAATCAAAAACCAAAACATTATTAGAAGAACTTTTTTCAAAGCCATAAGCTAGAGCAGCAGCGGTAGGTTCATTTAAAATTCTATCTACTTTAATTCCAGCTAGTATTGCAGAATCCTTTGTAGCTTGCCTTTGAGATTCATTAAAGTAAGCAGGGACAGTTATAACTGCAGAATCAACAGTATCTCCAAGATATGTTTCAGCATCATTTATTAATTTTCTAATCAATGAGCTCACTAATTCTTCTGGTGCATACTCTCTTTCTGTATTTGGACTAAGAATCCTAACGCTTCCATTATTATTAGCCTTTACGTTATATGGAACAGAAATACTATTCTCATCTAGTTCATCCCAGTCACTACCAATAAATCTTTTTAGGTTATAAAAGGTATTCTTGGGATTTAGAACAAGTTGTCTTCTTGCTTGGTCTCCAATTACTATTTCCTTGTCTTTTGTAAATCCAACTATGGAAGGTGTAGTTCTAGAACCCTCAGAATTTGCAATAACAATTGGACGACCAGCTTCTATAACTCCTACAACAGAGTTAGTAGTACCTAAATCAATTCCAACTATTTGCCCCATGATTTTAGATCGCTAAATTAAAGCAAAATTTACTAATAATTTAATTAATTTTTATCTTAGATATCTACATATAATAGTAAAAATCAAATATTTTCAACTTAATTTAAATAAATAAGATTATTTATAACTTGTCAAAAAGATTACTATGTATTTTAAAACATCCTTTAAAGACAAAGGTGTTGATCTAGTTAACCAAAATAAACTAATATTAAACGGAGAGAGAGGGATTCGAACCCTCGATAAAGTTGCCCCTATACAGCATTTCCAGTGCTGCGCCTTCAACCACTCGGCCACCTCTCCCAAGAAATCCATTTTAACCCTTGATCATCCCATTTTTGAGGAAAGTTATTTGAAAAAGACTTTCACAGTCACGATTAAAAATAAGGAAACCGGAAAGGTTTACCAAGAGCACGTTAATAGCGATGAGTACATTCTTAAAGAATTTGAAAAGAATGGTTTTAAACTTGCATTTTCATGTAGAAATGGTTGCTGTACAAGTTGTGCAGTTAAGATAATATCTGGTACTTTGAAACAACCTGAAGCCATGGGTGTATCTAAAGCCTTAAAAGATAAAGGTTTTGCATTGCTTTGTGTCGCTAAAGCAACTTCAGATCTTGAGGTGGAAACTACATATGAAGATGAAGTTTACGATTTACAATTTGGACAATATTTTGGGAGGGGAAATACAAGAGTTGCGCCACCATGGGAATTTGAGGAAGATTAATTATCATGTTTGAATTAAGTGAAATAGAAGAACTTGCAAATAAAGTAAACTTACCTAGCTTGTATGAAATAGCTAAGAACTCCGCTCTAATTGGTAATGAAATACTAAAAATTAATTACAATAAAATTCAGAAAATATCATCAAAGGGTAGGAAAGGTGATCTAGTAACAAATGTAGATTTAGAAGTTGAAAATAAAATAAAAGAATATTTAATAGACGAGACCCCAAACATATCTATCAATGCAGAGGAATCGGGTAAGTTAAACAAATCCTCAGAATTAACATGGTGTGTAGACCCATTAGACGGTACAACAAATTATTCTCATGGATATCCTTTCTTTGGAACTTCTATTGGTCTTGTATATAAAAACAAGCCAATTATAGGAGCTATATCAGTACCTTATTTAGATGAGCTATATTCAGCCTGTATCGGATTAGGATCATTCTGCAATGATAGTGAACTTAAAGTATCGAATCCTTCTAAGCTTTCAGACAGCCTACTCGTAACAGGTTTCTCTTATGACAGATTTGAGACAGAGGATAATAATTATGCTGAATTTTGTTATTTAACACATAAAACTAGAGGTGTCAGAAGAGGAGGAGCAGCAGCAATTGATTTAGCATTTGTTGCATCAGGTAAGGTCGATGGATACTGGGAAAGAGGATTAGAGGTATGGGACCTGGCGGCCGGTGCTATCATTGTAAAAGAGGCAGGTGGAATCATTTCAGATTATCCATCAGGCAAATTTAATTTAAGTACTGGAAGAATTTTAGCTTGTTCTCCCAACCTTGAAAATGAATTAAAATATGAACTTGATAAAGTTTCTCCATTTAAAAAAAATCTCTACACCTAAAATTTGAAAAATATTAAAATGACAGATATAAAGGAAATTAAATTAGTCGATGTAAAAAATAACTCTAATATCATAAATAATTTAAATAGTATTTATAAACTATGGGGCTATGAAGAGGTTTCACCATCATTTATAAATACTTTAGAGACGATAAAAGGCCGCGGAGTTATTGAAGAAAATCAGCTTGTCGGAATAGTAAGTAATAATTCATTATGTCTTAGGCCAGAAATGACAACTTCTATCGTTAAATTGTCATCTACTAGATTAATAAATAAGAAAAGACCCATAAGATTATTCACCAATGGAATGGTCTTTGATAAAAAACAAAATAATAAAAATTCATTTAAGCTAGAGGAAAAACTGCAGAGCGGAATTGAATTAATTGGATATGATACAAAATACCCAGAAATTGAAGTTATTAATATTTTGTTTGATGCAATCGACAATATTAATTTGAAGGATGGTTGTAATTTATATCTACTAGTAAGCACAACAAAAATAATGGATTTAATCCTAAATAAATATAAGAATAATAATTTTGAAGAAATTAAGAAAAGTCTGGTTAATTTTGATCAAGATAATTTATCTAAATTAGGAATTGATGAAGATGATAAATATATTCTTAAAGATCTCTTATTCACAAGAGGAGAACCAATTGCAATATTAAAAAAATTGAAAACTACATATGGTACTAGTAAAACTATAGATGACTTAAATTTTTTATTTGAAACATTATCAAAAATATCAAATAAATACGATATTAAATTACAACTTGATCCCACATTCCAACCCCACTTGAATTTATATGAAGGAATAGTTTTTCAACTTATAGGTGATGATGGTAAAAATAAAAGCGTTATAGCAAAAGGAGGTAGGTATGATGAACTAGTGAGAATCTTTAGTCCTAATGAGAAAATCTTTAATGGGATTGGATTTACAATTTCAGTAGATATCTTAAGAAATTTAATTAGGGAAGAAAAGAAAGATAAAAAAAAGATTTTATTAATGTTTAAAGATTCTTATTTGTTAGAAAAAGGTATGGATGAACAAAAAGAACAACAGAAAAGAGGAAATATTGCAGTCTTATATTTAAATCCAGTTGATGACTTGGCAAAAGCAAATCAAATAATGAAAGAAAATAATTGTAGTGAGATTTTTTGGGTTAGATAAAACTATTTAAAAGTTTATTTAGGTTTTTAAATTCATATATTGTTCGGACAATACTCCTTATTAAACTTGATTAACTATTTTTTAGGAAATAGTATTTAAAATGTTTGATTGTTTTTAAATGGAAAAAGGCGAAATTCGTATTAATACCGAAAATATTTTCCCAATTATTAAGAAGGCAGTATATTCTGACCATGAAATCTTTTTAAGAGAACTTGTTAGTAATGGTGTTGACGCAATAAGTAAACGAAGAATGGCATCTATGGCAGGCGATTGCGAAAATACTGAAAGAGGTCAAGTAAAAATATCTATTGACCGTGAGAATAACACTCTAACAATTTCTGATAATGGAATTGGAATGAATGATGAAGAAATTAAGAAGTACATAAACCAAGTAGCATTTTCGAGCGCAGAAGAATTCCTAACGAAATACAAAAAAGATAATGATGAATTTATAGGCCATTTTGGACTTGGTTTTTATTCAAGTTTCATGGTGGCAGATAGAGTTGATATATTAACAAAATCAGCAATTGGAGACTCAATAGCTTTCAAATGGTCTTGTGATGGATCACCAAATTTCACGTTAGAGAAGTCAGAAAGAGAAACAATTGGTACAGATGTAATACTTCACTTACTTGATGAAGAAAAAGAGTTTATTGAACCTGAAAGGATTAAATCATTAATAAAAAAATATTGTGATTTTATGCCAATAGATGTCTTATTAGAAGGTGACACAATTAACAAGAAAAACCCCCCATGGAGAAAACAACCTAGTGAATTAAAAGATGAAGATTATATTGAGATGTATAAATACCTTTACCCTTTTCAGGGAGATCCACTCTTATGGATTCATCTAAATACAGATTATCCATATGACATACAAGGGATACTGTATTTCCCGAAGTTGTCTGGTCGAGCTGATTGGGAAAAGGGAGAAATTAAACTATTTTGTAATCAAGTATTCGTAAGCGATTCAATTAAAGAGATAGTACCCAAATACCTTTTACCATTAAGAGGAGTAATTGACTCTACAGATATACCTCTAAATGTTAGTAGAAGTGCATTGCAAACAGATAGAAAAGTAAGATCTATATCATCATTTATTTCAAAAAAAATTGCTAATAAATTAAATGATATGGTAAAAAATTCTCCAGAGTTTTATGCAGAAATTTGGGATTCCATTTCTGCTTTTATTAAAATTGGTGCTATCGAGGATGATAAATTTGCTGAATTAGTTAAAGACAGTATAATTTTCGAGACCATCATCAATTCGGAGAAAGACGTTACCAAATATATTGAAAATAAATCCCTTATAAAATCCAATGATAAATATTTCACAACTTTAGGAAATTACAAAGAACGAAATAAGATAACTGATTCTAAAAAAATAATTTACTGTTCAGATTCGATAGCTCAGTCAAGCGCATTAAATATCTGCTTATCTGATAACAAAGAAGTTATTAAATCAGACCCCTTAATTGATGCACAATTTCTTCCTTGGTTAGAAAGTAAAAACGAAGATTTTCAGTTCCAAAGAGTTGATTCAGAAATAAATGAACTTGAAGATAAAGAATCTAAAGAAATTGTAGATAAGGATGGCAAATCAAATACAGAAAATATTAGAGATACAATTGTAAAAGCACTTAACAATGAAAAAGTAACAGTTAAAGTTCAGTCACTTTCAAGTAAAGATGCACCACCTGCGATGATCTTGCTTCCAGAGCAAATGAGAAGAATTAATGATATGGGAGCTTACATGGAACAAAAAATGCCTGGCTTACCAGAATATCATGTGCTTTTAATTAACAAGGAACATCCTCTTATTGTTGGTCTTAATAATATTACAGGCAATAAAATAATTATTGATAAAAAAGAACCTATAGAAAATCCATTGGCATCTAAAATTGCTAATCATGTTTATGATATGGCTAAGCTATCTGTTGGTGGATTAGATCAAGAACAAATTATTAATTTACAAAATAATAACGCCGAATTAATTTCTGAATTGCTAAATTCAACAAATTGAGTCGTGTGTTAGAATTTTTAGAGATATAATTCAAAATATATGTCAAGAGTTTGCGAACTGACTGGAGCTAAAGCTAATAATGGGATGGCTGTAAGTCACTCACATATTCGTACAAAAAAATTGCAACAAGTTAATCTCCAAAAAAGAAGACTTTGGTGGGAAGAAGGCAAAAAATGGGTAAATATAAAAATTAGTACAAAAGCACTAAAATCTATACAAAAAGTTGGATTAGATAAATTTGCTAAATCAAATGGAGTTGATTTAAAAAAATTCTAAATTTGATGAGAAATTTAGTTGTAAGTATATTAATACCATTTATTATTTTATTAAATTTTAATTCAGCAATCGCTTTTGACTTTGCTCCAGAAGTTGGCGATATTGCTCCAAGCTTTCAATTAGAAGGTTTTAATAAAACCTTAAAATCAAAAAAAATATGGGAATTAAATGATTTTCAAGGTAAGTGGCTTGTCATATATTTTTATCCAAAGGACTTTACAGCAGGTTGTACTCTTGAAGCTAAAGGTTTTTCGGAATTAAAAAAAGATTTTTCAAAATATAATGCCGAAATTGTTGGGATTAGTGCTGATAATCAAGATTCTCATGAAAGTTTCTGCAGCGAGAAATCCATAAACTACACTTTATTATCTGATCCTAAAGGAATTATTAGTGATAAATACGGTTCTTGGATTCCTCCATTTTCAGATAGAAATACTTTTTTGATTTCTCCAAAAGGGGAAATTTCTTATAGATGGATAAGTGTTTTACCTATAAATCATGCCAAGGAAGTACTTAATGTACTAAAGAAAAAAATATAAATTTTGCACGAGCTATCATTTGGAACTTGGTTAATTCATATCTCTTCAGTCATTGAATGGATATTTACCATCTTTGTCATATATAAAATTTCTACATATAAAAAATATAATTTATTTTTTTGGTTAAGCTTAGCTATGGTCCCTAACTTAATAGGAGCTATGTGCGCTATAACTTGGCATATTTATGATAATCAAGATGCATTGTATGGGTTAGTAACGCTTCAAGGGATATTTACATTTATTGGAAATTCAACTTTAGCTATTGCATCATTTACTATTTTTAAAAAGAATTATGAATGATTTATTTATAAAATTTATAGAAAAATTAGCTTCAATTGACAACACAGCATTGTTCGCGGTATCTATATTTCCATATGCAATTTTTTTGTTTTACTTATATAAAATTAAAGCTGTTAATAAATTAGTTAAAACAGGTTATTCCTTAACAGTTTTATTTGTTTTTATAACAATAGTAGTTTCTATCTACACATTAAATTACTACGATAAAACCCTAGTTGAGGTTGACTTCTTGCATGGCTTAGCAGAATCTTTCTTAACACTAAGCGATTTTGTTATTTTGTTGGGCTTCATAAAGATTTTAAATAGCTTAGAAGTAAACAACTCTTAAGACCTTTTACAATTTTGTGTTTTTTAGCTAAAAGTATTAGAGAATATATAAAAATAACGATTTTTTATGTTTACTACATTATTTGCAGCTGCTTCTGCTCCAGCAACATTTGAATGGTCTCCAAAGTGTGCCGTTGTTATGATTGCATGTAATGTTTTTGCTTATGCAATTGCTAGAGCAACTATCAGAAAACCTAATGAAGGTTTTGAAATACCTAATTCAAAATTCTATGGTGGTTTAAGTCACGCATCAGTTGTAGGTGCTAATTGCCTAGGTCATATTTTCGGAATTGGTGCAATCTTAGGATTAGCCTCACGTGGTGTTTTATAAAAATTTATTTATTAAATTTTTAATTATTTAACTTAAATTTCTTAACAATTCTATCTGCCATCTGATCAGGCATAAGTCCTAATTTTTCTTTACTCTGGTCAGGTGAAGCATGATCAACTAATACATCCGGTATACCTATTCTGTATACAGGAATATTTACTTCATTATCGTTAAGTAATTCAATTATTGCAGAACCAAATCCGCCTATTATGGTTCCTTCTTCCATAGTTACAACTTTTTGAATCCTACTTGCTAAAGGCATAATAAGATTCTTATCGAGAGGTTTAACAAATCTTGCATTAACAATACATGCATTAATATTCATATTTTTTAGTATCCTTGATGTTTCAATAGCTGATGCGACCATTGAACCATAAGCAATAATTAAAATATCTTCTCCTTCTTCAAGAATTTCAGCTTCGCCTATATTCAAAGGTTCCCAACCCTCATCCATTACAGCAACCCCTAATCCAGAACCTCTTGGTATTCTTAGAGCTGTAGGACCATTATGGTTAATAGAAGTTATCAACATTCTCTGTAATTCAGACTCATCTTTTGGGGCCATCAATACAAAATTAGGTATAGATCTCATATAACTGATATCGTACTGACCTTGGTGAGTTGGACCGTCAGCTCCAACTATCCCAGCTCTATCAAGTACAAATGATACTGGTAAATTTTGTATACCTACATCATGAATTAATTGATCGAAAGCACGTTGAAGAAAAGTACTATAAATAGCTACAACAGGTTTAAGACCATCGCACGACATTCCTGCCGCAAGAGTAACTGCATGTTGTTCTGCTATTCCAACATCGATATATTGATCTGGAATATTTTTTTGCAATATATCTAAACCAGTGCCCGTAGCCATTGCTGCTGTAATACCAACAACTTTGCTATCTTGTTCACATATTTTCAATAAGGTTTGACCAAATATTTTACTATAACTAACAGGCTTAGGTTTTTTAGATGGAATAGATTTTCCAGTTGTCAGATCAAATGCAGATTGTGCATGATATCCAACTTGATCAGCTTCTGCATAAGGATAACCCTTCCCTTTTGTTGTAACAACATGAACAAGTACAGGTTTTTTAAGTTTATGAGCAGCGTTAAAAGTATTAACTAAATTTCCAATATCATGACCGTCAATTGGACCCATATATGTAAATCCAAGTTCTTCAAAAACAGCACCAACCTTTGGTACAGCTAGTCGTCTAACACTTCCTTTAATATTTTTCAGTTCCTCTGGAATATCCCTACCAATTAATGGAATATTTTTTACACTTTCTTGAACGCTATCGGACAAAAATTGCAACGGTGGACTAACTCTTACCTTATTTAAATAAGAAGAAAGGGCTCCAACTGGTGGAGAAATAGACATATCATTATCGTTTAGTACTACAACTAAAGGAGTATTTGGTAGGTGACCTGCATGATTTATAGCTTCTAGTGCCATTCCTCCAGTTAATGCTCCATCACCAATAACAGCGACACATTTATAATTTTCACCTTTTCTATCTCTTGCTATTGCCATTCCTAAAGCAGCAGAAATAGAAGTACTTGCATGTCCAGCACCAAAATGATCAAATTTACTTTCACTTCTTTTAAGATATCCAGCTACACCATTTTGTTGTCTAAGGGTATCAAATTGACTGAAACGTCCTGTTATTAATTTATGAGGATAACCTTGATGACCCACATCCCAAACAACTTTATCGAAATCAAGGTCTAGAGTTTGATATAAAGCCAATGTAAGCTCAACAACACCTAAACCAGGGCCAAGATGTCCACCACTAGTAGATACTACTTGAAGATGTCTTTCTCTAATTTGACAAGCTATTTCCTCTAATTGTGAAACTGTTAAGCCATGCAGTTGATTTGGATGACTTAACTCACTTAAAAGCATTTAACAAAAATTGGTATCTATATAATCTAAAACGCCGAGGTGCAAAATGAGTAATTTTTTTTGAAATAGATCATGTAATGTTTTATTAGATTAATAATTAATGCTAAAAATATATATATGAATGATTATTTTGAAAAAATACTTCAAGCTGAAGTCTATGAAGTAGCAAAAAAAACACCACTAGAGAAAGCTCATAATTTAAGTAATACACTTAATAATGATGTTTTTCTAAAAAGAGAAGATCTTCAAGATGTATTTTCATTCAAAATAAGAGGTGCATACAACAAGATGAGTAAGCTCAGTAAATCACAGCTTACTCAGGGAGTAATTACTTCAAGTGCTGGAAATCATGCTCAAGGGGTTGCACTTAGTGCTCTTAAATTAAATTGTCAAGCAACCATATTAATGCCAATTACAACCCCTCTAGTAAAAGTTAATGCAGTAAAAAATTTAAAAGCAAAAGTTATATTATATGGTGATAATTATGATGAAACTCACAAAGAAGCAATAAGGATTAGCAAAGAAAGAAATTTATGTTTTATTCATCCTTTTGATGATCCAGATGTAATTGCAGGACAAGGAACTATAGCTATTGAACTAGAACAGCAACTAAAGGATAAACCTTACGCAATTTATATTGCTGTTGGTGGTGGTGGATTGATATCAGGAATATCACTATATATAAAAAAAATATGGCCGGAAGTAAAAATAATTGGCGTAGAGCCTGAAGATGCTGACGCTATGACAAAATCCTTGGAAGAATCAAAAATTGTGGAATTATCTTCTGTCGGTCAATTTGCAGATGGAGTTGCGGTTAAAAAAATTGGTAAAAATACTTTTGATATTGGTAGAAAATATATAGATAAGATGATTAGGGTCAATACTGATGAAATATGTGCTGCTATAAAAGACGTTTTTGAGGATACTAGATCAATACTTGAGCCTGCAGGAGCATTATCAGTTGCAGGAATGAAAAAAGATATTTTTAATTCCAATCATTCAAATAGAAAAATGGTTGCTATTGCATGTGGTGCAAATATGAATTTTGAACGGCTTAGATTTGTAGCAGAAAGAGCAGAACTTGGGGAGTGTAAAGAAGTAATGATGGCTGTAGAAATTCCTGAACGTGCTGGAAGTTTAATTGATTTTTGTAAGTTACTTGATAATAGAAATTTAACTGAATTTAGCTATAGGATGTCGAATTCAAAGAATGCACAAATCTTTGTAGGAGTTCAAGTATATGGGTTAAATGATAAAAAAAATCTTTTAAATGATTTTAGAAATTCGCAGTACCCGTTTATTGACATTAGTGATGATGAATTATCAAAAAATCATCTCAGACATATGGTGGGTGGGAGATTACCAAAGAATATTAAAGAAATGGATAATAGAAACTTTGTTGAGCTTTTATACAGATTTGAGTTTCCTGAAAGGCCTGGAGCATTAATAAATTTCTTAAATAATATGAAATCTAATTGGTCTATAAGCGTATTCCACTATAGGAATTATGGTGCTGATGTAGGGAAAATTGTAATTGGAGTTTTAATCGATAGAAATGAAATTTTAGAGTGGAACAAATTTGTAAGAATTCTAGGTTATAAATTTTGGGATGAAACTCAAAACGATACATATAAATTATTTCTTGGTGCATCAGATTAAATTTAAGGTATCTTAGGAAAGATTTCAGTAATAAAAAAATCAATCAATCTGATCTGAATACAACGCCAATATCTAATATAGATCTAGTTACTAAAGTTGAAGCTGTTCTATATTTGAAAGGTAGACCAATAACAAAAAAGGATCTGTCAGAAATTACAAATTCTGATATCAACTCAATAAATGATGCTATTAAAGATCTAAAACATAAATACTCTAATCCAAACTCAGCCATTGAATTAAATGAAGTTAATAACAGTTTTTCTCTCGAACTAAATTCTTGTCTTAATGAATTCGTCGATGATTTACTCCCTTCTGATTTGAAAACATCCGAATTAAGGACTTTGGCAACTATTGCCATAAAAAAGAAAATACTTCAATCGGATCTAATCCTTCTTAGAGGTTCAGGAGCTTACGATCACATCAAAGAACTTTTAGAAAAGAAATTCATTTTGAAAAGGAAGCAAAAAGATGGTAGATCATATTGGTTATCTTTATCCGAAAAATTTTTTCAAACTTTTGCTGTGAGTAATGAATATCTTTCAAAAATAGGAAGCGGCACTAATAAGTAAATGTTAATATTGTATTGATTATTTTTTTTTTAATGACTGCAATAACAATTTCGATTTTACAAGTTATAGGTACTACTTTATCTCTGTACTACGCCTTATTGATAATAAGAATACTTTTGACATGGTTTCCTGGAATCGATTGGAGTAATGGCATTTTATCAGCCTTAACATCAATTACAGATCCATATCTAAATATATTTAGAGGGATTATCCCACCCATTGGTGGCTTTGATATATCTTCATTATTAGCTTTAATTCTTTTCCAAGTTATACAAGGTTTCATACCTCAATTAATAACCTTTTTACTTAACCAAGGTAATGGATTTGCATATTAATACTTCAGCGATCATCACCAGATCCAGAAATTTTTCCCTTTTTAGCTCTTAATCTTAATTTTTCAAGGTTTTGTATTGCAACATCTTCTAAGTTGAAATTTAATTCTGTACAAAGATTCGAGATGTACCATAATACATCGCCTAACTCCTTTTTAATTCCTATTTTTGATTCTTTATCAAATATCCCATTATTATCTCTTATTACTTTTTTAACTTTTTCTGCAACTTCTCCAGCTTCGCCAACTAAACCAAGCGTTGGATAAATATTATTTGAGCCTAAATCTGGATATTGCGCTGTTTCTCTTGCTTTTTTCTGATAAGTTTTAAAATCCATGACTTAAATAACTAACTTTGGGTATGGTAAATTTATTTATATCTAGCAATATTATCTATATATGTCGAACATTGATTTAAAAAGAAGAACAAAAATTGTAGCAACTATTGGCCCTGCAACTCAATCTGAAGAGATAATTTCAAATTTAATTAAAGCTGGAGTAACCACATTCAGATTAAATTTTTCTCATGGAGATCATAAAGATCATGCTGAGAGAATAAAAACTATAAGAGAAGTATCAAAAAAATTAGATATAGATATTGGAATATTGCAAGATCTTCAAGGACCTAAAATAAGATTAGGGCGCTTTAAAGATGGTCCAGTAAAAGTTAAAAAAGGTGATAAATTTACACTAACGTCGAATAAAGTCGAATGTACAAATACGATTGCAAATGTAACCTACGACAAACTATCACAAGAGGTTAGCGAAGGGAAAAGAATACTATTGGATGATGGCAAAATAGAAATGATTGTAGAAAAAGTAGATATAAAAACTAATCTTTTGGAGTGCTTGGTAACTGTAGGAGGAGTTCTTTCAAATAATAAAGGTGTTAATTTCCCAGATGTTCAATTATCAGTAAAAGCATTAACAGAAAAAGATATAGAGGATTTAAAATTCGGTTTATCAGAAGGAGTTGATTGGATAGCCCTAAGTTTCGTAAGAAATCCATCCGATATAAACGAAATAAAAAATTTAATAAACAAAAATGGGCATTCAACTCCCGTAGTCGCAAAAATAGAAAAATTTGAAGCAATTGATCAAATTGATTCAGTATTACCGTTGTGTGATGGGGTTATGGTTGCAAGAGGTGATTTGGGGGTAGAAATGCCTGCTGAAGAAGTTCCTCTTTTACAAAAAGAATTAATAAGAAAAGCTAATTCATTAGGTATCCCAATAATTACGGCGACTCAAATGCTTGATTCTATGGCTTCGAATCCAAGACCAACTAGGGCCGAAGTTAGTGATGTTGCAAATGCAATTCTGGATGGAACAGATGCAGTAATGCTTTCAAATGAAACTGCAGTTGGTGATTATCCTGTAGAAGCAGTAGAAACGATGGCGACAATAGCAAGAAGAATTGAAAGGGATTATCCACTCAAAGCTATTGAGAGCCACTTACCTAGTACGATCCCCAATGCTATTAGTGCAGCAGTAAGTAATATAGCTAGACAACTTGAAGCAGGAGCGATAATTCCTTTAACTAAATCAGGCTCTACTGCTCGGAATGTAAGCAAATTTAGACCACCAACACCTATCTTGGCAACTACTACAGAGAGGAGTGTAGCTAGAAGATTACAACTTGTTTGGGGAGTAACTCCCATAGTGGTAAAAAATGACGAAAGAACCGCCAAAACTTTTAGTTTAGCTATGCAAATTGCTCAGGAGATGGGGATCCTAAATCAAGGAGATTTAGTTGTTCAAACTGCAGGCACATTAACTGGTATTAGCGGCTCTACAGACTTAATTAAAGTCGGTTTAGTAAGGAAGATTGTTTCCAGAGGTATTTCAATAGGAGAAATCGGTGTTACAGGTAAAGCAAGAATAATAAAAAATAATCTTGATATTTCCTTAATTTCTCCAGGAGAAATAATATTTGTTCCAAAGGAATTAATGGAAAATATTCCACTGAGTAAAAATATTGCGGGTATTGTTACGAACCAAAATGTAAATGATGTTTATGCTTTGTTTAACAAAAATAATAAAAAAATTTCTACAATTTGTAATCTAGAAAATATAGATAATCATCAAATCAGTAATGGAGACCTTATTACACTGCAGCTCAATGAAGGTGTTATATACAAGGGGCAAATTGAAGATGATGATTCAATAGATAAATATAAATATGTCTAGGAATATAACAGTTAAAGAAGCCTTAGGCATGGCTACAAAAACATTATTATCGAACAAATTGAGAAGTTCGTTAACAATGTTAGGGATAATCATAGGAAATGCATCAGTTATCACACTTGTTGGACTTGGAAGAGGTGCTCAAACATTAGCAAAAAACCAATTGAGTAATTTGGGTGCAAATGTTTTATTCATTGTTCCTGGAAATAATGATACAAGAAGGAGAGGTATTTCATTTCCTAAAAACCTTGTTTTGGAAGATGCAATAGCAATTAGTAATCAAGTCCCAACAGTTAAAAAAGTTGCTCCTCAAATCTCTGCTAACGAAATAGTTCAATCAAATTCTAAAAGCTTAAATATTTCAATTGCAGGAGTTACTCCTGAATTCCTTGAAGTAAGAAGCTTTGAAGTAGATAAAGGTAGATTCCTATCAAAAAGTGATGTTAATAGTGCAAGAAGTTATGTAGTAATAGGACCTGATCTAAAAGACGAATTTTTCAAAGATGAATCTTCATCACTTGGAAAAAAAATTAGAATTAAAGATCATACTTATGAAATTATTGGAATATTAAAACCAAAAGGTGCTGTATTTGGAAGTAATCAAGATAAAAATGCTTATATTCCATTAACAACCATGGTAAATAGGATTACTGGTAAGGACCCCACATATGGTGTAAGTTTAAGCTTCATTAGTGTCGAAGCGATAAATAAAAATGCAACTAGGGCTGCAAAATTTCAAATTACTAACTTATTAAGGCAAAGACATAAAATAATAAGAGATGATGACTTTGCAGTTAGATCACAAGAAGATGCATTAAACATAGTAACTAACATTACTAGTGGGCTAACGTTTTTATTAGCCGGTATTGGAGCAGTATCTTTAGTTGTTGGAGGCATAGGAATAATGAATATTATGCTAGTTTCTGTTAGCGAAAGGACTGAAGAGATTGGTCTTAGAAAAGCAATAGGAGCTAAACAGTCAGATATATTAATTCAATTTTTAATTGAAGCATTGATTTTATCTACAATTGGAGGATTAATAGGAACCACAACCGGATTATCAGGCGTTTTTCTTTTATCTCTTATAACACCACTGCCAGCATCAGTAGGAATTACTACAACTTTTTCCACCATGATCATTTCAGGATCAATAGGTTTAATCTTTGGCGTTTTACCCGCAAAAAGAGCTTCTAAATTAGATCCAATAGTTGCATTGAGAAGTTTATAAAAAAAAATTTATAATCATGCTCAATTTTTATAAATTTATCGAGATATTAGTAAGTCTTCAATCTCTAGTAATAACAACAATGCTACCTGTTTATATTCCACTACAATTTATCGATAAAAATAGTAATGGCTTTGAGATGCCAATTACATGGCAAATTCCAACTATAATTTTACTAACACTTATATTTCATAAAAAAGTTGTTTTCACAGCATTTTCTATTTATATTATTTTAGGTCTATTTATATCTCCAGTCTTTCATCAAGGAGGTTCAATAGGATATTTGCTCACTCCAAATTTTGGTTATTTATTAGGTGCATATCCATTAATAAAAATAATTGATAGTTTAAATACAAGAAATAAACTAAATTTTGGTGATTTTTTTAAAAAAGGATTTATAGCAATAGGGGCTATGCATTTAACTGGAATATTATATAACTTTATACAAGTTTTATTTTACAGTGAATTTAATATATTTTTTTACAATTTAGGGAAATACTCCGTAGGTAAAATTGGATATCATTTTTTAATGCTTTTCCCATTATTCTTACTTATAAAACCTATTAAATGTTTAAAGTAAAGCAACTAATGATTAACAAA
>QCPU01000019.1 GCA_003212395.1 Prochlorococcus sp. AG-442-B03 | reverse complement strand
ATGGATAAGTGCAGAAATTGGTGTAGGACCTTCCATCGCATCAGGCAACCACACATGAAGAGGAAACTGAGCGGATTTAGCCATTGGCCCTAGAAAAACTAAAAAACAAAGTAATAAAGCAGCCCAAATGGGTATCGAATGGTCAGATATCGATTGAGAAATTCCAGTAGCTATTTCATTAAAATCAAAACTATTTGTTGCCCAAAATAGGCCAAGAATTCCTAGTAATAAACCAAAATCTCCCACTCTATTAACAACAAATGCTTTTTGTGCAGCATGTGCAGCGCCATCCCTGTCATACCAAAAACCGACTAATAAATAAGAACACATCCCAACTAATTCCCAAAAAACATAGATTTCTAATAAATTCGGACTAACTATTAATCCCATCATTGAACTACTAAATAATGCTAAATATGTAAAAAATCTGACATATCCTTTGTCATGCGCCATGTAACCATGAGAGTAAATCATTACCAGCAAAGTTATTGTAGTTACTAACGCAAGCATTACACTCCCCAAAGGATCAAGGACAAATCCCATTGGAATTGTGAAATCCCCTGCATTGGCCCATACAAATAATTTTTCTACTGATTGATAACCATTAACTTGTTCAATTAAAGCTTTATAACTAATTACAGCAGAAATTCCAACGAAAGAAATGAGACCTACAGAAACAATTTCTCTTGAATTATTAATTTTCTTATTAATGCTTATTAGTCCTAAGCCAGAAAGTACTGCTCCAATAAGTGGAAAAACGGGAATTAACCAGGCAATTTCTGAAGCTTGTGGCATTTTTTAAAGAACTTATATTTTGATTTTAAACTGTCAATTGAAAAATTCAGACAAAAATGATGAATTAAATGTTTTAACAGCAATATTTATATATTGATGAGACCACCAAAGTACCCCTATTGCAATTAATATGCCAACTTGAGATAACCTGTAAAATTCTTTAATCTTAAATTCTTGCCTCCCCTCAATTATCGCCAAGAAAGGGATTATGGAAGTATTTTTTTTAAAATTTTCAAATTCTTCTCCAAATCTATTTGCTAATCTTTTGTCGCCATGCCAGATTGCAAAAAGGTGATGCAAAACTAAGCCAATAGAAGTTACTAATGTGAATGATGTACCAATCCATAAAGTATGAGCAAAACACCAAATTATCTGACCAAATGCTTGTGGATGTCTTGTGATTCGCATTATCCCAGTTCCATAGATTCGTACTTTAGGTTTTAAAACGGAAGGAATTTCTAGCAAATTGTAAGTAGCGGGATATAAAAATAAAAAACTCATTGCAGTTAAGAACCAAACGACCATAAAAACAAAATTATTGCCCTGTAAATTCCATAATCTGATTCCGTCATATCTATGAGCCAAAAAATAACTAATCAAGATAATTGCAGATGGCAAACTTAAAAAAACAAAACATAACCGCCATAATCTTGGACCCATAATAGATTCTGCTTTGATTCTTAAAGCAGCTCCTCCACTATGAATGACCGCAAAAATCAAAATTAAAATTAAAATGATTAGCGAAGTTTTATGAGTCTCCATATATTTAAATTGTTCAAATAATTTTTGTTCTTAACAAGAATGCTCCTAAGCATTAGAATTATAAGAAATTGTAGGCATAATAGATGCCAGAATTACCATTTACACTCGACCAATTAAGAATATTAAAAGCTATAGCAGCTCAAGGAAGTTTTAAAAAAGCTGCAGATCTCTTATATGTAACCCAACCTGCCGTAAGTTTACAAATACAAAATCTCGAAAAACAACTTGAAATCACAATTTTCGATAGAGGTGGTAGGAAGGCTTTATTGACTGAAGCAGGCAGACTATTGCTTGATTATTGCGAACGAATTTTGAATCAATGCGACGAAGCTTGTAAAGCTATTGAAGATTTAAATAGCTTGAAAGGTGGAACTCTCGTCATTGGAGCCAGCCAAACAACTGGGACCTATCTAATGCCGAGAATGATAGGAGTATTTAGACAAAAATACCCTGATGTATCTGTTCAGCTTCAAGTTCACAGTACTAGAAGAACTGGCTGGAGTGTCGCCAATGGACAAATCGACTTAGCTATTATTGGCGGACAATTACCTGGAGATTTAGAAAATTTACTACAAGTAATTCCATATGCCACAGATGAATTGGCATTAGTTTTACCTTCTAAACACCCACTTTCAACAAAAAAAGAGCTTTTAAAAGAAGACTTATATAAATTAAATTTTGTAACATTAGACTCTCAATCTACAACAAGAAAAGTAGTTGACAAACTTCTTCAAGACTCTGGGCTTGATATTCAAAGATTAAAAATTGAGATGGAACTTAACTCTCTTGAAGCAATCAAGAATGCGGTTCAATCTGGTTTAGGTGCTTCCTTTTTGCCCGTGGTTTCTATTGAAAGAGAATTATCAGCTGGAACAATACACAAAGCATTCGTTGCTGACTTAGAGGTTAAAAGAGAACTTAAATTAATTACTAATCCGTCAAGATATACATCAAGAGCGTCAGAAGTCTTTAAGAAAAATATTCTGCCACAATTTGCCAGTTTAGAAAGCCCTTTAAGACATATATAATTTTTTGATCAAAACTGAATTGCTTCTTTATTGATACCTACTCCTCCGTCTTCTGCTTGTCCATCGCCTTTTATTATAAATTTATTTTCATTTACATCAGTCTGATAAACACACTTAACTATTGGCTTATCTCTTATAGACCCAATATAAGCAAAAGTATTCATCCTTTGCTTACATTCTCTTACATCTTCATTACTAATTGCGCCCTGTTTTTGTAAAACTGTCCAATTCTCTCTTCTAATCACACAACCTGGCTGAAGAGCTGGTTGCGTTACAAAACTAGTAGATGGATTCAGAGTTGTATACATTTCAACATCAATTACAAAGGCACTAGCTCCCCATTGTCTGCAAAACTCAGGGTCTGGAACCGCCATATCTAATTGTTGTTGACTAGCTATGTTTCCCTGTCCGCCGTCTGTTGTACTTGTAATAGCGCTCCCAATACCAACTCCTAAAATTAGTACTCCAGCAAGCACTGCAATGGTTCCTGTACTGAGATTAATCTTTTGATCAGAAGAAGCAGGCAATCTATTGCTTCTTTGACCATACGGATCCATGTCTTTTGGATTTGGTGGATAATAACTTCTATTTGAGCCTCTTCTTGGCCTTCTATTTGAGGATGGTCTATTCACAGCACTTCATTTGTCTTTGGTAAACCCATTGAATAATTCATTACTCTACAATCAGGGTTATAGCTAAGCTGACCATTTTGAAGCAAAAATTTAATCAAACCTTCAATTTCTGATCCTATTTTTCGAAGTTCATAATCATCTAAATCCTTTCCTGCTCTCTCTTTTATTAATTCATTGAATTTTTCATTTATTTTGTTTAGAGAATCTTCGTTCCAAATAAATTCATTATCAGGATCTAAATCAAGGGTTAATTTAGTGGGATGAAACTTTAATTCCTCATCTACTACTTCGGCAGTAAAAATTCTTACATGCCTTGTAGTAGATTTTAAAAGCATTTTTTCCATAATTTTACGAAATAATCAACGAAAAAAACTATTATGTTCTAACTTTAATGTAGCTTATTAGTAAGTGTTAATTTATTTCTTGATTTAATAATGCATGTAGTAATTGCTGGTGCTGGTTTAGCAGGTTTATCTTGCGCTAAATATTTAGTCGATAATGGACACGTTCCGATTGTACTTGAAGCCAGAGACGTTTTAGGTGGGAAAGTTGCAGCATGGAAAGATGAAGATGGAGATTGGTATGAAACTGGATTACATATATTTTTTGGAGCATACCCAAATATGTTGCAACTTTTTAAGGAATTAGATATTGAAGACAGACTTCAATGGAAAAGTCATTCAATGATTTTTAATCAGCCATCAGAGCCTGGAACTTACAGTAGATTCGACTTTCCCGATATACCTGCTCCAGTTAATGGTGTATCAGCAATACTAAGCAATAATGACATGCTTTCATGGAATGAAAAGATTCTATTTGGATTAGGTTTAGTGCCTGCAATGCTAAGGGGCCAAAAGTATTTAGATAAATGTGATACAAAATCATGGACAGATTGGCTAAAAGAGCACAATATACCGGAAAGAGTTAATGATGAAGTATTTATAGCAATGAGTAAAGCTCTTAATTTCATTGGACCGGATGAAATATCATCTACAGTTTTATTAACAGCATTAAACCGATTTTTACAAGAAAAAAATGGTTCTAAAATGGCATTCCTTGACGGAGCTCCTCCAGAAAGACTATGCCAGCCAATGGTTGATTATATTACTGCTCGTGGTGGTGAAGTTCACTTGAATAGTCCATTAAGGGAAATCAATCTTAATGAAGACAGCACTGTTAAAAGTTTTACTGTCGCCTCTTTAGATAAAAACGAAAAGAAAGAGCTAACTGCTGATGCTTATGTAAGTGCAATGCCCGTAGATCTCTTTAAATTAATGATTCCAAAACAATGGAAAGGGTTAGATGCATTTTCTAAATTAGATGGTTTAAGTGGTGTGCCAGTCATTAATATCCATTTATGGTTTGACAAAAAATTAACAGATATTGATCATTTATTATTCAGCAGATCACCTCTCCTCAGTGTTTATGCAGATATGAGTATCACCTGCAAAGAATATGAAGATCCAAATAGATCAATGCTTGAATTAGTTTTTGCACCAGCAAAAGATTGGATAAATAGAAGTGATCAGGATATTGTTGATGCAACTATGGAGGAACTCAAAAAATTATTCCCAACGCATTTCATGGGAGACGATAAAACAAACTTGCGAAAATATAAAGTAGTCAAAACTCCAAGATCTGTTTATAAAGCAGTTCCTGGATGCCAAGAGTTCAGACCTAGTCAAAAATCTCCTATAAAAAACTTCTTTTTAGCAGGTGATTATACTATGCAAAAATATTTAGCATCTATGGAAGGAGCTGTTTTAAGCGGTAAATTATGCGCGGAATCAATCAATAAGGAGTATTCCAAAACTCCTCAAAATGTTTCTTCATGAGATTTACATTCCAGTAATTTAAAAATTCATCTAAAACTTTTTGAAAAATTCAATTTCTCAACTAGATCAAGCATACGAGATATGCCGAAAAGAAACCCAAAAATGGGCTAAAACCTTTTACTTGGGAACCCTTCTGCTACCTATAGAGAAAAGAAAAGCTATTTGGGCTATTTATGTTTGGTGTAGAAGAACAGATGAAATAATGGATAGCTTAGAAGCTTCAACTAAATCACAAGATGAACTTGCAGAAAATTTAAATACATGGGAAGAAAATACAAAGAATGTTTTTAAAGGCAACATTAAATCGGAATTAGATGCCGTTCTACTAGACACCATCGAAAAATATCCACAAAGTATTCAACCCTATCTAGACATGATAGATGGCCAGAGAATGGATCTTAATAAATTTAGATACAAAGATTTTGATGAATTAAAACTCTATTGTTATAGAGTCGCAGGAACTGTAGGTTTAATGACTCAAAATGTGATGGGGATTGATAGCGCTTATACATCAGCCCCATGGAGTGCCAAACCTGACCCCTCAGAAGCCGCTATAGCTTTAGGTATAGCTAATCAATTAACAAATATATTAAGAGATGTCGGCGAAGATAGGCAAAGAGGTAGAATTTATCTTCCCCAAGAAGATATTGAAAAATTTAATTATTCTGAAGAAAAACTTTTAAAAGGTGAAATAAACAAACAATGGAAAGCACTAATGAAATTTCAATTAACCAGGGCTCGCGATTGGTTCCAGAAATCTGAAGATGGAATCAAATGGTTATCTTCTGACGCAAGATGGCCTGTTTGGACATCCTTACGTCTTTACAGAGGAATATTAGATTCTATAGAAAGACTAGACTATGATGTCTTCAATAATAGAGCTTTTGTAAAAAATTCAGTAAAAGCTTTTGAAATTCCTATATCTTTTTTAATTTCTAGAATTAAATGACTAAGCAGGAGTCTTCTGATTAGCCAACAAATCTTTTAATTTAGATAGTTCTCCTGCCCATCTTGGATCAGGAGCTTCTAAGTTAGGAGCATCACTGTGAACAATTTTCTTAAAGTCTTTCCTCTTCTTATTTTTATTTAATTTTCCATTATTTCTTTTATTTGAAGCAGAATCTTTCTTTTCTGATAGCTCTACTCTTAATTTAGAACCATTAAATTCAAAACCATTTAACTTTTGAATTAATAAATTAGCATTATCTTCATTATTAGAAGTCGCAAAACCAAACCCCCTGCATTCCTTAGTTTCCTTATCTAAAACTGCTTTAAATCTAATCGAATCAGAAACTGACTTTAAAAGTGTATCAAATTCTTTTGGATTAAATCCTTGTGGTAAGTTGCCAATGTAAATGCGAATACTCATAAATTTTTAAAAATGATTTTGAAGTCTGAACTTCTAAACAAAACTAAGCTATGTGTATTTAATCACATTTTGGCGCATTTTGTTCAATCCATCGCTTAGCTTTATAAATTGCTTCATCAAAATTATTCAATCTCTTATACGCAAGTTCTTTAGAAAGATACTGCAAAAGCTTTCCTAAGATTGGCCCATCCTTAATCTTTAAATTTTTTTTAATTACATCACCATTTAGTAAGTTTGAAGGATGAAATAATTTATCATCATTGTCTCGCCACCTATGAAGCCAATCTAATCGTAAGTTTTGAGGTAAATAAAAAATAAAAGATGGCAGAAACATCTCTAATTCTTTATGTAATGTAAATCTATCTGATTCAGTTAATTGAGCGATATTTTTTGTCTCTAACAAAAAGTGCCATTTTCGTAATAACTTAGTTTTTGCAATTTCAGCTTTACTAAATTTAAGTTTTTCTAATAATTCAAGATCTAAAATTTGAGCAATAAAAAATGATGGTAAAAATTTTTCTTTTTCTTCCTGATTAAGTTCTGCATAATTAATTTTCTTTAAATCCAAAAAAAAAGAATTTTTGTAAAAATTATAAGATCCAAATATTTTAAATTTTTTTAACAAACTTACCGCCTCAAGAGCATTTTTTCCATTTACTATTTTATGTATTTCATTTTTAATCCTCTCTTTGGCAACTAGATATAATTGCCCTTTATTTTTTTTTATAAAATTAACCAATTTTAAATCTATTTTAAAATTCAATTCTGAAACAAATCGAAAACATCTTAATATTCGTAAAGGATCATTAAGTAAATTGTTTTCAGAATGAGTTCTAAGCAAAGAAATCTCTAAATCTTTAAGACCATTTAATGGATCAAACAAACACTTCTTATCAAATGAATAAGCAATTGAATTAATCGAAAAGTCTCTAGAACACAAATCTCCTTCTATTGTAGAGGATACCTGATTAGCAATATCGATATAAATATGATTAAGAATAATTCTTACTACTTCTCTTTTTTCATCTAAAATTATAAATTTTGATCCAACATTATCTGCAATCTTTTTCCCAATTTCAATTGCATTTAAAGGTACCACAATATCAACATCTACCTTTTCAGGTTCTCTTCCCAAAATAATATCTCTTATGTAACCCCCAACCAAATATGATCCTTTAGGTAAAAAACCTAAAATAAAATTCAAATTATGAAATTTTATACTTGTTTCTAATTCATCAATTATTCGTGTATGATCTTTGTGAAAGCTGTTTTTCATTTTATTTATTTCTTATGTGCATTTGCATCAACTGTAAATGGGTTGATAGATGTATCACATATCATGATGTTGAGAATAACCATGGTGTTGATCATATTTGTGATCTACCTGATTTTAAAGCTAAAAAACCATTCATTCATGTCAATATAGTTAAAGATAATAATGGTGATTATAAAACTGATTGGGATGTTCAATCTTGTGAAAGTTTTGAAAATGAATTTGGTAAATGGTCTAAGTGTAATCCAGGTATGGAGTTACCTGTTTAAAGGTAATAGATGACAAATAAACTCAAACAAAGACAAAATTATCCTATATTAGTTATTCATAGCACAGACAATTCTTTTGGCTTTGGTTATAGAAAAAACAATAACCTTGAATCGGATCAATTATTTATTAAAAAATTTGATAATGACCTTGGCAACAACTTAATTAATGATCTTAACAAATTCATTTGCAAAGAGAATTTACAAAAAATAAATAAGTTATCTGTCAGCATAGGGCCAGCAAATTTTAATGCTTCACGACTTATTGTAGTTTTAGCAAGAACTATTTCACAACAAATAAATTGTCCTCTAGACAGTTTTAGTTCATTTGAAATAATGGCAAAAAGAATTGCAAAAAAAAATAATATCTTTACAAACAAAAAATCATTCTGGATTTACAAAAAATTAAAACGAAAGGGTTTCATAGCAGGAAAATATGAAATTTGTAATTACGAAAAAACCGACTCGGATCTAGTCATTCGAGAAACAGTTTTACCAAAGGTTGTTCAAAAACTTGAGAGTAAAGAACTTGTTTTTGAGGCTATTTATGATGATAAAAAAGATTTAAAAGAACTATTAGATTTATCAAATAAAAATTTATTAAATTCCAAAATAGATTCCTGGAAAAAAGTTTTGCCTCTTTACCCTATTTCTGCAATTAACTGAATATTCATCCAATCAAATTATTAATTTTATCTTGAAGGTGCATTGTTACAGAGTCCAGATCATCTCTTGAGGAACTTTGTGGTGGTTGGACAGGTTTCCCAACTTTAATAACTATTTTTGAAAATAAAGGAATACCGAATTTAAATCTTATTAGACTATGTGAATTAACTATTGCAACAGGCAATAATAATTTTTGATTTTTAAAGGCTAATAATGCTGCACCTTGTTTAGGCTTATTTACTCGACCATTTTTTTGACGCGTGCCATCAATAAAAATTCCAATACAATTATTATTTGATAATTTTTTACATGCTGTTTTAATTGTATTTTTATCAGCAATTCCTCTTTTTACAGGATAAGCTCCACAAGCCTTGATAATAAATCCAAGAAAAGGAATTTTAAAAAGCTCAGCCTTAGCCATAAAAGATATATTTCGTCCAAGAGCATGTCCTAATAAAGGAGGATCAAGTAAAGAACCATGATTAGAAACCATGATGAAAGAGTCTTTTTGTGGAATATTATCTCTACCTATTAAATGACCTTTAAATACAACTTTATAAATTGGAAATACAAAAAGATTGCTAACTAATTCATAGATTAATTTTTGAATAGTATGATTTTTCATTCAAATTAATAAGATATTTGATCAGAAGATGAAACTTGAGAAATCTTTACATCTTTAAGATGTCTTTTCCCTAAACCGCTGAGGACATTAGAAGGGCCAATTTCAACAATATGAAGATCACTATCTTTTGCTATTAAATCCATAGTTTCTCGCCACCTCACTCCGTTACACATTTGCTTTTCTAATCTAATTCTAAGCTCGTTTGGATCACTACAAAGTGAAGGCTCATAATTGCATATTACTGGGAAAGAGGGATTGTTAAATTTAATCTGTTTTAAATACTCTGAAAATTTTGATGAAGGTTCATTCATAAATGGCGAATGAAATGCACCTGAAACATTTAATTTCAAAAATCTTTTACAAGAAATTTCTCTCGATAAATTATCTAATGCTTCAGTAGATCCTGATAAGACAACTTGGGAAGAGCTATTATCATTAGCAATTACAATATCATCAATTTTTTGGACTAATAGATCAAGTTGATTTCTATCAAAACCAATTACTGCTGCCATAGATCCTTTCCCAGCATTCACCATTAATTGAGACCTCTCTTTTATTAGAGAAACACAATCTTCAAATGAAAAAACATCCGCACAATATAGTGCAGTGATTTCTCCAAGACTATGCCCAGCGACATAAGTTGGTTTAAATCCATTGTCCTTTAAGGCATCTAATAAAATTGATTCAACTAAAAAAAGACAAATTTGTGTATTTCTTGTGTTATTTAAATCAAAAAGGGGATTTGTTGGTTCAGGATTTAACTCACAAATTTCAAATAAATTCCTTTCAAATATCTCAGATGCATAACTAAACCTCTCTTTTGTGTTGGGCAAATTTTCAATTTGTTTTGCCATTCCAATTTTTTGCGAACCCTGTCCAGGGAATACCCATGCAACTGTCATAATGCTCCTTTTTTTAACCCCATTTAATGAGGGCTGCTCCCCAACTTAACCCAGCACCAAAACCACTTGTAGCAATAATATCATTTTGTTTAATTCTATTATTTCTAATAGCCTCATCCATCACAAGTGGTATTGTTGCTGCTGAAGTGTTACCATATTTTTCTAAATTGCTAAGAATTTTTTCTCCAGGAATTTTTAACCTGTCTCCTACAGAATCCAATATCCTTTGATTAGCTTGATGCAATACAAGCCAATCAACTTCATCGGAAGTATAATTCATTTTTTTAAACAACTTTTCAAGAATTATCGGAACTTCTCTAACTGCAAATTTATAAACTTCCTGACCATTCATCTGAATTGGAGAAAAAGCTCCACTTGAAAAATTAATGTTATCAATTATTGAATCCTTATTATTTTTTGATGGGAGATTAAGAAAAGAACCCCTTTCTCCGTCAGTTCTCATATCAAAACCAATTAAATTATCACATTCATTAGTAGCTTCAATTGCTAATGCACCTGCACCATCTCCAAAGAGAATACAACTTCTTCTATCATTCCAGTCAACAAAGCTTGATAATTGATCTGCTCCTATAACAATAGCCCTTTTAAAACTGCCCCCTTTTAAAAATTGTGAAGTTGTAATTAATGCAAATAAGAACCCACTACATGCTGCAGTTAAATCGAAAGCAACAGCATTAGCTGCCCCTAATTTAGCTTGAATGGATGGCGCTGATCCAAATAAATCATGCGGAGTAGAAGTAGCTAAAACAATCAAATCAATCGTTTTAATATCCCAATTAGCCATTTCTATAGCGGTTAGAGCGGCCTTATAACCCATTTCAGTAACATTATCTCCTAAGCTAGAAATTCTTCTCTCAGAAATACCCGTTCTAGATTTTATCCATTCATTACTTGTATCAACCTTTTGACTAATTTTTTGATTGGTTAGAATTTGATCAGGTACATAACTTCCGCTTCCCTTAAATGATACTCCAATCTGATTAAAATTTATTACTTCCAAAAGAGTTTTTAAGTTACTTATATTAGTCAAACATAAATTTGACGCAATATGTTTTATGAATTTAAAACTTGAAGCTTTTGGAGTTGATTTAAATTATCCATAACACCATGATTCACTGCGGAGTGAGCCAAGCGAAGAGCACTAACTACTGATAAAGATTTGCTACTGCCATGACCAATAACGCAAATACCATTCACGCCAAGTAATAAAGCTCCTCCATGTTCGGCATGATCTAACCTTTTCTTAATTCTGAGTAGATTACTTTTTAAAAAAGCAGAACCAACTTTCCCCCTCCTTCCTCGTGGCAGCTCAGATCTCAAAATATCTAATAAAACTCCTCCAACAGATTCAAGAAATTTCAATAATATATTACCAGTAAATCCATCACAGACTACTACATCGAAATTACCTGATAATACATCTCGGCCTTCACAATTACCTCCAAAATGAAAACTTTTTTCAGAAGATAATAATTCAAATGTTTTTAGGGATAAATCATTACCTTTACATTCTTCTTCTCCGATATTTAAAAGGCCAATTCTTGGTTTTTTTACTTGTAGGACATCTTTTGCATAAATATTACCTAGAAGAGCAAATTGATGCAGATAAGATGGCTTACAATCAGTATTTGCACCGACATCTAAAACTAATACCGGGCGAGTTTGATCTCTTGTTGGAAATAATGCTCCTATGGCTGGTCTATCAATCCCTTTCAATCTCCCAATTCTAAATATGGCAGAAGCCATCATGGCGCCTGAATTACCCGCTGAGTAAATAGCTTCAGCTTGATTATTTCTCACTAAATCCATAGCGACGTTTATACTTGCATTCTTCCTTTTCCTAACTGCAGTAGCTTCTTCATTCATGCCAATAGGCTCTCCACTATCAATTAATTCAAGACGATTATTCTTTACTTCATTTTCTAATAATTCTGCTAAACCAGTTTTTTCTGCTGCATCTTTAACTTTTTCAATTTTGCCCACAAACTTTATATTTATTGGAAATCTACTTATTGCTTCGAGGCAACCCTCAAGAATTGGACCAGGAGCATAATCTCCACCCATCCCATCAACTGCTATCCAAACTCTTTTAGATTGAGATTCCTCCACCCTATCTAAAACATTGTCATTATTTTGTAATCTTTTTAATGGGTCAAAAACTAATGGCTGTAATGTATTTTTAGCTATTGAACTAGCACTTGAGACAACACTACTGGCAGTATTCACAACAGATTCAGCGCTTGAAACTACATTACCTGCAACATTACTCGCAACATTACTAGCTGTACTCACAACAGAACCAGCACCAGAAACTACATTACCCGCCACATTACTAGCTGTTACCGCAGAACTAGCAGCAGTATCAACTATAGAAGTTACGGCCGAATTTCTCTTGTACCAAATAACTAATCTTCTGATAGCTCTTGGCTTATTAATTTTTTGTACACTTTCCTTGCCCATTTATTTACCATCAAAAGGAGCAATATCTACAATCCTTTGAAAAAGATATCCTGTGCCCCTTGCTGTTAATATCAATTCAGGATTTGCCGGATCAGCCTCAAGCTTTGATCTTAATCTTGATATATGAACATCGACTACTCTTGTATCTACGTGTCTCTCAGGGGTATATCCCCAAACTTCCTTCAAAATTTCTCCTCTACTAAATGGCTCGCCTGACCTGCTTACCAAAAGCTCTAAAAGACTAAATTCCATTCCAGTTAATCTAATTCTCTCATCGCTTTTAAAAACTTGTCTTCGATTTGTATCAATTTTTATATCAGTAACCAAAATTAATCCTGAATTAGGCATTCCAGGAATTTGTTCTTTGTCAATTCTTCTTAAAACGCATCTAATTCGAGCTTCTAATTCCTTAGGACTAAATGGTTTCACAACATAATCATCAGCCCCTAATTCTAACCCTGTTATCCTGTCTGCAACATCTCCTAATGCAGTTAACATAACTATTGGAACATCAGAATCTTTCCTTAATTCTTGACACACTCCGTACCCATCTAATTTTGGCATCATAACGTCAAGTACGACTAAATCAGGCTCATAATCTTTAAATAACTTTAGTGCTTCTTTACCATCACTTGCAGTTACGACTTTGTAGCCAATCATGGAGAGGCGCGTCTCCAGAATTCTTCTAATACTTGCCTCGTCATCTGCGACAAGTATTGTTTCTTTAGTTTGACTAGATAGAGCCATTTGTTTCTATTAGCTAATCAGTAAGAGAATTAATTATTATCCTAATCTAACTTGTAGAGGGGCAATATCCCAAACATTCTAGTTCTAATACTTTATTCAAAAACTAAATGTCTAGCAAATTGTCGACTTTTATTTGTCAAAATTGCGGAACTGAAACTTCTCAATACTTTGGGAAATGCCTTAATTGCAACTCATGGAATTCGATTGTCGAAGAAATTAAAAGCAAGAGATCTAAACATCAAAATATTAAAAATAATAAGAAATCTATCCCTTTTAATGAAATTTCATCAAAAAAAATATCAAGATTTACAAGTGGTTTTAAAGAATTTGATAGAGTTCTTGGAGGTGGAATAGTACCTGGATCTGTTGTCTTACTTGGAGGAGAACCAGGTATAGGTAAAAGCACAATAGTTCTTCAATCAGCCGGAAAAATATCTCTAAATGAGAAAGTTTTATACATAACTGCAGAAGAATCCTTAGAACAAGTGAAAATTAGATGGGAAAGATTAAATCAAAACAGTATTGATTTAAAAATTTTTGCAGAAACGAATTTATCCCTAATTATTGAAGAGATCAAACGTGTAAATCCAAGTTTCGCAATTATTGATAGTATTCAAGCCATCCATAATCATGAAATGGAAAGTTCGCCAGGATCGGTTTCTCAAGTTAGAGCATGTTCGTCTGAGTTACAAAATCTAGCCAAAGCCAATAATATTGCACTTCTAATAATTGGTCATGTAACCAAAGATGGTGCTTTAGCTGGCCCTAAAACGCTTGAACATTTAGTTGATACAGTCATAAACTTTGAAGGAGATAATATTTCAACTCATAGATTACTAAGAAGTATAAAAAATCGATTTGGATCGACCTTTGAAATTGGAATTTTTGAAATGCTTGAAGAGGGTCTACGAGAGATAAAAAACCCAAGTTCAATTTTTACAAATAAAGAAAATATTTCAGGTGTAACAACTACAATTACAAATGAAGGTAGTCGACCATTAGCAGTTGATATACAAGCACTGGTAAATAAAACTTTCTATAGTAACCCAAGACGAACTACAACTGGAATTAGCATAAATAGATTGCATCAAATTCTTGCTGTTATAGAAAAACACGTAGGGATAAAATTATCTGAATTTGATTGTTATATAGCAACTGGCGGAGGTTTTGAGATTAATGATCCCTCATCTGACTTAGGTGTAGCAATATCAATTTTATCAAGTTTGAAAAATATTCCTCCTTTGGCTAATACCTCATTTATTGGGGAATTAGGCTTGAGCGGTCAAGTTAGAAAATCGAATAACCTTCGGACAAAGATAGAAGAAGCTGTAAGAATAGGGATCAAAAATATCGTAGTGCCAAAACTAGAGGAAGAACTAAATAATAATTTTCAAAATTTAATAAATATCAAAGAGATATCAAATATTAAAGAAGCAGTTGATTATTCTTTATCAAAAGAAAAAATCTAAAGGTACATGTCAATTGAGCTTCTGCCTGAATTTTTCAACCAATTCTCAATATCTAGATACCCACCGGGATATAGTCTAACTGCTTTAGACCAGACTTCAGCAGCTTTATCAAACCAAATATCTCTCTGATCTAAATCACCATTTTGTTCAGCATATCTTCCCCTTTTTTCATAAATTAAACCTATATTTTTCAGGCATGAAGGCTGTTTTGGATTTTCTACTAATGCTTTTTCATAAGTTTCAATAGACAAATCCTCTTCCCCGTTACTCATATATATTATTGCCATATTTTTTAGAGTCTCACCCCTATCAATTTTATTTTCTTCAAGTAGTAAACTCTCTTTGTAATACTCTAATGCTTCTGAATAATCCCCATTATTTTGCGCAGCTAGGCCATCTCTGTAATAGATATATGCTTTTTTTTCTTTCTCTGCAATAGGCATTATTTTTACTATTGATTCAGCAATTACAGTAAAAGCTTTATCGATAAAATTGTCTCTGTTTTGATTACTAGGCACCGCTCTAAAACTAATAAAATTAATATAGTAATTTAAAAAATAACTATTTAAAAAGTCTATTACATTTATTATTATAGTTAAATTATTATAGTTAAAAAAAGGTTAAGCATTAATTTGCTTCAATAGTTAAAAATATGGAAAGCATTCAATTGTGCATTACAGGAATGAAGTGCGGAGGTTGTGTTAGTACTGTTGAAAAAATATTGAATAATTCTGATGGTATTGAAAATGTTTCTGTTAACTTACTCACTGAAAGTGCATATTTTGAAATTACCAAGAAACATATTGAAATAGAAACAGTTCTCAAAAATCTAAAAGAGAATGGTTTCCCATCAAAGATTTACATAAATGATTTTTCAAAAAAAATAAATAAGGCAGAATTAGAAAAAAAAAAGAAGTGGAATAATCAATGGAAAAAACTAACTTTTGCTTTATTACTTTTATTATTTTCAGGTTTAGGTCATCTAGCAGAAGGAAGATATATAAATTTTCCAATATTAGGCAATATATTTTTTCACGCTTCTTTAGCAACATTAGCTCTATTATTTCCCGGCAGAGGAATAATTATTAATGGATTTAAGTCATTTATTAAGAACCATCCGGATATGGATTCTCTAGTAGCTCTTGGAGTAACTAGCGCATATACAACAAGTCTTCTATCCTTAATTTTTCCTGCCACTGGTTTTCCTTGTTTTTTTAATGAACCAGTTATGTTGTTAGGTTTTATATTGATTGGGCGTTTTTTAGAGGAAAGAGCAAGATACCAAACTGGTTCGTCCATTGGAGAGTTATTAGATCTTCAACCTGAAATGGCAAATATCTACACAGAAGATAATCAGATAAAATCAATAAGAGTAAACACTTTAATACCTGATCAAGAGATTCAAGTTTTAGCAGGTGATAGAGTACCTGCTGACTGCATTGTTACTCAAGGTAATTCATATGTTGATGTTTCACATATTACTGGAGAATCCAAACCTATCGAGGTAAAAGAAGGAGACAATCTATCTAGTGGGTCTTTAAATCTTAATTCAACTCTTAGACTTAAAGTACAAAAGGTCGGAGGGGATTCTTCTCTTGCAAAACTAGTTAATCTTATTGAGTCTGTAAACGCGAGCAAGCCTCGCATTCAAAGAGTTGCTGATGAAATTGCAGGCAAATTTACTTACTTTGTACTTATTTTTGCTACTTTAACTTTCCTCTTTTGGTGGAAGGGAGCAAAAAACATTTGGCCAGATTTATTAATTCATAATAATCAATTCATCACTCACTCAAGCCATACACTTCATAGTTCACTTGGTAGTAATGCTGAGAATTTCCTTAGTTTGGCCATTCAATTGTCAATTGCTGTGTTAGTAATAGCTTGTCCTTGTGCATTAGGTTTAGCCACCCCAACAGTAATAACAGTCGCTTCAGGTAAAGCAGCAAAAAAAGGAGTTTTATTTAAAGGCGGGGACAAAATAGAGATGGCTTCGAAAATTAATCACATTATTTTTGACAAGACAGGTACTTTAACAAAAGGTAAGCCTTTCATTGTTGATTATAAAAATAATGATGATCATTCATTTTTATTAAGAATAGCTGCCAGTTTAGAAAAAGAAAGCAGACATCCAATCGCAGATGCCTTAATTCAAGAGGCAAAAAAACAAAATTTAAGTTTATTTCCAATAAAAAAAATTTTCACTTATTCAGGTCGAGGTATTTCTGGAGAACTAGAGTCAATTGATGGACTTATTAATATTGGAAATATCGAATGGCTACTCAGTCAAGGAATAATTATTGATAGTAATGCAAAAAAAGTCATTGAAAATGAGGATACAAAAACGAACACTATCATTGGAGTAAGTATCAAAGATAAGTTATTAGGCTTTATCTTCCTAGGAGATTTACTCAGAGATGATTCAATTAAAACAGTTCAAAATTTAAGAGAAAACAAATTCAAAATTAATATTTTAAGTGGAGATAGGAAACAAACAGTTTTAGCTTTAGCAAAAAAAATTGGTTTTAAAGAAACTGAAGTAAAATGGGATCTTCTTCCCGAAATGAAACTAAAGACTATAGAAAATTTAAAAATTAATAATAAGGTAGCAATGATTGGTGATGGTATTAATGATGCCCCAGCCTTAGCATCTTCAGACTTAGGAATTGCGGTGGGATCAGGGACTCAAATAGCCAAGGCAAATGCAGATGTAGTATTGATGGGAGATCAACTAAATGGATTACCCTACGCCTTAAATCTTGCCAAAAAAACTATAAGAAAAATAAATCAAAATCTAACATGGGCTTTTGGTTACAACTTACTAGCTATCCCTTTAGCCGCTGGTATTTTATTCCCTAAATACGGTATTCTTCTTACTCCCTCAATTGCAGCATTATTGATGGCTATTAGCTCTATTACAGTTGTAATTAATGCTTTATCTTTGGATTAAATGAAAGGAAAATTTATCGTTATTGAGGGTATTGATGGATGTGGTAAAACTACCCAAATAGATGAACTATCTAAATGGCTACCTAAGAGTGGTCTAATAAAGACAGGGTCTAAATTAATCACAACTAGAGAACCTGGAGGCAGTCTTTTAGGAAAAAAACTTAGAGGATTGATTCTTGATAATAATAAAAATAACAAACCTTCATCTCTTGCTGAATTATTGCTTTATTCAGCGGATAGAGCTGAACATGTTTCCAAAATTATTTCACCTGCTTTAAATAACAATGATTGGGTAATAAGTGATAGATTTTCCGACTCCACTCTCGCTTATCAAGGCTATGGTAGAAATATAAATTTAGAAATAATTAAAAATATTGAATCAATTGTGTGTCAAGGAGAATCTCCTGATCTCACTTTCTTCTTAGAAATTTCTCCAGAAGAGAGCATATTCCGAAGAAAAAATGAAATTCCAGACAGAATAGAATCAGAAGGTATTAGATTCTTAGAAAAAGTAAATGAAGGATTCAAACGAATTGCCAAACAAAAAAACTGGAAAGTAATATCTGCTTCACAAAATATTAAAACTATTTCTAATCAAATTAAAGAGACTTTGCTAAACAATTTTTCTAATAACAAATGATTGAGGTTAAAAAAAATAATTTTTTCTTGAATGAAGAAGTCAATACCTGTCTTAAAAACATAATTAAAAACAAATCATTTGCTAATGGTTATATATTTTATGGTGCTGAAGGAGTAGGAAAAAAGCAAAGTGCTCTTCAATTTATAAAAGAGATTTTCAAACAGTCTTCACCAAGCGAAAATATTGAACAAAGAATTATAAACAATAACCATCCTGATTTTTTAATTATTGAACCTGAGTCTCTTTCGACAACTAAAAGTTCAAGAAGTTCCGATCTTGAAAAAAAAATAAAAAGTGGATCTGAGATCATTAAAATTGCTCAAATACGTAATATCAAAACTTTTCTTAGTCAAAAATCAATAAACTCAGAAAAAAAAATTGTTTTAATTATTGATGCACACCTCTTAAACGAAGCAGCCTCAAATTGCCTTTTAAAAACCTTAGAAGAACCTAGTAACGGCATTTTTATTTTACTAACATCTAAATTAAACCTTCTCTTAGATACGATCATCTCAAGATGTCAAATCGTCAGATTTAGGTCCTTTTCTAGTGAAAAAATAAAGTTTTTTTTGAAAGAATATTTAGATACTTCTAAATTAAATATTAATACAAAATTAAAATTTGAAGATTTAATAAATTCTGCAAATGGATCTCCAAATCAATTATTGAAAAATATTGAAATTTGTAATTCTTTTTCAGATGAAATTATAAGCAAATTAGATTCTCCAATAAAAAATAGCCTAGAAATATTAGAAATATCTAAATTAATATCTGAAAAATTAGAAATTTATCAGCAGATTTGTTTAGTAAATTTAATTCAAAATATTTGGTGGAGAAAGACAAAAAATATTGGTTCAGTTAAAAAACTTGAGAATTTAAAATATCTTTTAAGAAAAAACATTCAGCCAAGGTTGGCATGGGAAATTACTTTTTTAAAAATTTCAATGGAAGATATATGAAATTAATTAACGGCAGGATTTATCAAATCAGGATTTCTTGCTTGAATAAAATCTTGCCTCGCAGTTTCAACTTGAGAACCAATAGGTAACTCAAGACAATATCCAGCTCCATATACAGTTTTTATATAAGTAGGCTTACGTGGATCAGGTTCTAGTTTGGTGCGTAAATGTCTAATATGAACTCTTATTGTTTCAATATCATCATCGGGTTCATATCCCCATACTTCTTTAAGAATGGACGCTGGAGATACAGTCTGACCATGCCTCTGCAAAAGACAGTGAAGTAATTCAAATTCAAGATGAGTTAATCTAATAGGAGATTCAAACCAGATAGCTTCAAATCTTTCCGGAACTAGAGTTAGAGGGCCATAATTTAATATTTCTTGCTGGTTATCAGAATTCAACTGTGCTCTGTTGGTTCTTCTTAATAATGCTTTTATGCGTACATACAATTCTTCTAAATCGAATGGTTTAGTAATGTAATCATCTGCTCCAGAATTAAACCCAGTAACTTTATCTTTAAGACCGCCTAATGCAGTTATCATCAAAATTGGGATATTCGATGTTCTCTCATCTCTTCTAAGTCGCTGGCATAAAGTTAAGCCATCAACATTTGGCAACATTAAATCTAAGAGTATTAAATCTGGTGAGTATTGAAGAGCTAGTGCTTGTCCTTTAATACCATCTTCAGCTTTTTGAACATCGAAACCAGAATGTTCCAAATGCCTCGCCACCAAATCACGCATATCACGATCATCTTCAATTAAAAGGATTGAAATTTTCATATTTATAGACTATTAAATTAAATTTAATTTTTAGTAATATAATTCTCTCAAGAAATTCTAAAGATTGCTGAATTAATGTAAACATTTTTATCAATTAGATTTACCAATTAACTCAATAATGTCAAGGAATTAGAGAGAATTTTTAAATTTTTAGAAAGTTGAAATTTTACATTTTCTTTGGATTCTATTTACTTTTTCTTAATAATCAGTGGAATATTAGAAAAAAATAATGATTATCTTTGAAAGAAGATCTAATTTGAATTGCCATAGCAAGGTATCTGAATATGCAATTAAATAGTGATTCTAAGTTTTTAAAGAGGATTTAATGAGTTTAAAGTTTTTGATTTATTCTGAGTGTATAAATAATAATTTTGTCTATATTATAAAAATTTAAGTATCTATGAAAAAGAAGTCATTTATCTATTCTGATTTATCAAAAAAACAACTAGAAAAACTTAAAGAATTTTATATTCAAAAAAAAGTTGAATCTATGGGTCATCAAGAGCTTAAACAATTTGTGCTAGAAGTTATTTCTCATCAGATAAACGATACTATCGATAAAGAAGAAGAAATGGAAGCATGGAGAGAAATGTCAGATTTTTTTGGAGAGCAATTTGAAATAGTTATCCAAAATATACAAACAAAATACATTGACGAGAAAAACGTTCAAGAAACAGAAATAGATTCTCAAAAACAAAGAATAGATTTTCTCGAGAGGAACACTCTAGATAAAGAGAAAACGGATATGTGGGGTGACTAGAATTACCTGCAAGGTGTAATTTATATCATATAAAAGAAAATATATCTTGTTTATATAGAACGTAAAAATCAATAAAAACGTATTTTTTTTGTATAGAATTAACAATTGTTCTATTTACTGTATTTGAAACATAATACATAATCTTTACTAACAAGCTTTCTATTATTTAATATATTAAATTATTTTGTTCTATTTACTGTTCTTAATAGAATATAATTTTTTACTTAACATCCTCGGCTAACCACTTTGTAAAAAGGGGTCATGGAAAAAAATTCATCTTTATCAAGATGAATTTACATAACTTTTGGAAATTTATAAACTCCTATGGGGAGATATCTCTATGCCCCTTTAAAAACTTCTCAAGATATTTATGATCATATTTGAAACCCATACAAATAAAAAAAACAAAAAAACAACAAGAAATAATCTGAGAATTATAAAAGATAGACTTATTTTTTAAAACAATTAGAATCTTCAAAAGTTTCTTAAATAATCGTCTTGAATAGATTTGAATTCATAAAGTTGATTATTGAAAAAAAGACTTTAGATAAAGAGATTTTCAAAAAATCGCTTGAAGTTAAGAATTTTCCAATTGCTAGACAAATTCTCAATAAAATTAATGGCAATATCAATACTGATATCCTTCTTAAATCTAATAACGTTGTTAATGTAAGATCCGCTCAAGGCAGTTTAATTGCCAATCTGGTTAATTTCCTAGATGATCCTCTCCTAAAAAAAGAAACCAAGAAATTTATAGATGATTTAGTAGATCAAAAATTAACTGGTTATTCCTTAACTCAGACTGATAAAGTAACAAAAAAAACAGATAAAAAAAATCAACAACTAATAGATGAATTGAGAATATTAAGGGAAAAGAGAGCTTGTGGAGATACTGAGAAAAAAACTAAAAATACAAAGAGAAAAAAAGATCCAAATAAGGAAGAAAATGACATAGCAGGCGTGATAATAACGTATTTAGGATTATTTTTCCTCTTTTTTGTAATCCCTTTATCAGGGTTTTTAATCATAAAACCATCAGCACCATTAAGACAATCAACTAATAAGACGATAAGTAATAACTTATCTTTTAAAAAAGAATATGAATTTCAAGAAAAAACTCAAGAAGAGGAGATAAAAAAATGTCAATCATATAGGAACAATCAAGGAGAAGTTTTTAATGGTGATTACTATGTCTTTGATAAGTCAAAGGGGGCAGTTATTAATCCAAGATATATTTCTAGAGAATATAAATGCTCTATAAAAACTTATTTCTTAGATAAAGAGTACATTTATAATGAACTTGGTGAAAAGGGACTACAAATTTTCACAATTGAATGGAATGGTAATGAAGGTGATTTGATAAGATATGTCAAATACAGGAAAGGAGGCAGAATTAATAAATATGTCTTCAAAAATTATAACTTTATTAAATAATTCTTTAAGTTAATCTCACGGTTAATAAAACCTAATTATAAATTAGTTCTGTACGATCTCTAAAGCAATCTTAAAATTCATACTTGTCGTAAGTATTGAACTTAACTTTATCGTCAGTACTTTGATTATTTAAATTTAATTCTTGTTGATTTTTCTTCATTAGTGCTTGTCCTCCTAATGCAGCATTAACAGATTCTGGTGAAATTATTAAAGAATAAAAATAGGTATCACCAACTTGACAATCACCGCCAAATTCTGCTCCTTTTAAAGAACCCCTGAAAACATCAAGAATTTCGCATGTAACTTTATATGCTTGATTAGTATTTGTGTTTTCTGCTATTGCATCACCTTCCGTAGTAACCCCCAGATTTTGTTCTAAACTATCACCCGTCGCGCATTTTTCTTCTAATTCTGCATCATTCCAAAATTCAATAAAACCTGCTCTTGCTTTTCGTTTTGCAATTTTTTTTGCACTTAAAAGTAAGGTGGTATTATCTTTAGGTACCCTTACTGCAATGGTAGATCTATATTTGAATACATTTCCTAAATCATCAAGTTGTACTGCCTCAACTCCAGGTTGAGGTGTATTCTCTCCACAGGTTTCTAATGCAAAAATTGATGCTGGATTAACAAAAGGAATGATTAAAGAAATTCCTGCTAATAGTTTTTTTAACATTGCTTTGAATTACTTAATTTTTAAATTAGCAACGAAATTTAAAAAAGTCATATTAAATAATATTAATCAAAATTCTAGATAATAAATTCAAATAAAACCTAATTATCAATTAGTTCTTTACAATCTCCAAAATGCAATGGTATGAAAGGATTTTAAAGGTATTGCTTTACATATAACGACTCTTACCCGAACATTTAATCTATTGATTTAAGATTTTTACAGAAATGTTGGATAAATCTTTTAATTCATCCATTTCCAAAGGTATAACATAATAAAAGAATTTTTCTTCCTTAAGATATAAACCTGAATATCCCCCCTTATAATTATTTCCTAATAAAGAATGTGATGGATGCCAAGGCGGTGTCAAATTAACCATAAAACCTCGATTTTCACAATTCTTGCAGTTATTCATTACGACATCATTTATTAATTGAAATTTTTCACTATCAAATAATTTAATTGAAATCGAATACCAATTGTCATTTCTCCTCACATTGCTCCTAATATATTGTTCAGAAAGAAGAGGATAATTTTTAGATCCTTTCCCAAATTCAAATTCTTCATATTCCATTTTCATTGGGATACAAAATATACTTTTGTATTTGACTACATCAAAAATTAATATTTTATTTGGTCTTCCACAATCAGAAGAATTTTCTTTTCTGAAATCGCCCAACCATTCAATACTCAAGTAATCACCTTTTATTCTTGAATCATTTGGAAAAGATTTTTTATTTGCACCAATATTTTCTAAAGTGTTTAAGAGATTTTCAATAAATCCTGGTTTAAGAGAAATTTTTACTGGAAATACTATAGTGGTGTTTTTGTTTAAAGAAGACAAATTACGTAAATTTAAATTTTCAGGTTTTTCAAAGTTTTTTAATAATTGTATGCTCCCTATATCAACGTTTATTACTTCACCTCTTGAGATTTGAAGTAGTTTGGAATGTAATATTTTTAATTTATTAATTTCATTTGTTTCTGATGCAATGGCATCTGCATATAAATTTTTTGATATTTCTTTTTCTGCAAACGCTAATTCTTTAATATATGCCCTGAAATCCTCAATTCTTACATCTACTCTTGCTGTGACAATATAAATAGAATCTTTTTCTTGGATATTTAAGATCTCAAAATACTTAATAGATCCTTGCGAATAATCATTTATGTTTTCCTTAATTATGCTTGTTTGTTTAAGTATTCCATCAGAAATCTTTGTTTTTTCTTTTATTAATACTTGTACATCTAAAAATGAACCAACTACATTAGTTAAAGCATTTTCTGCTGCATTTTGAGCAGCAGATTCAATAGTAGTACCAAATCCGTTAGCAGTTACTGTTTTAATTTCTTTTTCTTCTATTGCATTACTGATTAAAATATTAGAATTTAAATCTATTTTTTTTTGTTCAGAAGAATAGATTTGAGGAGAGTTTCCTGCCAAAAGTAGGGCAGAAGTAAATGAAATTAATTTTAAAAAATTTCTCATTTTTAAAATTCCTTAGAATTAATTTCTTATTGAATACTATATATGATTTCAATAAATAAGTAATCGTAAATCAAGATTCTCTTTTGAATTAATTAAAGACTCTTATC
>QCPU01000018.1 GCA_003212395.1 Prochlorococcus sp. AG-442-B03 | reverse complement strand
AATTATTGCTCCCGGAAGAGTATATAGGAGAGATGCTGTAGATGCTACTCATTCCCCTGTATTTAATCAGGTTGAGGTTTTATGTATCGATCAAGATATTAATTTTAGTCACTTAAGAGGAACAGTTCTTACATTTTTAAAAACCTTTTTTGGAGATATTCCTGTAAGATTTAGAGCTAGTTATTTCCCATTTACTGAACCTTCTGCAGAAGTAGATGTTCAATGGAAAGGTAAATGGTTAGAAGTAATGGGCTGTGGAATGGTAGATCCGAAGGTCTTAGAAAAATTAGGAATAGATTCTGAAAAATGGACTGGATTCGCTGCTGGATTAGGAGTTGAACGATTTTGTATGGTAAGACATCAGATTGATGACATAAGAAAATTTTATACAAATGATCTTAGATTCTTAGAACAGTTCTAATAAAATTGAAATTTTAAATTAGGAATGTCCAGCTAATTAGTTTAAGATGGTCATAGCTTTAGTTGTTTGATTGGTACGTAAAGCAGGACTAATTGTTAATGATGGTAAGGAACTTGCTGTTCAAACTGCAAGTTCTGTCCAGAAAAAATTGGAAAATTCTAATTATGAAGTTGTAAGAGTTAGTAGCGCTGGTGGAATGGTTGGATTCGCTAATCCTGATCAACATGTTCGTCCTTTGGGATATACGAATTGTGTCCCTGAGGGGTTTGATTCGTCAATGGAATTTGCAATAGTTCTTGGCGGAGATGGAACCGTGCTTTCTGCAGCAAGGCAAACAGCACCCGCTAAAATTCCAATCCTTACAATAAATACTGGTCATTTAGGTTTTCTTGCAGAAGCTTATTTATCTAATCTTGATGAAGCAATAGCTAAAATCATAGATGGTAATTGGGATATTGAAGAAAGAACCTGCTTTATTATTAGTGTAATGAGGAATGATCAGAGGAGATGGGAGTCTCTCTGCCTTAATGAGATGGCTCTTCATAGAGAACCTCTGACAAGTATGTGTCATTTTGAGATTTCTATAGGGCGGCATGCTCCTGTGGATATTTCAGCTGATGGAGTGATTTTATCTACTCCAACTGGATCTACTGCCTATTCTCTAAGTGCTGGAGGGCCAGTTATTACACCTGATTGTCCAGTAGTGCAATTAACTCCAATTGCTCCACATTCATTGGCATCTAGGGCATTGGTTTTTAATGATTCGGAGCCAGTAACTGTATTCCCTGCAACTCCTGAAAGGTTGGTAATGGTTGTTGATGGAAATGCTGGTTGTTATGTTTGGCCTGAAGATAGAGTTTTAATAAGAAAAAGTAAACACTCAGTAAAGTTTATTAGACTTGAAGATCATGAATTTTTCCAGGTCTTAAGAAATAAACTAGGTTGGGGTTTGCCACATGTAGCTAAACCTAATAAATAACAACTATTTAAATTTATTTTTTTCCTTTTAGTAAAAAAACAGGATTATTTGGCTCTAATCTTATTCCCTCAGCGATACTTAAGCTTTTATAAGTCTGAATTAAATTTAAATTTGTTTTGAAATTTTTATCTTCTAATTCCTTTTTCAACTCTTTAATAGTTTGAATGTCAATTATTGGGATAACGAAAATATCTCCAATTCTCATGAACTTAGCCATGGTATCAATAATTTCAAGTTTAGTTTTTTTATCACATCCTCCAATTACTAATCTATTAGGTTTTTCAAAAGAAATTAAATTTCTCGTGTTCAAGGTTTTAATTATGTCTTCCTCAAAAATAAATTTTGGTTTTACGCCAAGTCTTTTTGAGTTTTCTAGTATTAATGCTTTTGATCCAATCCTTTTATCGATACAAAACAAGTCTAAATTAGGCCTTAATTTTAATGCCTCTAAACCAATTGATCCACAACCTGCTCCTATATCCCAAATGACACCATTGTTCGGGAGTTCTAAATCAGCAAGGATTTGAACGCGAATCTCCCTTTTAGTTAATAAATTTGGTCTATCATCAAAAGTTTTAAAAATACTGTCATTGATTCCGAAAAGAGGGATATTATTATTTGAAAAAATTTTCTTTGTTTTTGTAAGAATAACAATGTTTAAACTTGATATATCAGAGGGTAATGACTCTTTAAGATTTAATTTGCGTATATTTTCATTGTCGAAGCCTATCTCTTCACAGAGCCAAAAATCATAGAAGTCAATCAGATTTAATTCTAATAAATGTTTTTTGATTACTTCTAAACTTTTGTTGTGTGTATCTGTAATAATCGCCAAGCTTGAAGGCCTTGGTTTAAGAGCCTCAACTAACCTAGTCGAATCTCTGCCGTGAATACTTACATTAACAGTATCTTGCCATGGGATCTTTAACTTGTTAAATGCTATTTGAATGCAAGTATTTGAAGGGTAAAAACTTAATTCTTCTTTTGAAAAATTTTCTAGAAGTATTCTCCCAATTCCAAACCAGAGAGGATCTCCTCTTGAAATTAAAATTACATCTTTTTTTTGAGATTTAAGCCAGTTAATCAGTTCGTTATTACTTTTGCTTGCAAAAAATGATTTCTTTTTCTCTAAATTATTTTGACTCCATGATTTAATTTTTTCAAAATATGAATTAGGAACTGCAATAGAAATTGTCTCTAGAAATAGATTTTGTAATTTGAGGGGTAAATCTTCAAATTTATAAGAATTAATCCCAATTACATGAATTTTTCTTTTTTTTTCAGTCATGAATATTTAATTAAAATAAACTTATCTATTTGAATGTTTTATTAAATTATCTTATGATTATTAGAGCTTTCATAATAAATCAATTGTCTGAAAGGAGAAAGAGATTGCATGATTTATTGTTAACTCTAATTAATAAAGATAGTGAGTTTGAGTTTATTGAAGAAGATTCTAGCGATTTAACATCTAGCTATTCTGAAAAAGACACTTTGAATTTATCTCGAGTTATAGAAAAAAATCGTAAAATAATCAAAAGATACCAAGCTATTGTAAGAACAGCTGTAACTCTTGATGCCCTGATGGATTCTGAAAATGAAGAAAATTACAAAATCAAATAAAAATATTTTTTTTAAAGGAATTTTACCTTTACTTTTACTACTATCCTTTATTTTTAACCCATTAAAAGTATTTGCGGAAGTTGCAGAAACAGAAATAAACGGGGAATTAATAAATGCTAGTAGTGAGTTTTTAAGGGACTTGGACTTTGAAACTTGGCAATTAGTGGCTTATAAATCACCTCTTTTTGAAGATAAGTTGATCTTGAGGGTAATAGGTTATCCAGGAAATCTTAGGATTGATCATCCCACTGACTTGAGGATTGAATCAGGAAGAAAACAATGGCTTTTAGATGATAAAACATTACTTAATGTGGAATTAGCAAATGATAGAAGACAAGCTGCAGCAGAATTCGATCTTGATAAATTGATTATTAATTTAGATAAAAATAGACCATTAAGATTATCTTTATCAGGAGTTTTTTCTGACTTACCTGTTCCTCCCTTTGTTGTTAAAGAGTGGAGATCAATAAACTGAATTTGATTATTGGAGATGTCTGAAAAAAATGTAAGTCATGCAAAATGGATGAAAAGAGCGATTTTTTTGGCTTCTTTAGGCAAAAATACAACGAGTCCTAACCCTAAGGTGGGAGCAGTGATAATTGATAAGAATGGAAAGCTTATTGCAGAAGGATTTCATTACAAAGCTGGCATGCCCCATGCTGAAGCGATGGCTTTTAATAATTTAAAAAAAGATGCTAGAGGTGGTTCAATTTATGTAAATCTTGAACCTTGTTGTCACCAGGGTAGAACACCTCCATGTGTAGATAAGGTCATATCCTCTGGGATAAAAAAGGCTTATATATCTATTGAAGATCCTGATGTAAGAGTCGCTGGTAAAGGTATTAAGCTGCTAAAAGAAGCTGGAATACAAGTTTACTTAGGATTATGTAAAAAGGAATCCTTAGATTTAAATAAGGCTTTCATTCATAGGAATATTACTAAAAAGGCATTTGGTGTTTTTAAATGGGCAATGAGTATTGATGGAAGAATAGCTTTAAAAAATGGAAAAAGTAAATGGATTACTAATGAAGAGTCAAGGGCATTAGTACACTCTTTTAGAGCAGAATTTGATGCAATAATCATTGGTGGAAATACATTAAGAAGAGATAATCCCCTTTTGACTACTAGGGGCTTAAAAAATCCTGAACCTTTACGCGTTGTTTTTACAAAAAGTTTAGACCTGCCAACAAAATCTAATCTTTGGGATTGTAATAAGGCAAAAACAATAGTTATTTATGATTCTTCTACAGCAAATGAAAACTATCTCACTAGGATTCCAAAGTGTGTTGAAGTTAAAAAGATATCATCAGATAATCCAGAGTTAATTTCAAAAATACTTGCTAAGAGGGGATGTAATAAGGTTTTGTGGGAATGTGGCCCTCGATTGGCTACTGCCGCTATTAAATCTAATTGTATTCAGGAAATTATAACTTTTATTGCTCCAAAAATTTTAGGCGGAGAAAATAGTATGAATCCCCTTGGGGATTTTGAGTTTGGAGAAATGCATGAAATTATTAAATTAAGCGAATCTCAGCTTAGTTTGATTGGTGATGATATGTGCGTTAAGAGTATATTCAAAAATTAATTTTTAAGTATTTCATATGGGTTAAAGTACCGTACGGTTCTTACCCAAAAAAAACAATACAGATACGGAAACTGTTGGTTTAGTTTATAATAAGTTCAAATTTGACCACAATTATGCCAATAAGACAAGACGATAATCAACCTAATAGAAGATTTGGAATTGTAAATATCATTTTGATAGGAGTTGGAGCACTACTTTTATTTAGTAGTCTTTTCCCAAATCAAAATATGCAAATCCCAAGAGTTCCTTACTCTTTATTCATAGATCAGGTTAATGATGGGGAAGTTAAGAGGGCATACATAACCCAAGAACAAATTAGATACGAGTTAAATGGAGCTGAGGAAGGGGCTCCTTCTGTCTTGGCAACAACCCCAATTTTTGATATGGACCTTCCCCAAAGGTTGGAAAGTAAAGGTGTGGAATTCGCTGCGGCCCCGCCCAAAAAACCTAATTTCTTCTCAACCATTTTGAGCTGGGTTGTTCCTCCTCTAATTTTTATCCTTGTTTTACAATTCTTTGCAAGAAGAAGTATGGGGGGCGGAGGTGCGCAAGGAGCGTTAAGTTTTACTAAAAGTAAAGCTAAGGTTTATGTACCAGATGATGAATCTAAAGTGACATTTGCTGATGTGGCGGGAGTTGATGAAGCTAAGGATGAATTAACGGAAATAGTTGATTTTTTAAAAAAACCTGAGAGATATACTGATATTGGTGCACGAATACCTAAAGGAGTTCTTCTTGTAGGACCTCCAGGAACAGGAAAAACTCTCCTTTCCAAAGCTGTTGCTGGTGAAGCAGAAGTTCCTTTCTTCATAATTTCAGGTTCTGAATTCGTTGAGCTTTTTGTAGGAGCAGGTGCTGCAAGAGTCAGGGACTTATTTGAACAAGCTAAGAAAAAAGCTCCATGCATTATCTTTATTGACGAATTAGATGCTATAGGTAAAAGTCGTTCAGGATCAATGGGAGTTGTTGGTGGTAATGATGAGAGAGAACAAACCTTAAATCAGCTTCTTACTGAAATGGATGGATTCGCTTCTGCTGATAAGCCAGTTATAGTACTCGCTGCTACGAACCAGCCCGAGGTTCTTGATGCGGCACTTTTAAGACCTGGAAGATTTGACAGGCAGGTTTTAGTAGATAGACCAGATTTATCTGGTAGAAAAACTATATTAGAGATTTATACAAAGAAAGTTAAATTGTCCGATTCAATAGATTTAGATTCTATTGCGCAAGCCACTAGTGGATTTGCTGGGGCAGATCTAGCAAATATGGTAAATGAGGCTGCTTTGCTTGCCGCTAGAGCTAAAAGAAAAAGTGTAGAACAACAAGACTTGAGTGAAGCTATAGAGAGAGTTGTAGCTGGTTTAGAAAAGAAGAGTCGTGTTTTGCAAGATGATGAAAAGAAAGTTGTTGCTTATCACGAAGTTGGTCATGCAATTGTTGGTCATCTTATGCCTGGAGGTTCAAAAGTTGCAAAGATTTCAATTGTACCTAGAGGCATGAGTGCACTTGGCTATACTCTTCAACTACCAACTGAAGAGAGATTCTTGAATTCTAAGGAGGAATTAAAAGGTCAAATAGCCACTCTTTTAGGGGGTAGATCAGCAGAGGAAGTCGTTTTTGGGAAGATTACTACAGGTGCTTCAAATGATTTACAAAGAGCAACTGATATAGCCGAACAAATGGTTGGAACATTCGGAATGAGTGATATCCTCGGTCCCCTTGCTTATGACAAGCAAGGTGGGGGTCAGTTTTTGGGCAATGGAAACAATCCCAGGAGATCTGTCAGCGATGCTACTGCCCAAGCAATAGACAAAGAGGTTAGAGATTTAGTTGACGATGCACACGAAACTGCATTAAATATTTTGAGGAATAACTTACCTCTTTTAGAATCGATTTCTCAAAAAATTCTCCAAGAAGAAGTTATAGAAGGGGAAGATCTAAAAACTCTCCTAGCAGAAAGTAAAATGCCTGCATAGTAGAATTAAGGTTTATTTGAGAAATTTATGATTAAGCCCAACAAGCTTGTAAAAAAAGACTTTCTTTCGAGCTTGGACATGTCAACCGAAGAAGTTAATCATATAATCGAACTCGCAAAAAATTTAAAAAATAATCATATTAATATTGATTATAAAAAAAAAGTATTGGGATTAATATTTGATAAGTCTTCAACTCGTACAAGAGTCAGTTTCCAAGTCGCAATGTCAAGACTGGGAGGGACTACAATTGATCTAAATCCTACTACTTCACAAATTGGTAGAGGTGAGCCAATAAAAGATACGGCAAGAGTTCTCAGTAGGTATTGCGATGTAATTGCAATAAGAACTTTTAACCACTCAGATTTAGAAGAATATGCAAAATGGTCTACTAAACCTGTTATTAATGCACTCACAGATTTAGAGCATCCATGTCAGGCACTTGCTGATTTTTTAACTATTAAGGAAGAATTTATCGATTTTAAAAATGTAATCTTGACATTTATAGGGGATGGGAATAACGTTGCTAATTCTCTAATTTTATGTGGGGCGTTATTAGGCGTTGAAGTAAGGGTTGCATGCCCTAGGGGTTATGAGCCTAACCCAATTTTGATTGAGAGAGCACGCAAAATTTATAAAAATGATAATTTACTAAAAATTATGCATGATCCTGATAGTGCTGTAAGAGGTGCCAATGTTTTATATACTGACGTCTGGTCTTCCATGGGTGAAGAAAGTAAAAAAGAAGAAAAAGATAAAGATTTTAATGGCTTTACTATTGACAATGATTTGGTTAATAAAGCTAATAAAGATGCAATTATTCTTCATTGCCTTCCTGCTTATAGAAATAAAGAGATAATTGATGCTGTAATCGAAAGTGATAAAAGTAGAATTTTTGATCAAGCTGAAAATAGATTGCATGCGCAACAAGCACTTTTAGCTTGCATGTTTAAATAACCCTACTTGCAATTCTCTGATGTTATGGGTACAAATGTATTAGAGTACATTTGTTTTGGTTTTGAATTATCCTGAAAACGATAATCTTTCAGATGCTCAGAAGGAGCTTTATGAATGGATTAAAAGTTATATGACAGATTATCATCATAGTCCCTCAATAAGGCAGATGATGCAGGCAATGGGTTTAAGGTCTCCAGCGCCAATCCAAAGTAGACTTAAACACTTACAGCAAAAAGGTTTTATTAGCTGGCAAGAAGGTAAGGCTAGAACTCTTCAAATTGTTGATGAAGTTTTAGGGGGTGTTCCAATTATGGGCTCTGTGGCAGCAGGCGGTCTTATAGAAACTTATTCTGATGTAAATGAAAATCTAGATTTTTCTGAAATTTTAAAAAAGAAAAATATTTTTGCTCTCACAGTTAATGGAGACTCAATGATAGATGCATGTATAGCTGATGGCGACATGGTGCTTATGGAGAAAATTACTGATTCATACTCATTAAGGAATGGAACAATAGTAAGTGCGATGGTTCCAGGATTAGGAACAACTTTAAAATATTTTTTTAAAAGAAATGGAAAAATTTTTCTTGAGGCAGCAAATCCATCATATGAACCTATCGAATTGGATCTTGATGCAGTAGTTTTTCAGGGCAAACTATTAGCAGTTTGGAGGAAAGTTTAAGTGAATAACATTTTTGCTATTGTTATCAATTTTCCCAAGACAAATAATTCTTATAATTTTGATGAATTAATATTTCTTTAAAGCATTATGTCTGAAATTTTGTAATCTTAATCAAAATATCAGCCTATTCATTTATTACTTCCCTTGTTTCCGTAAAATATTGAATCTCAAGAATAAGAGACAGGTAGATCACTACTAATACTCATCTTTTTCTGAAAGATGATATTGAGGTGGGCATTTAAATTGTCCTAAAATGACAGCAAAATTATTTTGTACTTTAGAAGCTGTAATGTATAAAGCAATAGGAGAGAAACAATATTCTGCAGATTGATTAATAAAGATCTATTAGAAGATTATATTTTTTTTTAAATTAGGAAGAATTTATTTAATATTAAAACTATCAAATCTTGTAACTTTATCGGAAAAATTAGAGGAAATATTCAATTCAAAAGTAAGAATATCTTCAAGCTTTTCAATTAGTAAAATATTCACTTATCTTTATATTTTTCTTCTAAGTAACCCCTCTCATTGCCGTATCTCAATGACCCGAAAGTATCTCCTGAATTTCTACTACCTTTACCAGTGACATTTCCTGCTATTGGATCAATTAATGACTTATCTTTAGGCCACACAGCCCAAACAAAGGCAATTAACCAAGGAAATCCTCCTGCCACTCCAAATGTATTTATTCCTAAAATAACCCATTTATAAGGATGCCTCCTACTTATAGCTATAAAAGCTGGGATATAGTATATGGCTAAAATTAATAAACCTAAAAATATTAATTCCATTAAAAAATTTTTCCTAGATCCTACATAAGTTGATCAGAAATTATGGATGATTTGATACTTTACAATAAATTGTATTGAAAATTAGATTATTAATAACTAATTTAGGCTAAAAATAAGTAAGTAAACCTAATACAAAACAAATGATTGAGAGGAATATTGCGCTTTCAGATTTTACTTGGCGTTCTAAATATTCATATCCTCGATATAAAATGATTAAAAAAAATAAATTCCAAAGAGTAAAGGGTGCTGAAACTGTTAAATAACTTCCATTTAAGCAGGCAATGAAACCTTAATATGTTTAAATTAAATAAAAATTTATTTTATCTATGATTAGTGCATACAAAACTTTCTGGACTAAAGCATTCGACTTTAAAGGGCGAAGTACTAGAAGTGAATATTGGTGGGCATTCCTTGCGAATTCCATAATAATTTTTTTACTAGTTATTTTTGTTGGTATTTCATATGCAATAAATGAAACTCTAGGATTATTTCTTAATCTTATTTATCTTTTGTTCATATTAGGGCAATTTATACCTAATATTTCCATTTGCATTCGCAGAGTGAGAGACATGGGTAAAGGTTGGCAATGGATCTTTATAAATTTAATTCCTATTGTTGGAGGTATTTGGTATTTAGTTCTCTTGTGTCAACCATCTTTACCGAACGCTTAAATATACATTTATACAAGATAAAAACTCACTCAAATAGCTTTGATTTTAATTTTATAGCTAAAACTATTTAAGGAAAATCTTTGTAATACTTAAGCTAATGGTTGGATTAGTAAGATACTAAGCGTTTCATTTTTATCTTGTCCAAGGACATTGATATGCATACTTAGAATAAATTTTTGCATAACCTTTTATAACCATTATTCGTTAACATTTATCCCGTTAATCGATAGTTCAGCTACTGTCCTACCATATTTATCTTTTGTAATTCTCCTTATATCAACATCTTTACTGGCGATTAAACTATTTAGATAATCCCTAGCTTATTTTGCTTGAACTGGATTTGCCTTTCCACCTTTCAACTCAGCTGCATCAATACAAGCTTTCTCCTTTTGTTGATGTACATGTATCACCGTCATAACAAGTTACGATATTGATTTTTTTAGTATTATTTGAATTTCCTTTCCTATTTGACCTATGACAGTGATAAATATCATTCTTTATGTCATTATGACAAAACTCATAATTCAATCGACCTTCATTAACAATAAAATCCCCCCGCTAAAAGAAGTTGGCAATACTAGAATTGCCAGTATTGTGCGTAGTAGAGGTTTTTTCAATAAGAAGCGGGATCAAATTCTTGAGGTTTATTGAACCATTCTGGTTTATCCATTAACCATTTATCTTTATTTTCATTATTTACAGTATCCAATACAAATTTTGATAAATAGTCAAAACTAGTTCCTATTAAAATTCTTGTTTTGGGACTGATTGATATAAATCCAAGCAATAAGATTATTGGTATTAGTTGCAAAAACCACTTCATAAAAAAAGGAGCTAATTGCCACATATTCTAAATCGACTGTCAATCGTCATCGATGAGTTTATTTTTGCGACTATTTAACCAGCTTCCTAATCAGTAAATAAAGGGGCGGTCTCCCAATTTAGAAATTCAGACCATTAAGGTAGATGTTTATATTTTGATTTCGAAAAAAATTTTAAAGGCATTAAATATGCCAAGTATTTCAAATTTTTTCATAAGAAATTTAGTTCAATTTAAATATAGTCATTCACAGATAACAAAATTATTAAATGAATCAAATTCTCATAAAAAAGCCCATTTCTTTAGGAGAACTAGTTCGCAGGTTAGAATCCTGCTTTTCCGACTTGCTTTTCAGCGGAAGCCAAAAACCCATCTTGGGAAAAAAATAGGTAAGAATAAATAATTTTGATTTAAACTTTTTTAAAACCTTATAAAACTTTTTATGTATTAATAACTTGTTTTGCCAACTTCTAAACGATAAAAGAAATATATGAGTATGGTCTTAAAAAGTTTGTTTAACAAAAGAACTAAAAGAACAACTCACAATAGCGTTAAGGGAAGAAAAACTTCAAAAAGAAAAAAAGTTTATCCCAAATCTAGAAAAATAGAAAAAAGGAAAAATAATTATTCTTTTTCTTCATCTATCTATTCCTCAATTATTATTTTTGTAGGTTTCATAAGCCTCTCCTTTACAATATTTTTTTTTGTAAAGCAATTCCAACCTCTAATTAAGAATGAAAGATTGAAGTTCTTATGTACATATCAACTTGGTAATAAAAAAAATCAAAGATATAAAGATTCAAAGTTGGAATTAGAAAAGCTCGTAGGAGATAGTGATAAATATTGCAAAAATTTTCTTATTCCAAAAGAAAAAAATAGATTTGGATTTTTTCGAACTATGGGAGATATTCTTTTTAGATTTATTTAGTATTTTCCCTATCGCTTTTGGAGCGCTAGGCCCCGTGTTTAAATCCTATCGCCCTGATTTGCTTTTCAGCGATTACCTGATTTTGCTTAGGAAATATTAGGAAAATTACCTCCTTTTTTTGGAGGTCTTGTAGTCTTACCCTAGACTTTCTAGGATTTTATTTTTGTTTTCCCTATTTTGTATTTTACTTATTGGATTTGGTGGGGCAAAAAACTACTTGATAAATAAAAAATTCTGATCTCCTTTTAACCTATTTAGCCTTTTTAGTTTTTAAGATATACAAAGTTCAAGTTTTTAATAAAATGATTGACTTTAAATCAGAAAATATGTCAAGTGAAAGTTTTTACCCAGATAGTAATTATTATCTAGATCAGGACAATACCTCTGAAGAGACTCCACTTGCAAAAGATCAAGTATCTATTTCAACTAAATTTGAATGGCCAAATAGCTATTGGTTTATTGCAGAAAGGACTAATGGAAGACTTGCAATGATTGGATTTATGGCCGTTATTATTAACTACACCTTATTTGGTTGGATAGCATATCCAATTCTTTAAATGAGCAATTCAAATTTTGATAAAAATGGTTTGGACGGCTCTGGGGTACATTGGCTTCAATAGACTGCTCTCATTATTACTTGTTTTGCTTTTTGGTTTGGTTGGCCCTTTTTTAATGATAATAGTGATCACCATTTAGATATCAAAATATTTAAATTTTGGAATTGCAATGGATATAACCCTTTAAGTTATTGCTGCATGAGTTGGAAAGTGGACTTTTTTCCTTAAAAACAACTGCTAAAAATGAACCTATTCTACCTTTTTACAAGTTGTGGCATCTTTTAAAACCTTTTAGGGAACTAGATCAATTTCAGAGAACATTTTGGGAAAATCTAACAAACATTAGAAACTCTTATAAGGCTTTAGAGATAAAAGGGCTTATAACTACCACTATTACTAAAAAACCATGGTGGTTGTTTTTTAATTAGTCGTAAGTTTTCGAGGAGTTTTCGAGTAAAGCATTTAATTCTAAGAGTTCTTCTTTGCTAAATTCTCTATATTCTCCTTCTGGTAAATCTAACTTAATATTCATGATTCTTACACGCTTTAATGATTTCACTCTGTAGCCTAAGGACTCACACATTCTCCTAATCTGACGGTTAATCCCTTGAGTGAGTATTATTTTAAATTTTTTTGAACCTAATTGTTTTACGAAACAATTCTTAGTTATTGTGCCTAATATTTCAACTCCACTACTCATGCTTTGAATAAAGTCGCTGTTAATTGGACGATTAACTTTTACAATATATTCTTTTTCATGATTATTTCTTGCTCTGAGTATTTTGTTAACGATATCGCCATCATTAGTTAAAAAAATCAATCCCTCACTAAGCTTATCTAATCTTCCAATAGGGAAAATTCTTTTAGGATAATTAATGAAATCTATGACATTATTGGGTTCTACTTTTCTATCTGTTGTGCAAACAATTCCTACTGGTTTATTAAAGGCTAAGTATATGTTTTTTTGTCTCATTGATTTTTCTATTCTTTGGCCTTTAACTTCTACTTGATCACTTTCTTCTACTTTGGCGCCAATTTCTGGAATTTTGCCATTAATGGTCACCTTTCCTTCTAAAATTAGTCTGTCTGCTTCTCTTCTGGAACAATAACCGACTTCGCTTAAATATTTATTTATTCTGGTAGCCATATTAGATGATTCTTTTTTATCTGCACTAAATAATTAACCAATCTCCTCATATTTTAAATCGGCTGTCAATTTTATTAATATTTTCATTATTGGATTTCAAATTATGTCCATCACTAATATCTGTCGCATAGATCTAATAACTTTCTTTCTAAAACCAAACTTTTTCAATTTTCCTCCATCCCTGAGAAATTAATCTTTCATAAATTTCTCTAGCTAAATCAATTTCAACAGAAACTGTATTTTTCATTATTGGAGGTTTGTTTCCTAATCCTCCTTCTATTTTTCCAGTATCTATAAACATATACTCAAAAACTCCATCAATACTCTTATCGTTTTTCATGAATCTTTTAACTTCTGACCTATTTGGATTAATCAACCAATAAGATTTAGCCATTAATCTAGTCTTGGAATTAGTAAGCATTTCATTTAAAATAAACTCATTTGATCAGCTTTTTTTTTCTTTACATCTTCTACTAACCAACCATCAGATGACCAACCCATCATGATTGGGAATAATCTTTTTAATTCATCTGCATCTTTCACTTGCTCTGTCCATTGTTCTTCATATCCATTAGGTACGATTACAGGCATGCGGCGATGTAAAGGTTTAATTAAATCATTTGGTTCAGTTGTTAAAACTAAGCAACTCTCAAGTTCTGCTCCATCTGGTGAGACCCACTTACTCCAAATTCCTCCCAACCAAAAAGTGTCATAATTCGCTTTTCGAACAAGATATTTTTTTTCAAAAAAACCACTCGCAGGTATTAGGCACCTTTTATGTTTCCAACTTCCACTAAATAATTTTTTTTCTTCCACAGTTTCTGATCTTGCATTAAATGGTTTTGGTCTCTCTTTATCAAATGGGTCTTTCGCCCAAGGGGAAATAAAGCCCCATGTCATAAAAGTAGTTTTAATTCTCCCTTCGTTTTTAATTACAAGCACAGGATCATTAGGTTTTATTATATTTTGAGTCTCGTATTTAGATTCAAGTCCACTTGGATAGTCTTGTTTCAAAACCTTTGGCAACTTCTCAAATTTAGTTTTCAGTTCAAATCTTCCGCACATTGATTTTTAAAATCTTTTTAAAACTCACTTAAAAAAACAGCAAATTTACCCTATTTTAGGTCTACTTTCAGTTTTCTCAAATAAAAAACTATTTTTTGATAGTAGAAAGTTTTTTATTTAAATGATTAAAAGAAAATATAGATATTGAAAAGCTTCCTCAAATTTAATTTGATTGGTTCAAAATTAAGTTATGACAGATCCTATTCTATATTTATCTATGTTCTTGGGACTTGGAGGAGTTTATGTTTTAGTCTCTTCCTTCCATGATGATGATGATAATGGTGATGATGATGGAGAAAAATATATTTATAATCTTGAAATAACTAATTTTGCGAGATAGTTGATGAGTTTGTAAATTTACATTATCGACAAGAGTTACTTGCGAAAAGCGGCCTTTTCGCATAAGAAGTTTATAAGATTATTGGAAATATTATCTATATTTATCGAAAATACTTAAGTATTATATTCATTTTTAAATTTAATCGATGGTCCTCTATCCGTATATGTCTGTGCCTTAAACCGTACATTTTTAATAGTCGGTTGATTAGTTTGCCTAGTTAGAACTTAGTGGTATCAGAAATAAATTAGATGCCTTCAACACCAATAAAATCTTGTAATAAATATGTGTTGAGTTACAAAGATTCATCAAATAATACACATGAAGTCGGTTTCTATGCACGCGATGCATACGATTGCCTAATGCTTGCGAGAGAATTCAACTCTTACGTACATGACAATCCAGGATCTGTAATCAGAATCCAACAAAAATATTGAGGAAATTAATTATGAATTTAAAAAGATCACCATTCGCAATTCAAGATAAAAATGCAAGAGATCTTGATAACGCAAAAGATTTTCCAACAATTGCAGATTTAATGAGGGAACAGAAAGTCTCACAAGATGATGGAAATACAGTTCACCATCGAAGAGATTTAGACTCTCTTGGTTAGTTTATGAGAATAGGAATTAAATAATTTTTAAAAAAAAGATCATGATGAATGCCATTTGGATTTCATTCACAAGGTAATATTTTCTTCCTCAAGTTTTTTTTTAAGCTCTATTGGCATATATGCAATATCTTTCTTTATTGCATTAATGGCATCTCTATACTTTTCAGGTTCAGCTAAAAGCATTTTTATTAAATTGTATTGTCTTTCAATTTCTTCAGAAGAAAATTTTCCCATAAAAAATAGGTACTACCCTTTTATATTAGATCAACAGTCAAACACCCAAAATATTAACTACTTGTTAGAGGCTCCTGCAATTTCTTTATGGACGGAAAGAAATTCTTTATCCGTTAGAACTGGTGTAACTTCAATTTCTACGCCAAAATTATCGACCCAGATACTACTCCATTTCCAAATGTTCTGATGGTTTGAAGATTCAACTATTGCCCAACCATTAGCTCCCTCAGGATTTACTACTCGATTAAGAACTTTAAACCCATCAAATTCATCACCTTCGCATCCTCCTTCAACAAAACCCGCAAAAGCCTCGGCCCCTTGCATATGACTTTCTTGATCTGGAAATTGCCAATGTACGATGTAAGTTTGCATGAATAAAATTATTTTTTTAATTATTAATTATCGAATTTAAAAATTAAATAAAAAGTCTTTAAACACTAATTAAAAAGGGCTTAAGCCTAGAAGGGGAAAAACAAAAAAAAAGACTCTTACGAGCCTAGGTGATGGGGACTCCTATAATGACAAATTAAATAGAAACAAACAACCCCATCAATAGGTAATTTTAAATACTTACAAACACCATATGTAGTGCTAAGATTTTTAAAAGGGCTGGGTGATGGGGATTATCCCGCTTTTTGATTAGGGCGAAGCTAACGCCCTTTTTTTATGGAAAAGTTTACTTTAATTAATAAAGCCAGATCGAGGATTAAAGTATTTGAACCTTTTAAAGATAGTTCTAAGAACTCTTCTATGATTAATTCAATTTTAATCTCTTTTGGTTGTGTTTTTAAATGATCGGTTAAGCCAGTTATGAAAGGGGCTAGGGTTGAATCTATCGTAGAATCGAGCAACGAATATAAAAAACTATTAGAGGAAGGGTGGGGAAAAACTTATAGATTCAATAGTTTTTTTAAAAAATTGGTAAATAGCTAATTTACCTAAAATTCGACATTATTAAAAATTAATTGCTAAACAAGCTTCAGAATGGAAGATTGAACATGAAAAAAGACATTTATTCAAATATTAAAGATTCAGATGCTTTGGAAAGTTTTTTTGAATGTATAACTTCTTGTAGCATCAATAGTGAGGGAGTAGATTGCACAACAGCATGTTATGTAAAACATTTAGAACCAAACAATATCGATTAACCTTTAAAATTTTCATAAGCAAAGCTTATTTATAATTGTTATATTTCATTGATGATACTTCCACCTCCTCAAGTTATTTTTGGTCTATTGCTTTTATCTATAGCAGCTGTTCTCTTCTGGGATATTAGATACAATCCTTTTGGAGAAGATGAAGACGGAATTTAATCTTCAACTAGGAAGCTGATTTGTAGGTGGTGCGTGAAATTGCCGTTTCTTTCTTTTGAGTCTTTTGTAAGCGACTAAAGAGCCCAATAATAGTAATGTAATAGCTATTGAGTTAATCATATAAAGTAGTTTTATACATATAAAAACAAATATGTTCTAAATATCAATGATTAAAGTTATTTTCTCAAAAAGTGACTAATTATGGACTAATTTTTAATATTTAGCTTTGACATTAGGTACCAAAACAACAAAGAGAAAATACTTATCTGACCAAAAGTAATTTCTATGCAATAAGAATAAATCACTTTTTCTTATTTCTCATTTGATATTGCAGAACAGCTTTTAGATGTTGTACTTCTTTTTCTAAAGTCTTAATTCTTTTTTCTAGTTCTTCATTAGTCGCCATATTTTTGGGAGATAAATTCCTTGATATTTATACTATTAAAAAAGTGACTTGTTACCCATGCCAAACGTAAAATAAGTATTAGAGCCTATTGATGGGCATAATTTCCCTAGATAAATTATGCAGAGTATAAATTTAGGGTTAATTTATGAGTGGAGATTATGAGACACTAGAAATCAATCAACCTAAAATTACATATTTTCATAAAAGATCCGAAAATAATACAGAATGGTTAGATGAATTAATCAACCAAATTGAAGATATGAAAAACAATATATCCAAATCTGCTTAATGAGAGAAAAAGAGTTTAAGGAATTAGAAAAATTTGCAAAAGAAAATGGATATAATGACGAGCTAAAAGATATATATTTAAGGGAAATTATTGATAGAAATAAAGAATATGAATGAGACCAAATTTTCGGCCAAACATTCTACTAGCTACAATAATTTTTTTAGTTATTGGTACTTTTGCAATCGCTTTATTTTGTTTAAATAGCAATTTTATAAATTTTCAATTATGGTTGATTTAAATATTCAAAAATAATGTCTTAATTGTTATGGCATCTAATAAAAAATCTAGTAAAAGTAGATTTTTAAATTCTTTAATTTTTTCTGGAATTCTTCTTACAAATATAATTAATGCACATAAGAGTATTGCTTTAACTCAAGAAAATATAGATATCCCAGAAATTGTTTCTTATAGATCAGAATCATGTGGTTGTTGCAAAAAATGGATCAAGCACTTAAGAGATAATGGATTAGAAGTTGTTGATTTTATAGTTGAAGATGTTTCCTGGATTAAAAACCAATATCAAATTCCCAACAATTTAAGATCCTGCCACTCTGCAAAAATAGGTAAATATACTATTGAAGGACATGTCCCGATTAAATCAATCAACAAACTTTTTAGAGAAAAACCAGGTATCAAAGGTATAGCTGTACCTGGTATGCCACTTGGCTCACCTGGAATGGAAATGCATTCTCACGACTCACACTCTCATGATTATGAAAACTACAAAGTAGTTTCATTTAGTAAAACTGGCAAAACAAAAATATTTGATACAATCTCTCCTTAATACAAATATTAAATTTGAAATAATGCAAATTATTCTTAGAAATTTTAAAGTTTTTATTTTTTTATTTTTCTTATCTCTAAATTTTAATATTTATTCGCGTGCACATATAAGGGGTACATTTCTCTCTGAAGAGGACGCTGAAAAAAAATCTTTAGAACTTGGTTGCAAAGGAGTACATAAGAACCAAGATAAATGGATGCCATGCAAAAACGAAAAAGAATTACATATTTATTTGAGGAAATAGATGGAAATTTTAAAAACAAATAAAAGAAAAATTCACAGAAAAATAACTGCAATTTCAGCAATCCCTTTACTAATAACTATTATGTCTGGAACTATTTATAGTATTCTTCAACCTTTAGGAGTAGATGCTTTTTGGTTAATCAAATGGCATACAGGTAATTTTGGAATTATTAATTTGCAACCTTTTTATTCGATAGTTCTTGGAATAGCATCAATAATCTCTATAATTTCTGGCATTAAACTATTACAAAAAAATACTTAGATATATGCTAAGTTAGGCCAATAAATTAATTAATTAATACTATTTGCTCCACCACTAACTAAGAAAATTATCGCTCCAAGTGCCATAGTTGTTACTCCCATGTAAGGATATTTTTTAATTCTGGATTTAGTAATAGGAAGCCAACAAAAATATCTATCAGATTTATTTATTTCAACTTGTTTTTGTCTAGGCGGTAAGCCTAATTCTTCTCTTCTTTTAGCTTCGCCCATAATCTTTAAAGTAATATATATCAATATTAAAAATTAAGTTCTACACCTGCGAGTTAATTATATTTAAAAATTAGAACTTTATATATGTATAAATTACTTAAACTTTATTTAGCCTTTTTTAAATAAAGATTCTTTGTATTTGCCTGATCTGATGTAAATAATAAAATTAATATGGTGCCTACTAAAAATGAAAAAATCATTGTTAAGCCAACAACCTCAACCATCTCTCTAGGTAGATAATTTAGAAACATAATGAATGGATCTCTTATTTTAAACTTAGCAATTTTATTTTTTATGTAAAGTAAGTATTCCTCCTTAAATTCTGAAAAAAACTTAGTGAAACTTTATAAAATTTTTTATTCAATTTCAGGAATAAGTATTTTCTTAGTCCGTCGCAATTTTCTTAATTAGCTATCCCTATTTTCATAAGTAATTTCAGGTAAGGCAAAGCGTAATTACTAAAGGTGAAAGAGATTGTTGTATTTTTTGTAGTTGGTAATAATGTTTTAGAGCGTATAGTGGCTAATTTAGAGAATTTTTTAAATGTCTCTGCTTCTAGATTATCCATTTACAATATTTTTTAATATTCCGATCTTTCTTCTTGGGTAAATAATTTAATAAACCATAAGACTTGCTCTAAGCTTGATTTATTTGATGAGTTATTAAATTTTTATATTTGTTTTTAAACATCTTTATTAACCTCTTAATACCTGAGTTAAATTTGCCATTTATATACTTTAAATTAATATTAAAAGCATCAAAATTATGTTCTTTTAATAATTGAGAATTGGGAAAATAAATTATTTAAAGTTAAGTTATTTGCAAATAAAAAAAGAGGGTTAAATACCCCCTCTTTTGATCAGTTAAAAATAATAATTTAATTTTTTGAGTCTTGTAATTTTATTTCTTTCTGTGTTTTTCTCATTCTTTCTTCAAAGACGGATCTTCTGTATGGAGTAACTTCTCCATTTTTTGTGGCCAAAATTTGAGCTTCATAAAGCCTATTGGCTCTTTTGTTTTTTTCTCTTATTTGTAAGAGGTTATTCATGGTATTTTGCAGTTAATGAGAATCCCGTTCCTTACTCCCATATCATGCGTCCAGAGATATAAACTTGGATGAACGTTACCAAACTTTAACATCTATAAAAAAATTCCGCGAGAGTAATTTTTACTAATTTTTCTTATAAGATAAATATCGAATTAATAGGATAATTAAGCTTTTAATATTGTGTAAATTAGGATAAAAAAATTGTTTGCGACTTATCATTATTATCCTGAATCACTATTTTTTTATTGGGAAAAATATCTGATAATATTCTTTTTAAATTTGAATTATCTCTAGGAATTATATTACTCATATTTTTTGAATTAATTTTCCAATCTTCATCTACAAATAGTTCTTTTTCATCACTCTTTTTAGTCTCTAATGATGTCTTATTTATAATTTTAAGTAAAAGTTCGGAATCATAATCTTTAAATTCTTTAGGACTCTCTTTGAAATTTTCAATCATTATTTTGAAATCTAATGTTTCTAAATAATGCATTAGAAATTTTAAGAATACAAGGTATTAATTACCTAAAAATTTGTTTCAAAATAAAAAATTCGGATGAAATTAAAATATTTTTCTGTGGAAAATTTAATTTTAAAATACCCAAAGAATTATATTTAAAAGGATTAATTAATCATTTACACTATTTATTTACTTGTTAAGTTGCAAATAAGAGATTTAGTAAAAATGCCAAGAGTAATTAACAAAAAAATTAGACTTTTACGATGGTTGAACTCAGGAATGATATTGCCATTTGTTGTCATGGCTGCCTGTTCCTCTATTATTCTTTATGGTATTTTATATATCCTCATAAAATAGTTTTCTAATTTAAGCAGCTAATTTTTCCTCGGATTTTGACATGATCATTGCAGCTTTTTTTAATAAACTAACTACTTCTTTTCTTCCAACTGCATTATTAGCTTGACGCATTACTTCAGCATATTTTTTATTAATATTTTTCATAAAAAAATTTTTTATTTAATCCAAAATTACAACACAATAAGATTGTGTCAATCGTAAATAATTCTCATAGATTATTTTTTAATCATTTATTGAACATTTTTTTGATAATTTTAATATCTTTCAAATTTTTTAAATAATGATTCCAAAGAAGCATAAATAATTCAAATCAATATATTAATTTTTTTTTAATAAGCAATCGTCATAGTTATCCAATCTTAAAAGATTTAAAAACATAAAATAAACCTCCGATTAGGATCACTATGGCAGCTCCATAAAAAAGAAAAGGTATTATTGGATATTTATATAGTGTTGACCTAACTTTTTGTTGTATGGCTTTTTTATCGAGTTGAGGCAACTTTATATCTTCCGCTTTTTCTCTTGGCGGCATTCCTAAATTTTTTCTTCTCTTTGCTTCTCCCATAATTAATACTTAGATATACCCATGCATTTTAAATAATTATTATCAGCTAAATCTAAAATTAGAACCCATTCTTCATGAGGTGTTTCTAAAGGGATTTTAAAATCTTTCTCAAATTTAAGCATACATCTTTTTTCAATATTTTCTTGGGAGTTATAATTTAGTAAAAAAATTACGCCTAAATAAGATAATGATAAAAAAATTATAATTAACTTAGCAATCCCAAAACTATTCATATCCAAAACGATTCATATCCACGATGATTCTTCCATAGTTGAGAAGTCCACTTTGTGACTTTTAATCCATTCACTATTTGCTTGAACAAACTTTTGAATATTTCCCTCTGGAGCTTGATGAATGCAAATAACTTTTTTAGGATCATCTTTACTGAATCCCCTAAAAAGTGGCTTAATATCAAATTCTGAATGTCTTAAATCTGCTTCTTTACTATCAAAAATTTTTACCCATTCTTCAAATGTACTTTCAATCTTAAAAGAAATTACGGTGGTTATTCTACTAGACATAAAAAAATAAGTAATTTTTTTTATTTTAAAAGGCTTGTCAAATATTCTCAATTATTAAAACCATCTAATTCTGAAAACAAAATAAATTTTAAGATAAGAAATTTTATCTCAATCTTATAAGTAAGTTTAAGTAGAATTTTAAAAAAAATAGCGATATATTTTTAAGGCTCCTAGATTGAAAGAATAGATTTTAAAAATACTTAATTAAAAGGTGTAGTGTTATTCATAGGAGCTATTAATAATATTTCAAAAATAATACCAGTTATGGCAATTGGCAAAACCCAAATACCTATAAATCTATGATCAAAAAATCTTAAATGATCCTCACCCTTGAATACGTTCCTTAAAGCAGTATATAAAGTTTGTGGTTGATTATAAGATGGACTATTTTCAGCAGGCGAATATGGCTTAACAAAAGAGGCTGAAGCAGAAAACTTTGCGATTTTTCTTAAAAAGTAAATAGGCAAGACCCATATGGCAATAAATCTTCCTCCTAACCATTGCCTGGCATTAGGAAGAGCGTACTCTTTTATTGATTTATTATCCGGCATTCCAGATTCTAAATTTTGATAAATATTTTCTAAAGTATATTCTTTCTCTTGTTTATTAATCATTTATTTAACCGATAAGTAAAACTATAAAAATTTAAATTTAAATAAAAATATTCTTAACTACTAAAATAACTAAAACGTAGTTAAGAATATTTTAGTTGGCTAGGTTCATAAAGACGGATTGTAAACCGTTGCAGATGCGCCAAATATCTACATATTATTTATAAATAAAAAACTATTTTTTTAAAAGTAAAAAATATACAAAAGAATAGATAATTTTTTAATTGAAAGAGTTTATTTTTAATAGCTTTTAAACTATATATTTTTTTCTTTTTTAAAAATATTTAAACCTCATTTTCTAAGATTGCGAAAAAGAAAATGAGGCTAAAGGGAGGTTCTCATTACAAACCGTACTTATCAAAGCTAGCGGCTAGTAGATTGCCCTAATATCTACTTCTATATTTATATAATGATTTTCTTGATTTAGAAAGATTAATTTTATACAAATAAGTGTTTAATTTTTTATTTAATTTATATTTATTAAAAACTAATTAATGTACTTACTATGCTTATTGAAAGATGAAAAAAAGCATAAAGAGAAACTGCAAGAAATAAATACTGTTCTACTGGAATCATGAGAATTTCTTCATTAAGGGCAAATAAATTGGATTAATTTTTTGTTAAAAAGATATTTTCTAAAATATAATTTTGGTTTATTGATTCATTTTTTTGAGACATTTTTTTTGACAAATTATCATTAGATAAGTTAAAAGCACCCCATTTTCGAAGCCAAAATAATGTATAGAAAAATGCAATCACAAAAGGGGTTCCTACAATTAAAAATCTTATATCCATTAAATTAACTAATTAATAAGACTTGAACTGCATTGCCAAAATAGCTCCTAAAAAGAAAACAGTCGGAATTCCTAAAGCGTTTACAGCTGCCGTTCTTACAGTAAATACTGGATAACCTTCTGATGGTCTGCCTGTATCAGGAATTAATGCAGAATCTTCCCATACTTGATAGTTTTTGAAAGGAGTGACTCCCTTTTTGGGCAGTCCTAGTGGAGTCAATCTAAATACATCCCATCTACCTAACCAAAAAACAGTAAATATCCATGAAAATATTATTGGTGTAATAACAAGTACCACTCTGAAATCCATTTTTAAAAAGTAATAATAAATTTGGTAATTATTTTGCCTTTTAAAAATTGAAATTTTATTAAATCATTAACTTATATTTATAGAAAAACACTTAATAACATTATTTTTAATCATTAATCACAATTAAATTTGATTAATTGATTTTTTTTAAGTATATTTTTTAAAGTAAAATATTTGGTTATTTAGTTTGATGTAGATTTAATTTGATCAAAGTTATAAAAAATATGGAAACTTTTAGATTTTTACTTTTTGGATTCGCAGGAGTAAGCGTTGTTTTTTGGGTGGCAGTAATAGCATTGTGGCATACTTATATGTTCCCAAAATTCTTTAATGAAGATGAAGGTTTAAATTCAGTTATCAATCAAGAAATAAATATCTCAACAGAACCTATTTTAGGTAGCATTGTTAATAGTAAAAATTTCAAAAGTAGAGAAAAATATTCAATGAGAAATTTAGTTGTGGCAGATTTTTCATTAAGTAATAATTTCAAATTAAATAAACTCTACACAACGGTAATGATTGGGGTAACATTTGCAAGTTTTATATTTCTCACTTATGGATTAAGTAGTTCTATTACAAGTATTAGTTAAATGGAATCTATTTACGTAATTGTTTTCTTAATTTGCTTCCTTTATTTAGTTTTCGACTCTTTAAAAAATATATCTATAAAATAAATTACTAATGTTTTTCACCCTTCAATAAGATTTTTCTTCTTATATAAAAGAAAACTAATGTAGTTATTATCATCACTGGTGGATGAAATGAAATTGAATTCAGATATTCATAATAACTAAATTTTTCCAATTACTTAAAAACAAACTTTAAAAACTATATCCTTTTTTCAAATCTCTTATTGATATAAATAAACCTTTCTCATGTATAAAATGTTTTTAATTCCAACATAATCGGAATTTTTTAGCTGATAAAGATTTATCAATAAAACAAATATAAATATCTACTTTTAAAATTTTGCATAGATAGCAAAAACTAATAAATAAATATCACACAATTTGGGTTTATAATTTTTTTATCTTTAATCTACCATTATCAAATGATAAGTTCTATTAATTTAAAACATTTGCCTATTAAGGATTTGGTCGTTTCAGGTTTAATAATATTTATTATGTCTACAATAATCGCCAATATTTACGACCCATTATTAGGAACAATTTATGCATTTGGTAATATAATTGCTCTTATTTTTTTGAGTTGGTTATACAAAGAAACCTGGGGTGATCCAAGTAAATAAATCTTATTAAGACAAAAGCTAAATTTAAAAACTATTTCTGTATTTTTAATTTTGAAGAATACTTTAAATTAACAATGTAAGTTGCAACTAGAGATAGTATCAAAAAAAATAATAAGCTTTCCAAGGTAGATTGAGGCATAACCATAAGTAGAACCGAAAATAGTATATCTTTAGGGAAACGAATTCTAAAAAAAAATCAACCCTTTAATTATCTTTTATTCCTAAACTTATAAATTTAATTTACTTTTCGTGCCCTTTTAAATTTATTTTTTAATACTCTTTTTTTAACCGCAAAATCAGATAATGAGTGAAAA
>QCPU01000017.1 GCA_003212395.1 Prochlorococcus sp. AG-442-B03 | reverse complement strand
AAAGTTTCAAGATGACTCCAACAAACTGTCTTTTCTATATCTTTAACTGAGTTACCTTTTAAAATTAATAGTCTAAGAGCTTTGCAAAATAAGGGATAACCTGCTTCTAGTTCATCTATATTAAGCTTTGCTGCTGACATAGATCAAAGATGAGTTATCAACTAATAATCTATACAACTATGGTGCACAATTGGTTCAAATTTCAAATTTCTCAATAATTAGAAATTAATCTAGAAATGCGACGCAATCTATCTCCACTAAAACTCCTTTTGGTAGAGATGAAACTTCCACACAGGCCCGAGCTGGAGGATTCTCAACATTAAAAAAATCACTATATATCTTATTGACAATTTGAAAATTACTTAAGTCGGTTAAGTAAATAGTTGTTTTTATTACATCCTCTATTTTTGCTCCACCAGCTTTAAGAACTGCTGCGAGATTTTTTAAAACTTGAATAGTTTCCTTTTCTATATCTCCTAAACATGTTATTTCATTTAAAGCTGGGTCTATAGCAATTTGACCAGAACAATAGATAAAATCCCCAGCTTTTATTGCTTGATTATAAGGTCCTACTGGATCTGGAGCATTTGATGTTTTAATTACTTGTTTGGGGGACATTATATTTAAGAAGATACCTATCTATTTAAACCCATAAATCTTTATTTGCTCTTAAAAAAGTAAATTCTTCTAAATTTTTTGCTCTTAAGAAAAGGTTTATTTTCATCTCTTCATTAAGTAAAAATGGAATTGTCAATTCATTAAGAGAAAGTTTTTTTTCAACTTCCAAAAGTTTATTTTTTATATCTTGATCTTTAGGCTTGAGATTTAATGCCCACAATATATTTGTCTTAGTATATTCATGTGCACAATATATGAGAGTATTTTTTGGTAAAGATTTGATTTTTTCTAGTGAAGAATACATTTGTTGATAAGTTCCTTCAAAAATTCTTCCACAACCTCCAGAAAATAATGTATCACCAATAAAAAGAATAGGCTTTTCCCCATTCAAAAAGAAGGCAATGTGTGAGCTTGTATGCCCTAATACTTCAATTATTTTTACTTCTTCACCTAAAATATTCAAAGTTTCTCCATCCTCTACAGATATATTTTGAAAAGGTATTCGCTTTATTTCTTTGGAAGAAGCAATTACCTTAACATTAGGCCATCTTTCAATAAGATATTTCGTTCCTCCAATATGATCTGAATGGTGATGAGTTTGCAAAATAGCTTTTAACTGTAAATTGTTTTCATCTAAATATTTAATTACTGGTTCGTGAATAGATGGATCTACAACCACTACGGATTTATCTTTTATCCATAACCAAATAACGTTATCATTTAAAACTCTTAGTCCTACTATATTTCGAGCTTTATTAAATTCCATTGTTAACTTAGAATAAAGAATCGTTGGAAGAAATTGATCTATGTTTACTATAGCTTTACCCAAAGGAGCTCTGTTAAAAGATTCAATTTCAACTTTTAAAGGAGCTGGTTTAGATTTCTCTGATGCTTTGCAGGAAAATAATAGATCATTAACCTTTGAATCAAATTGCAAACGGGCTAAAGCACTACTGGTAAGAAATGGAGATGTCCCCGTTTATGTAAGTTATGGCCAGGCTGATTTAGGTATCGTTGGATATGATGTTTTACGGGAATCTGAATTGAAAGTCGCAAAGTTACTCGATTTAGGATTTGGGGGTTGTCATATGTCATTGGCAGTTAGGAAAAATAGTAATTATTCCAAACCAACTGATCTTCCCGCAAATTGTAAAGTCGCAAGTAAATTTACAAAAACAGCAAGATCTTATTTTGATGAATTAAATATACCTGTAGAAATAGTTCATTTGACAGGATCTGTAGAGCTTGGTCCTATTACAGGTATGGCAGAGGCAATAGTTGATTTAGTGGCAACCGGAAAGACCCTTAAAGAGAATGGTTTAATTAAGATAGAGGATCTTTTTTATTCAACTGCAAGACTTATTGGAAATCCCTTATCTATGAGATTAGATGATAATCATCTCAGAGATACAATATTATCAATAGAATCAACTAATGCTTTATAGAAGATTAGCTAAATGTTTTTTAAAGATTTTAGAAGGATTAAAAAGTTAGGTAAATATTTAACTAAAGATAAAAAAACAATCTATTTAATCTTAATAGTTTTGCTACCCGTGTCTTTCTCTGGAGCTATTCAGCCATTATTGGTAGGCCAAGCAATTACTATTCTTAAAAACGAAAGTACAGATGTTTGGCTAAGTAAAACTTTTTTTGGGCAGTCAATAAATGCCATAATTTTAACTTTATTTATAACTGTTCTATTTAGATTAGTTCTGCAAGGATACCAAACTTACAATATCCAAGCAGTGGGACAACGTTTGACAGCAAGAATAAGAAGAGAACTTTTTGATCATTCGATATCTTTATCTCTTAAGTATCACGATAAAATGCCTGTAGGAAAATTATTAACGAGATTAACAAATGATGTTGATGCTTTATCCGAAGTTTTTGGTAGTGGGGCAGTTGGAGTCATTGCAGACTTCGTCAGTCTGATAGTAATTTCTTTGACAATGTTGTCAATTGATCGAGGACTTGCAATTTTATTACTTTTGACTCAAATCCCAGTTTCATATTTTATTATTTGGCTTCAAAAACGTTATAGAAGAGCCAATTATCGAGTCAGAGAAGAATTATCTCAACTCAACTCTGATTTTCAAGAGAATCTTCAAGGTTTAGAAGTCGTTCAGATGTTCAGAAGAGAGGCTTTTAATAGCAAGAAATTTTCCAATACTGGAGTTGCTTATAAGAAAGCAGTAAATGGAACAATATTTTATGACAGTAGTATTTCTGCATTTATAGAGTGGATTTCTCTTGCTGCAGTTTCCTTGGTTTTGGCAGTTGGAGGATATCTTGTTACTTCTGGAAATATTGGTTTAGGAACATTAACAACTTTTATTTTGTATTCCCAAAGACTTTTTGAACCTTTAAGACAGCTTGCAGAAAGATTTACTCAGATACAAGGAGGTTTAACAGCTGTAGAAAGAATAAATGAATTATTGGATGAAGAAATACAGATTAAGGACTCTATTTCAGCAAAATATTTTTTAGAAAATGCTAAAAATGTAAATAAGAAATTTAAGGGCAAAATTGAGTTCAAGAATGTTAATTTTTTCTACAACGAAGGAGAGCATATCATAAAAAATTTATCTTTCATGATCAATCCGGGAGAGCATGTGGCTTTTGTAGGGCCAACTGGTTCAGGTAAGACTACCATAATAAGACTATTATGTAGATTGTATGAACCTCAATCAGGCCAAATTTTAATCGATGATATAAATATAAAAGATATTCCTATTGCTACTCTCAGAAATATGTTGGGAGTAGTTTTGCAAGATACGTTTATTTTTAGTGGAAATGTCGCAGATAATTTGAAACTAAATTCTAATGTAGACAATCTTGAATTAGAAAATCTTTGTAACGAATTAGGTTTAGATAATTTGTTGAAAAAATTACCGGAAGGTTTGGACACCTTACTAAGAGAAAGAGGGGGAAATCTCTCTTCTGGAGAGAGACAACTTCTTTCAGTAGCTCGAGTAGCGATTAGAAATCCTGTTGTGTTAATAATGGACGAAGCAACAGCGTTTATGGATCCCTCTACAGAGGCAACTTTGCAGAAAGATCTTGAGAGAATTCTGTCAAAAAGAACAGCATTAGTTATAGCTCACAGATTAGCAACTATTGAAAGTTCTGATAAGATTTTAGTCTTAAAAGGAGGATCATTAGTTGAAGAGGGAACACATAGTGAATTGAGACTTAAAAAGGGCTTATATTTTCAGCTTTCTGAGCTTCAACAAAAAGGATTTGCGAATTTTTAATGATTTTTAGAAACCAAGGATCGTTAATAAAAAAATCAAATAGCATATCACGGGATGAGCTGATAGATCTTTATGGATTAAATTCTTATGAGTTTACTCAAACAAATAAAGAAGAAATATTCGTATGTAGTAAAAATAAAGATTTAGATCTAATAGAACTAGATCAACTTTTGCAAACTGTTGGTTGGAGCAGAAGACCTATAAGGAGAGTGAACAGAGCTTTGGAGTTCAGTATTTTGGTGGTTGGATTATGGCGTCATGATGATAAATTCCCAAGACTAGTAGGATTTGCGAGATGCACTGGCGATGGAATTCTAGAAGCAACAGTTTGGGATGTGGCTATTAACCCTGTCTATCAAGGACTTGGATTGGGGAAAGAGTTAATGAAATATATCCTAAAAGAATTAAAAAATATTGGAATTTCTAAAGTAACCCTTTTTGCTGATGCTGAAGTGGTTTCATTTTACAAAAGACAAGGTTGGATATTAGAACCAAGAGGTTCCAAATGTGCTTTTTGGTATGCAAATTAATCATTTTTTGTAGTAGTCAGAATATATAGAACTTAACGATTCTCCTTTTAACCATCTTCTTCTAAAGTGCCAGTTCTTAATGGCTTGAAGAAAAATATTATTTCTTTCCCATTTTCTTGAACTTATAAAAATTGGTAAATTTAATTGTTTTAAATTTTTTTTATTGTTTAATCTCCTTAAAAAATCTATGTCTTCCATTAATGGTATCTTTCTAAAACCATTATTCTTAAAATAAGTAGTTCTATGAATAATTAAACCTTGATCACCATAAGGTTGTTTAAAAAATTGACTTCTAATGTTTACAAGGATCTCTAGTACTCTAAAAATTATCTTTTCATTATTAATTTTAAATTTAAAATAGTAAATATAATTATTGTTTCCCTTTAAAACTGAATTTATTTTTCTAAACCAATCATGAGTTAATCTTGTATCTGCATGCAAAAAAATGAGCCAGTCTCCTTTTGAATTCTTAGCACCAATATCTAATTGTAAACCGCGATTTCTTTCTTTGGATTGATATACTTTCGCCCCATAAAGATTTGCTAAATCAATAGTTTTATCTTCACTACCACAGTCAACAATAATAATTTCTCCTTCTTTATGAATAGTTGACAAGTCTGAAAGCAATAATGGCAAATTATTGGCTTCATTGATGGTCGGTATGATAATTGAGATTTTAGACAAGTTGATTACTTTCTATTTTCGATATCAAATACTGTATCTATATCAATTTTTTTATCTAAAAACTTATATTTCAATTTTACAGAAGCAAAATTATCAATTGTATTTTGAAGAACATTTTCTGTACTCCACTTAATATTAATAAAAGGTAAGTATATATGCGATGTCATTATTTTTTCTGATAAACCAATAAGCCAATATCCTCCATCATTAGATGGTCCTAAAATAAGATCATTTTGTTGAAGCTCTTTTAGGGTATTCAATAAATCTTGATGGCATAAATCTGGAAGGTCAGTACCAATAAAAATAATATTTTTGATCTTTTGTTTAGCACAAAATTTTTTGTTGATAATTATTTGCCTTTTCATTTTTTCTCCCAAGCAGCCTTTCCCCTGTAAATTAAATTTTTTGATACCTAATTCTCTAGACCATCTTCTACAATTTCCTACCCCCAGACCAGATATAGCCATAGAAATATCAATTAGTTTTTTTTCTTGTAGAAATTTTGCGACTGAAATAGTGTGTTTGGTCATCACACTTTGTACTTTGGCAGAATTATATTTACCTATATCTTTTGATAATCTTGTTTTGCATCTTCCAAAACCATGCCATTTTGCCATGATAACAAGTAAAGCTTTATCCAATACTTTAGTGAGATTTAAAATAATTATATGCCTGAAAAAAAATAAAATTTATCTTTATAAATTTGTTTGATGCTTTGTTAAATAATTATAAATTTGTCGTGATCTTGTGATTTGATAATGGCCAATTATTAAATTCCAACTAGATTAATAATCTAGATAATAAAACTTTGCAAGCAACTAATCCTATTTGGGCGGAAGTTCAACAATTACTCCAAAAAACTTTAAGTAAGCCTTCATTTGAGACATGGATAAGGCCTGCTAGATTTAACTGTTTTGAGAATGGTCTATTGACCTTAATCGCTCCAAATACATTTTCCAGTGATTGGTTAAGAAAGAATTATTGTGAAACTATTGAAAAAGCTGCAAAAGAAATCTGCGGCCATGATGTAAAAGTTGTTTTTAAATCTGAAACAAATACTAGAAGCGATTTAACAAATGAAGAGAAAACTAAAGAACAAAACGTTAATAATAAAACAAGATCTTTTTCTAGTAATAACCAAAATAACTCTTCAAAAAATCAATTCAAAAATCCTAATGGTTTAAATTTACGCTACGTATTTAAAAGATTTGTTGTAGGTCCAAATAGTAGGTTGGCTCATGCCGCAGCTTTAGCCGTTGCCGAATCTCCCGGGAGAGAATTCAATCCATTATTTATTTGTGGTGGAGTAGGTCTTGGTAAGACTCATTTAATGCAAGCAATAGGTCATTATCGAGTAGAAATAGATCCAGAGGCAAAAGTAAAATATGTATCTACGGAGACTTTTACTAACGATGTTATTAGTGGTATTCGGAGAGATGGAATGACAGCTATTCGAGATAAATATAGAAATGTAGATTTGATTTTAATAGATGATATACAATTCTTAGAAGGTAAAGAGTACACACAGGAAGAATTCTTTCATACTTTTAACGCACTTCACGAATCAGGGAGTCAAATAGTTATTGCTAGTGATAGACCCCCAAATCAATTGTCTGGAATTCAAGAGAGATTAATTTCTAGGTTCTCAATGGGTATGACTGCAGATATTCAACCACCTGACCTTGAGACGAGAACAGCCATCCTTCAAAAAAAGGCAGAGCAAGAGAGGATGATTCTTCCAAGAGACTTAATTCAATTTATAGCAGGAAGATTCACTTCTAATATTCGAGAATTGGAAGGAGCATTTACTAGAGCTGTTGCATTTGCATCAATAACAGGCTTGCCAATGACAGTCCAATCAATTGCTCCAATGCTTGATCCTAATAGTGTTGGAGTAGTTGTTACTCCAAAACAAGTTATTAATAAAGTGTCAGATTTCTTTAAAGTTTCTACTGATGAATTGATTAGTTCAAGTAGGAGAAAACCAGTAAGTCAAGCTAGGCAAATAGGCATGTATCTTATGCGACATGGAACGGATCTAAGCCTTCCAAGAATTGGAGATGAGTTTGGAGGAAAAGACCATACAACAGTTATGTATGCTATTGAACAAGTTGAAAAAAAATTGTCTATTGATCCTAATATTGCAAGTCAAGTTCAAAAAATAAGAGATTTACTTCAAATAGATTCAAGAAAAAATTTATAGTTATACTGTTAACTTGAAATAAAATTTCTAGGATCTTGATCATATCTATGCCTGAAAGGTATCTTATCTATTTCCTTAATATCACTGAGCGATTCAATTTTATTTAATGATTGTCTTAATAACCTTGCAGAAATAATTGGCATATCTCTTGGAACTGAAATTCTATTTTTTAGGTATTTTAGAGAGATTCCTGAAAGTTTTTTAGGGATTACCACTTCGCCTGTGATCATATGGGTCAACGCTGATCTCAATGATTCCTCAAAAGATTCTTTATTGTATGGGTTTACTTTTTGTAAATTGTCTTTATGCTTTATTACTCTTTTAAGAGCAATTTTAGCAAAATATTTTGAATCATAATTTTTATTTAATTCATAATTACCTAGACCCTTTCCAGTATCTATTAGCTCAGAGAAAGTAATCTGTTGTTCATTACTTTCTTTATAACATCCACCCATTTGTGGGGGTAAATCATGAGAGTGGGTATGAAAATCTCCTTGAGTGCCTCTATAAGCACTTGTCCCTTCAAAAAGGGTAAGCCAGTTATCTACATGACGGTAATTAGATCTTAAATTAAACCCTTTATAATAAGTCAGTGATGCATTCATTCTCTCCATGTAGGGAATAAAAATTATATCTCCAATACCAGGCTCTATATCACCCGTATTAGATACTGTTGGATCAACGAACCCTGATTTTGATCTACTTAAGATTTCATCTAGTTTAGAAATGGATTCTTTAAATCTTTTTTTTCTAAAAGAGTTATCTATAAAATTAAAGCTTTCTCTGCAGAGCCAATTACACCAGGATCTGAAAATTTCTCTTTCTAATTCTCGAATTTTGATAAGGTGACTAGATGTTATAAAAGATCCAAGTGCTCCAAATTCATTTTCTAAAAAAGCTATGATATCGTCGCTTTCAGTTATAACTTGCCCTTTAAATTCAATTGCAGGTAATTTTCCCGATCTGACTTTTTCAAGGAACCAACTTTCTTTTTGACCGTAGCAAAACATATTTATTTTTTTGACTCTATATGGAATTTTTTTAAATTCAAGCCATAACCATATCTTCTGACAGTAAGGGCACCAAGAATGCCTATCTCTATAGAGGGTAACTAATACATCATTTTCACTATGGCCAAATAATCTTAAATTTGCGTAGGAATTATTTATACCATGGACTCTATCAAGATCTTCAACTTCAAATTTATTTAAATCATCCCATGTCAAAATCCCATTCATTATTTGAATTAAAGCTATAAACTAACGTTATAATAATTGATTAAAAAAGTCTTGGAATTTGAATTTGATTTAATTGTTGTTGGTGCTGGATCTGGAGGACTCGCAGCGGCTAAACGTGCGGCTAGTTATGGGGCAAAAGTCGCAATCATAGAAGTAAATCAAATAGGAGGAACTTGTGTGATAAGGGGATGTGTTCCTAAAAAATTGATGGTTTATGCAGCTAAAAGTAAAAACAATATAGATTCTTCTGAAGGATATGGATTAAAAAATGAAGATATTAATTTTGAATCAAATATTTTATTGAAGAATGTTAGAGAGGAGGTTTCTAGGTTAAGTAATTTACATAGAAATTCTTTAAAAAAATTGAATGTAACTGTTTTTGAGGGCTTAGGAAGATTTAAGACTCAAAATGAATTAGAAATTATTTGTCCAAAAACGAAGAAAATTAAGAACAAAATAAGTTCAAAAAAAATTCTTATTTCAGTTGGAGGTAAACCAAAGAAATTAAATATTCCTGGCATAGATTTAGCATGGACTAGTGATGATATTTTTGAATTAGAAAAGTTTCCCAAATCAATATTAATAGTAGGAGGAGGATATATTGCTTGTGAATTTGCTTCTATTTTCAGAAATTTAGGTACTGAAGTAACTCAATTAATTAGAGGTCAACATTTACTTAATGGTTTTGATGAGGATCTTTCTTTATGCCTAGAAGAATCACCTACTTTTACTGAAATAAATATAATCTCCAATACTCAATTAAGGTCTATCAAGAGAGTAAATGGAAATTTGGAATCTACCTTAGACTCGGGTGATAAACTCCTAACTAATAATATCCTTATTGCTACAGGTAGGGAACCAAATCTTTTGCATTTAAATTTAGGTTTTTTAAATCTAAGGATGGATGGCCAATATTTAGATGTTGATGAAGTTAATCAAACAAGCAATGCAAATATTTTTGCAGTTGGCGATATTATAAATAAACCAAACTTAACTCCTGTTGCAATAGAGCAAGGGAGAGTGTTTTCCGATAATTTTTTTAATGCACAAAAAAGAAAAGTAAATTATGAATATATCCCTAAGGCCGTTTTTACTATTCCAGAAATTTCAACAGTTGGCTTAAGTGAGAAAAGAGCTAAAGAGCTTTACTCTGAAAAAAATATAAAAATTTTCAAATGCAAATTTACCCCTATGTCTAATACCTTTAAAAAGAATAAATCAAAATGTATGTTGAAGATTGTGGTTCATAAGCTAACTGACAAAGTCCTAGGATGTCATATGTTTGGAGAAACATCGTCTGAGATTATTCAAATGGCATCAATTTCATTAAATGCAGGAATAACAAAAAAAGACTTTGATATTACTATGGCTTTGCACCCAACTATCTCAGAAGAATTTGTGACAATGTATGGATAAAATTATTAATTAGAAAACTTTAATTTTTTTTGAACAATCAGAAATACTGTAAGTAATACAAAGTAAATAAATAAACCTATCCTTAATTCAGAAAGGAAGTTAAATCCATTCAGGAAAAGTATCTTATCGAGAATGTAGAAAATATAAAGATTAAGCAAAATAAATCCTTCAATTCTTGTGATTTTCCCTTTGCTCCAGAAAATTGGTAAGCATGCAAAGGTAGTTAAAACCATAAAAGGTAAGTCAACTTTTATTAGACTCTGTTCAATAACTAAACCTTTAAATCCTGAAAAAATACTGCAACTTCCAAGGATTAAAAGTTGATTAAGTAAATTGCTTCCTATTACATTCCCAATCGCAAGATCTGTTTTGCCTTTAAATGCAGCAATTATTGAAGTTACTAATTCTGGTAAAGATGTCCCAGTTGCGACGATAGTTAAACCAATAACTATTTCATTTACACCCAAAAGAGTAGCGAGCGTTTGAGAACCATTTACTAAAATATTTGAACCAAAGCTTAAAAGAAATATTCCCAATATTAACTTTAGTAAAATATTAAGCTTCCCTTTGTTGTTATCTTTTAATTCTTCTATCTCTGGTTCAGCATCTTTTGTCTCCTCTCCTTTCTCATTGATTGTATTGATTTCCCATATTGTATTTAAGATTAAACAAAATATTAGAAATAACCCTGCTTGCAATGTTAATAAGCCTGTTGATGACATAGCCCAAACTGCAACAGAAATTGCCATTAAAAGAGGCACATCTCTTCTAACTATTCTGCTTTTTACTTTAAGAGGTGTTATCAATGAGCTTATACCCAAAACGACGAGCACATTAAAAATATTGCTTCCAATCACATTGCTTGCCGCAAGTGAATCACTGCCTTTTAAAATTGAACTTAAACTTACCAACAGCTCAGGAGCGCTTGTTCCAAGAGAAACAACTGTTAAACCAATTACTATTTGAGGTATTCCTAAAATTAAAGATAAAAATATGGCACCTTGAATAAAGAACTCTCCTCCAGCAAAAAGTAGAACTACGCCTAAAACTATTTCTATTATTGGAAATAAAAAATTACTCATATTTAGGCTTTTATTTAGATAATGAAAAATTTCATAATTGGTTTATAACTATCCTCGAATATCTATAAATTATTGTCAATTTTAATTTGCTGTTAAAATTAATTAAATAGAAAAAATTTTGAAGACTTTAACCATAATAAAACCTGATGATTGGCATTTACATTTAAGAGAAGGGCTTGTATTAAAAAATATCATTCATTTTACTTCAGAATATTTTGGAAGAGCCATTGTCATGCCTAATACCAAAAGTCCCATAACATCCATCAATAGGGCTATTTCTTATAAGAAATCTATTGTTGAAGCCTTGCCAGAAAGTTCTAAATTTGAACCACTTATGACAATTTATCTTACAGATGAGACTGATAAAGGGGAACTAATAAGTGGTTTTAATAATAATGTCTTTTTCGCTGCAAAATTATATCCTGCTAATGCCACAACAAATTCCAGTCATGGAGTTAGGAAAATAGAAAATCTATATAAGATCTTTGAATTAATGCAAGATTCTGGAATGCCTCTTTTAATTCACGGGGAAGTGACTGATTCTGAAGTAGATGTATTCGATAGAGAAGAAGTTTTTATAGATAAAGAACTCTCTCAAATAACTAAAAGATTTCCAAAATTAAAAATCGTTTTAGAACATATAACTACCTCTTATGCAGTGAATTTTGTTCAAGAAAATAATATTGGAGCTACTATTACTCCGCATCATTTGCATATAAATAGAAATGCAATGTTTTTTGGAGGCTTAAATAGTGATTTTTACTGCTTACCAGTTGCTAAGAGGGAAAATAATAGACTCGCTTTAAGGAAAGCTGCTACAAGTGGGGAAAAATGTTTTTTCTTGGGAACTGACTCTGCTCCACATCTTAGGAAGTGGAAGGCTTTTTGTGGATGTGCAGGTATTTTTAATTCCCCAGTAGCAATAGAAAGTTATTTAACTGTATTCGAAGAGGAGGATGCTCTAGTTAATTTTGAAAAGTTTGCAAGTTTGAATGGCCCTAATTTTTATAATTTGCCCCCAAATAAAGAAAAATTAAAATTAGTGTCTAGACCAAATAAAATTAAAGAATTTATTGATGTTGTTGAAGAAAAAAATATTGTCGGACAAATAAAATCATTTCATGCAGGTGAAACTTTACAATGGCAAGTAGAAGGGATAGTAAATAAAAATTAGATTTACCATGACAATTAAAAGTGTAAATATTCCAATTTTTCTTGGTTAAATGGTTGGCTTTCGGCTACGATTGAATAGCGCAAATTCCTTTGGGAGTGTGGCGGAATTGGTAGACGCGCCGGACTTAAAATCCGTCGAGCGATTTAGCTCGTGGGGGTTCAAGTCCCCCCACTCCCATTATTTAATTATTTGTTTTTAGTTCTGACAATAACTTCCAATAGTTGTTATGTTTTAACTAAGCAACCATAAATAAAAATGGAAACTTTTTTCAATAATTCATTTGCTACTTTAATTGCTTATATCGGAATTATTTCTACCTATTTATTGGTTATCCCATTGTTACTATTTTACTGGATGAATAATAGATGGAATATTATGGGCAAATTTGAAAGATTAGGAATTTATGGCCTTGTATTTCTTTTCTTTCCTGGTTTAATTTTATTTTCTCCATTTTTAAATCTCAGACTAAAAGGAAGTGGTAAAGGGTAAATAATTGACTAAAGGTAAAGTTATACAAATAGGTTTATTTATTTCATTAATAGGATTAATTAGTTATAAATTTGCACCGCAAATTGGTATCGATAATTTTACAGCCACTACTCTATCAAGTTGCATCTTGATTTTGATTGTTATTACTTGGGTAACATCTTATGTTTATAGAGTTGTAAATGGAAAAATGACTTTCATGGAACAAAGGAAGCGTTATAGAAAAGAGTATGAAAAAGTTGTTAATGATAAACTAGAAACCAAATTCAACTCATTGTCAAAGGAAGAGCAGCAAAAACTTATGGAAGATTTAGAGAAGAATCCATAAATTTTTCATAGATAAATATCTAAAAATTATGAAAGATAACAAAATGCAAATTACTAAAAATGAATCTTTATCTAAGGTAGATGAGATGTTTTGTAAGTTAAAAAATAAAAAAAAATTTGCTTTAATGCCTTTTATAATGGCTGGGGACCCCAATATTGAAATAACGTCTGAGATCTTATTAAAGTTACAAGAAAATGGAGCTGACCTTATTGAATTAGGTATCCCGTATAGTGACCCACTTGCAGATGGACCTGTTATTCAAGTGGCCGCCTCTCGCGCCTTAAAGTCAGGTACTAACTTAAGAAAAGTAATTAAACTTTTAGAGTCTTTAAAAAGTAAATTAAATATTCCCATCATCCTTTTTTCTTACTTGAATCCATTACTATGTTTTGGCTTTGAAAGGTTTTGTGAGATGGCATCTGATGCTGGAGTTTCTGGACTAATAGTTCCTGACCTCCCTTTGGAGGAAGCTTATAAATTTTCTAAAATAGTTAGTATCCATTCTATGGACTTAATTTTATTGGTAGCACCAACTACTCCTTTTGAAAGAATGAAACAAATATCAAATCATACAAAAGGCTTTACTTATTTAGTAAGTGTTACAGGTGTCACTGGTGAGAGAAGCAAAATGGAAAATAGAGTAGAAAATCTTATTGCTAAATTAAAAGATCTAAATAGCAATCCAATTGCTGTTGGTTTTGGAATATCAACTCCAGAACATGTTAAAAAAGTTCGTGAGTGGGGAGCCGATGGAGTAATTATTGGGAGTGCATTTGTAAAACGAATCTCGAGCTCAAGTGAAAAAGATGTTGTCGATCATGTTGGTGAGTTTTGTAAAGAAATGCGTTTAGCTGCTGATCAAAAAAAATAGATACAAAGATAATTTATTAATTAAAAGAATTATTTATAGAAAATTAATTAAAAATGTTTTTATCAATTTATTGTTGTTGTCTTTAAGATTCTTCTGTAGGTAATAATCTGATTTGTTTTCTTCCGAGCTTAATTTCGAATTCATCACCTGCTTTTAAATCAAGAAGTGCTGTATATGCTTTCCCAATCAGAAGATTTCCATTGCCTTGAACTGTAGCAATATAACTAAGTTTTCTTCCACCTTTTCCAATGCCTGCAACTCCAGAATCACCAAGATTAACCCCTTTTGCTTCTAAAAGTGCTTCATAAAATGCGGTAAAGTTTAAGCGTTCACCTCCGTTTTTTTTAGTGGAAACATATCCACAGGCGCGAACTAGGTCAGATTTGCTAACATCACCAAGTTCTTTAACTTTTGCAAGGAGATCGCTACCAGTTAGCATAATTAATTAAAAGAAAGTTGTATTAAATAACATAGCAATCTGCGTGTAATATATGCAATTATTAAGTATCTATTCATTCTATTATTTATATTTAAAAATGGAAAAGTTTGTAGTTTTTGGACGATACTGTGAAGATGCAATTATTAAAAGGGAACCATTTCGAGAACAACATCTAAAGAGACTTAAAAACTTAAAAGATAGCGATATTTTAGTTACATTAGGACCAACAAAATGTACCAAATATTTATTTGGAATTTTTAATGCTAATGATGTAAACGAGTTGAAAGATCTTATTGAAAAGGATATATATTGGGAAAAAGGTATATGGATTAATTATGATATTTATCCCTGGATTCAAGCATTTTAAATATGATTTACGAAAAAATTTTGTAATTATTAACTATTTATTAAAAGAATTAATTTAACTTAAAAATACATATTATTTTTGCTTTAATAGTTCAATTATTTATCTTTTTTAGGAGTTAAAACGATATTTATTTAAACTTTAGTTTTAAGAGGTTATATCATTTTTAATTAAAAATATATTATTTAAATAATATTTATTTACTAGTATCTTGATTTATCTGGTTTACTAATGAGTCGATATCTAATTGATTATATGGTGGTGTTTGTTTTGTTTCTAGATAATTGTTCTTGATATTGTTTAACCATTTTTGCTCAATCTTTATAAGATTTTTTGCAATATTGAACATGCCGCCTTTTTTATATAATTCCTTCATTTTGAGAATAATCTCGGAGGTTCTACTCGATTTAATATTTAATTCATTTGCTAAGTCTTTTTGGGTAAATCCATGCGTTTTTAACCAATCTTTAATGAAGGAGACGAGTTCTTCTTCTTCCTGTATAGATAATTTACTCATTCAATAAAAAGGAAATAACTTATTAAGCTTATTCTCTGCTCTTGCTCTTATTGAAGGAGTCATGTATTTGCTCCATATACTGAGTACTGCTGTGAGGGCTACAAAATCATCACTAAAACCAACTAAAGGCATAAAGTCAGGGAAAAGATCAAATGGCATAATCAAATATGCTAAAGCAGCCATTAATGAAACTCTCACTTGTGCAGGAGTATAAGGATCTAATGCCATCTCCAAAACTTCTAAGGCAGGCTTGGCAATTGTTCTTCCCGCTTTAATAAGAGTCTTGATAATGATATTTTCATCAAATGTTGAACTTTCTAAAACTTCAGCATCATAGATTTTTTCTTGAGTTTTGTAATTCTCTTTCATCCTTATAAATGAAATTTAAATATTTTTAATGGAATTTTTAGCTAATACTATCAACTAATCCATTCTGTATTCCTGCTTTTCTAAGTTTTCTTAAAGCACGTTGAACAACTTGTCGGCAATATTCCCTGCTACAACTCATATGTCTTGCAACTTCAGCTAAAGTTCTCCATTCATTTGAGCCGTCTAAACCAAATCTTAAGCTTACTATCTTTCTTTCTTTCTCAGTTAAATTTGCTTTATCTAATAACTTCCAAGCCGAGGCTGTCCTTTCGGCTAATTCGGCTAATTCCATTGGGGGAGTTTGATCACTTGGAAGAATATCAACTAACTCGGAAGGATCTGATTTTGATTTAACAGTACCTTGGAGACTAACAGTGATGCTTCTCAATTCACAAGAAAGTAGTTCGTCAATTTCCTCTTTGGTTATTTTCATTTCTTCAGCTAGCTCATCACTAGTAGGTGGAATACCCTTGAGTTGCATAAGCTTTGATTTTGCTGATCTTAGTTTTGTAAGTTTTTCATTAATGTTAACAGGGATCCTTATCGTTCTACTTTGAGTTGACAATGCTCTATTTAAACCTTGCCTAATCCACCAATAAGCATAGGTGGAAAATCTATGTCCTCTAGACGGATCATATTTTTCTACGGCCCTTGTAAGACCTAATGTACCTTCCTGAATTAAGTCCAGTAATTCTAATCCTTTCCCTTGGTATCTCTTGGCAAGGTTAACAACTAGTCTTAGGTTGGCTGTTATCATCTCGTTTTTAGCTTTTTCACCAATTTTTATCTTTTTTCTCTCAGCTTCGGAGTATTCACAAGCGGGGCCTTTCCCTCCTGCCTCTTGACATCTATTAACAAGTACTACCATTTCTTGGACTTTTCTGCCCATTGTGAGTTCTCTTTCGGGAGTCAAAAGTTGATGACGACCTATTTCACCAAGAAAATCGCTTAATGAACTCACGATTTACCTCATTGTTAATATATTTAACTTATAGTCAATTCAGTAATAAGCCATACATGTAATAATTAATTAATAATTAATTAACATTATCTTTTGAAAATTTTTAGGTAAAAAAAATTAAAAACTATAAATTTCAATTATTTAATTTTTTCTTCTTGATTCTAGAACAGCAAGTACATCTCTCCACTCAACCCCTTTATGCATAAGGGCTACTTGCAGATGATAAATTAAATCAGCAGCTTCATTTGAGATTGAATTTTTATCATTATCTTTGCAAGCCATTATAAATTCTGCAGATTCCTCTCCTATTTTTTTCAAAATAGTGTTACTACCTTTTGTTAATAAATGATTTGTATAACTTTTTTCTGATGGATTTGTTGATCTTTCGTTAATTGTATTGAATAATTCAGAGCAAATATTTGAGAAGGGAGTTGTTTTTTTCTCTTTTTTATCACTTTGATTAATTTTGATTTCGTTGAAAAAACAACTTTTTTCCCCAGTGTGACATGCTCCTGAACCATTTTGTTCAATCAAAAGGATTAGTGCATCATTATCGCAGTCGAATCTTATCTCCTTAAGTATTTGGGTACTTCCACTTGTAGCTCCTTTTCTCCAAATTTCTGATCTTGATCTACTCCAATAATGAATGTTTTTGGTTTCAAGTGTCATTGTCAAAGATTCTTTGTTCATCCAAGCAAGCATAAGAATTGATCCGTCAAGCCAATCTTGTGCTATTGCAGGGATTAATCCATAATTATCAAAGCATAGATCCTCTATCGAAAAATTAGTTGAATAAGTCATTATGTTCTTTATGTTAAATCCTACTCAAAGTGTTTTATTAAAAATTATCCTAACAGTTAATTGATGTATATTCATTCTCTGAAATTTTCATGCAGCAAAAGTTACGAGGATTTCCCCTGTTCACATAGGCAATGGCGCCATGAAGGCCACTGCAGATTTGTGCATGGATATTCAAGATCATTCACCTTTTGGTTCACTGCAAAAAAATTAGACCTAAATGGTTTTGTTGTCGATTTTTCAAGTCTAAAGCCCCTAGAAAATAGACTAAAGGAGCAATTTGACCATACTTTTCTAATAAATAAAGATGACCCTTTGCTGAATTACTGGGAAAAATTACATGACTTAGATGCTTTAGATCTGAGAATTATGGATAATGTGGGAATGGAGTCCACCTCTGAATTAATTTGGAGATGGGCTAATGAATACTTACAGGATAAGGATAAGGGCAGAACATGTTGTTGGAAAACAGAATCAAAAGAAAATAAATCGAATAAATCAAGTTATGAGGAAATTCCTGATTGGTTCAAATCTTAGATTAAAGTTGTTAATTTTAAAGTCATATAGGATTCTTTAATTAGATATTTAATCAACATTTATCTCTCCATTAATCAGATAAATATTAATCTCGTCTTTATTAAGGTAATGATTATTTAATATATTATTTGAAATTTTTGTCTCAATTTGTTTTTGAATAATTCTTTTTAAAGGCCTTGCACCATAGGCATGATCGAAACTATTTTCGACAAGTTGGTTAATTGCTTCATCCGTAATTTTGAATTTTAAGTTTTTTTTGTTAAGTCTTTTTTCTAAATGTTGAAGCTGGATTTTTGCAATTTCTTTTATGTCATTTAATTCTAAATTATTAAAAATAACTATTTCATCAAGTCGATTTAAAAACTCAGGCTTGAAAAATTTTTTAATTTCATTATCTACAACTTTTTTAATTTCATTTGTATCTTCTTTTCTAGCTGATAAATCATTTATTGATTGACTTCCTAAATTACTTGTGAGAACAATGATTGAATTTTTGAAATTGATTGTACGACCTTGACCATCAGTAATTATTCCATCATCAAGAACCTGTAAGAGAATATCTAAAATATCTTTGTGAGCTTTCTCTATTTCATCTAGGAGTATTAATGAATAAGGATTTTTGCGTACAGCTTCAGTTAGTTGACCGCCTGATTCGAAACCTAAATATCCAGGAGGCGCACCTATGATTTTGCTCACTGAATGCTTTTCCATATATTCAGACATATCGAGTCTTGTAATTGAAGAATTTGAATCAAATATTATTTTGGCTGTTACTTTACTTAGCTCTGTTTTTCCAACACCAGTTGGACCTAAAAAGAGAAAACTGGCTAATGGCTTGCTTGGATCATTAAGGCCAGTCCTTGATCTCTTAATGGAATCTGCAACTGCCCTAATTGCATTATCTTGACCAATAATTTTTTCTTTAAGGATTGACTCGAGGCTCAAGAGTTTATCTTTTTCTGACTGGTTTAAGTTCTGTACTGGAATAGAGGTCCACTTTGAGACAACTTCTGCAATATCATCAAAAGTTACCTCTTGTCTTAAAAGACTTGTATCTCCATTTTTTTGAGAATTTACTAGGGACTCACTTTTTTCTTTCAATTTTTTTTGCAAAGAATTTAAAGTTCCAAATTCTAATTCTGCTGCTTTGTTGAGGTCAAAACTCCTTTTTGCTTGATCTATTTGTAATTGAACAGATTCAATTTCTTCTTTTATGGTACTAATCTCATCAATTTCATCTTTTTCTTTTTTCCATTGAGCGCCTAATTCTGCCTGTTTATCTTTAAGTGATATAAGTTCATTATTGATTTTTTTTAATCTTTCTATAGAAAAATCATCAGTTTCTCTTTTTAAAGATAATTTTTCCATCTCAAACTGTAGAACTTTTCGATCAATTTCATCAATTTCTTCAGGTTTGGAAGTTATGACCATATTTAATCTTGAGGCTGCTTCATCGATTAGATCTATTGCTTTGTCAGGAAGAAATCTATCGTTAATATATCTTTCGCTAAGGGTTGCAGCAGCGACTAAAGCATTATCAGAAATTCTCACACTATGATGAACCTCGTATCTTTCTCTCAATCCTCTTAAAATTGATACAGTATCATCTATTGAAGGAGCATCAACTTTTATCTTTTGAAATCTTCGTTCTAAAGCAGGATCTTTTTCTATATTTTGTTTATGTTCATTAATAGTTGTAGCACCAATACATCTAAGTTCTCCTCTCGCAAGCATTGGTTTTAATAGGTTGCTTGCATCTAAAGAACCTCCACTAGCGCCTGCACCAACTACCGTATGAATTTCATCAATAAAAAGAATAATCTTACCGTCTGATTCTTTCACTGTCTTTAGAATATTTTTTATTCTTTCTTCAAATTCTCCACGATATTTTGCTCCAGCTAAAAGTGAACCCATATCTAATGAAATTAGTTTCCTATCTTGTAGCGCAGAAGGTACATCGCCATTAATAATTCTTTGAGCTAACCCTTCTACAATGGCTGTTTTTCCAACTCCAGGTTCTCCTATAAGAACTGGATTATTTTTTGTTCTTCTACTCAATATTTGAATTGTTCTTCTAATCTCTTCATCCCTACCAATAACAGGGTCTAAAATTCCATCTCGTGCAGATTGAGTTAGATCAATACCATATTTTTCCAAAGACTCATTAGAACTATTAAATTCATTTTTTACTGCCGGATCTGACTTCATTTTCTTTATAATTTCAAGAAATTCTGGAATACCTTTTTGATTTAAAATTTGAAATCCATATTTATCATCATAAGTGAAACCGTAAACTAAGTGTTCTGTTGATATCACTACATCATTTAAAGTATTTTTAATATCATTCGCCTTCAAAAATATTTTGTGAAGAGTATCACCAATATATAAATTATCTTGTTTATTTTTCATTTTTGCCTTCGCATTTAATGAAGAAATTATTTCCCTCTCAAGATCTTTCAGATTTACATTATTTTTTAAAATCTTTTTTGTAATATTGTCATCTTTTATAAGAGCTAATAATAAATTATCAGAGTCTACATTTTGTTGATAATTTTTATAAGCAATTTCTTTGGCAAAAATAAAACAGTTCCAAGCAGAACTTGAGAATTCGCTTGGAACTATTTTCATTAATCAAAATTTGGGTATGACCGTAATAAATATTAAGTCAAAAAGGGTGTTTAACTATTTATAAGATTTATTCAACAATAACTTTACCTACCATTCCAGCGCCTCTGTGTGGCTCGCAATAGTAATCATAAGTTCCAGCAGTATCAAATGTTTCTTCCCAAGACTCTCCTGGAGCAAAAGCTAGGTCCGCATGACTTAATTCCTCATGTCCATCAAAAACAGCATTGTGAGGGGCAAGTTTATTATTGACGAATTTAACTGTATCACCAGCACTAATGGTTACTGTACTAGGTTCAAATGCAAGCATTCCAGCATCTGTTCCAAGTTTTACTTCAACAGTCTTAGCTGAAACTGATGAAATACCTAGACCTAGAGTTAAAACTATTGCAAATAACCCTGCAAAGATTGAACGTAACATAATAAAAATTTGCTTATTTATACATATTACAAGGCTTTGGTAACCTAACTGCGAGAATTTTAATTGTTATTACAGCTTGGTAACTTTGATAACCTTAAAATATCATTCAGTGACTTGGCATAACTTTTAAGTTTAAAAGTCTCAGGATTAGTGATGGGGACATGATTAAAGTCATATTTTTTTATACTGAAGCTATCCCAAGGAGTAGTTTGGATGGGGAGAATTCTTAATAATATTTTTAGAATTTTTTTTGTAAGCGGTATCGCAAAAAATCTCCTCATATTATGTTTCTTTAAAAGCGTAATTATGGCATCATCAATTGAAATGAATTTTTGACCTAGCACAAATTTTCTAAAGCCTTTGTATTGCTCCTCTTTATGATTTTTAATTAGAAACCCGCAAATCTGGGCGATATCATTTGCGTGTATAAAGTGAAATTTAGAATCGAGTTTTAAAAATCTTGCTAACCAAAGCCATTTCCCAATTTCTTTCAATCCACTAGTTAAATAACTCACAGGATATTTACTTTTTTTTCCAAGATTCCCTCCAAAAACCAAGGTAGGGAAAACAGCGAATGTTTTTTCTGCAAATGAGCTTTCTCTAAGTCTCTGGAAACATTCATATTTTGTTTGAATGTACTCTGTTCCATAAATCAATGATTCCCTCATTAATTCTGTTTGGGTATCAAGAATACTAGCTGTTGAAAAATAAATAATCTTTTCTAACTTTTCAATATCAAGCATTTCTAGTAATTCTTTAAAAGCTTTAATATTTACTTCATAGGCTCTTTTTGGATCTCCCCAAGCTGTAGCAGTATGTATTAGGTAATTAATTTGACTAATTTCCTTTTTATACCTATTTGATTCCCTTATATCGCACACCATTAACTTGACTTTTTTATTTTCTTGAACAGAAATTGGTAACTTACTTTTGTCTCTAACCATGAGATAAAGCCTGAATTTTGTGTTTTTCAAAAACCAATCAACTAAATATTGGCCAACACATCCATTAGCGCCTGTTATTAATAAGTTTTTATATCCCAAGACTTTGACTAGTAAGTGAGTTTTTTCCCATGTTCAAAAAATGTTTGAGCATTTTCTTCTGGAGTCCCAGGTAAAATCCCATGACCCAAGTTAAGAATATATTTCCTTTCTTTAATTTTATTGAAAGTATTATCTATCCTTTCTTTTATTGATTCTTCGTTTCCGAATAAAATGCCAGGGTCAACATTACCTTGAATTCCAATTCCCCTGGGGATTCTTTTACAAGCCTCTTCAATATCTACTGTCCAGTCTAATGAGATTATATCTACTCCAGTTTTTGCCATTCTTTCTATGACACCAGCACTTCCTGAAATGTAGAGAATTACTGGTGTTTCTGGGTATTCTGCTTTTACAATGTCAACAACCTTTTTTTGATACGGCCCAGCAAAGATATCGTAATCTTGTGGGCTTAGTTGACCAGCCCATGAATCAAAAATTTGTACTACTTGCGCTCCAGATTTTATTTGATATTTAAGATATTCACCAATAGATTTTGCAAAATGATCAAGAAGTTTATGAAGTATGTCTGGCTCTTTAAAAGCCATCGATTTTATTAAAGAATAATTTTTACTGCTTTTACCTTCAACTACATATGCGGCAAGAGTCCAAGGCGCGCCAACAAAACCTAAAACTGTTGCCTCATTATTTACATCTTTTTTTAGTGAAGAAAGAACTTGCCCAACAAAACTTAAACTCTCAATTGGATTTAATTCTTTTAAATTTTCTATCTGGTTAAGAGATCTTATTGGGTCCTCAATTATTGGACCTTTACTTTCTATTATTTCAAAATTTATGCCCATCCCTGGAAGAGGGGTGAGAATATCTGAAAAAAGGATCACACCATCCGGCTTGAAAGCATGAAAAGGTTGCATTGAAATCTCATATGATAGTTCTGGATTCTCAGACCTCTCTCTAAAGCTTGGGTAACGCTCCCTTAAATCTCTATAGATTTTCATATATCTTCCTGCTTGCCTCATCATCCATACTGGAGGCCTATTTACTTTTTTACCTAATGCGGCAGAAAGTAGTAGTGGTAAATCTTGACCCATTTTCAATTCGATATTTTAAAAAAAAATTAAAATCCAACTTAAAAATCTTACAATGTAAAGCAGAGCAAAAGCGTTATATGAACATTTATATGAAGCACTAAGTTAAATGAGCCTTCTTATTTTTTTGATTGATGTTTGAAGATACTCACGCTTAATGGGGGCAAAGCAAGTTCTAGAGCATTTTGATAATCATGAATATTGTAATTTATAGTTTCTTTACCCCCCATATTTCCTTTATTACTACCCCCGTATCTAGAGCCATCTGAATTAAATATTTCTTTATAGAATCCTTCCAAAGGAACCCCCACTTTGTATGACCCATGAGTATTAGGTGTAAAGTTAGCAACAACAACAAGCCACTCATTGGTATCGTTTTCTCTTCTCATGAAACTTATAACCGAATTAGATTTGTCATTACAATCAATCCATTGAAATCCATAAGGATCAAAGTCATTTTTCCATAATGCAGGTTCATTTTTATAAAGAACGTTTAGGTCATCAATCAAGTTTCTGATACCTTTATGAGGCTCAAATTCTAGTAACTCCCATTGCAGATCATCCCAAACATTCCATTCTTGTCTTTGCCCAAATTCCATTCCCATAAATATCGTTTTTTTACCAGGGTGGGTCCACATATAAGTTAGTAATGCTCGAGTGTTTGCATATTTCTTCCAGTCATCGCCTGGCATTTTATGCAAAAGATGACTTTTCCCATGGACAACCTCATCATGACTAAGTGCAAGCATAAAGTTCTCTGTATAGTTATATGTAATTGAGAAAGTTACACTATTTTGATGGAATTGCCTAAACCAAGGATCTATTTCAAAATAATCAAGCATATCGTGCATCCATCCCATATTCCATTTCAAGTTAAACCCTAACCCTCCCATGTCAGTTGGTTTGGTTACCATTGGCCAGGTTGTTGATTCTTCAGCGATAGAAAGTGCACCTGGGAAATGTTGGAAGAGTACATGATTAGCCTGTTGAAGAAATTTAACGGCTTCTATATTTTCATTACCACCATTTTCATTGGGTATCCATTCTCCATCTGGACGTAGATAATCTCTGTAAAGCATTGAAGCTACAGCATCTACTCTTATACCATCAATATGAAACTCTTCAAACCAATAAACGAGGTTGGCTACTAGGAAATTTCTTACTTCGTTTCTGCTGTAATTAAATATTAGGGTTCCCCATTCTTTGTGTTCACCTATGCGTGAATCTCCATGCTCATAAAGATGACAACCATCAAAAAATGCTAAACCATGCTTATCTTTTGGAAAATGACCAGGCACCCAATCAAGAATTACGCCTATGCCCTCTTCATGACATTTATTTACAAACTCTCTAAATTCATTTGGGGTGCCAAATCTACTTGTTGGCGCATACCAGCCTGTAACTTGGTATCCCCATGAACCATCGAAAGGATGTTCAGATATTGGCATTAGTTCAATATGAGTGAAGCCTCTCTCTTTTACGTAAGGGATGAGTTTTTCGGTTAATTCTGGATAAGTTAATAATCTTGTTCCAGGTTTTAAATCGGCTGCAGGCACTGGGTCTCTTGGTTCACCATTATCCTCCAAATATTTGTTATCTGTTGATTCATGGAGCCAACTTCCTAAATGCATTTCATAAACTGAAATTGGCTTGTTAATTTGACTAGAAGAATCTCTATTTGAAATCCAAGAACTATCATTCCAATTAAAGTTTTTCAATTTTGAAACTATTGAACCATTTTGAGGTCTGATTTCATGAAGGAAACCATATGGATCAGCTTTCTCATAAATATGACCTTGTTGTGTTCTTATTTCGTATTTATATGTATCGCCCTCATGCATTGTTGGCATGAATAGTTCCCAAATTCCCCCTAATCTTTTTTGCATTGGATGATGTCTTCCATCCCAAGAATTTGTATCTCCAATTATCGAGATCGATTTTGCATTTGGAGCCCAAATGCAAAACATGACTCCTTTTTGATTCTTTTCTTCAATGAGATGTGCTCCCATTTTTTCCCAAATATGATGATGATTACCCTCTGCAAAAAGATGTCTATCAACTTCTCCCATCCACTCTTGTCTATATGACCAAGGGTCATGTTGTGTATGTGTGATCCCTCCTCGTGAAATATTTATTTCGTAATTAGAATTCGGGTTTTCAGGCAAGATTGCTTCAAAAAGCCATTTATGGTTTATGCTTTCTGCCTTGTAGGTGGTATTTTTAAAATTTATTTTAACTTCGTCGGCTTCAGGCATCCATACCCTTATTACCCATTGCTCTTCATAAAAATGAGGACCTAATATTTTTAATGGATTATCATTGCAACAATTTTCTAGGTTGATAGCTTCTGATTTAATCCAGTCTGCTTGAATTGTATCGATCATGACTGGTAGATATTAAGGATTAATAATATCAAATGATTAACCAAAAAAATAATTATTTATTAAAAAAAGGGGTCATTTTCATAAATGTTTTATTAAGGCTAAAACTTAGAGTAATAATTTTATGATTTGCTGAAGGAGCCCCAATATTTTCCTCCCCAAATCCAGGATTCACTCCAATAGCGGGATAAGCTGCTGCAGATATAGATAAGCGAAGCTTGCTATTTTTAATCAAACAAATATTTGTTGGCTGCATCTTTATTTGATAAATGCATTCTTCACTTATTTTGGAGTTTTTAACCCTTAAGAAACCAGTTGAAAATTGATTCACATTCTCATTACCTTTTTCAACTAGAGATAAAGCAAGGCAGATATCGAAATTGGGCTGATCACTTTTTACTGGGATTTCTAATGTGGGCACACCTTTTAAATATTGATCTTCTTCAAAAGAATTGGTTTGAAAAACTCCTACATCCAGGCGTTTATCAATAATACTTCTATTAAAAATTCCTGGATTTGGACCTAAATGACCACCGTCAGATGGAGTAGGTCTCCATGGGTCATTAACAATTGTGAACCATCCCGATCCTTTTGAATTTATGGTCAGACTTCCATCTTCAACCTCTACATTTGCTGTACCATCGCTTTTGAGCCCAAAAATAAATTCAGGGTGAAATTTATTATCTAATTCTTCCCATTTATTTAATGAAATATTCCATATTTTTTTCTCATCTTTTACAGTAATAGATTTAAATTTTTCATCTGATTTTAAATGTTTATCAAAAAATTTTAATAAAGATTTTTGCGATCCCTCCCACCAATCTAGATGTGTTGCATTACCAATAATAATCTCTGGGCTTCCACCAGCTTCTTTAGATTTTTTATAAAGATCAAAGGCACCTTTTAAATGTGGATCCCAAAGTCCTCCAATAATTAACATGGGTTGTTTAATCCATTTTGAAATTGGTTTAAATTCTTCAAATGGGATAGCATTATTTATATTCGTAAGCCATTCCAAAACAAAGCTATTAGGATCATATCTTTTTAAAATATCAATTCCTTCTCTTAAATAACTTTTATTTTCTAAGGCTAATCTTATCTTTTCCCACTCAAACAAATTATTTTCTCTTTTCATTTTTAGTGCTGCGATTTGAAGTCCCCATGCAATATTGTTATGCCACCAATATGCACCTCCATCTGAGCACCAATGCTCCTTAATATTCATCCCAGTCATTGCGGGAGATAAACAATCGGGCGGCTTTGAATTTAATTCACCAGTTAGTTGAGTAAATCCTTGATATGAAAAACCATATAAGCCAAGTTTTCCATCACATTCTTTTAGAGACCTAACCCATTCATGTGTTTCTGAAGTATCGCTAGCTTCTTGAGAAAAACCATTAAAAACTCCTTCAGAAGAACCCATACCTCTAACATCTTGAATTATTACCATATACCCATTGGAGGCCCACCATTCGGGGTGAGAATAGGTAATAGTTGAAGCTATTTCCCTCCCATACGGTTGTCTCATTAATAATGCAGGCCATGGCCCATTACTATTAGGCAACCAAATCCTTGATATAAGTCTTACTCCATCTCTAAGTACTAGAGACTTGTCAAACCATCTTGAACCAGACATTTAGGCTCTAGATAATGTCTGGACAATGCAGCCCAATGACGTAAATAGAAAATATCTCTGCATTAACTGGAGTTAACTTTTTTTTGTTTGAAACATAGTTTATAGCTCTATCTGAACTAGCTGAAATACCTTTTGCATTAAGCTCTCTAAATTTATTACAAAAATTCCTTGCTTCATTTGGATTCTTTTTTACACTTTCCAATAAGTTAGATTGACTAAAAACAGGGTATAAAGAGTTGGAAAACACAAATAACAAAAATAATAAAGTTTTCATTATCACTAACCTTTTTTAAAGTCTACATTAAAAAAATTTTTTAACAAAGATTTCAAGTAAATTTTTCAATTTGACTGGCTTTTTTAATCCATTCTTTTAAGGTACTAAAAGTTGTATTTGTACCATTTTTTACTCTAAGAGTTCTTTCTAATCTACCAATTTTGCGTTCTAATTCGTAAGGAGTAGATAGTGATAATGATTTAATAGAAGATATACCGCAATGTAAAAGTAGATATGCTTGTGGTGGAGAAATTCCAATTTCTTTTTTAAAAATAGCTATAGCTCTAATTTTCTTTAGATTATTTAATGTGCAAAGTGAAGATTTTCTTTGAATCTCATTTATATCTTTGTCCGAAAGATTACTTAATTTTTCAAAGTCAGTTAGATTATTTTGAATGAAAAAATATTTCTCATGTCTAAAATTAGTTGGCAATAAATCCAAAAAGGTTTTGCTTTCCATTGCTTAACATATTAATTCATTTTGACATTTTTCTGAACTTCTCCAATAACCACTGGTTTACTTACACCATCTGAAATTTTTTCAAGTCTTCTAATCTTTATTTTTACATTCGCACCAGATCTGCTACCTTTCCTCAAGTTTTCTGATAATTGTTCTAAAGTTGGTTCAATAGATTCTTCTGGAAAGTCATCATCTGCTTTAGCAATAATTAAATCGAATCCATTGTCATAAACAATTGGTACATATTTTGCACCTTCTATTACAACCTTTTCTGTGTAACTTTGCATAAATGCCCAACTACTCAAAGAAAGCAATAATGAAAATATAGTTGCTCCAATTATTCTAAATTTAAAACCAAAATTAAATATAAAAGCTGCTATGGAGAAAATGAAAA
>QCPU01000016.1 GCA_003212395.1 Prochlorococcus sp. AG-442-B03 | reverse complement strand
TAAGGTTTTTCACCCATCAGTGCTTCACCACTAAGTTTTAAGAGAACTCTTTTGTAAGTCATTCAATAATCGTACTTTTAAGACCTTAGCAAGTAAATGTACCGAATTTATTTTTTGTTCAGATATTGCTTGCGTCTTTAAACATTTCTAAACCTGCCTGAGGAAATCAAATAAAAATTTGTTTAATTAGTACTCAACGCACTTTTGTGCTTTAATTCCTTGTTCTTTAAAAGGATGTCTTATTAATTTCATTTCTGTAACAAGATCAGCGTAATTGATAATTGAATCAGATGCTCCTCTTCCAGTTAAAACAATATGATTTTTTCTATTATTTAAGCTTTTTAAAAAAGTGATTATTTCTTCTGAAGAAAGATATCCAAGTTTTGTAGCAATATTAATTTCATCAAGAATGATAAGTTTATAAGATTCGTTCTTAATGTATTTTTTTGCTAGTTGCCATGCCTCTTTAACTAATTGTTCATCTCTTATTCTGTCTTGTGTTTCCCAAGTAAATCCCTCTCCTAATGAATGCCAAGATATTTTTGAAGACAAATTTTTAAAAGCTTTTTCTTCTCCAGTGGTCCAGCCTCCTTTGATAAATTGAATTATTGCTACTTTATAGCCATGTCCTATCGTCCTTAAAGCCATACCTAATGATGCAGTTGTTTTACCCTTTCCATTCCCTGTAAAAACAATCAATAATCCTTTTTTTGTTTTTCTAATTTGTAGTCTTTCGGCTTGAATATCTTTTCTTTGCTGCATTCTTTTTTTATATGAGCTCTCATCACTATCTGGTGATAGTTTTCCTCCCATTCCTAGTTTATTTGCTTGATTATCTAGGTTAAATATTTTCTTGGAAGATGAAGGTTTTTCTTGCATATGGCCCTAATTTTTATTTAATGATTATAAATCTTTAAATATTTTTAGCTCTTTTAACTTTTACAAGTGCATTATTTACGGCCTGTTGTTGATCTCTTTTAGTAATCCAGTGATGATAAGTTTGAGTATGTAAACTAACAGAATGGCCCATCATTCTGGCAGCAACAGTATCAGGTAAATCATACAAAATAGTTCTTACTGCCCAGGCATGCCTTAGATCATAGGGTTTTATTTGTAAAGAGTAACGCTTAAACTGATCTGTAATTTTTTTCCCAATATTCTGCAAGGTTGTGTTTTTAAGGTCTCTATTAATATTTGGTAATAGTTCTGGATTTTCACCAATTTTTGATAATTCGAACTTTTCTACCCATTCAGGGTGAAATGGCCAAACTTGATGTTCCCCTGTTTTAGTTGTAGGTAAAACTCTAATAATTTTGTCCCCAAAATTAGTTAGAGAACTTAAATCACAAAAAAATACTTCATGATTCCTTAATCCATATGTAGCCATCAAACCAAAAACAAATTTCCAAGATTTATTTGGTATCGTCTCCCAAAGTTTCTCTATTAACTCGTCTGAGGGGAGCTCCCTAAATCCTGCTTTGCTAAGGCCATATCCTCTAGAGTTTAATTTCCAATCTTCTGGTAGTTTAATGTCCAAAAACTTAGCCAAAACACTCAGAGAAGTAGCGCATTGTTTCCTACTTCTGCTACCTTCCTTGTAACTTTCAAGCGTTTTTTGAAATATTTTTTCTAAAGCTTCATTCTCATAATCATAGTAAATATTAAGGATTCTTTTCATATATGGTTTGTAAGAACTTCTCCAAGTAGTTTTTCTAGTGCTGCTTCGAAAATCACTTTTGTTTTCTTTAAAAAAAAATTCCTCAAATTGATTTAATCTATTTGGGAATTCAAAACTATTTTTTATTTGCTTTTTATAAGTGTTGCTTATCCAATTAATCCAATCAAATTGATTCAATTCCAATTGCAAATTGATTAATTGTAATTTTTTTTTGGCCTCCTCTAATCCAGAAATATCAGCCTTTAATCCAAGAGATATTCTTTGAATTTTGAAGTTATTTTTATCTTCTTTGGAGGGTAGTGAACCACGAATATTTAATTTATCTCCTCTTTTCTCAATTTTGAGTTTGCTACCTTGAGTAGCAAATTTATCATTGACATTATTAATTTCCTGAATTACGTTCATTTACTTATATAATTGACCATATAATGACGTTTTTAATGTTGATTTTCAATCTCCATAAATTTTAAATGGATAAAATAGGCGTCTTATTAATGAATTTAGGAGGGCCTGAACGCATTACTGATGTAGGCCCATTTTTATACAATCTTTTTTCTGATCCAGAAATAATCAGGACACCTTTCCCTGTTTTTCAAAAGCCCCTAGCTTGGTTAATAAGTACGCTTAGGAGTACTACTTCACAACAAGCTTATCTTTCTATAGGTGGAGGTTCCCCTATCAGAAGGATAACTGAACAACAAGCAAGAGAGTTGCAATCTAAATTAAGGGACAAGGGGTTTAATGCTACTACCTATATCGCCATGAGGTATTGGCATCCTTTTACCGAATCAGCTATTGCTGATATGAAGGCGGATGGTATAGATCAAGTTGTTGTAATACCTTTGTATCCACATTTTTCGATAAGTACTAGTGGTTCGAGCTTTAGGGAATTAAAAAAATTGCGAGATTCGGATGATGAATTTAAGAAGGTTCCAATGAGATGTGTAAGAAGTTGGTTCAGTCAATCAGGTTATTTAAAGTCTATGGTCGAATTAATTTCAGAACAAATTTCACTTTGTGAATCTCCTTCAAATGCTCATATATTTTTTACTGCTCATGGAGTTCCTAAGAGTTACGTAGAGGAAGCTGGAGACCCTTACAAACAACAAATTGAAGATTGTTCTTTATTAATAATAAATGAGCTGGAAAAATGTTTAGGGCATAGTAACCCTCATACACTATCTTATCAAAGTAGAGTTGGTCCTGTTGAATGGTTGAAGCCTTATACAGAAGAAGTGTTAGCTGATCTTGGAAGGTCAAATGTTAATGATCTGATTGTGGTTCCCATAAGTTTCGTTGGAGAGCATATTGAAACATTGCAAGAAATTGATATTGAATATAAAGAAATTGCTGAACAGGCTGGTATTAAAAACTTTCGGAGAGTTAAGGCTCTAAATACTCATCCTACTTTTATTGAAGGTCTTAGTGATCTAGTGATTTCTTGCTTGGAAGGGCCTTCAATTAATATAGAGGAAGCTTCTCAGTTGCCTGAAAAAGTTAAACTTTATCCCCAAGAGAAATGGCAATGGGGTTGGAATAATAGTTCTGAGGTGTGGAACGGAAGGGTTGCAATGATTATTTTTCTTGTGCTTTTTATTGAACTTATTTTTGGCTCTGGACCTCTACATAAACTTGGAATTTTATAAATAAGAATTGATATTTATTTGAAAATTTTAAGTTTATTGAAAGATTTTTCTGAATATATTTCTGACATTACATTTCTAAATGAGGCAAAACTTTGTAATTAAGTTTAAAATTTATAGTAAATATTGAATTTCTTTAGTGACTCTTACTTCGAGATCCTTTTCAAAGGGTAGTTCAAAAAATGAAAATCCAGTTTGGATAACTGGTGCAGATGCACTAATGGATTCTTTAAAAATTCATGGGGTAAAAGTTATATTTGGATATCCTGGAGGAGCTATATTACCAATATATGACGCTGTTCATAAGGCGGAAAAAGATGGTTGGTTAAAGCATTATATGGTAAGGCATGAACAAGGTGGTTCTCATGCTGCTGATGGATATGCAAGATCTACTGGTGAAGTAGGGGTTTGTTTCGGGACCTCAGGTCCAGGTGCAACAAATTTGGTAACTGGAATTGCAACTGCTCAAATGGATTCAGTCCCTCTAGTTGTAGTTACAGGTCAAGTCCCAAGACCTGCAATAGGGACAGACGCTTTTCAAGAAACTGATATTTTTGGTATAACTCTTCCAATAGTGAAACATTCATGGGTAATAAGAGATCCTTCAGATATCGCGAAAGTAGTTTCTGAAGCTTTTTTTATAGCCTCTTCTGGAAGACCTGGCCCTGTTTTAATTGATATCCCCAAAGATGTAGGTCAGGAGTTCTTTAATTATCAAAGAGTTTTGCCAGGTGAGATTATTCCTAAAGGATTTAAAAGGAATGGAGATATTAATGATTGCGATATCAATAAAGCAATTAAATTAATAGAAGCTTCTGAAAGACCTCTTTTATACGTGGGAGGTGGGGCAATATCTTCAGGGGCTCATGATGAAATAAGAACTTTGGCAAAGAATTATCAAATACCAGTGACTACTACCTTAATGGGTAAAGGCGCTTTTGATGAGAAAGATAATTTATCAGTTGGGATGTTAGGAATGCACGGAACTGCTTACGCAAACTTTGCAGTTACAGAATGCGATCTCCTAATTGCAATAGGAGCTAGATTCGATGATAGGGTGACGGGAAAATTAGATACTTTTGCTCCTAATGCAAAAGTAATTCATATTGATATTGACCCGGCAGAAGTAAATAAAAATAGACGTGTAGATGTTGCAATTGTTTCTGATGTTTCAAAAGCTGTTCATAAAATTAATGAACAATCTCTAAATAATAAATTTACTTGTCAGACGAAGAACTGGTTAGAAAAGATTGATTTTTGGAAAAATAAACACCCTTTATATGACCCGCCTAAAGAAGGAGAAATTTATCCACAGGAAGTTTTATTAAAAGTGAGGGAGCTTTCACCGGAAGCTTATGTAACTACAGATGTAGGACAACATCAGATGTGGGCTGCTCAATATCTTAGGAATTCTCCAAGAAAATGGATTAGTAGTGCAGGCTTAGGAACTATGGGTTTTGGATTGCCAGCGGCAATTGGAGTGAAAGCAGCCTTACCTAATTCAGATGTAATTTGTATTGCAGGAGATGCAAGTGTTTTAATGAATATTCAAGAATTAGGAACTTTATCGCAATATGGATTTAAGGTGAAATTGATCATAATAAATAATCGCTGGCAAGGGATGGTAAGACAATGGCAGGAAAGTTTCTATGATGAAAGGTATTCCTCATCTGACATGAGTTGTGGCGAACCTGATTTTGTAAAACTTGCTGAGTCTTTTGGAGTTAAAGGATACTTAATTTCTGATAGAAAACAATTACAGAATGAATTAAAAAATGCGCTTGATCATGATGGCCCTGCCTTGATTAATATCCTTGTCAGAAGAGGTGAAAATTGTTATCCAATGGTTCCACCAGGTAAAAGTAATGCTCAAATGGTTGGATATGTTAATTGTGAATACTAATTTTGTTATCGTCATTTTAAAAATGAACTTAAATATAATTAAAACAACTTAGATATTTCTGAATTGAAAAAATTATCAAAAATTTTTATTATTGTCTTCTTGATTGTTATTAATCCTGTAATAGTTAACTCGGCTGAAATCCTACAAATTAAAAGTTCAAATACTATTTTGGTTGGGGATCAAAATAGGAATTTAACTATTGGATTATTTTGTGTAGATGTAAATAAAAATGATGAGCTTGAAGCAACCAATTTACTTAAAAGTGAATTCCCAAGGGGAAGCAAAGTGAAAATAAAACCTTTTGGTTTCAAAGAGAATGTTTTGATAGCCAAAGTTTTTAATATCAAAGAGAATAAGGAGATGACCGAATTATTAGTAGCTAAAGACTTAACTAGTGAAATTTGTCAAAGTTAACTATCTCTATGAGCAAATAAAATTCCATTGCCTCGAGATTGTTTTGCTCCTTCTCCAGGAATTAAAATCATTTTTTAATTTGTAAGTGCATAAATTTGATATATCTATATTTGTACTAGGGATTTTCTCATTTAAAAGTTGTCTATAGGCAGATCTTTTAAGATCAAGTTGATTTAAGTCTTGCTCCTTGAAGTGATTTGAATCACTAAAAGAAAGATCTTTTTCAGTTTTAGTCAAATTGACCGTTATTTTTTTGTCTTCGGCCTTTCTATAAAATTCTTTGAGTGTAATTTTATCAACTAGATAATGTTCCTTCGAAATCGCTGGTCCTATTGCAACAAGTAAGTCATCTCTAGATGTCCCAAAATTATCGAAAATTTTAACCAAATTTTTTATTATTTTTTTTTCTAAACCTTTTCTTCCACAATGCAAGGCTGCCACATTTCTTGTCTTTTTATTTGCAAAGAATATTGGCATGCAATCAGCTGAGTAAACCCACAAGTTTTGATTGCAATTATCACTAACAAGACCATCTGCATCAACTTTACTTTCTTTTTCTGAATGCGACCCTAAAACTATAAAATTACTGTGAATTTGATTAGAGACACAATTTAAGGATTTTTCATTAAAGTGATTTCCTAATGCTTGGAGAAAATTTTCAGAGCTAGACTTAGTGAAAAATGCATGTAGAAATTTATATTTACTAAGTATTGGCGATGAATAGTACTCAAAAGTTTTGTTTTGAATAAAAATTTCAGTTTTTGAGAAATATATTTCTTTATAAGGAATAGTTCTCGCTCCTAATCTAAATTTATGAAATTAATTCAATATCTCTCAAGATCCAGAATCCTGCAAATTTTTCAATGTATGGCGTTGACTGTATAGAAATAAATTGATAACCAAAAGAATTTTTTTTATTTTCTAAAAATTTTCTACTTAAGATATTCGCATCTTTTTCCGGTAAATCTGTTACGAGCCACTTATCATCTTCTGAAGCTTCAAGTATGAGCTGGTTCTTATTGATGACTAATTTAATAGGTTCCAAACAACTGAACCAAGCAGAAAGTGCTAGAGATCTATCTTTGCTAAAAAGTCTTAATCCTGGTACTAAGTTATTATCATCTAAATCTTGCCGAATTGGGAAAATATCTCCAAATTCCATAGGCCAATTTTCTGCTGATTTTAGTTCGCCAATTGATATCTCAGAGATAGTTAAAGCATCACCCCTAACTGCTTCAGGTAGAGGTTGTGGGGAGTTTTCCATTTTGGAAGTAAAAGTAGGAGCTAGTACCCCTCTTACATAACCTTTTTCCTTTGGATAAATTTCTTTTTCAAGAAATTCAATTCTATCGAATAAATCGTAAGTTCTTCTACTTACAAGAGCCTCAATACTTACTGCCTCCAGAGATTTCTTAATGATCGATTTCATTGAAGACCTCCAGAATCGAACTATGGGAGGTTTCTCCCATCCTTGTTTTTTTGCTTCACTTATAGCTTCATTTAGTGCCTTTGTAAGCCATACTGAATTAACTTCATTGGCAGGGCATTTTTTATTCCAAAGAAAAATATCTTCTGTCTTATAACTTCTTGTAGAGCAAATAATTAACTCCCACCTTTTTTTTTCATTTGATTCAATAATTGGTCTTGAGTAAAAGTCTAATTCCCAATCTGAAATTTTTAATTCGAGACTTGGTTCCATTTTTTGATTGATGTTCATTTATCTTGATCGTTTTTTTTATTGAAGAGTGCTTTAGTTTTTAGTGCTCTCTCTGTGGCTTCTTGCATAACTTTTTGCTTGTCAATAATTAATTCTCCTGCAGAGTTTTCTAGGAGGGCTGTATTGAGACCAATGCGCCCTTTTTCGAGGTCAATTTCAGATATTAAAGCTTTTATAATTTCCCCTTCTCTAAAAACTTCTCGTAAGGAACGAATCGATCCATTTGTTAGTGCGGATTGATGAAGAAGTCCACTAACTCCACCTAAATCAATAAAGAAGCCATATGGTTTTACAGCTAAAACTTCTCCCTCAATTAATTGACCCAAATCTAGACTTGTAAGTTTAGAGACTAATAATGCTTTCTTTTCAGAGAGAACTAATTTTCTGGATTCTGGATTCACCTCAAGAAACGCTACTTTTAGAGTTTTGCCAACAAAAGATTGATAATCTTGACCATCTTCAAGTTGGGATCTTGGTATGAATCCTCTCAATCCATCAACATCACACGTAAGCCCACCCCTGTTAAATCCATTAATTAAAACGTCAATTAATTCTCCATTTTTTGCAGAATTTGATACTTTCTCCCAACTTTGCCTGAGAATTAATGCCCGAGCACTAACTGTTACCATCCCATCAGCATTTTGTTCTCTTATAACCAAAACTTCCATTTCAAGGCCCAAAGAAAACTTTTCTTTAAAGTTAGTTATTACGCCCAACCCACATTCTTTTTTGGGCATATAACCAGGTGCTTTTCCTCCAATGTCAACATATAGACCATCACTTTCTATTGCTATTACCTTTCCTGAAATTGTTTCTCCTGTAGCCCCAATTGGCTCATTTGCATTTAAAGCCTCCAAAAAAGCACTTTCATCAAAATCGAATTCATCAACTGTTCTCTCTAATTGAAAATCGATGTCTTGCTCTGAAAAATTAAGGGGTCTATTTAAGTCTTGTTGAGAAATATCAAAAGCCTTATTGCTTTCATTACTGTTCTGAATTTCTTCTACTGATTCATCTCTAATTATTTGGGGTTTGATAGGGATATTTTCTTTTTTAATTTCTTCTTGCGAATTGGTTTGCTCATTATCTATCTCTTGAGATTTTTTTTGAGTATCTTTCTTGCTTATGTGAAGTACCTGAAGAGGTTTTTTATTGCCCTTTGATTGGATATTCTCTTGGGCATTTTTATTACTGACTCCCATCGTAGGTAAAATAAGAATAATTAACTATTAACATACTCTAAATGTTAGTACTCAAAATTAAAATTAATGAACTTTAAACCAATACCTAATAAATTTGAATATTTAAATTGGCAGGAAATTGAGAGAATTGCTAAAAACAGAAGATCAACAGTGATTTGGCCATTCGGGGCTGTTGAGCAGCATGGACCGCATTTGCCTCTTGCTACAGATAGTATTTTTGTTGATGAAATCATTAGCGAAGTTTTTAAATTATTCTCTCCCGATATTCCATTAAAAAAACTTCCAACTCAATATATTGGGTTTTCTCCAGAACATAAGGGTTTTGCTGGGACGATTTCACTTTCCTCAAATTTAATAACCTCAATGATTAAGGAAGTCGGAGGTCAATTATCGGAAATGGGTTTTAAAAGATTGATATTAATAAATGGACATGGAGGTCAAATTTCACTACTAAATACAGCTGCAAGAGAGCTAAGAAGTTTCGCACCTGGGATAGCAGTTTTCCCTTGTTTCTTATGGAGTGGTGTTAATGGATTGAGTGAATTGTTAACAAAAACTGAGATTGAGGATGGGCTTCATGCTTCTTTAGCTGAAACAAGTTTAATGCTGGCTTTAAAACCAGAATTAGTAGGTGATGAACGCCCAAATGAGGGCATTAAAGGACAGATTCCTGAAGGTTGGAGTCTAGAGGGTAATGCGCCTACTTCTTGGCTTACTGCCGACTTTAGTAAATCAGGAGTTATAGGGGATAGTAGAGGAGCAAATGAGTCTTTAGGGAAAAATCTAAGAGAATTATTGATTAATCATTGGTTCAAATTGATTATGAATCTTATGCAATCAGATTGGCCAAACAATTCTATAAGTAGGTTTAAGTAAAAAATGTGACTTAACAATTGAAACTATTTTCATGATATTTAAATAAACTCTCTATAATCGTGTAATATTCATGCATAATGAGCTAAAGATTACTGACATGCAAACTCTAGAATCAAATAAAAAAACTTTTGAAGAATCGACTAATCCGATTTCTATTGATTTACCCGACTTCACTACAGATTCTTATAAGGATGCATACAGCAGAATAAACGCAATTGTTATAGAGGGAGAGCAAGAGGCTCATGATAATTACATTTCAATAGCAACTTTAATTCCAAATGAGTTAGAGGAGTTAACTAAATTGGCGAGAATGGAAATGAAACATAAAAAAGGCTTTACTGCATGTGGAAGAAATTTAGGTGTAGAAGCTGATATGGAATTTGCAAAAAAATTCTTTTCTAAATTACATGGTAATTTTCAAATTGCTCTTGAAAAAGGAAATTTAACAACATGTCTTTTAATACAAGCTATCTTAATCGAAGCATTCGCAATCTCTGCTTATAACGTCTACATAAGGGTTGCCGATCCTTTTGCAAAAAAAATAACAGAGGGAGTGGTTAAAGATGAATATCTTCATTTAAATTATGGCCAAGAGTGGCTTAAGGAGAATTTATTTACTTGTAAAGAGGAATTAATGGAAGCTAATAAGCTTAACCTCCCCTTAATTAAAAAGATGTTAGATGAAGTAGCAGATGACGCATCAGTTTTAGCTATGGACAGAGAAGAATTAATGGAAGAATTTATGATTGCTTATCAAGATACATTGATGGAAATAGGTCTAGATAATAGAGAAATTGCAAGAATGGCTATGGCAGCTATCGTCTAATTACATTTCTATTTAATTAAAAATTTTAATAATTAATCTTTCTTTTTAAGTAGTTACCTCTGTGCTATTGTTCATAACATCGTCTTGAAATCATCATAAATTTTAAATGTTTGGGTTAATAGGCCACTCAACTAGTTTTGAAGATGCAAAAAGAAAAGCTTCTTTACTAGGTTTTGATCATATTGCAGATGGCGATTTAGATGTTTGGTGTACAGCTCCTCCTCAATTGGTTGAGAATGTAGAAGTTAAGAGTGCTACTGGAATATCTATTGAAGGTTCCTACATAGATTCTTGCTTTGTTCCTGAAATGCTTTCTAGGTTTAAAACCGCCAGAAGAAAAGTACTAAATGCTATGGAACTAGCTCAGAAAAAAGGGATTAACATTACTGCTTTAGGAGGATTTACTTCTATTATTTTCGAGAATTTTAATCTTCTACAGCATAAACAAATTAGAAATACTTCATTAGAGTGGGAAAGGTTTACTACGGGAAATACTCATACCGCTTGGGTTATTTGCAAGCAACTAGAAATAAATGCGCCTCGCATTGGGATAGACCTTAAAAAAGCAACTGTTGCTGTAATTGGTGCTACGGGGGATATTGGCAGTGCTGTTTGCAGATGGCTTGTCAATAAAACTGGGATTTCAGAACTTCTTATGGTAGCAAGGCAACAAGAACCACTAGCGCTGTTACAAAAAGAATTAGATGGTGGCACCATAATAAGTTTAGATAAGGCATTGCCTCAGGCGGATATTGTTGTATGGGTTGCAAGTATGCCTAAAACTATTGAAATTGATACTGATAACTTAAAAAAACCATGTTTAATGATTGATGGTGGATACCCCAAAAATCTTGATGAGAAATTTCAGGGTGAAAATATTCATGTTTTAAAAGGCGGTATAGTAAAGTTTTTCAATGATATTGGTTGGAATATGATGGAACTTGCGGAAATGCAAAACCCTCAGCGAGAGATGTTTGCTTGCTTTGCAGAAGCTATGATTTTAGAATTTGAAAAGTGTCATACAAACTTTAGTTGGGGAAGAAATAACATTTCTCTTGAAAAGATGGAATTTATTGGAGCGGCTTCTTTAAAACATGGTTTTTCAGCAATTGGACTTGATAAGCAGCCTAATAAAGTACTAACTGTCTAAATTATGGCTAAACGTTACCTTCTTGATTTTGAAAAGCCTCTTGTTGAACTTGAGAAGCAGATAGAGCAAATTAAAGAGTTAGCTCGAGATTCAGAAGTTGATGTTAGTCAACAGCTTCTACAACTTGAAACCTTAGCTGCTAGGAGGAGAGAAGAAATATTTAAATCTCTCACTCCTGCACAAAAGATTCAGGTAGCTAGGCATCCTCAAAGACCTAGCACTTTGGATTTTGTTCAAATGTTCTGCGATGACTGGATTGAATTGCATGGAGATAGAAATGGCGGCGATGATATGGCACTAATTGGGGGAATAGGGTCGATAAATAATAGACCAGTGTTGATGTTAGGGCATCAGAAAGGAAGGGACACAAAAGAAAATGTAGTAAGAAACTTTGGGATGGCAAAACCAGGAGGTTATAGAAAAGCTCTTAGATTAATGCAGCATGCAAATAGATTCTCTTTGCCAATTCTTACATTTATTGATACTCCTGGAGCTTATGCTGGTTTAAAAGCTGAAGAACAAGGTCAAGGGGAAGCGATTGCAAGAAACCTTCGAGAGATGTTTGGATTGAAAGTCCCAATTGTGGCTACTGTAATTGGAGAAGGAGGTTCAGGAGGTGCACTTGGAATAGGTGTTGCCGATAGGTTACTAATGTTTGAACACAGTGTTTACACAGTCGCTAGTCCGGAAGCATGTGCATCAATTTTGTGGAGAGATGCTGCAAAGGCACCAGAAGCTGCATCAGCACTAAAAATTACAGGTGATGACTTACTGAAATTGGGGATTATAGATGAGGTATTACCAGAACCTTCTGGTGGGAATAATTGGGCTCCTTTAGATGCTGGCAATACACTAAAAGAGGCTATTAAGAAACACCTTAATGCTTTACTGCAAATGCCTGAAGACCAATTAATTGAGGAAAGATACAAAAAATTTAGGGTTTTAGGTAAATTTATCGAAGCAAATAATATTGAAGAGATTTATAGTGAAATCCCTCAAAAAACTGAATAAATTGAAACTAGCTTTTATAACGGGTGCTACTAAAGGTATTGGCAGATCTACTGCAATTACTTTTGCTAATGCTGGTTGGGATTTAATTTTACTCTCCAGGAATATGGATTTAATGGAGAAACTTAAAAGCGAACTGTTGACTACCAAATCAAAAATTAACCTAGTTAAATGTGATTTATCTAATCCTCTAGAAATAGGTCATTGTGTTAAAGAAGCAATTGAGAAGTATGGGTGCCCTTCAGTACTGATAAATAATGCTGGTTGTGCATTTAATGGTCCCTTAGTGGAGATGGATTTAGGTCAATGGGAACAAACTATGCAAATAAACCTCACAAGTGTTTTCCAAATTTGCAGTTCAATAATTCCTAAAATGAGAAAAAATGGTGGCTTAGTCATTAACGTTAGTAGCCATGCTTCTTATAATGCATTTCCCAAATGGGGAGCATATTGTATTTCAAAGTCTGCACTAGCGATGTTTACTAAATGCTTGAGGGAAGAGGAGAGATCTAATTCAATCAGAGCCTGCACAATAACTTTAGGTTCAGTAAATACACCCCTTTGGGACTCAGAATCTATTAACGCTGATTTTGATAAAACTTCGATGCTCTCCTCAAGCGAAGTATCAGATACTATTCTCTATATGGCTCAAAAACCTGAATCACAACTGATTGAAGACTTAATATTAATGCCCTCTGGAGGAGCTTTTTAAACATTCTTTTTCTTTTCTTAACTATTATAAAAGTGATTTTTTTTAGGGCTAAGCGAACCCGATTAAACAAGAGAATGTGATATAGTGTATAAGCAATTAAGCTTTTAGAAGATACAGTTAATTAAGTTGCATACAATTTTCTGTCAAGAATTTTATGACCTCTACATTACCCAACGATAATATTAGAAACTTTGACGACCAGATTACTAATAAATTAATCTCCGAAATTATAAGAGACAGAATCAAGAATTCTGGCACCAGATTTAGTGCCAATGATAATATTTCGGATTTTATAAATCCTGGAGAATTAGATATTTTAGAAAGAGAAGTTGCCTCAAGAGTTAAGGACTTATTAAAGTCCCTCATAATAGATGTTGAAAATGATCATAATACTCAAGAAACAGCTGAACGAGTTTCAAAAATGTATTTAAATGAAGTTTTTAAAGGCAGATATCATGAACAACCTAAAGTTACAAGTTTCCCAAATGACAAGAATCTTGATGAGATTTATACAGTTGGTCCAATTTCTGTTAGATCTGCATGTTCACATCACTTAGTTCCAATTCTAGGAGAGTGTTGGATAGGTATTAAACCTGGAAAAAAAGTAATAGGACTTTCAAAATTTGCAAGAGTTGCTGATTGGGTGTTTTCAAGACCTCATATTCAGGAAGAAGCAGTAATGATTCTTGCGGATGAAATCGAAAAACTGTGTGAACCTAAAGGTTTAGGTATTATTGTAAAGGCTCAACATTATTGTATGAAGTGGAGGGGGGTCAAAGAACCAAATACAAGTATGATTAATTCTGTTGTGAGAGGCGACTTTAGACACGATTTAAGTTTAAAACAAGAATTTTTTGAGCTTGTAAAACAGCAGTCCGCTACTAATAATTACTAATTCCTTTTTAAAAACTTAAAAAGATCCTCTGTTCTTTTAATATCTTTTAAACCTGGAGATAATTCAATACTACTAGAAATATCTAGTCCATCTGGTTTGATTTCTGTAAGGATTTCATCAATCCATTCAATCGATATTCCACCTGCTAACCACCAAGGTTTGCTAAATTTGAGATTCTTTAGATAGATAGATTTTATTTTTTTCCCTGAACCTCCATAAGTATCTTTATTCCAAGAATCAAGAAGTATCGCATCTACAAAATCCTCAAAAGGTTTGATTTTATCTATGTCCTTTTCCGTTTTTATTCTGAAAGCCTTCCATAGGCCAATATTGGGAATTTTTTCCCTTATTTTTTTGCAGTAATCAATATCTTCATCTCCATGTAGTTGAATAATCGTTTCACTTGGTTTGCCTAAGAAATTTTTAATAATTAAGTCTATTGGACAATTTTGTACAACTGATACCCTCTCGATTTTCGGATACAACCTTTCTAAGGTTCTAAAAATTTTTTTCTTAATTTTAGCTGATATATATCTTGGTGACTCTTCTACTGAAATAATGCCGATAGCATTAGCTCCTAATTTAGCGACTTGAAGAGCTTGTTCCTCTGACGTTAGGCCACAAATTTTAATTAAAGTATTAGTCTTGGGCATATAATTATCCTTTATGTAAAATTAATATTATTGCTAAATATAGCGGAGATTATTTTTGAGAAGTTATCAAATTTTTAAAATATGGGGAATTCCCTTTAAAATCCACCCTTATTGGTTTGTTATTCTCTTTTTATTCTCATGGAGTATAAGTAATCAGGTTAATTTAACTTCAGGTGATATTTACAATATTAAAGAGGCGTGGATTATAGGATTTTTAACTTCATTTTTCTTATTATCTTCAATGATTTTTCATGAGATTTTTCATGCTTTTGTTTCTCTTAATCAGGGCGTAAAAATAAAAAAAATTACTTTTTATTTTCTAGGACCAATTTTACAAATAGATAAGTATTGCCAAACTGCTTTAGGTAATATAAAAATTGCAATTGTTAGACCTCTATTATGTTTTGCTACAGCATCTATCCTACTTATAATTAGTAATTACAGTGCATCTAAAGAACAAATAGCCATTAATGTAATTTCTAGAGTAGGTATATTTAATTTATTCTTAGGTTTATTAAATATGATTCCAATTGGTTCTTTAGATGGAGGAAATTTATTAAAAAGTATTATTTGGCATTTCTCAGGCAGTAAAAGCAAAGGGAGAAATTTCCTCAATAAAGTAAATTTATTCTTATCTTTTTTTGTTCTATTTTTTGGGATAGTTTGTTTATTTAGATTTAACTTTTACTTTGGTTTTTTTCTTTCTTTTTTGGGCTTGTTTGGAGTTAATTCTTCAAAATCTGAAAGTCAATTTTTTAAAATTGAAAACATACTTAAATTTAGTAAAGTTTCTGAGCTTAAATTAAAGCCTTTGAGAAAAATTGAATTCGATTCTAATTTCTCAGAATTTAATACGTTAATAAAAAATAAAAAGGATGCATCAGATAAAAAATTTTTTGTTACGAATAATGGTAGATGGACTGGTTATATTGATGAGAATATTTTAAAAACTGTTTCCTTAAAAAAATGGGAACGTAACTTTGTTGGAGATTTTAAGAAACCAATCGATAGTTTAGTAAGTGTATCTTGTAACGATAAATTATGGAAAACTATAGAAAGACTTGAAGAAACAAGTGATGGTTTTTTATTGGTTCTCAATGCTGCAGATATCCCTTTGGGGATAATAGATAGGTCAAAAATTGGAAACTTTGTATTGAATAAATTAGGGTTTAATTTGCCTTCAGATATTGTTAACAAATTAAACTTTAAAAATCATTATCCCTTAGGAATTGAATTGCCTAGAATAATTAATTCAATGAAGCAGAAAGGAGACCTTTAATAATTCTTGTTATGACAATTTTCTAATATTTTTATTATCTATCTCAACATTTTTAAAATTTATATTTGATTTATTCTTTAGGAATGAATTTCTTAAATGTTGAACTATTTCATCATTTGTTAGGCCTAAATTTACTTTTGGTGGAGCTTCTTCTTTAAATAATTTGAACCACAAATCTTTTGAAGGATTTGTTTGAATCTCTCCATGTTGAAGGAATGCACCTTTTTTACGAAATTGAGCACTCCCTATTCTCTTAAACCCATCCTTATCAACTAAATCAGAAATTAATGAAGTCCCAAAACAATTTGTTTTAATGCGTGATTTTCGTAAATTACCATATTGTAAGCTTAGACCTAATTCTCTTAAACTTTTAATTAACCAATCATTAACCATTTCATAACTTAAGGATTTATAGTATGTTTTTTTAAATGTTAATGCATATGTTATACCTCCTGAATGCAGAACAGCACCCCCTCCAGAGGGACGCCTAACAATATTAATTTCCCCATTTGATAATAAATTTTTCCAATGAAGAGGAATTTCCTTTTGGTGATAGCCAATTGAAAGCCAATCCCCAGTCCAATAGTAGAACCTCAATGTGAGAATTATTTCAGGATTCGAAATTGTCTGATCTAAAGAATTTAAATCTAAAGCCATTTGATCAAATCCAGATAAATTATTTGTTGAAAAAATTAAAGCCTGATTTTCTATTTCCAAAATTAATTTTATTGATTTATTTATAATAATTTTCAATAAATTTTTTCTTTCAATTTGTTAATTACGTAACATCATTTTGTAATAGTGTTTCAAATCCCCTCTTTTCGGTGGAGAATATAGAAAATAATTTTTTTACCATGGAGCCAACTCAAACTATAAATCTAATTGCATTAAGCCTCATAGTTGTTATGCATGCAGGAGTTTTAGCACTAAGACTAGGAATTAGTTTAGGTAGGAATTAAAGTACATTAGAAAATTTAAAATTTATAAGGTAAAAATATAATAAGACTGAATTGATTTATTCAGTAAAAATATCAAGTACTTAATTTGTCAAAATCTTTTTATAAAAATAGTATTTTTTACAAAAAATATCTAGGGCCTGTATTTTTAAAAAGACAACAGAAACATGATAATTTTGTATCATTGATTTTTTTAATTATAAAAATTAGCTTTTCCCTTTTAGCAATGATAAGCCTGATTAAGCTTGGCTATAGTTCTAAAGTAAGGTTAACCAGATTAAGGGAAATTGAAGACTCATTTTTATATGAAAAATATAGATTTAATAATTTAATAGATAAGTTTGATGATTTATTCTCTTCTGAAGGTCAGCAAAGATTTATGAAGGATCAGGATCAAATAATTTCTAGGGACATTATCAGAGTAATATGGCGTTGATAAGGATGATCTTGAATCATTCTACTTTTCATTTTTCAATTAACTTTTTTGCTAGTGAGTAAGAACATTAAGGGTTTAGTCCTAATAACAGGAACAACTTCAGGAGTTGGATTAAATACTCTAAAACCTCTATTAAGATTTGGATGGGAGGTTATAGCAGTTAATCGATCAAATAAAAGAGCTATAAAAATAGCTGAGGAATCCTTGACAAAAGAGGAAGTTAATAATGTTCACTTTATAGAAATAGATCTTTCTAACTTGGATGATGTGAGAAAAGGTTGCGATGAAATATTAGAAAGATTTAAGAAGCCAATAAACTCTCTTATTTGTAATGCAGCAGTTTATAAACCGAGACTAAAGAGACCTGAAAGGTCTGCTCAAGGGTTTGAAAACTCTATGGCAGTGAATCATTTTGGACATTTTCTTATGATAAACCTACTTATGGAAAATATTTTATCTTCTGAAAGAGAAATTGTTTTAAATGGCAAATCAACTGTATTCAAGCCAAGAATTACAGTATTAGGGACTGTTACGGCTAATTATTCAGAACTTGGAGGAAGGATCCCCATCCCTGCCCCAGCTGATTTGGGAGATTTATCTGGATTCAAAAATGGTTTTTTATCTCCAATAAGTATGGCGAATGGAAAGAAATTTAAACCTGGTAAAGCTTATAAGGATAGTAAACTTTGCAATATGGTGACCGTTCAGGAATTATCAAAAAGATATCCTGCAGAGAAGATTATTGTAAATTCTCTATATCCTGGATGTGTAGCTGATACAAAACTTTTTAGAGATACACCTTGGTTATTTAGATTCCTTTTCCCGATATTTCAAAAATTCATAACAAAAGGATATGTTTCACAAAGACTGGCAGGAGAGAGGGTCGCTCAAGTGGCAACCTATAAAGAATTTGCTAAACCATCAGTTCATTGGAGCTGGGGAAATCGTCAGAAAACTGGCAGAAAAGCTTTTTCTCAAAAGTTGTCAAAAAGAATAATTGATACGAAGACCTCTCAACAAACTTATGATTTAACAAGCCAATTGGTTGGGTTAGATTAATTTATACTAATCAAATCCTAATAAATCAAAAATTTCTCTATCTTTAAGTGGATTACCTTCTAAAGGTTCTACGTTTTCAAGCATATTTTTGGCAAGAGATAAATATTCATTTTGAACTTCAATAACATCTTCAGTTGGTTCCATTTCAAAAATGGTGCATTTTTTTAGTCTTGATCTTCTAATGGCGTCGACATCTTTAAAGTGGGCCATAGTTTTTAAACCTGTTCTTTCATTGAATTTATCAATTTGATCTGTATCTTTTGATCTATTTGCGACTACCCCACCTAATCTGACTTTATAATTTTTTGCTTTTGCTTTAATTGCAGAGACAATTCTATTCATAGCGAATATTGAATCGAAGTCATTAGCGGTAACAATTAGACAATAATTTGCATGTTGCAATGGAGCTGCAAATCCTCCGCAAACGACGTCTCCTAGAACATCAAAAATAACAACGTCAGTATCTTCTAATAAATGATGTTCTTTTAGCAGTTTAACTGTCTGACCGGTTACATATCCCCCGCACCCTGTCCCCGCTGGAGGACCTCCACTTTCAACGCACATTACGCCATTAAAACCTTCAAACATGAAATCGGTTGGCCTCAATTCTTCGCTATGAAAATCTACCTCTTCGAGAATATCGATAACTGTAGGAACCATTTTGTGCGTCAAAGTGAAAGTGCTATCGTGTTTCGGATCACATCCAATTTGTAGAACCTTTTTACCTAACTTTGAGAATGCTGCAGAAAGGTTTGATGATGTAGTTGATTTTCCGATGCCACCCTTCCCATACACGGCAATAACTAAAGCCCCTTCCTCAATATTTATTTTTGGATCTTGCTTTACTTGAACACTTCCTTCTCCATCAAGAGGTCTATTTATAGTACTTGTCATTTAAAGCTTAAAACACATTATTATTTATATTCTTGCAGCGCAAATACACATGAAATATGTTTATAAACAAATATGTATTTAATTGTATTAAAAGCGGGAAATATGTTCTTATAACTGAATTTTTAGGATTAAATCTGTTAAATTATGAGTGAAAATACTCATGACTTAATTATAGTTTATTAGTAAAAATTAACTGAAATATGCTTTGGCATCGTAAAGAGTTTCATCGCTTATCTCTGGAATTCCTCTCAAGATTGCGTATTTTTCAGTATTTGTTTTAACTTTACCTCTTACAAAAAATGGAACTTTTATTAATTCAGCTCTACCAGATTCAGTCCAGATAATTCCTTCTTTACTATTTTTATCTTTTTTTTCGTCAGAATTTAAAATTTGCTTTGTATTTTTCGCTGTATGTCCTAAATGGCTTTGATGACCATCAACAAACTCAAAGTCATGTTTGAACATATCAATAAGATGCTCTTCTAAGCCCATCATTAGGGGATGTACCCAGTCATCAAAAATAACATTTGCTCCTTCCCATCCCATTTGAGGGCTATATCTTGCAGGAACATCTTGAACATGCATTGGAGTACTAATTACTGAGCATGGAATGCCGAGTCTTTTTGCACTATGCCTTTCCATTTGAGTCCCTAAAACTAGTTCCGGGGCCGCTTTTTTCATGGCATCTTCCACTTCTAGATAATTGTTAGTTATCAGAGCTTCTACATTTAGATCTTTTGCAGTAGCTCTTACTTGCCTGGCCATCTCCCTGCTGTATGTCCCAAGACCCACTACTTCAAACCCCAATTCCTCCTTAGCAATTTTGGCTGCTGCAATTGCATGTGTTCCATCACCAAAAATAAAAACTCTTTTGCCAGTTAGATAATTTGAGTCAACTGATTTTGAGTACCAAGGAAGTTTTGATTTATTTTCTAATTCTTTCTTATTCGTCAAAGGAAGATCTAATTTCTTATGAACTTCATTTATAAATTCAATTGTATTTTTTATTCCAATTGGAATAGTGTTTGTATATTCCATTCCAAAGTTCCGTTTAAGCCATTCGCATGATGCTTCCGCAATTTCTGGATAAAGACAAATATTTATTTCAGCATCAATTAGTCTTTCAATATCATCTGGACTAGCACCTAATGGAGCAACTACGTTTGTATCTATTCCTTGCTCTGAAAGTATGCGTTGGATTTCAATTACATCATCTCTGCATCTAAATCCTAGTAATGAAGGGCCAAGTATATTGACTTTTGGTCTACGCCCAAATTCCTTCCACCTTAGAGGACTTATTTTCTCTGAATAGCTTACTTTTTCTTTTAAAAGGGTTCTTATTAATTGATAAAAGGTTTCTGAGGCCCCCCAATTTTCTTTCTTGCTATACGCAGGTAATTCAAGATTCACAATCGGCATATCAAACCCCATTCCTTTCGCAAGAGCTCCAGGTTGGTCTTGGATAAGTTCTGCTGTACAACTTTCTCCGACTAAAAGAGTTTTGGGTTTGAATCGTTCAACCGCTTCCTTAATATTTTTCTTCACTAATTCAGCTGTATCGCCTCCAAGGTCTCTAGCCTGAAAAGTTGTATAGGTTACTGGTGGCCTTTGCCCCCTCCTCTCGATCATTGTAAAGAGAAGATCTGCATATGTATCTCCTTGGGGGGCATGAAGCACATAATGAATGTCTTTCATTGACGAGGCAATTCTCATAGCACCAACATGTGGTGGGCCTTCATACGTCCAAAGAGTTAATTCCATAGTTTTTAATGAGTTACTAAAGTTTTTGAAGTTAGTATTTGATTTCTTTTTAAAGGCTTGGAGAAGAGACCAGCCAAATCTGCGGCTTGATCAATTCCATGAATTGGACTGAATACCATTTCTATTGACCACTTAGTACTAATGCCCTCCGCCTCAAGAGGGTTAGCTAAACCCATTCCACAAACTACTAAGTCTGGATTAGATTCTCTCACTCGATCTAATTGTTTTTCTACATGTTGCCCTTCGACAATTTTTGTATTATCAGGTAATAAATTAATCTCCTCTTTCATTAAATCTTTATTTAGGTAAGGAGTGCCTACCTCTATAAGATCCATTTCGCATTCATTATGCAAAAATCTTGCCAAAGATATCTCCAGTTGCGATTCAGGAAGAAGAAATAATCTTTTTCCCTTAAGTATTTCTTTGTGAGATTCAAGAGCAAGTTTTGCTCTATTAATTAAAGGCGAAATAATTTCATGAACTTTTAGTTCACTAATTTTGAAAGCTTTCGCTGCAGCTAAAAACCATTCAGTACTTCCTTCGATACCAAGAGGAAATGGAGCCGAAATTATTTCACAACCACGATGTTTTAGGTCTCGAACGGTATCACTTAAATAAGGCTGAGTTAATAAAACTTTTGTATTTTTGCCAATTTTTGGTAATTCTGTTGATTGACGGGGTGGGAAGCTCTCAATATTTGAAATTCCTAAATTTCTAAAAATCTTTTTAAACCTATCCTCTACATTATTTGCAAGAGTACCAACTAATAATAACTTCTCCTTATCTGATGAATCCATTAATGGAATTAAAGCTTTTAAGGCGCCATCCTCTCCTTGGGTAAAAGTTGTTTCTATCCCACTGCCAGAGTAATTAACGAATCTCACTTGACCTGAAAATCTTTTATTTAATTTCTCCGCGACAGTGGCAAGATCTAATTTGATTACCTCACTTGGACAAGATCCAACTAGAAAAAGAGTTTTTATTTCTGGTCTTCTCGCAATAAGATCATTTACCACTCGATCTAATTCTTCATGAGCGTCAGCAAGACCAGCAAGATCTTTCTCTTCAAGAATAGCCGTCCCAAATCTTGGTTCAGCAAAAATCATAACTCCAGCAGCGCTTTGAATTAAATGAGCACATGTCCTTGAGCCTACAACAAGAAAAAATGCATCCGGCATTCTTCTGTGCAGCCAAACTATTGAAGTTAACCCACAAAAAACTTCTCTGGGCCCAGTTTCCTTATTAAATTCAACTTTACTCATTAAAAATTTGCAAGAGCTTATATTTCAAGCTTGCATAAACTTTTTAATTTATGAAAGTAATTAATAAGTTCTCTTACAAAATGAACACATTTAAAAAACTTATATGAATGTTTAAATACTTAAATGGGAATTATGAAAAAAACTTTTGGGGCGTATTTTAATTTCTGTAGAAGGAATTTCCTTGACTTATTTTTGAAACCTTCCACACATTTCTAGCTATTTTCGTTGCTAATAATCCTGCTCTTTCTAACTTAGATTTCCCTGGCTTTGCCCCAATTAAAGCTGTTACTTCTAAAGTGGTTAAAGGTGCTCCAGTATTTATAGCTAATTGCGTTAACTCCAGTCTATCTCTAAGGTTCTTAAGATTTACTTTTTCAATTTTATCTTCTTCTAACCAACTAAAAGATGGGTCTTTCTGAGATAGTTTTTGCATCAAGCTTAGGCTAACTAATCCAAGAGTTTGATCAGGAGTTAATTCTTTTTCAGTGCCAGAAACATTTGGTTCTTTTTTTTGAGAAGTTCCCATAAAAATGCATATCTTTTACTTGAAGTTATCGTTTTGTGAGAAGCATGCAAGTAAATTTAATAGAAAAAATGAACCATTATCCGTTATAGTCGCGTGAATGGAACCAACTTCTAGTTTAAACAGAGGGGAACGAAAAAAAGGCAGTTCTCTTGTTACAGGATCTGAGGTGCAATCTCAGGCCAGTGGTGCAAGCTGTTTTATTACAACTGATTCAGAAAAGACTTTGGTGTCCAGACAAGCAAGTCAAGTTGAGCAAATTGAATTGAGAACATATGTTTTCTTGGATTCTCTTCAACCTCAATTAGCTGCATATATGGGGACGGTTAGTAGAGGTTTTTTACCTATACCCGGAGATTCATGCCTTTGGATGGAAGTTTCACCTGGGATGGCCGTGCATAGAGTCACTGATATTGCCTTAAAAGCAAGTAATGTAAGACTTGGTCAGATGATTGTTGAAAGAGCATTTGGCTCTCTTGCTCTTTATCACAAAGATCAAAGTACAGTTTTACATTCTGGGGATGTTGTTCTAGATGCTATTGGAAGTGAAGTTAGAAAAAGAACCAAACCTTCAACAAGTTGGACAGAAGTTATTCGAGCCATTACTCCAGATCATGCTGTTTTAATAAATAGACAAAACAGAAGTGGATCAATGATTCAATCTGGAATGAGCATGTTTATATTAGAAACTGAACCGGCTGGGTATGTCTTAAAAGCAGCAAATGAAGCAGAAAAAGCATCAAATATAACTGTTGTTGATGTTAAGGCAGTTGGCGCTTTTGGTAGATTAACTCTGGCAGGGAAAGAAGGAGATGTAGAAGAAGCAGCAGCTGCTGCTATAAGAGCAATTGATGAAATTTCAAGTTATTGAAATTTTTTTAATTTAAACCAATTTCTTTTTTGAGGTAAGGTGACATAATTTTGGCAGCTTTACCCCTGCTTCCTAACTTACTTAGTTGTGATTGTGAGAGCTCTCCATAAACAGAGTTAGCTTCTTTTACCCAAAAAATAGATTCGAACTCCCCATTTGGATATTTTGGGGCCTTAAGTATTTCTCCCCAGCATATTCCAGTTGTATCCTTCACTAAGTTTCCTGAGGGATCACATAAAACCATACAACTTATAAATCTTGCGCTCCTGTAAGGACTATTAGAAAGTTCATTAATTAATTTTTTAATTTTTTCAGCGTTGTTTTTGGCATATCGAGCAGAATATATGCCTGGTCTGCCATCTAAGATATCCACTTCAAGACCTGAATCGTCAGCTAATGCCCAAGTTTTTGTCTCTAAAGCAGCTGCTTTTGCTTTTAAAAATGCATTCTCAAAATATGTGTTTCCAGTCTCTTCGACATTTAAATATTCTGGTTGCTTCTGAACCTTTAAAGACAAAACATCCAGCATTTCCGAAATTTCAGAAACTTTGCTTCTGTTTCCACTCGCAATAGTTAATACTGGAAGGTTCAAAATAACTAATAAATTTATTGAGAATATTATCTTACTTCAATGCTAGATACAGAGACAGGAAAGGTTGAACATTCCACACCTGTGTAGACAGGGCCTGCCTCGTACGGAAATAACATAATGTAAATTTTTTCTTAACACAACAGTATGTTTTGATGCACTAACTAATTTGCATAAGTATTGACATATCAATAGTACCAAGGGTGATAAGTTTAACTTATGAATGATAGAAAAAACATTAATGGAGATTTTATCGAAAACGCTTGACTTATAAGTACTTAATGAAGCATTCTTCGAATTGAACATTCCACATTTAGTAATTAGTAGACAATGGCTACAGAAACAATGGGTATCGCTCTCGGCATGATCGAGACACGCGGACTTGTACCTGCAATCGAAGCAGCAGATGCGATGACAAAGGCTGCAGAAGTTCGCCTTATTGGTCGTGAATTCGTAGGTGGCGGTTATGTCACAGTATTAGTTAGAGGCGAGACAGGTGCAGTTAACGCAGCTGTAAGAGCTGGTGCTGATGCTTGTGAAAGAGTTGGTGACGGTTTAGTTGCAGCTCACATTATTGCTCGTCCTCATAGAGAAGTTGAACCTGCTCTTGGTAACGGTGAATTTCTTGGTCAAAAGGACTAATTAAGTAAAGCAAAGTTATTAAATTTTGCACAATAATTATTTTCCCTACACAGACCTAAATTTATCCTTATGAGTAAGAAGTATGATGCAGGGGTAAAGGAGTACAGAGATACCTACTGGACTCCTGAATATGTACCCCTAGACACCGATTTACTAGCCTGTTTCAAATGTACAGGTCAAGAAGGTGTTCCCAGAGAAGAAGTTGCAGCAGCTGTTGCCGCTGAATCTTCAACAGGTACTTGGTCAACAGTTTGGTCCGAGTTACTTACAGATTTAGAATTTTATAAAGGACGTTGTTATCGAATCGAAGATGTTCCTGGAGATCCTGAAGCTTTTTATGCCTTTATTGCATATCCTTTAGATCTTTTTGAAGAAGGTTCAATTACAAACGTATTAACATCTCTAGTAGGAAACGTTTTTGGATTTAAAGCTCTAAGACACTTACGTCTAGAAGATATTAGATTCCCAATCGCTTTCATCAAAACTTGCGGTGGTCCACCAAATGGGATCGTAGTTGAAAGAGATCGTTTAAACAAATACGGAAGACCTCTTCTTGGTTGTACCATTAAACCTAAATTAGGATTATCTGGTAAAAACTATGGTCGAGTTGTATATGAGTGCCTTAGAGGTGGTCTTGATTTAACTAAGGATGACGAGAATATAAATTCTCAACCATTCCAGCGTTGGAGAGAAAGATTTGAGTTTGTTGCAGAAGCAGTTAAGCTTGCTCAGCAAGAAACTGGAGAAGTTAAAGGTCACTACCTAAACTGTACTGCTAACACTCCTGAAGAACTATACGAAAGGGCTGAATTTGCAAAAGAGCTAGATATGCCAATCATCATGCATGATTACATAACTGGCGGTTTTACTGCAAATACTGGATTAGCAAACTGGTGTCGTAAAAATGGCATGCTTCTACATATTCATAGAGCGATGCATGCTGTTATTGATAGACATCCTAAACATGGTATCCATTTCAGAGTTCTAGCAAAATGTTTGAGACTCTCCGGAGGAGATCAATTACATACTGGAACAGTTGTTGGAAAACTAGAAGGTGATCGTCAAACAACTCTTGGTTACATTGATAACTTAAGAGAGTCATTTGTTCCCGAAGATAGATCAAGAGGTAACTTCTTTGATCAAGATTGGGGTTCAATGCCAGGAGTATTTGCTGTCGCATCAGGTGGTATTCACGTTTGGCATATGCCTGCACTACTAGCGATTTTTGGAGATGATTCTTGTCTTCAGTTTGGTGGAGGAACTCATGGTCATCCATGGGGTTCAGCTGCTGGAGCTGCAGCCAACAGAGTTGCTCTAGAAGCTTGTGTAAAAGCACGTAATGCTGGTCGCGAAATCGAAAAAGAGAGTAGAGACATTCTTATGGAAGCTGCTAAGCACAGTCCTGAATTAGCTATTGCTCTTGAAACTTGGAAGGAAATTAAGTTTGAATTTGATACTGTCGACAAGCTTGACGTTCAAGGTTAAACCAGATTTCAAAATTGAGGAGATTCTTCTTCTCCTCAAACTTCTAAAAATCTCGTTCTATTACGAGTAATTTCATTCACATTTAAATTAATTATGCCTTTCCAGAGCACAGTAGGCGACTATCAAACAGTTGCAACCCTGGAAACATTCGGTTTTTTACCACCGATGACCCAGGAAGAAATATACGATCAAATTGCATACATCATTGCTCAAGGCTGGAGTCCTGTTATTGAGCACGTTCATCCAAGTGGAAGTATGCAAACTTATTGGTCTTATTGGAAGCTCCCATTCTTTGGGGAAAAAGATCTTAACTTGGTTGTAAGTGAATTAGAGGCATGTCATAGAGCATACCCTGATCACCATGTAAGAATCATCGGATACGATGCTTACACTCAAAGCCAAGGGACAGCTTTTGTAGTTTTCCAAGGACGTTAAATCTACTTTATGTAGTAAATATCTTTCTCCAAAAAAAATTTTTTGGAGAAAGTTTTTCAAAAGAGTTTCACATTTGAAGATTATGTCAAAAAAAACCAGTAGAGAGATTGCACTAGAAAGAAGAAAGGCTATGAGTGATGGCGGAAAAAAAGCTGCTGCCTATTCTTCAACAACTAAAGACAGAGTTCGATCTTCTCAAGATATACATATTTCTGGCACTCAGTCTTCCAATAATCTAAACAATACTAAACCAGTTGCAAAACATATTCCAAAAACTAAGGTAAATAGTAAGTTTTCTTCAACAACTTTATCTAGTAAAGAGTTAGTTATAGAGAGAAGAAAAGCAATGTCTACCCATGGGAAATCAGCTATAACCTCAGCCGATAGAACCCGTACCGAAGTTAAAAAAGAAATTCCTGTAAACACAGTTAAATCAACAATAAGTAAAAATCAAGAAAGTCAAGATTCAAGTAATATAGAATCTAAGTCCCTAAAACCCAACGTTAAAAGAAGAATTAATCAGAAGAGAAAGCCTATTACTAATACAAGTAGAGATATCGTTTTAGCCAGAAGAGAAGCTCAATCTAAGCATGGTAAATCAGCAACTAAACAAAATACCAGTGCAGCTTCTTTAGCTAGAAGGGGAGACCCAGATTTAAGTAGTAGAGAGATTTCTCAGAGAGTTAGAGAGCTAAGGAGTAAAACTGGTGCCACAGGCAAAAAAGGTAATGCTAAATGTAGACCATGTGGTCCAAATAAAAATGGTGCCAAACAAAATATTGCTGATGCTAGCTGGAAAGTTGGTAAAAGTGAAACTGATTCAGGTCAAATAGTTACTGGAACACAAGCTAATAGATCTGTAAAAACTACAGGCAATGAAGCAAGTACATGCAGAACTGTCACTGGTACTCAATATATGGGAGCAGAAGTAGTTGATCAATTTTGTCAAGGTAGACCAAGTTATAAACAACCACTTAGATCTACTGTTACCTCTACAGCATCAGGTAATAAAGTAACTGGAAATGAAGTTGGTAGATCTGAGAGGGTCACAGGTGATGAGCCTGGGACTTGTAAAAACCTTACAGGTACTGAATATGTATCTGCTAATCAATCAGAGAAGTATTGTGGTGATGTTCCAAAAAATCCCTCAAAGGTTAAACACAGTACTACAACTGATGGATTAAAAGTATCTGGATCACTTCCTGGTAGATCAACCCTAGTTACTGGAGATGAATCAGGTTCTGGACATCAGTTGACTGGAGATCAATATCTTGGCTCAGAGCCAAATCCAAAAGGTAAGGCATTTGAAAAAGTAGGCACTTACAACACTCTTAACGGGAATAATGTAACTGGTACAGGGGTAGGAAGATCAGACCATATGACAGGCAATGAACATGGGAGTTGCAAGAATGTAACTGGTGATGAGTACATAGGATCTCAACAATATGATAAGTTTTGCGGTTCAAAACCAAAACCAGAAGCTAGAAAAGTAGGTTTAAGCCTTTCTTCAAAGTCAAATTTAATAAGCGGTACTATGACAGGAAGATCAAAAATAGTAACTGGTGATGAACCAGGTTCATGCAAAGTTTTAACAGGAACACCATACGCAGGCTTAGATCAGATTAATGAGAATTGTAATACTCAAACTTCTGAAGATATGAAATCACGAGCAACAGTTAATTCTGGAAATAATTCAAATGCAAGACTTACAGGACAGCAACCAGGGATTGGCGGAGTAATGACAGGTGCTAAGAAAGGTGCTTGTAAAAACCTAACAGGGACGCCTTATGTTGGTGGAGATCAGTTTTCACAAGCTTGTGATAATCCTCCTCATGATACTGCTTATGCGAATCCTGAAAAGTCAGCAGGTAATTCTTGGAACGAATTCTCTGTTAAATCACCATCAAGAGACAATTTTTCTGAAAAAAATACGCAAGGTGTTACTGGTAATGAATATGAAAATGGTTCAAAGGTAACAGGACCTTTTGATATGGCTGTAGACAAAGTAACTGGTACTGAAAAATTTAGATTTGAACCGAATAAAAATATAACTTATAAACAAAAAATGGAAATTGATGAAGCAGACCGTGCAGCAAAGA
>QCPU01000015.1 GCA_003212395.1 Prochlorococcus sp. AG-442-B03 | reverse complement strand
CTTTGGGACTATGAAGTAAAACTAAGAGAATGAGAAGAACTCCAGAAAATACCCAAACCCAACTAATAATTTGAATCATTGCTTAAAAAACTTTTATTAACTTTAAACGTGTTGAACGACTTTATTATAACCTTTTAATTCAATTTCTTGAATAAGAGATTTGCCTGTCATCTCTCTTGGTATTGGGAGATTTAATAATTGCAATAAAGTGGGAGCAATATCTGCTAAGCCGGCATTTTCTCTTAAATTAATTTCATTTCCCATATCTGGTATTTTTCTTTTTTCACCTTCAATCAAAATTAATGGAACTTTATTTATTGTATGTGCTGTCCATGGTTCTCCTTCAGGTCCTCTCATTACCTCTGCGTTACCATGATCGGCTGTAATAAGAATGCTTCCACCCATTTCCCCAGTAGCATTAACTATTTGACCAACGCATTTATCTACTTTTTCTATGGCTTTGATTGTTGCATCTATGTTGCCTGTGTGGCCAACCATATCAGGATTGGCAAAATTAATTACAACAAAAGCATAATTTCCACTTTTAATTGCTTTAGAGCAACTAATAGTTAATTCCTCCGCAGACATTTCGGGTTCCATATCATAAGTTGCGACTCTTGGAGATGGAATTAAATGTCTCTCTTCTCCAGGTAAAGGAATTTCAACTCCTCCATTAAAAAAGTATGTTACGTGAGGATATTTTTCTGTTTCCGCGGTTCTGTATTGCTTAAGTCCATTTTCTGACACTATTTGGCCTATAAAATTATTCAGTGATTCAGGAGGAAATGCAACTTTAACGGGAAAGTTGGGATCATATTGAGTAAAAGTGACAAAATCTAGATTTGGATAATTTTTTCTTTCAAAGTCTGAAAATTCCTTAACTGAAAGGGATTTGACTATTTGTCTTGCTCTGTCTGGACGAAAGTTAAAGCAAATCAAACTATCCCCATCTTTAAGATAGTTTTCAGACATTCGTATGGGCTCTATAAATTCATCGGTTATGTTTTTGGCATAACTTTTTTCTATGTAATCCTGAGGAGAGATATTTGTTATTTGAATATCTGGATCAGTCAAATTAGAATATGCTTTTTCTGTTCTATCCCATAAAAGATTTCTATCCATTATCCAGTATCTTCCACATATTGAAGCGATTTCGCCTGTGTTAAATTTTTTTATAGATGATTCTATTTGACTAAGATATTTAGAGGCGCTTTTTGCAGGCGTATCTCTTCCATCGGTAATAATATGGATTGCAACTTTTTTGATTTCATTATCAGATGCCCATTTTATTAAACCTAATAAATGATCTATATGACTATGAACTCCTCCATCGGAACATAATCCCGTAATATGCAAAGTAGAATTATTTTTCTTTAATGATTCAGCCATCTCTTTTAACTCATTTACCAGGCCTAATTGATTATTTTTTACAATATTTGAGATCCTTACAAGTTCTTGTTGTATTATTCTTCCCGAACCAATGGTAAGGTGCCCCACCTCTGAATTACCCATCTGACCATCTGGGAGACCTACATCAGATCCACTAGCACTTATTAGGGTGTGAGGGTAAGCATGCCACAATGAGTCCATGATTGGAGTACTTGCACTTTTTATAGCATTATCTGATTTTTCTTTTCGATATCCCCATCCATCTAGGATTGCAAGAACTACAGGGCTCTGAGGAACACTTAATCTTTTTATATTTTTGCTGCTAATCTTTGGCATATTTAGATCAAATTCATTATTTAACTGATCCAACCTTAAATTTAGCTTCAAAACTTACTCTTTAACAATTTATATTTAACATAGTTAGCTTTTGCTAATTTATGAAAATACTTAGATGACGTTTATTTCTTGATAAATCATGTCCAAGAAAACAAAAAAGATCGTAATACTTACTGAAGTTGAGCTTAGAAAAACTATTTCGCGTTTAACTTCCGAAATTATCGAAAAAGTAACAAAACTCGATAACCTTCTGTTGGTTGGTATCCCGACTAGAGGAATTGAACTGACCGAAGTGCTAGAAAAAGAATTATTCATTAGGACAGGTTTAAGAGTTAGAAAAGGTATAATTGATCCAACTTTTTATAGAGATGACCAAAATAGAGTTGGAACTCGCCTAATACAAGCTGTAGATATTCCAACTCCTATTGAGAAACAAGAAATTCTTTTAATAGATGATGTAATTTACACTGGGAGAACAATTAGGGCAGCAATGGATGCTTTATATTCATGGGGCAGACCTCAAAGAGTGATGTTATTAGTAATGGTAGATAGAGGTCATAGAGAATTACCTATTCAGCCAGATTTTTGTGGTAAAAAAGTACCAACTAGTAAAATAGAAAGTATTAGTCTACGTTTAAAAAATGTTGATGATGAAGAAGGAGTTTTTCTTGAATAGCTCGCTTTCAGAAGATATTTCCTAAATTATGTTCTCCTAAAAATTCATCTTTAATATCAAAACACTTAACTAATAAATCAGCATTTTTAGTGATTTTAAAAAAAAGTTTTAAGTTGTCTTCTCCAATATTAGATTTATTTTTAAGTACTATTTTTAGTGGTTTTTTGTCCCATTTTATAATTTCTTCTTCATTTTGAACCTCTGATAACTTTGGTAATCCATTTTCGAAAATAACATCATATGCTCTTTCTTTTTGTGTTTCTCCAATTATGATTTCGAATATTTTCTGATTATTTTTGCTGGCTTGAAGGATCAGTTTATAGGAGTTTTCAGTTGGCCATGTTTGACCTTTGCAAAAAATTGGATGCCAAAAGTGTTTTTGTTCTCTTTTATTAAATAACCTTATAGATAATCCTTTGTTTAAAATGTCTTTAATTTTTACCCCTGGGGTCATTGCTAAAGCTCCCAAAGCTATTGATTCGATAGGAGGTGGCGACTTTATTTGAATTTTTGAAATATTTTTTGTTATCCATTCTTTAATTAATGGTATTTGAGTTCCTCCACCAACTAAAACAATTGCATTTAAGTCGTCAACTGTGCAAAATTTACCTCTTGCTTGATTTAATAAATCTTTTAGTAAAGAGTTAAGGTGATTAAGAAGATTATTTTCTATTAGTATTTTCTCTAATATTTCTTTACTTAAGTAAAAATCTTTTTCTTTATATTGTTCAGTAATTAATTTTATTGGATATTTATTTTCATATTTGATTGAAGATGAACTGAGTTTACATTTTATCGCTTCTGCATTTAAAAGATTAGAAGCATAATTATTATCTGAAATAAAATAATTAACTATCCATTGATCAAAATCTTTTCCCCCAATTTTTGAGCCCGTTTTCCCAATTATTTCAGCACACCTTATTTTTTGTTTTGAAATTGAGCTTACATCATTACCTTTAAATTTTAATAGTTCAGCTATTGGACCAGATTTTCCTTCTCCTCCTTCTATTTTGACTATATTCATGTCGATAGTACTTCCTCCAATATCTAATGTCATAATTTTTGAGCCAAATGGTACATTTATTCCTAAACTCGCCGCAGTTGGCTCATCAACAAGTGCTATTTCATCTACAGATATCTCATCGCAAAGGTTAACTAACCATTCTCTGTAACCCTTATATGTATCTATTGGGGCAGTTAAAACAAGTCTTTTGATCTCATATTTGTGAGGAATGCTTGCCCACAAAATTTTAAAAAATTTTTCGCCACATTCATTAGGTTTTAAAATATTTTTTTGGTTATTTTTTTCAATAGTATTTCCAATTAATCTTTTAAAGTTTGAATGAAAAAATAAATCGGAATTTGAGTTGTCTTTCATCTTTAGAGCACTAATACCAATCTTAGGAATCTTTGAAGGTTTTTCGAACCAAACTGCTGTAGGAATGACTCCTGGAGATGATGTAATTTTCGGTATTTCAACTAAAACAGAATTTATATCTTTTTGATCTTGAAAAGCTATTACAGTATTAGTGTTTCCTAAATCAATAGCAAGTGTTCCAGATAAACTTTCTTCCATATGAAATTATTTGAATCAATTAAGTTCTTTTTGTAATTTATGTTTTGAAACGGTCGAATAAACTGTAAAATATATTATATAGTAAAAATTTTTTTTAATGCAGTTATCAAATAGCTCAGGAATCGACTCTAATGATCTTGCTAAGAGGGGTGAGAGCTTGATAAGAAAATCAACTAATAGATATTTAACTACAGTGAAAATTGCTTTCAGAGCTAAACAAAGACGTTTTGATGATTTTGATGGTTTATTAGATGAGTCAACTATAAAACCTGTTCAAAGGTCAATTATTGAACTTAGCGATGAACAAGATCAACCAGATTTACTTCCAGGCTAATTTTGGTAAATGACCAAAAAGGATGGAGATTACTTAGAGATTTTAAAAAAGGCAAATTTTGCTTTTTAATTGGCGTTGATAATTGGTCAATTGAGTTACAAAAAAGTGAATTCTATTCACTTTATCTCCTACTCTTGAGAATTAATGAACAACTATTAGTTATAAAGGATGAACTAATGGATGAAGAATCTATTACTTTAGAATTAGAACAACTACCTTGGTATATCGAGTTGGAAGGGAAAAAGAATGAATGGAGTTTAAGATTTGTTTTTGAAAGTCAAGACCAAACTAGATCCTTCGAAATGTATTGGCCGATACCAATTGCACAAAATTTATTTTATGAAATAAAAAACATGTGGGAATCAATGGATTAAAAGATAAATAAAATTGGAAATTTTAGAAAATATTTCCCACTCAAAAAATAATTTTTTCACAATTTTTCCACAACATTTTTTTAAAAAATATCTGTTGATCTAGAACATGTGGAAAACTTATGATTTTATATAAATCTTGATATTTAAGTAACATTTAATTTTACAAAATGAATTTCCATGAACTCTCCTTTTATGACTACATTCTCACTATTCTATTGCTTGAGACTTTTAATAAATGATTCTTGTTGACGATTTAGTGATTTTGGAGAAAACTAAATTTTGTAGATTTAAATTTCAACAAGTTTTTTCAATATGCAAGAATTAAATTACAACGAAAATCCAATAGTTTTTAATCAGAGAGATGAAGTCATAAGTTTCAAATGTGAACTCCAAGAAAATCTTCAAAAGGCTATGAAAATATTTGTTGAGGAACATCCTAATTGGGATCAATACAGGATTCTGCAAGCTGCTATTGCAGGATTTTTAATGCAAAAAGGATTTCAAAATAGGGATTTAACAAGACTCTATGTTGGAAATATGTTTTCAATGAATTTTAAAGATTAAAAATTTTTTATATTTTTTCTAATATTATTTTTGCTATATCATTACGCACAGGTAATATCGATAACCTATTCCCTTTTTTTACAACTAATAACTCATCCTCACTAAATAAAATCTTTAACTCAGGTAAACTTAAGAGTTTATTTGACTTAGATATGTACTTTACTTTTACACAATCCCATCTTGGATTTTCAGGTTTAGATTTTGGATCATAATACTTTGAATCTTTCTCAAATTGCGTAGGATCAACAATATTTAGATCTGTAACTTCCATAAGTCCCACAATGCCTGGGGGCTTACAGTTCGAATGATAGAAAAAAACCTTATCTCCTATATGCATATTCCTCATGAAATTTCGAGCCTGATAATTTCTTATGCCGTCCCATAAAGTTGCCTTATCATTTTTTAATGTATCTATACTGTATGCGTCAGGCTCACTTTTCATTAGCCAGTAGCTAGGTTCCTGTTGTACCATAGGATCTCGGCGAATATATAGGGTTTGAGTAAAGTTTGGGTAACTTCTTTGAATATGAATTTATTATCCATCAAAGTTTCTATTTAGGAAAGTGTACCCCTTTCCTCTATATATCATGACGGTACCCCTTTATAAATTACGCTTATCTGTTGGAAATATTGAAGGAAAAATCTTTAATCGAGAATTTATTAAATAATGACTTACCTATTTGTGAACCCACACCGTTGTTATTGAGTTCTTTTTGATATGCCTCTTTGCTTGAGAGAATGATATCTTTAATCGAGAATTTATTAAATAATGACTTACCTATTTGTGAACCCACACCGTTGTTCTTGAGTTCTTTTTGATATGCCTCTTTGCTTGAGAGAATGATATCTTTAATTGAAAATTTATTAAATAATGACCTTCCTATTTGTGAACCCACACCGTTGTTCTTGAGTTCCTTTTGATATGCCTCTTTGCTTGAGAGAATGATATCTTTAATCGAGAATTTATTTAAGAATGACATTCTTATTTGGGAAAATTGCTTTGTAGATGATCACATCATCTCGTAATTATCAAATTTAGTTTTTAACTTTGCTGCTTTATGTATTAGTCCAACTGCTTCTTTTCTTCCAGTAGCTTGTTGCGCCTGATGCATTAATTCAGCATATTTTTTTACGATTTTCTTTTGCATGGTTTAGATTAAATAAAGACCGTTTTTTAATCTAAAGCTGCAAGGAACAACTTTCAGAAGATAAGGAATCAACGGTAAAACCTCAGAGTCAACAAATTGGAACGGGTTAACTCGTGTGTTAAATATATAATCAATTAGCTAAATACCTGTTGGTATCTATGATTACATTGTTTTCAAATCCTGATTTATTTTAGTTTTATCTAAAGTGGAGAAGATTTCTTTTTAAATAATGAGTGTGTTTTAAATCTTGAATTGATCTCTAATAATTTATGGTTGGCTTCAGTTGTATCCCTGCAACTGCCTCATGACAACCATGTATTAATTTTAGGACTGCTTTAGTATTTTTTGATTCAAAATATATACCTCTTCCCGTACCTAATAGTTCCTCAAACCGACCTATAAATTTCAAGGCTATAGGAGGACAATATAAGTATAGATCTAGGAGGTCTAAATGAAACTATTCAATCAATTCACAATCCTTCCAAGATACCTAAAAGCATTTAATTATGCTGGATACAGAATGGAAGAAATAACAAGAAATCTTGATAGAGATAACCATTTATTTGAAGACTATTGGAAGAGGGAATGTAGAGAACATCCAACTAATCAGCATTGTTTAGTCTATTGCGACTGAGAATTTTAATCTTAAGGGTTGACAACTGAGTATAAATACTCTATAAATAAAGTGTAGTAAATGCTACCAAATCGTCCGATCTACTATTAGATAGACCGCAGTACGAATCAAGCCATAGGACGGGGACTTGATCAAGACCAGGAGCTGCATAATGGTAAACATGTATTTTAACGGCAAATCTTTCGTATATTGCAAGAGCCAAGAAGAGAAAACAATAAAGCTTACTTATAGAGGATCTAGTTACTTGAGATAAATAAAATCTCATATCTATTAAATATTCAATAAACTATTTTTTTTAGAGGTGTTATGCCATGAAATTTACTAATTCTCCTTTTGCCATACTCGATAAGAACATGAACGCATTAGATTATCAAAAAAGAAATTTAAAATATGAGGACTATTGGAGAAGGGAAGGAATTAGCAACAGTAAAGGTCTATCTTAATACTGGAATAATTGCTGGATTAGTTGGTGTTGGATTTGTTGCCTCTACTTTAATTTTTGGAGTATTAATTCTAGTTTTAAAATAAAAAAGGTAGTTTAACTAAGCTTTTGATTAAAGTATTTAATACCTGCCATTAGAAATTAAGAAAAAGGTTTGGTTGAATTAGATGGAACTTCTACTGGAACCAATGACTCACCATAATGTGATATAGCTGATTTTATTAGTAACCAGTAAAAGAAGTTAACTAAAGCTTTCTCCACGAGGATTTAGTAACTAATCTAGATAACCTTATTAGTTTTGTAATAGCAATATATAAAAAATATTTATCAAGTAATCAATATATTTATCAAAACTAGCAGAAAGTTACTTTAATTAGGATAGATTCACCTTTCGGCAGCGGACTAAATCCTCGTGGAGCATTGGACTTTAGCCCGCTCTATCTTTTTAGCAAATGAAAAATTGAACTGCAATTCAGCTCTTAGATGTGACATCCAAGATAATTTCAAAAATATTTTTTTCTAAAAAAAGAATTAAGTATTTTTTCGGAATGCTTTGAAAAGAAATATGTGTTTAATTTTGTTTAAGTTTTATCTCGTAAAACTAATAGGGAATTTTATTTATGAAAAACATTCTGTATAAAATTTTTGAATTCCTAAAGGATCTTTTCCAAAAAATTTCGGAATTTTTAAAAAGAAGATTTTCTGAAGAAGAAGAGAAGCCAGTTGAAGAAGAGAAGCCAGTTGAAGAAGAGAAGCCAGTTGAAGAAGAGAAGCCAGAATTATAAGCAGAAATTTATTAAATAATTTACCTTCCTTTTCATTAGTTTTTGGCTAGTGAATCAAGTTACCTAAACTTGTTATGAATATATTTTATCGGTATAAGTGGTCTAAGGACTTGTCCTTTTCGTAAGGACTTGAGCCTAGCGGTTTCAAGGTTAACCCCGCACTCCTACACACGAGTACAAAAACCTTTTTAATTAATGCAGATTACTTCCAAGACACTTAGCTTGCTACTTAATGTAGTTTTTATGCTTTGTGTCTTTGTCATTTGAAGACTATTCATCAAAAGAGATTAATAGTTTCAGGGTTTTCTTACTTCGAACCGAACTCAATATCGGTTAGTTTTTTAGTCTTTAAAAGTTTGAGTAAAGTTTGAGTAAAAAATTACGATTCCCTGAAATCCCAGTAATAGCTAGACGCGCTCACTTTTCATTAGCCAGTAGCTAGGTTCCTTTTGTGGCATTGGTTCTCGGCGAAATTATGTAGTTCGAATGAAGTTAGAATAACTTGTTCAGATATAAATTCATTATCCATCAAAGTCACAATTTAGGAAAGTAATGGGTGGCATGGGGGTGCATATGAACGTGCTGCATCGTATATATGATCTGATAGATTTCTGTTAAAAGTTTACGGGTACAACCTTTCAATAGCTTCTTTCTGTTCTTGCTTTTTGATGTCTTCAGCATCTAAAACAGGGCACGAGTTTTGATTTAGTGATAAGAGGAAAGTGCTTTTTTTGGATAGTTTGAAAAGTGGTGTAAGTAATAAGTTTTTCATTTTATTCCCAAGTTTTCATATCAGAGAAGTCGCTTGCTATTGCATGAAGCATCCCTCCTACAAATGATCTAGGGCAACCAAGTTTGTTAACTAAAACTTCTGATTGTTTTTTGATATCTTCCCATGTAGGTCTGATATCCTCATTTATTTGTTTAAGGCTAGGTTTAAATTCTTCTGAATCATTCATATTAAAAGGTATTAACTTATTAAAATTCAAATGATAGTAAAGAAAATCTCATTTATTTAAATAAATATTCAATAAAAATTACAAAATAAATTCTTTAGAAATTATTCTAAGCTGATTTAAATTCAGATTATTTAAATAATTATTTGCAATCAATTTTTCCTCATTAATTTCGAGATCTTTAATCTCAGAAATAATGCTATTAGATATTAAATCAATTAAATGTTCTTTATCCATGACTTATATATAAACCCAAAACAAACATTAATTATTTAAAGTCTTCAATTCAACATATAAGTAAAAATACTCAGATAAATATAAAACTCATAGGTTTGCTAAATCACTTTAATAGTTTGAAATTCCAAAGCAGTTTTAATAACATCAAGATCATTCGTTTTGTTAGAAATATAGCCCTCTGAATTTTTATTCCAAAAACCTATTTGTTTTTGGCAATCAATATCTAAAAACAAAAACAAAAACGATTTTCATTATCCATCAAGTTTTATATTTAGGAAAGTCTGGTGTCTTATTTATGTAAGTTTAATATTCTCTAATTAGAAATCAAATTAGAAATTACTTCTTTAGCAACGCTAGAAATAAATATGCCAGAAAATATACCAATAGGATATAAAAATATTTATTTGGGTTAATAGGATCTTAAAATAACGAAGATGTTAATATTAAAAAAAAAAGTTTTGTGCATAGTCAAATTATTGATAAACCCAGGGTAGTTATTTGGTTTAAAGTTTACTCTGCTATTTTATGTCTAATTTATTTTTTTACATTAATTATTTCACCCTTTTTTTTATTAAGTAATGATGATGAATTAATAATTTATGGATTGGTATTTTTAATATTTTCAATACCATTATTATTAATTTGTATTCTGCCAATATTTTTACCAAGAAAACCTTGGGTATGGATTTATAGTTTAGTCATAATAGGTCTTGGAATGACGGGTTGTTGTTTTCCTGTATGTATACCACTTTTGATATTTTGGATAAAACCTGAAGTGAAAAAATATTATGGATATAAAGAAAATTATTTAATTTAGCGAGGAGGAATTATGAAAACAGAGTGGGACGAAAGTAATTGGAGGGAGGAATACAAAGCATACACTTCTGATAAGAAGCAATTGGAACTATTGGAAAATGGTCCTAAAAGTTTATCTCAATCATGGATATTGCAAGCATTACATCAAAGGTGGATGAAGATAAAGGGATATTCATATCCAGAACCACCTGATTGTCAATCATCATTTAAGGAATTTAACGAGAAGATTCAATGAAAGTATTAAAAGATATTTAAGTTAAAAATTAAGAGAAATAAGTGAAATAAAGTTTGAATAAAGTTTGAATAAAAAATTACGATTCCTTGAGATCCCAGTAATTACTAGACGGATGTACTTTTCACTAGCCAGTAATTAATTTCATTCATATCAATACTTTAGAAGAAAACTACAATGTGTGAACGGTGTGTGAACAGAATACTAAAAACGTTCAATTCTAGGTTAATTATCCATCAAATTATCTATTTAGGAAAGTGATGGGTGGTATGGGTTAATTAATTCTTTAAATAAAATTGTTTTTATAACTTATTTGCGTATAAAAATTTCTTGATAAATCAAAAAAACATGAAATAATTCTGTTTTATTGAGTCTTATGGCACTAATCCCTTTTAAATCAACTGAAAAACAAGGTAAAGCTAATAGTAAAAGTATTCTTAGCCTTGCTCTATTGATGTTCTCATTGGTAGCTTGGATGTGCTTATTCAGGTAAAAAAATTATGACTAAAAAAGAAGGAAAAGAATTAGCTACGGTAAAGGTTTATCTTAATACTGGAATTATTGCAGGATTAATTGGTGTGGGATTTATTGCTTCAACTTTAGTTTTTGGAGTATTACTTCTGGTTTTAAAATAATTGTTTAAAAAAGATTTAAATTCTTTTTCATTAGATTTCGAGAAATCATATGAACAGATTGATTTAACATCAGATTTGAAAATTTCCAAAAATTTATTCTCGTCTTTTATGTAATTATCAGGAATAGATGAGAAGAAATATTCGTATTTTAAGGTTGATTCTTTATCAAGACCTTTAAATAGATTTTTTTCTAAAGAATCACAATATTTTTTGGCTAAATGATTATTGGCTATTTTTTCCTCAGTATATATTTCTTCAAATATAGGCAGAGCATTTATGAGGTTTATTTTGATGATAAATCCAATTAAAAATGAAATTAGAACAAATTTCACTGATCTTCTTTTGGATTTAGGAAAGGTCTTATTTTATTTTTTAGTTCACCAAGTGGCTTTTCAATAAAATCAGGTTTTTTTAAGACTGCAAGAAAAATCCATCCTGCACTAATAGCAAGAACCATCCCTAGGTAGGCAAAACCATAAATCATAAGTACTTTTTAAATTTTCTTTTTATTATGCTTGTTTTTTGACTCCTACAGCGGGTTCGATGTTTTCGTCTTCTTCTACCTTTTTCTTTTCTATATCTTTAATTATTAATTTATTTTCGGTTCTTCCAAAATCATCTTTACCTGCAATAAAGAAAATAAGTGCACTAATAAAAAAAAGTGCAAAAAGCAAAACTTCCATTTGCTAATACCATTTAATTAAATCTAAATTAGTCTAGAGGTCTAATTTTAATCAACATCAAATAATACAAATTAGAGTAAATTTCGTTTAATCAAATTTAAAATATAAAATTCTTTAATATCAATCTATTTAAATAGATTCAAACCTAAAAGTGTTAATTATTTTACTAAGGAAAACATTTTAAAAGTATTATTTTAGTGATTATTAATCCTAATATTAATGATCTTAATTACAATCTAAGCGTTTAATCTTTATATTTAAGAATGCTTTTTCCTTCCTTATTTTATAAATTTTGCACTTGAACAAATCTTTAAAAATATTTAAGGTTATTTTGTAATTTATTTATAGAACATGCTGGGAACAATCAAAGATCCAACTTTATTTCTAGTTTTGAGTAGTGTTGGAATTTTATTATTTGGCTCAATTGGATATGGGATTTATACAACAGTTGGACCATCATCTTATAAGTTAAGAGACACAATTAAAGAACATGCAAGAATGCATGAATTAGGTATTGCTCATGGTCACAATCATCACAACCATAATGCAGCAGAACATATTCACTGAGAAATATAAATGTATTCATATTTTTTTAATTCAGAATTAACAACTGAATTCTTCTTTACTGCAATCTTTTCTGGAGCATTATTATCATTCTTTGTTTTTCTATTATTTTGGTTGACTAATCAAAATGCAATTTTTAAAAAGCAATAAAGTTACTTTTGAAAATTTGAAAAACGTCGATATGAAGTTTTAAGAAACTATATTTTGCTACATTTTTACTACATTTCTGTATAGAATGGATCATTTTATACAGTCATTACTCGATGTCTATTTACATTAAGTAACATTTTAATATTAATTCTTAATTTTAATGGACTCAAATAAAGATATTCTCAACAGAGCCATAGGAAGACCAGCAATGATGGCTTTCATGATCTTAGTGGGAACATATTTAGCAACCGGTCAACTTATCCCTGGTGTTTATTAATGGAAAATAAAAATCAATCAAGAAATATTGATCCTCAAAAAATAAGAGCTGAGAATTTAAATGGAAAATTTGCTCTTGTTGGTCTAATTGCTCTTGTTGGAGCATACATAACAACTGGTCAAATTGTACCCGGAATCATTTAATTTTTTTCAACGAATGTTTTCTTTGAGCCAGCTAGTACTGATATAGGATAACTTTTTTGCTGAAAAAATTATGTGATTTAGTGATAAGTTTTACATTAAAAGTTCGAATGAGGTTCGAATGGAATTTTTTGCAAAAATAAATTCTTTACCTCTTTTTAGAGAGCTTATTGTTGCTGTTGATCTTGTATCTTCTTTAGTTTTTCGTATTCAACATGCAGAACACCAAGACGCCAAGCATCTTTCAATCCTTTTACACCTCCCATTAATAGCTTTGCATCGGCAGGTGAATGTGACTTCATATTCAAGAAATCTTTTTGCCAAGATTTATCATTCCATTTATTAGTCATTCAATTTATTCCTTTAGTAATGCCAAAATAACCAAAATAATCCACAGCCATAAATAATTCCCGTGGTTACTATTACTGACAATAGTATTTTTTTCATTTAATTAAAAATCTACCCATATCATTCATGAAGAACCAAATTGCGATTGAAAGATTTAATAATATTGTGATAGAAATTGATATTATTAAAAATTTTTTACCAACTCCTGATTGATTTGCATCTTTACCGGCAACTGAAATCGACTCAAGTTTCATATCAAAAAGGTGCTAACTAAAGATTATTCTAGATCGACTGTCAATTGATTATTTCTCCTAATATCAACTTAATATAAGTAATTATCAAATTAAATTTATGCTTAAATGTATCAGTTCTCATTAACTTACAAATGTATTATTCAGAAACTAAAGTGATAATGGGTGGTCTAGCTCATGTTCCAATATTAATCTTCCTAGTAAATTTTGTTAAAGGTAAGTTTGAATCTATAGCAGCAAAAGTAGTTGAAGTTAAAGCGGAATAACCAAAGGTAAAAGTAGTTGAAGTTGAGAAAGAGGAACTAAAAGCGTAAGAGTTAAAGGACAGTGAAGTTAAAGAAGAAGCAGAATAATGGTAAGAAAAAGTTAAAAAAAGAGCATTGTCTATTCTCTAATGTAGATCCACAATCAATGACTAGCTTTTAGCTATGCAAGTAGTAAGCGTTTCATAAAAAAACAGCTAATGAGAATAGATTTTATTTAGGATATAAAAACAAAATTTAGGGAGGATTAAATGTCTATCATTACCGACAATACAGTTTTAGTACATATTTATAGCGGTTTAGAATCCAAAAATAAAATAACTTTAGGTTTATTGGTTGCCCTTACTGCAGAAAAAAACGATCATAAAGTAACACTTTTTCTAGCAGGAGACGGAGTACAAATATTAAATTGCAAAAAAGCTGGTGAAATAGTTGGTCAAGGTACTGGAGATTTATACGAACATCTTCAAAATTTAAAGAATTCAAAAATTACCATATATGTCTCAGGAATGTCTGCTAAATCTAGGGGTTACGATGAGAAGCTTCTAGATAGATATTCTGCAGAGTTTGTTATGCCAGATGTTCTAGTTGAAGAATCAATTAAAGCGGATAGCGTACTTTGCTATTAAAAAAGCAGCTAATTTCTCATTATTGTAGTTTGACTGAAAATCAAAAATAATTGATTCAAGGTTCAAATTTATCCCTCAGCGGGAATTAAAATTGGAACATCTTTTGCTCCTATTGCTGCAAACCAAACTATTGCATTATCAGTTTTTGCATTACCCATTGTATGTTTTGGTGTCTTAGGACCGACTATAAAAGTATCGCCCGCTGTATAGATAAGATCTTCCATCCCATCTCTTTTGACAACTATTGTACCTTGCTCAACATTTCCTAATAATGGAATTGGATGAGAGTGGAGCGGAACTATCCCTCCTTCAGCCAACTCGACTCTTTGTAATCTTATTTCCGCTTTTCCTTTTGGGTATTTAAGAGCATCTCCATCCATAGTCTCAGAACCTACAAAGACTTCTTGTACATCAACGGGAGATTCTGCAGCTATAGAAATACTAGGGTTAATAAGCATTAATGCAAAAACAAATGCTATGAATAAATTTTTCATCATGAATTTGAATCTTTAGAAAATTATTTAGACTCATAGTATTTAGTTTTTTCATTTTTGACAGTACTTGATTTAACTTTTCAAGTTATTTAATCTAAGGCTATTTTTTAAAGGTTTTTTATAAAGGTATTGAATTTTTGTAAATTATTAGTGCAGATACTGATCAAAATTATTCTCATGAATTTTATTAATTTAATTCTTTCATCAATAAATTCCAACCAATTGATGATGCATCCTTATGGAAGGATTCTCTTTCCTCGCACATAAAACCATGATCAGCTCCTTTAACTTCTACATAAATAAATCTCTCTTCTAAAGGATCTAGTTTTTTAAATCTTTTTTTAATTTCTAATCTATCTTGTAAGGGAATTAACTCATCTGAAGAACCGCATATGAAGTTTAATTTTCCGGAAACTTTTTCCAGTAAATCTATAGGTGCAAAATTAGTATCCTTTCTTGGCGCAGTTACCCCTGCCCCATAAAAACAAAATGTACTTTCTATTCCTTTTAACGAAGAAGCTATAACTGCTGCATGACCCCCAAAACAAAATCCAACAATTGAGATTTTCTTTTTTGGATATTTTTCTTTAACCCAATTTAGAGCTGCAGAAATATCTTTAATAATATTTTTTGAAGTGGTTAAATTTTTATGATGCCTGCCTAATTTCAAGTCTTCTTCGCTGTATGCTAAATCTAATTTTGGAGCTGTTCTACCGTAAAGAGGTAAGGCTAATACGGATACATTTTGTTTAGCTAATTTTTCAGAAAAACTCCTTATCCAGTGATTTATTCCAAACACTTCTGGTAAAACTATAGATACATATTCACATTCACTACCTGAATCTACCCACCAAGATCTAAGAGGTAATTCACCGCTATAAACGTTTGTCCATTGACCTTTCATTTATGATTACATAAAAAGTTTTTATCAGAAAAAAGAGGTTTATTTTCCTCTTAGTTTAAATTGATTATCAATGTAAATTTTTCTTATTTTATTTTATAAATTAAATCTTAAATTATGTAGAGAAACTTATAAAGAAGTAGTTTTTATATAAGTTTTATAAATCAAATTAAGTAGTCTTTTTTACCAATTAGATGTACCTGTTGTTAAATAAGTATATTTGTCCTTGAAAAGCCCCTAAAAAATACTTTTTCTTGAAATAAAGATTGACAAGACATTCATAAAAAAAACTTTTATAAAACATTAACTTCTTTTATGAATATGTTTCTAACCAACAAGACTCGTTTGAAAATTAAGGATATTGTCAAGAGAATTTCACTAGATGAACCTGTCGCCTTGGAAGAAAGAATTTATGTAGAAAAGTTTGCAAAACATAATTCAACTATTTGGACATGGCTTAAAAAAGCTAATAGCTTGAGGAGATATGGCAAGCAAAAATCAGATGGAATAGATGGACTTATCCAGAATCTTGGCCTTGATGGTTTAGAAACTGAAAATCATTTCGATCCCAAAAATGATGATCTTGCTGATTGGTTTAGAGGATCTCCTGATTGGGTAAGGAGGAGCTAATTGTCTTTTTTTTTAATAAATTCAAATTAATAATGAAAAAAGGGAACCTCTTCAACTTGTCTTGGAGCGTAATCACAAATACCAAACTGCATACATTCCATTTGACCATCAGTTAGTTTTCTCTCAATTGATAATGTTGCAAGCAAACTACTTAATGCATGTTTAATTTTATTTTTAATTAGATTTTCGTAAGTCATAATTAACCCCTTTTTTAGAAGTTATTTAGTATTGGTTATATACAAGAATCAAGAGTTTTAATAGCTAAAAGAATAATTATTAATAAATAGGGTTAAAATATTTCACTATTTTCATAATCAGTATTTTTGCTCTAGGAAATTATAAGTGTAACCTCTAAGTTAGATCCACTGATTGAGGTTTAACTTCATGAGTACGTACAAAACGAAATATTTTAAAAACACAAAAAAGATCAATAACACTTTGTGGTTGGATAAATTAATTAATCAACTTGAGAAAAAATCAAAGGGAGTTTGATCATGAATACATTTAGAAATAAACAATTCAAAAATGAATTAGATCCCAAGTATGCCTTTTATGATTGTCTTCGCACTTGCGAACTAAAGAGTAATTCTGAAAAGTCTTTAGAAGAATGCGTCGATAATTGTAAATTTATACCATTATCGAAAAATCTCGATGGTCAAAAATAAGAATTTAAACTCTATTCAATTCCTATTTTGACGTTGTAGAGTTTCTATATAATTTTAAGGAGGGCAATCTTATGACAAACCTCGCAATTGAGCTACTTCTTTTAACTGTGGTTTTAGTAAATTTTGGAGCGATACTTACAGCTAATATTTATTCACAATCAGTAAGAGAAATTCAACGCAAGAGATTATTTTGTAGTGAATCTATAAGTAACCCATATTGCATTGTTTGATAAATTAATCCCAGACTAATAACTCTAACAATATAGTCCAAATATTAAGAGTTAAGTTCTAAAAATCTAAAAATAAGGAGTGTATGGGACTTCCGTTTTCATTGAATCACCATAGTAACTTTCAGCTGACTTTAATAGGATCCAATAAATAAAATTTAGAAATGATTTTTCCATAGAAATATCTTTACTCTTTACTAATTCAAATCAGAATTTCAAATAAAAACATCGTAGAAAATACTTAACTGAAGAGACTTAGATTTTCTTAGTTAATTTGTTATTAAGTTGTAAGCGTTTCATAAAAAATATAGCTAAAGAGAACAGATTTTTTTTGGATTATATTAATTAATTTTGGTTAGAATTAAATGTCTATCATTAACCGATAACGCAGTACTCGTTCATATTCATAGGGGTTTAGAATCCAAAAATAAAGTAAATTTAGGTGTATTAGTCGCTCTCGAAGCAGAGAAAAACGATCATAAAGCAACTCTTTTTCTTGCCGGGGATGGTGTACACATACTTAGTTGCAAAAAAGCTGGTGAAATAGTTGGTGAAGGCACTGGAGATTTATACGAGCATCTGGAAAATTTAAAGAATTCCAAAGTTTGCATATATGTCTCGGGAATATCAGCTAAATCAAGGGAAAATAATGAGAAGCTCCTGGAAGGATATAATGCGGAGTTTGCATTGCCCGATGTACTAGTTGATGAGTCAATAAAAGCGGATTGCGTCCTTTGTTATTTAGTATTTATTAATAACAATGCTGTTAATTTGAGATTCTTGATGATTTGATGATTTCCCATGCCTCTATTGCGGTGTCTGCATATTCGAAAAGATTTAGGTGTTTATCTTCAATTAATCCAAGATCAGCTAAATATTCGAAGTTGATTATATTATTCCAATAATCTCTACCAAAAAGTATTAATGGTATTTTAGTTTTCATGCCTGTTTGACAAAGTGTCAATAGTTCAAATAATTCATCTAGTGTTCCAAAACCTCCAGGAAAAAATACAGCAGCTACTGATCTCATAACAAAATGGATCTTTCTTAATGCAAAATAATTAAATTTAAAGCAAAGACCGGGAGTTATAAAAGCATTTGGTATTTGTTCATTAGGGAGACTGATATTTAACCCTATAGACTTACAATTTGCTTCAAATGCACCTCTATTAGCGGCCTCCATAATTCCTGGCCCCCCGCCTGTCACAATTACATGAGAATTACAGTTTTTATTTTGATTACTAATTGAAGCAAGTTTAGAAAACTCCCTTGCAGATTGATAGTAATGACTCATTAGAAGCAAATTTTCTAATCTATTTAAATTTCGTTTTAGAAGTTTCGATTTAGGATTTTTTTTAATTAACTCTTTTATATTTTCAATTCTCTTTTTTGTATTTGATTCTTCTGTAATGCTTGCTCCTCCAAAAATAATTATGGTTGAAAGAATTTTATTTTCTTCAAGGATTAAATCTGGTTTAGTAATTTCAAGAAGCATTCTGACTCCACGCATTTCATTTCGGCTAAGTAAACCAATATCTTCGTGAGCCAACTTATAAGTATCAGAATTAATAATTAAATTCAGGTTTTTTAAATTACTAATTCTGGGCGACATATCCTTTTTTGTTTTTTTCATGTCAAACAAGAGTTTTAAATTTTCTTTCTAGAGTATTAAAACAGACTTTTTTGATTCTATTATTTTCGTAAATCCAATAAACAGGTGGACTTTTCCTTGCTTTAACTAAATTAATTTTGTCTAATTTTTGAGGAATAAATTCTTTGTCAGGATCAAAAAATTTATCTCTTTTGGGTTGATTTAAAACAATACTACCCTCTTTCCCTGAGATTGATCTGTGAAAAGTTCCAATAGGAATTTCTAATGCTCCCATAGACCTATTTAAAAAAATCACATGATGAGGTTCGTCCCATGCAGGATTTATTAAAACAAATTTCCTTCCCCCGGTGATAACTAAATTGTGGTCAATTTGATGATTGTGAACATAATATTGCTCATCTTTTAAGTCATCTGGAGGAGATATAGCTTCCCCTGAATGGATCACAACATCAGAACCATTAGAAGAGTCTATGCCTGCATCGAAAAATGTGACTTTTGGAGTTTCTCTAAAAACATTTATTGGGAAGAATCTTAATTCCATAGTGCTAACTCCTTTTTAGAAAATTTATAAATAATAAAAATTTATTTACTTTTAAAAAACAGCTATTTTTTTGAATTCTATTTGCAACAAACCAAGCAATCTTCTTGATTTGGATAATCTATACATTTTTTATTTAAAGTTTCTTCTAAAAAATCTATTTTTTGAAAATAATCAAGATCTTTTAATTCTTTGTTTGGAACCGTGAACTGAGTTTGTAGTTTCATTTTCTATTCTCCCAATTAATACTGTTTTTTGTATCCATTCCAAGTTTGAGAAAACCTTAATCCCAGATAAGAAATTAAAATTGTCCAAAATAAAATTTCTATACCTAAATTAGTCATTTGCTTTGCCTCCTTTCTATCTGATTAATCTTTAGTACGGGTATTATGTAAAAATCAAGCGTAAGAATACCTAAAAGTTAAATTTTTAATCACAAAAAATCTTGCAATGATTGTTACTCTGATGTTCTGCACATTCGTTATTCCAAAAAGTTTCAATTTTTTTGAGCTTATTATCATATGCAAGTTCTTTTTTATCCAAATTAATTTTTTGGATAGTAAATGTATCATTTAGTGCCATAAGACTTACCCCTTGTCTACACCTATGTTCTAATTCATTTGAATAGTAAATTTCAAGTTTTATGTGTGCGGTTAGAGGAACAAAATTGTACGGATTAAGGATCAAAAAAAAATCTCAAATTATAAATAATTTCAAAGAAAATATCTTCAAAAAAATTTATTCTAACTTTAAAAAAATTGTATAAATTTTGCTTAGAAATTATATTCTCTTAATAATTTCTAAGGTCTGCAAGTATCTATCATTCATCTAATCTATCTGCATATTCTCTTAAAATCTCAGCCATCTTTTGAGGTGGAATTTCCTGTTGATATTCTCTACATAAATCAAAAAATTTATCTAAGAAATCTTTCATTGAAGAGGACATAAAAATTAGCGTTTCATTTTAAAAGTAAAGTATGCAAACCCACCAAGCAATAAAAGACTAACAACCCCATAAGTAATCGCTATGCCGTACATGTAAGTCATTTATTTATAAAGACATAAGCAGAATATAAATAAACTAAGAAAACTCCAATAACAATGGAACTTCCATAAATAAGAAAGTTCCAAAATCTATATAATTTAGTTTTTTTAGATTCTTTTTCTTCTTCTTTAGTAATCATTTATTTTCTTTTTCTTTTCTGACAGCATTACCTTTTGCCCTTAATACCAAAGTTATAGTAAGTGCAGAGCTTAATATTAAAGCATCAATTAATAGGTGTGGGGAAATGTTCATCAGCTGAAAAGAGAGATAAGAAGAGTCATTATCTTTTCAGCAATAAATCTATTAACCATTAAAAAAGAGGGGTTTATCCCTCATAGTTTAGATCGACTGTCAATCACTGTCTATTTTAGATTTTTACCTTATTTTAAAAAAGTATTGTATTTAGCCAGAACATGAGAATGCGCCTGCAAGAATATTTTTAAAAATTGGTGCTTGACCCAAGGCATACAAGAAGAAAGTTGATGATGTAAGAGTAATAGCTATTTTAGAAGATCTATTAAGTTTTAAATTTGATACTTTTGAAAATGCAGAGTTCATTTTATTCATTAATTTAATGAATTAATCTTAGCTTCATAAATTAAATTTTCAGCATCAAAATTTACCAAAGAATAATTTTATTGCTCCTTATTTTTTAGCTTGCATTTTTACTAGTTCAAATTCTTTTTTAGAAACTACTCTGATTTTGTATTCTGGATATCTTTTCTTCCACCATTTATTGATAGCAATAGCTACTCCTTCTAAATCTTGGGCACAAATATTGACCCATAAAATCTTAGTTTCAACTTCTTTGTAGAATTCCCAACTCGTAGGTGAAGCCATTAAAAATCTCACATGAAAAAAACTATAACTGTTAAAAGGTCTATAAATTTGTGTATTTGTCTATTATCTAAAACTTTTCTTTTTTTAATGAGGAGATTTAATTAAAGATGCAGGATTTTCATAAATTGGTAATAAAAACTTTAAGCAAAAAATTTACATTACTTTTACCTTAAAAGTAGTATTATTTTCTTTTAGAAAAATTTTCAATTAAAAAAATATCTTCGGATAGAAGGGGCCAAAAATTGCCCCCTCTTGGTGAAACTCTTCCAAAGAAACACCGTAAAAATTTTACCTTGAAAGATGAAAGTTAAACAAATTAATAAAATCAAGATTAACAATTTATACGGACCTTTTAAAAGGGTTCATATTCCTTAAAAAATTATTATATTTACGGGTATTCATTTTTCTATATCTTTGATTTATATCCAATATATATTTTCTAGCTTTCTTATCACTTTCAATTTTCTTTTTTCGAAAACGTAAAGCCCTTAAATCTTCTATTGACATGAGTCCATCATTTTCGTTGGAATTCAAATGGTCAAATTGCATCAGTTTAAGAAATTAAGTATCTTCTTTAAGTGCAAGATTAACAACCTCATTTTGATTTGCAATAGAGATAATTAACTAACTTGATTCAAATAAGTGATTCAATGTTGGTAAGGCTAAGAATTGCAATATTAAAACATTCAAATGAAAAAATTTCTAAAATCAAGAAAAACTTTTGATTGAATTAGGTGGAACTTTCACAGATACAAATGATTCCCCATAATGAGATTCGGCTGATCTTATTAGTAACCAGTAAAAAAAATTAACTAAAGCTTTCTCCACGAGGATTTAGTAACTAATTTAAATAAGCTCATAATTTTTGTAATAGCAATATACAAAATAAATTTATTAACCAATCAAGATTTTTATCTCATAAAAGAATAGATTCTTATTTATAAAGAAAAATTTGCATCCTCAGGCTTTAGGCAGTGGACTAAATCCTCGTGGAGTATTGGACTTTAGCCCGCTATTTTTTTAGCAAAAGAAAAATGGAACTGCAAGGAAGCTACATTACCAATAGTATGTTTGATTTTTAATAAGCCTTTATTGATTAATTACAGCATGATTATCTGAGCATATATTGGTGTTATTTATTGTATAAGCATGCTACGAGACTTAAGTTATATCAATATATTCAGTATTTTTGCTCATTGATATTTTCATTCTTGGAATAATATTATTATTGATACCTAAAGAAGGTTTAATTTTGAAAAAAATAATTAAATTTTTTATATTATTAAAGAGGAGAATTGAAATTCTCAACGCAGAAACTGAATTAAAATTTATACTGGAAAACCAATAATGGGATTCCCGCATTGCCCAATTTGTGTTGTTCTAGCATTTGTTTCAGTTTTTATGGGAGTTACTCGTAGTTATATGTTCTTTATTCTTTTTAGGGAGTTTGTGAGAGCACAATCTAACTTTAAATTGAAGTTTAGTTTCTATTAATGGTTGACATCTAAGTATAAATACTATATAAAGTGTGTAGTAAATGCTACAAAATCGTCCGATCTACCATCTGATAGACCGCAGTACGACTCAAGCCATAGGACGGGGACTTGAGCAAGTTCAGGAGCTGCATCATGGTAAACATGTATTTCAATGGAAAGTCATTCGTATATTGTAGAAAACAAGAAGAAAAAGGGATAAAGCTTACTTACAGAGGATCTAGTTACTTGAAGTAAGATTTCTAATTTCTTTTTTAACAAAGTTTCAACACCTATTGAAGTTTTTTAACTCAGTATTTATTAATACCTTATAAGAAAAACTTATGGTCAGGATATTTTTTGCCTATTTAAAAAATCATATATTCGTATATTTCGTAACGAGAAATTAATTTAGAAATAACTAATTTATAATCAGATTTATAAAAGGTTATGCAACCTATTTCTGAAGAACTTTACAAAAAAATAGTTGAGACTTCTAAAAAATGAGCAAGTTACTAATTGCTTTATTAGCTTTAGATATAGGTGTTGGTCTTTCTAAGGTTTTAATTTTTAATTGAAAATTAAATTACTTAACAAAAAAGGAGTAATTATTTTTAAAAAAAGAAATAGTAATTAGGTATTCTTTATTTTTGGTTATTTTATAAAATAATAAATTAAACTAACAAAAGAACTACCTAGAAGTATTAGCGCCATAATAGATCTATCAATTTTGCTAATCCCATAAAGATAAATCCGAATTTCCTGTAGATCTTTGCATCCAGTGAATTTTCCAAGAATTATCTACTTTTTTAAAAATTGAGGTAACTGTTGGTAAGTCATCATTAGGTGTCCCTTTATAAGTAAATTTTGAACCTAGTGTAAAAATGCACATTACTATATTTTCGCTTAAAAATTCGAATCGGTGAATTTTGGTTATTTCTGCTTTTTCTTGAACTATATCACCACTAATCATTTGTTCAAATCCTTCCGCATCTATAGGATTTCCACTTGGTCTTATGAATAAAAAATCTGGAGTTGCATTTTCAACAAAAAATGAAGCCATTTTTTTTGGATTAGCAAACTCATCTAATAATGAAATTATTGTTTCTTTATCATTCATAAAAAAATAAGGGAAATATCTTTTATAGTTTATATCTAATATTTTAAATACACACATCAAACAGAGATAATTTTAAAAAAGAGATAATTTAAAAAAAATTCGTTAGGATGTCCTAAACAACTAAATTTGTAATGTAAACCGTGATGAATTCATTAAACAAATTATTGCCCTTTAGCAAAAAGGTCAAAAAATATTTGCCTTTCTTTATTGGATTTAAATTACTTACATTTACAGGTTTTCTTACTTATATGATAAATCGCTAAATAATATTACCTTCACAAAAATCTAATCAAATAAATATATAGTGAATAAAGAAGAACGAATAAAACTATTCAAGTCTATGTCTAGTAATGAAAGACAAGAATTGATCTTTAATAAGATGAAAGCAAGAGGAATAGAAGTAGGAAGTGGCGTCCCTAATAGAAAATATGATAGTAAAGAGGTTTATGAATTAATACATATTTTAAATTGTTTCCCAGAATTAAGAGAGAAAAATAAAAAAAATATTTAGGTTTACTTTATATTGCTATTCATGTTGGTAAATTTCATAATTTATGTTTATAAATCATCATTAATTTTCAACTTCTAACTGACATAATTTTGTAGATTTCCATACTTATAATTATTTGATTATCTTTTACAAGATAGTTCGCAGGAAAATTTATTATTTTGACTTTCTTGTGTCTCCGTAGGAATAATTAATATGTTTAGAAATTACATTCCAACACTCTGTACAACAAAAAATCCAGTCTTTATGAATTATAGATTTAACTCTGTAATGAATTTTATCTGGCTTATAACATAAATCACATTTTTTCATTCATCTTAAACCTTGCTAAAAAAATTTTTGATAAGAATAAGTATGGTTTGAAACATTCACGAAAAGTTTTTTATCGTGTCATTATATGAATGCACTTTACTCATCCTGAAGCAAAGCAGTGGTTTTGTTGAGTGCAATTATTTTTAATTACCTGATAAAATTGATAATTTTAATTTCTATAATTTTGAATGTGACGTTATTATTTATATAAAATTTTCAATTATTATATTTTGCTCTAATTAAAAAAATTTGATTATACATTGAAATTAGAACTTTAAAAAGAAACTCACGAACATTACCATAATGAATTTAGTATAAAATTTATTGAACAATATTACTATGAACATTTATCTATTTTGGATATTATTTTTAGCTCTATGGGCCATAGTTCCCTTAATGATTATTAAAGGTAGAGTAGACGAAGCTCCTAAGATTCAGACTTCGCCAAAAGTTAAAGCAAAGAAAAAAGGTTGGTTTAATTAAGGCAATCTATGAATTAGTAAAATAATCTTTAAGGTAAATCTTGAAAATTTAAATTGAAGCCTAAATAAACTTTATTTATCAAAAGTGAAAAAATTAGAAAATAATTTTCTCTATCTTGTAGTGCTTGGAGGTAAAGCAAAAAAAACTAATATTGAATTACATGATGTTAGATGGTTTGTTGGATCTAAAATTGAAGATACATACGATACTTTAAGAAAGGATTGGTTCGGATCTCTAAAAGGTTTGCATATTGATAGCTATAAAAAAATAAAATATATAGATGGCTATTAGATTAATTTAATAAATTTTGAAAAGAATAAAATAGATAAAAAGAAATTATTTAAAAAAAATAAGGCGAAAAAATATTTATGGTTTGTCAATATTGGAGGATATAATTCAACTTCTATGCAGGAAAAACATGAGTTTGGATTAGTTGCAGCTGCAACTAAATTAGAGGCAAATAATATAGCTAAATCTAAATGGCTTGTTGGTTGTAAAAAGAAGCATAAAGATCATATTTATTCTCTTGAAATGTTATTTAGCTGTGTTGATTGTGAACTAATAAACAAGATAGGTAACTGGGAAATAGAGTTAACTCCAGATAACAATTTTATCGAAGAAAACAATTATCCTGATTGGTATGGTTATCAAAAAATAGATGTAATATAGAGATCCTAGAATCTTAAACTGGCAAAAATAATTTTAACTACTTATATTCATTTTCATGTTCTTAAAATCTTAAAAAGAACTTGATTTTCTTAATAAATAAATTCCACCTGCTAGAGAAATTAAGACAGGTAACCATGCAGCAAAAATAGGAGGTAAAATACCTTTGACTCCAAATGAACTAAATATAAATGACATTACATAATAAATTAATATAAGAATTACGCTTAATCCAAACCCCTGACTTTTTGAAGATCTTAAATTAGATTTAGATCCTAAACTGCTTCCTATTAAACCGAAGACCAAGCATGCAAAAGGTAAAGTAAATTTTTCTTGAATGCGAACTTTAATTCTTCTTAACTCCTTTAGGTTTCCAGTCTTTTTATAAATCTTTTCTGCTTTTATAGCCTGCTTTAAAGTCATTTCATTAGCATCTTTAGGTACTTTTGCTAATTCCAGGGGGCCTTCTACAAATGGGTATATATATTGTTTAAATTGAATATTTGCGGTTTGACCATTTCGATTAATAGTTACCATACTTCCATTTATAAAATTCCAAGAAGAATTTTTTTTATCGAATGTTGCATTTTCCGCTTTTAAGATTTGTTGTATATCTTCCCTAGAGAAATCTAAAACAGTAACTCCCTCCATAATATTATTCTCAAACGATGATGCATAAAATATATGGGTTAGGTAGTTGTTTTGTTTTGTTGGTTTATTAGTTGAAGGATCTATTCTAGAGCCATATCTAGAAAACATAATGTTATCTTTACCTTTTTCACTACTAAATGAACTTCCAATTCCTGCTCTTAATGTTACTTCTGCCAATTTGTTACTAGTCGGGACTAAATTATCATTGAAGTAGAAAGTTAAACCCGTCATAAATATTGAAAGAGCAATTGCTGGAGAAATGATTCTGGAGGTTTTTATTCCTAAAGATTTCAACGCTAATAATTCCGAATTGCTTGATAATTTTCCATACGCTAATAATGTAGAAAGCAAAACTGCCATAGGGAATGATAAAACTAAAAAACTTGGCAAACTAAAAAAAAGAACTTTTAAGGCTAAGAATAGAGGTAAACCAAATTCAACAATTTTTCTTATTAGATCGAACATTACCCCAACAGATAATGAAATAACAGTAAAAGCAGAAATCGCAAATACCATAGGAGGTATGATTTGACCTAACAACCATCTATCTATTAGAGGTATTGAATACCAGGGAGCAGTAATTTTATTGAAAGTTTTTTTAATTAGTATTTGATTTGAAAGTTTCAAAAGGAGTTTATTTAATTTGTAATGTCATTTTTTGCATTATAAAATATCAATGTTTTAGAAACCAATGTAAAATTTGGATAATGCGGCATATATTAATTTATAAATTCTTCAATTAAAAAAGTTTATTAATACTTGCACTAAAACAAAAAATTTGTTTTCTTAAAAAAAAGAGGTTAGGAATGAAAAAAACCCCTTATATAAATGAATGTAAGTGCATGCACTGCCAACAAAAACTAGATCAAATCAATAATTCAAGATTATTATGGGCTAAATTAATTTTAAGAGAAAAGTTATCATAATTTCTCTTTTGAAACCTATAAAAATTCAAAACTAATTTTAAATAGCTATTTTAAAAATCTATTATTCATATATAAAAAGTTGCCAAAGCTTTATTTTTAATACTCTTACAAAATAAGGTTATTATTTAGCCTTTTGATTTTTTTTGTAGATCATATTTTCTCTATTTAAAAGAAAGAGGATAATAAAAATACAAAAAGGTATAAGAATAAAATCTAAAGACATAATTTTTTGGACGCTATCTTCTGTTTAGCAACTAATTGTTTGGTTGACATTTATTTAATGAATAAAAGAATTTAATCAAAATATAAAGTTTATCTTATTTTTAATATATTATTTTGCTTTAAAAATTGAAAGAGCTTGCTAGTATCCCACAGGCAAGCTCATGACGACTTAGTTAATTCAGATATTCTGATTTAACCAGCTAAGCACTTCCTAAATGCTAGAAATATTCTAATAAGTAAAATTACTTACTGTGAGTATAAATGCTTATTTTAAATGGCTTATCTGCAAATTTGATAAAAAAGTGATTTGATTTTAAAAAAAATCGCATTGTTAATTATTTTTAAACAGAAATGTCACATATTGATCCATAGCATGAATACTTGGACTGAAATAATTAGAAGGCTTGCTTTACAAAAGTTCATATTTTTGTTATTTTAGTTAACAATTAAAAATTTTCTTAATGGCAAAATCAGGAGTTACTACAGAATCAGGTGGAAGACAGAATATGTTCCCATCAGAAACTAGGCCTTATATTGATCAAAGTGTATCTTACGATGGATATCCTCAAAATGCAGAAAAAGTAAATGGTAGATGGGCTATGGTCGGTTTCGTTGCACTTTTAGGTGCCTATGTCACAACAGGTCAGATCATTCCAGGAATTTTTTAGTACCTAAATTACTGTTTCTATAAACTTTTTGATGGAGCTCTATTATTAAATTCTTTTAAGTAATATTTTTTGATTTTATTTTAAATAATTGAAATTACTAGTTACATCAATAATTTATTTATTTCAAATTTGAAAATAAGAAAAACCAAATAAAAGTTATTGCATTTAGGCCAAATATTATTCCTAGAAATATATAAGCAAACTTTTTTCCAATAAATGCTGTCTCCGGTTCAAGTTTTACTCTCATTATATCCTTGAATTATCTAGATAAAGATAGCATTAATTAACTAATAAATTTAAGTTTTAAAGAAGAATAATAATCAAATTAATATTTCTTTTTAAAATTTTGTTTTAATATTAATTTTCTTCCTCAACTTGAGTTTTTTCCGCCAATTTAGATTATAAAATCATCAAAAAAAAATAACCTAATTTAATTTTAAACTAGGTTATTTAAAAAGAATAATAATATAAATTAGATAAAACCAGGAATGATTTGACCTGTAGTTAAATACGCTCCAACTAGAGCTACAAAACCTAACATTGCAAATCTACCGTTAAGCTTTTCAGCAACGATTTTTTCTTTTTCAACTATTTTTGGTTCATTATTTTTCATTAGAACCAGCCTGGAATGATTTGACCTGTTGTGACGTAGGCACCGACTGCTGCAACAAAACCTAACATTGCTGCCCAACCGTTAAAACGTTCTGCTTCTGGAGTCATTTTTGTTTATGTAATTGTTAACTAATATAACATAATTATTTATTTATGTAAAGAAAATCAAGGATTAATGCTTATTAAGTAAGGAAAACTTTAAAACTGCTACATATATGTGTCGAAATATACCTTTTGGTTTTTGTTCTGATTTTTTTAAATTTTAAACAGAAAAAAATAAAATTGATACCTTTTTCTTTTTAAGGTAAATCCTCATTTAGAGGTGATTTAAATTAATATATTATTAGAGTCAGCTAGTAGGGATACAGGCTGACTCTTTTTAATTATAAAATTTTGGTTTTTGACTAAAAGTAGTTTTAAGTACTCAAATAATTGCTATTAATAAATTAGATATATTATGAATTTATGTCATTTGCGACTTATTACATGCATTTAATTTTTGGAACAATTCCTTCTCTTATGAATTCTGACTTAATACTTTATATCTTACCTGCTCTTACAATTTCAATATTATTCTTTAGCCTTAAAATAATGTTTTTTAAGACTCCTAAATTGAGAAAGGTTAAATAATAAAGGATTTTAAAATTATTCTTTTACTGAAGTGCATAATTCTTTTTAATTGTGGATAATAGACTTTTTTTTTCGGCAACTCAAAGAAATAGAAACTGCATTGGTGATGTACTATCCAGATTTATAAAGAAAGGTTCAGTATTGGAAATAGGGAGTGGTAGCGGTGAGCATGGAGTGGTCTTTCAAAAACGCTTTCCTGGAATAATTTGGCAAACTAGTGATCCAGAGTTAGTGCATAGAAAAAGTATAAGCTCTTGGATTGAGTATGAAGACTTAACTAGGACAATGCCTCAGCCTCTTGAGATTGATGTAGAAAAAATTCCTTGGAAAATTCCATTAAGTTTAGCTCATTCTTTGCAAGGAATAGTCTCTATAAATATGATTCATGTAGCACAATGGTCTTGTACTGTAGCACTATTTAGAGAGTCAGGAAAATTACTCAACAAGGGACAATTTTTGATATTGTATGGGCCATTTAAAATTTGTAATAAGTATACAAGTGAAAGTAATTATTTATTCGATAATTCATTGAAAATGCAAAATGATCTTTGGGGTATTAAAAATCTTGAGGAAGTTTGTGATGAGAGTAAGAAAAATGGTTTTTCTCAAGAAGATATTATTAGTATGCCTGCGAATAATTTTTCAATAATTTATAGAAAGGTTTCTTGATAAGTCAAATACAAATATCAATATGTTATTCAAATTCATCATTTTAGATGATCAACCTGCGAGTTTTTTGCTCCATTCTTTGTGCTTTTGATCTAAATCTGAAATTTTTTCGCCTAAGCTTAATTGCCTTTCTAATAATTCAACTTTTGTAAGTGTTATTTTTTCCGAATAAAATTTAATAGGCTGCTTACCATGCAAATTGTCACCACTCATAAGAATCATAATAACTCGAGGTAATTTCTAAGATGGAAATTTTGTTATTGCTAATTCTTTTATAATCTTTTCAGATTTGCGTAAATTAATGTGATAAAGAATTAAT
>QCPU01000014.1 GCA_003212395.1 Prochlorococcus sp. AG-442-B03 | reverse complement strand
CAACTGCTAAACCAGCAGCTACAACTGATGCAGCGGAAGTAATCGAATCCATAATTTTGAAATAAAGAGCTTAATACTTGTGATAATCTTTGTTGTCATACACGCTTGGACATCCTTTTTTTAAAGAATGGGTCTGATATTTTCAGACCTACGCGATTAGATATTTTGCCAGATTACAGACCCTTTGTAAAAGCGTCTGAATGTATTAGAGGACAGCTAATGATGTTCTTCAACAGCTTCTCCAATGTAGTAGGCCGCTAAAGTTGCGAAAATCAATGCCTGAATTGCACTAGTGAATAATCCTAGGAACATAACAGGTATTGGGAGAATTAGCGGAACTAAAAAGACTAGAACTCCAACAACAAGTTCATCAGCCAAAATATTTCCAAATAGCCTGAAAGAGAGTGATAAAGGTTTCGTAAAGTCCTCTAGAATTTTGAAAGGAAGCATAATCGGAGTTGGGTGAACATAGTATTCGAAGTATCTCCAACCCTTATTGCTTAAACCTGCATAGAAATAAGAAAGTGAAACCAATAAAGCCAAGGCTATTGTTGTATTGATATCTGCAGTAGGTGCTCCCAACTCTCCGCTTGGTAACTTAATCAATCTCCAAGGAATTAAAGCTCCTCCCCAATTACTAACAAAGACGAATAAAAATAAAGTACCTATAAATGGCATCCAATCTCTATAAACTTTTTCTCCTATTTGAGTCCTAGCAAGATCTCTAATGTAATCCCAAAGAAACTCAAGCAAATTTTGAAGGCCTTTAGGATCATTTTCCATTTTTTTAGTTCCTAAAGAAATAAAAACTAATAACGCACCTAATAAAATCCAAGATGTCAAAAATACCTGCCCATGAAGTCTGATATTTCCAATTTGCCAATAAAGATGTTGACCAACTTCTAATGCTGCAAAATTTGTTAGCAAGGAATTAAAGAACATTTGATTTTGAGTAAAAGATTAGTAAATTTTTGAATAAAAGAAATTTACTTAAGAACGTGAAAAATAAAGAATGAGTGAAGGCTTATAAATGAAAAAACCTATCATTGCAGGAAAAATATCCAATGATCCTAGCTTGCTCGCAAAAATAAAGAGGCAAACTGGAACTAATAGTTGCAATTTTGATACACCTGATGATTCTTTACCAAGTTTGCCTATGCTTTTGGCAAGCAAACGTAGGTAAAAAATGCCGGCAATTGCACCTATAAAAATACTAAAACCAAAAGTAAACCCTAAAAAAATTCCAGTTATTGATGCTAATAAAATAGAAAAAATAAAAGTAATTCCAAAAATTGTTAATTGCAATTTTGTGTATTCATCATTTTGAGAAAGCAAATTATTTATTTGGTTGGCAATGCCAGATTTACTTTCTTTGATGATCGAATTATTCAGGGATTGAGGAAATTGAACATTCTCATTAGAAGGATGCTCAAGTTTTTTTCTATTTGAGTCCACTGATGTGAACATAGTTTAGAAACCCTCTCTGAATGGTTTGAAGTAAGTATATAAACTCACGGAATCTATCACGGAGAGGTGCCTTTTAGCTAGTTTTTTTCTATAAAAAATTAATTCTTAAGATTTATGATGAATCTGTAGACCATTTTTTACTTTATTGTTCAAAAATAAAATTTATGAAAAGTCATCTTTTTAATTGCTTTAACACTTTAAAACGTTAATAAAAGACTTGGCAAAATCTCGATTAAGCGTCTCAATAGTACATATACATCTAAAAAATTGGAGATAAGTCAAGAAAAAATAAAATATAAAAGAATTTCTAAAAGAAAAAAAACCTTTAGTTCTAATTACAAAAAAAATTTAAGCAATTTAACAGAGTCTATATTTCCCTTACCTTGGACAATATGGCCTTATGAGGCAAAAATCCTCATTGTCCTCATTGGAATTTGGTCAATATTAGGAATATGCATACTAGGGTCATCAAGTTGGTGGGTGGCTAGTAGGGAAATGGGAAATTGGGCTTACTTCTTAAAAAAACAAATTATTTGGACAATTCCGGGAATTGGTCTTTTTTATTTCGTTCTTAATACAAACATTAGAAATCTTTTAAAGTTTTCAAGAATTATTTTTTATATTTTATTCTTTTTGATTTTCCTTACCAATTATACTGGAATTACAGTTAATGGATCTTCAAGATGGCTAGTGCTTGGCAATTTACGTCTGCAGCCATCTGAATTAATTAAACCTTTTCTAATTCTAGAAGCTTCTAATCTTTTCGCACATTGGAATCTAGTAAAGAATGATAAAAAATTAATTTCAATAATATCCTTTGGTCTATTGATTTTATTAATACTTAAACAGCCTAATTTAAGTACTGCATCATTAACTGGAATTCTTCTTTGGGTAATGGGTTTGTGTGGAGGTGTAAAACTTAGCTCTCTTTGCTCATTTGCTTCAATAGGATTAATTACTGGATGTATTAGCATCCATAATAACCAATATCAAAAACTTAGAGTTACTTCATTTATAAATCCTTGGAAAGATCAACAAGAAAATGGATTTCAATTGGTTCAAAGTTTATTAGCTATAGGTTCAGGCGGTCTATTTGGCCAAGGTTTTGGACTGTCGATACAAAAATTACAGTATCTGCCGTTCATGTATACAGATTTTATTTTTGCCATTTTTGCGGAAGAATTTGGTTTATTGGGGTGTACTTTATTCTTAGGATTTTTAGCAGCATTTTCTTATATAAGCCTAAGAATTAGTCTTAAATGCAGGAACAACTATACAAAATTAGTTGCTATCGGATGTGGTGTGTTGTTGACAGGTCAATCAATAATGCATATTGCTGTAGCAACAGGTTCAATGCCTACTACAGGGTTACCACTACCTTTCATTAGTTATGGTGGCAATTCACTAATAGCGTCTTTTTTTATTGCAGGGATGTTAGTTAGATGTTCATTAGAGTCAACAGGATTCATTGGTATGATTAGTACACGAAAGACTCTTAATTAGTTAGAATTTAAAGGATTAAATTTAAGCTATCGAATCATTTAATTTAGCTATTTCAGAATTATCTCAAAAGGGTAATCTGCTTATGCAGAATGGTCTTAATAGTCCTGGTCCATTTACTATATTTTTGGTTTTCAGCGCAGGACTTTTAACAAGTCTTGGGCCATGTTCATTATCATTACTTCCAGTGACAATTGCTTATATAGGGGGAACAGAGAAAAATAAATTTAAACTTATTAGTTTTTCAGGAGGAGTAGTTTTTTCGCTTGTTGCACTGGGGGCTGCGAGTGGATTCTTAGGTAAAATATATGGGCAAATTCCATCTTATTACACTTCATTTGTTGCCCTAATAGCAATAATAATGGGCTTAAATTTATTAGGAATTCTAAAGTTTCAGTTTCCGAATGGACCTGATATAAAAATAATTGAAGATAAAATACCAAAATTTATAGCGCCTTTTGCCATAGGGACTACTTTTGGACTAGCTTCTTCACCTTGCATTACTCCAGTTTTAGCAACTCTTTTGGCTTGGGTATCGCAAGCTAAAAACCCAATAATATCTATTATTTTTTTATTTTTCTTTGGGATAGGCCAAGTAACCCCATTAATCATTGCAGGAGCTACTGCAGAAAACTTAAAGCAATTTTTAGCTCTTAGAAAATTTAGTCAAATAATTCCTACTTTAAGTGGGATATTTTTAGTTTCCCTAGGGTTATTAAATTTATTTTCCAATTGGATTTAAATGATTATTTTTAAGAAACTAATTTTAAAAATATCAAGTTTAAGATTCGCAATATCGCTGATAATCTTCATTGCTATTGCCAGTGGAATAGGTACTTTTATACCGCAAGGTAGTAATAATAAATTCTATATTGATAATTTCGATAGAGCTCCTATTTTTGGATTTTTAGATGGAGAAAAAGTCTTAAAACTTCAATTGGATCATATATATACAAGCTTTTGGTTTTTATTTACATTAATTCTTCTTTGCATTTCTCTGGCAGCTTGTAGTTTCAGGAGGCAAATTCCTTCATTAAAAGCTTCATTAAAATGGATTGAATATAAGAGCGAAAAAAAATTTAGCAAACTGCAACTAACTACAAGTCATCCAATCAATCAAGATGGAGAACATATATCAAAATTAGATTTATTACTTAAAAAAAAAGGATGGAAAACATATAAATTTAGTAGTCATATTTCTGCAAGAAAGGGGTTAATAGGAAAAATTGGTCCTTTAGTTGTACATATCGGATTAATAGTCTTACTAATAGGTTCAGCATATGGAAGTTTTACAAGTCAATCAAAAGAACAATATTTACTGACCGGAGAAACTTTAGATCTTGTTAATGAGGGCACAAACTCAAAAGCCAATGTAAAACTAGTCGATTTTTCCATAGAACGTGAAAGTGATGGTTTGCCGAAACAGTTTATTTCAAAATTAAATTTTTCTTCTGAAGATCTAAATTTAAATGAAATAAAAACAACCAAAGTTAATCACCCAATCAGGTTTAAAGGATTAACTATTTATCAAGCAGATTGGGCAATATCAAATGTTGTTTTAGAAATAGATAATATCCTTTATCAATTACAATTAAAGGAGATTCCAGAAATCGGTAATCAAGTTTGGGGAATTTTAGTTGAATTAGGATCTGAGACTAAAAAAAATTTCCTTTTAACAATAGATAATGAAAATGGTCCACTTAAAATTTCGAATATAGAAAATTTTTCAGGGAATAATCTTTATATCAATGACGATCCTTTAGAAGTTAACTCTTCAAAAGTATCTCTGAAAAAAATAATCCCCAGCAGTGGATTAATAATTAAAAATGATCCTTCCATACCATTTATTTACTTTTCTTTTATCTTAATAATTTTTGGAACAATAATAAGTCTTATACCAACTAACCAATTATGGATTCTGGTAAATAAAGAATCACAAAAGTTATCTATTGGAGGCCTTAGTAATAAAAATCTAGTTGGTTTTAAAAAAGAATTTTTAAAATTATCAGACGAAATAAAAAATTTTTAATTTCTTTTCTGCCCACTAAAAATATCTAACTGCATAGAAACATTCCCTCTCGGGTTAAATGCAGCATTTAAATGTATCCAGTGAGGTGAACCTTCATTCACTAAATCATCCATAATTCTATTCACAACTTCCTCATGTGATATTTTTATATCCCTAAAATTATTAATATAAAGCTTTAAAGACTTCAACTCATAGACTTTCAAATTAGGTTGATAAATAATATTTAGCTTTGCAAAATCTGGATAACCAGAAAAGGGGCACTTACATGTAAATTCAGGTAACTGAATAGAAATTTCATAAATTCTTTTCTTATTTGGATTATCGAAACAAATTATTTTTGATTCTTCAATAATTCTTTCACCATATAGCGGTCTTTGAGTCGAATCTTCTAATTTAGCTGTACTCATTTTTAGTAGAACTTTTTTACTAAACCTATATAAAAACTATATATAAAGATAAAAATTCGCAAAAGTATCAACAAATCTAAGTATTACAATTGACTAAGTCAAAAGATGTTAAATCTAATTTTTGTATCAATAGTAACATTCATAATGTCCGCCAAAAGGTTTATATGTGTTTAGTTCAATGAAAAATTAATGGACATTTGTTTGACAACTATCGATAACAACTTAAATAAATCCCTTCAACCAAAAACTGCAATTGGAATGTTATGGCTTCAAACACACTTTGAAAATGATCAGTGGGAAGCGTTGTCAAATAGTACAGTAATAATTTCTGAAGAAAATTCCCAACTATTAATTGAAGACGCCAAGAACGCAGGCCTTAATGTTGAATGTTTTTCTGATATTTCAATGTTGGATGTTTTCCCAAAAAACAATTAAAATAGGAATGTTCAATCTTTAATCATGAAGAAAATTGAAGCAATCATACGTCCATTTAAGCTGGAGGATGTAAAAATTGCATTAGTAAATTCCGGTATTGTTGGAATGACAGTTAGTGAAGTTAGAGGTTTTGGAAGGCAAAAAGGACAAGTTGAAAGATATAGAGGTTCCGAATTTACTGTTGAATTCCTTCAAAAACTTAAAGTAGAAGTTGTCGTAGAAGATGAAAAGGTTAATTCAGTCATAGATGCTATTGCTGAAGCAGCAAAAACTGGAGAGATAGGTGACGGAAAAATATTCATCACATCAATTGATTCAGTTGTAAGAATTAGAACTGGCGACAAAGACGAAGAAGCTCTTTAATTCAAAGAGTTTCTTTTACTAAATTTTGTATATATTCACTATTAATACTTTTATTTGATTGACTTCCTAAGGTCATCCAAGCTAGATATTCATGATTCCCAGCAGGGCCTACCAGAGGAGAAGCTATCAAATTCTTTATATTCCATTGGAAATTCTTAGCAGCATAGATAACAGACTCTATAGCCTCAGTATGGAATTTAGGATTGCGAACAACACCACCTTTACTGACTTTATCTTTTCCTACCTCAAATTGGGGTTTAATTAAAAATATTCCCTCAATGCAATCACCTTCTAATAAATTACCAATAGATTTAAAAACTAACTTTAATGAAATAAAAGACAAATCAGCAACAACAAAATTTGGTAATTCATTACTTCTAGATAAAAGATCATTAGTTTTTAAATATCGAATATTAGTTCGTTCAAAAAGTATAACTTTTGGGTTATTTCTAATCTTCCATGCAGTTTGTCCATAACCAACATCTATCCCATAAACTAACTTTGCGCCTTGTTGCAATAAGCAATCAGTAAATCCCCCTGTAGAGATTCCTGCGTCAATACATATTTTGTCTTTTACTTTAATTTCAAGTTTTTTAAATGCCTCCAATAATTTTTCGCCGCCCCTTGATACGAACATAGGCGCGGAATCAATAAAAAACTCAGATCCAATTAATACTTGTTGTCCAGGTTTATCCAATACTTTTCCATTGATATCTCTAACTTTACCCGCAAGAATTAAACCTTGGGCTTTTTGACGAGTTTCACATAAACCTTTATTTAGAAGATAAAGATCTAATCTACTTTTTTTAATCATATATTAATCAATAAAAAAAGACTGAATAATGAACTTCTATAAGATTAAGATCCAAATTCTTTAATACCTTCCAATTTTAAATACTAACTAAAAAATTACCCATTGTTAATGAAAGAAATAAAGGAATAAATGCAAACATTTTTATATTTAAGCTTTCTTAATTAGACAGAAAAATGTTACATAAGAAAATAATAGCCAGGCAAATATGTTCAATGGCAAGTACATCTTTAAGGTATAGAGCAATAATTCGATTTTGGTTATAAAGTTTAAATTGATGATTAATAAAAATTGTGATCGAGCGTTACACATTACCCGAAATGGGGAAAATCTGGACTGATAGCGCAAAATTCCAGAGTTGGCTTAAGGTTGAAATAGCTGCATGTGAAGCAAATTTTTCCCTGGGAAAAATTCCTGAGAATGCCATGAAAGAGATACGTTCAAATGCAAAGTTTGATGAATCTAGAATTACAGAAATTGAGAAAGAAGTTAAACATGATGTCATAGCATTTCTTACAAGCGTTAATGAATTTGTAGGAGATTCTGGAAGATATATACATGTTGGCATGACCAGTAGTGATGTACTTGATACTGGCTTATCTCTTCAGTTAAAAGATTCTTGCGAATTGTTATTAAAAGAAATTGAGAACCTAGAAAATGAAGTCAGATTACTGGCAAGGAAGCATAAAAATACCTTAATGATTGGCAGATCTCATGCAATTCATGGGGAGCCAATTTCCTTCGGTTTTAAACTTGCTGGATGGTTAGCAGAAATAATAAGGAACAAAAAAAGATTATTAACACTGAAAGAATCTGTAGCTATTGGACAAATAAGTGGTGCAATGGGAACTTACGCTATTACGAATCCCAAAGTAGAACAAATAACTTGTGATTTACTTGGCTTAAAGCCAGATACAGCAAGTACGCAGGTCATATCGAGAGACAGGCATGCAGAATATGTTCAAACTATTGCACTAGTTGGCGCTTCTCTTGATAGATTCGCAACTGAAATAAGAAATTTACAAAGAACTGATGTTTTAGAAGTTGAGGAGGGCTTTACAAAAGGGCAAAAAGGAAGTTCTGCAATGCCTCATAAAAGAAATCCTATTCGAAGTGAAAGAGTAAGCGGTTTAGCGAGAATTTTGAGGAGTTACGTCTTAACAGCACTGGAAAATGTTCCACTTTGGCACGAAAGAGATATAAGCCATAGTTCAAATGAACGTATCATGTTACCTGACGTATCAATCTGTTTGCATTTTATGCTTAGGGAAATGAAAGATATAGTATGCAATTTGGAAGTTTATCCAAAAAATATGCTCAAAAATTTAAATATATATGGTGGTGTCATCTTTAGTCAGAAAGTTTTACTTTTGCTCGTAGAGAAAGGGTTGTCTAGAGAAAAAGCTTATAGCTTAGTACAAAAAAATGCGCATCATGCATGGAATACCGAAAATGGGAACTTCAAACAAAATATAGAAAGAGATAATGAAATAAAGGATTTTATTGATCAAAGTGACTTAGAAGAATGTTTTAATCCTTCAATTCATCTCAATAATTTAAGTGTAATATGGGAGAAGTTAGGTATCTAGGATTACTGAAAACCTTATCTAAGTAAAACCAGTGTTTTCAGAGGAATAATGACAAAAAACTTCAGGATTGAAAAAGATAGTATGGGAACAATAGAAGTTCCCATTGAAGCTTTGTGGGGCGCTCAAACACAAAGATCGATAAAAAATTTTTCTATTGGAGAAGAATTAATTCCAATTGAATTAATTTATTCACTCACCCTCATCAAAAAAGCTGCTTCAATTGCGAATTTCAATTTAGGGTTAATAGATAAAAGAAAAAAAGATTTGATTGTAGAGGCATGTACAGAAATACTTGATGGGCTTCATGATTCACAGTTTCCCTTAAAGGTTTGGCAAACAGGAAGTGGTACGCAAACAAATATGAATGTTAATGAGGTAATTTCAAATATTGCAGCATTAAAAACTAATTCAGAGCTTGGTAGTCATCAACCAATTCATCCGAATGATGATGTAAATAAATCTCAGTCAACTAATGATACTTTTCCTGCTGCTATTCAAATATCCGTTGTTAATGAAATAATCAAAAATTTAGTTCCAACGATCAAAGAACTTACGAAGAATCTTGATAAAAAAAGTAAAGAGTGGAAAGATCTTATAAAGATAGGAAGAACCCATTTTCAAGATGCAGTTCCCCTTACTTTTGGGCAAGAAGTATCAGGATGGTCAGAGCAACTTAAAGATGCTGAAAATGCAATTATTATGAGTCTGAATGAATTGTATTTCTTACCTCTAGGAGGAACTGCACTTGGAACAGGGATTAATTGTCCAAAAGGATTTTGTGAAGAGTCTATAAAATCAATTTCCGATGATACTAATCTAATGTTCTATAAATCAAAAAATAATTTTTCTATCATGGCCTCGCATGATCGTCTAGCTCAAGTAATGAGTCAGATAAAAATATTAGCGGGTGCATTATTTAAAATTTCAAATGATATAAAAATCCTATCTTCGGGTCCAAGATCAGGAATATATGAAATAATGATCCCTCAAAATGAACCTGGAAGTTCTATCATGCCGGGCAAAGTGAATCCAACTCAATGTGAAGCCTTATCAATGGTTTGCACTCAGATAATGGGTTTTGAATATGCAGTTTCCATGGCAAATTCTAGCGGCACTTTACAGATGAATGAATACAAGCCTCTTATTGGATTTAATATTCTTACAAGTTTAAAATTACTTAAAAATGCAATAGAAAACTTCAGAATAAAATTAGTTGATGGAATGGAACCTAATCAAGAGAAAATGAAGTTAAATTTAGAAAATTCACTAATGTTGGTTACAGCCATAGTGCCAAAAGTTGGTTATGAGAAAGCAGCTGAAATTGCACAGCTTGCCTTCAAAGAATCATTAAATTTAAAAGAAGCAACACTTAAATTAGGTTATTTAAACGAAGATGAATTCAATGAAACAATGAATATAAATGCAATGATTTGATTAAAAAATTTAAGAATTATTGTCAATTCTTTTTGTTGCAGGATTAATATCTTCAGAGACTTTTATAAGATCATTAGATTCAGAAACAGGAAAACGATTAATAGCTTTTAATGCTAGCTTAGCTTTGCTTTTTAATTTATTACTAACACCAATACAGTATTGCACTTGAGAAAGGACATCAATTGATCTTCTAATTATCCTCACTACATCACCTTCGTCTAATGAAGTATTAAAAACCAAATCTTTCCATTTTTTTCCTCTTGCCCATTCAGAAATAATTCCAGTCAACTCTGTTTCTAAATAGATAGGAATTTCAATATGAAACTTATTTTGTTGAAAAGAGACTAATTTTCTTAAACCATCTAATTCATTAAAAACATCTATTACCTTTAAAGAAGGCTTGAAATTACACCAAAGATTAGGCCTCCTTACATCAACACATATAGCTTGAATAATGGCAGCTAACTCAGGAGGATCTAAATCGTCTAAATAACCACTAACTAAAACAAGACCAATCCATAATTCATTTTCACTTCTTATTGCACCAACTGTTTGTCCAACTTCTGTCAATTCCAGATCATTTAAACAACCAAAATGATTCAAAATTTTAATCAAATCAGTAAAAGTTCTCCAGTTATGATTTTCTTTATCCTCAAGAAGTTTTTTTCTAATATTTATTTCTTGTTCAACATCAATAATTCTTTTTCTATATTTCTTTAATTTCTTGGAGTCTCCAAATCTGTGTGCAGGATGATCAGTAACTGTTTCTTCTAAATTATTAATTTGTTGCTTTTGTGCCAAAACTTCCGTTGTCAAATCATATTGTGGAGTTTGTAAATCATTTTTTTTAGAAACTTCTAAAATTCGATCCACATAACACTGCGACATATCATCTCCCCTAAATACCTCTCCAGAAAAATACATCTTTGGCACTTCAAGTCCTAAGACATCAATTGCATCCAAATCATTAAAAATACTGACTATGTATGAGGGTTTTATAAGAATAAATAAATTATCAATTGTCAAACACAATAAACTCTTAATTTTTTGAGATTCATATATTTTCTTACAAATTAATCCTGGAACAATTTTTCTTTTAATTTGGGGAGCTTTGATTGAAATTAAGCTTCCATCTTTAATATATGGAAGTGCATTGGTTATCTCTTCTGATAATTTTTCTGCTGATTGTTTTTCTAAAATTTTCAAGAGTCTTCTCTCTTCTTTAAGACGATTTTTTAACTTTTCGTATGCATCAAAATCTTTCCATGAAACGTTAGATGTAATTTTTTTTAACTCAATTAAATCCTTATCTAAATTTTCAAGAATTATATTCTCACCTGATGATTCACCTAAATATAAAAAACTACCAAAACTTCTTTTAATTAATTCTTTAGACTTCTCTAAAGTATAACTTTGTAAAAGATTAAGTACCATTCCATAGCTTGGAGTGAATTGACTTTCTAAAGCATTTGGTTTGCTTATAGCAAGTGCACTTGCTTCTTTGGCACCTTCGAATCTTGTTTGTAATGTAACAACATATCCCTGGGTATCTTTTCCTCTTCTTCCAGCTCTTCCTGACATTTGCAAAAATTCACTGCTAAATAATAATCTATGACCATCTTCTGTCCTTTTTGATAAAGAAGAAATAACGGTTGTTCTTGCGGGCATATTTATTCCTGCAGCAAGAGTTTCAGTTGCAAAAACAACTTTTATTAAACCTTGCTGAAATAATTCCTCAACCAATTCTTTCCATGCAGGCAATAATCCAGCATGATGAGATGCAATACCGCGTTTTAATGCCTCGCATTGAGATTTATCTTTAATTGCTTCCTGATTATTTTTAAGATAAACATCCAATTTTTGGGATATCATACTTGCTTCTGAATAACTTACTAAAGTTAAATCTTTTATATTCTCAATAGCCTTGTCACATCCTCTTCTACTAAAAATAAAATAAATAGCTGGCAACATTTTTCGTTCAGCTAGTTTCGAGATCACAAAGCCAATTGAGGGAGACTTTGGTTGCATTATCCTGCCCACTTTTCCTCTTATTTTCTGCCCTTTGGGAGCTCTCCAAATCTTACAGTTTGGATGAATTCCATTACCCTTATTATTTAAAAGTGGATGGAGGCCTTTAACACTACAAAAAATAAAATCAAGTGGGACTGGTCTCTTATCACTATTAATTAGTACTGTGGGCCCATGAACTTTTTCTATCCAATTTTGCAATTGATCTGCATTGGCTATTGTTGCTGATAAAGCTATTATTTGAGTTCTAGTAGGGCAATGGATTATAGTTTCTTCCCAAACTGTACCTCTTTGGGGGTCATTCATATAATGACATTCATCAAGAATTACAGATTCTAAATTTTCTAAGGGATCATCAAATTCATCAAATTCGCCATAAAGCATGTTCCTAAAAATCTCAGTCGTCATGACTAAGATTGGTGCTTCTCTATTTATGCTTATATCTCCAGTTAAAAGTCCAACTTTATTCTCACCATATTGATTAGCAAAATCTCTAAACTTTTGGTTTGATAGGGCCTTTAAAGGTGTTGTATAAAAAACTCTGCTGTCATGAGATAAGCCTCTATATATAGCAAATTCACCTATCAATGTTTTACCCGAACCTGTTGGTGCTGTTAAAACAACAGAATTTCCGCTATTAATAGCTCGTATTGCTTCTAATTGGAAATCATCTAGCGGAAAGGGGAAATATTCCTCTAAATTAAGCAATAATTGTGATTGAAGAGAGGATGAGTTAACTTCTTAATATATGATCTATATAGATATTAATAAACAAAAAATACCTTGCAAACTTTAATAGTAAATCTAAATCTTTTTAATTAAATCCACTATATTTTATTTTGCCAAAATGAAAAAAGTAAAAATTCCAAAAAATAGAATCCGTAAATTAAAAACATTTTCTTTAGGTAAAAAATCCTTCGAACTTCTAAGTTTAAATTCGCAAAATAAAAAACTTATAGACTTATGCAGTAATGATTATTTTGGATTAAGCAGGGACAAGGATTTAATAAAAGCTGCTTACGAAATAAGCTTGTTAGAAGGTATTGGTTCAGGAAGCTCTAGGTTTATTACAGGTTCAAGACCAATACATAAATTATTAGAAACAGAACTTGCCAAGTGGCTTGATCAAGAGAAAGTATTACTTTTCCCAAGCGGATTTCAAGCAAATATAGCCGCTATCCAGGCTTTAGCAAACAGAAATAGTATCGTAATAGCAGATAAATTGATCCATAACTCTTTATTGGTTGGAGTCAAAGCTGCTCAAGCAAAAATAGTTCGATTCTCACATAATAATTTAAAAGATTTAGAAGATAAAATTATTAAATCTAACCCTACAAAAAATTCCATTTTAGTTGTTGTTGAATCTCTTTATAGCATGGAGGGATCAATTGCTCCGCTCAGAGAAATAACGGAAATTTGCAAAAAAAATAGTGTTCAATTATTAGTTGACGAAGCTCATGCAATTGGGATCTTGGGCCCTGAAGGCAGGGGTTTAAGTTTTAATTTTCGTTCAGATATCACAATGATTACTGGAACTTTTGGAAAAGCATTTGGAAGCGGTGGAGCTTTCATAGCTTCCAATTCAGAAATTGGAGAATATCTTATCCAAACAAGTGGTGCATTTAGGTATACAACCGCACTTGCGCCATCTTTGGCTGCTGGGGCACTAGAAGGTTTAAAAAAAATTTTAGAAAATAAAGAATGGGGTAATGATTTGTTATCTTCTGCGAATATATGGAAAGATGAAATTATTAAAAATTTTAGTTTTCCAGTTCAGGGGGATTCCCACATTTTATCAATTATTGTTGGCCAAGAAGAGAAAGCAATTTATCTACAAAAATATCTCGAAGAACATGGGTTTTTAGCAATTGCGATAAGACCTCCAACTGTTCCAGTGGGGCAATCAAGAATCAGAATAACAATACGAAGAAACTTAGATTTTAATTTGCTAAAGAATTTCATTGCCGTATTAAAAGAGTTTAAATGAAACAAATTATTACTCAACATGGTTGGGGACTAAATAAATATTTCTGGGATGATTATAAAGTTGATTTTTTAAATAATAATTGGCATTGGCAAGATAATGAAAGGGGCTATTTTTCGACAACTAATTATCAAGCAAAATGGATTAAAAGCGAATCTAAAAAAGAAATCAGAATGACTTTATGCCATTCATTTGGTTTTCATTTAATGCCAAAAAAAATTTTTAAAGAAGCAACTCATATTGTTCTTATAAATTCTTTTAATAATTTTCTTCCTTTAAGTAATAAGAGAAACTTTATTTTGAGGTCTCTAAAAAGAATGGAAACAAAAATCATAAAAGATGAACCTAAGGATATGTTGAAAGAATTCATATATAGATCATTTATGCCAAATCATATGAATAATAGTTTTAAAAATATCTTTTGTAAAAGTCTAGATAGTTTAAATAAAACTCTTCTTTTAAGTGATTTAAAAGAACTTTACATCAATAGAGATTTTCCAGTATTTTTAAGAAAAGATTGCAAAATTATTTTTATAAAATCAGAAAATGATTTGATTCTTGACAACGAATCAAATAATAACTTTTTAGATTCCTTAAATAAAACACTTGAAAGAAAGCCAATTTTAATTAAATTAGCTCAACAAGGTCATTGCTTGAATAATTTAAATTTATACAAGATCTTACGTAATACACTTAACGATTTAAATGGATAGTAAAAAGTGGAATGAGAAAATACAAAATAATTTCAATGATGCTGCATATCGGTATTTAGAGCATTCAAATATTCAGAAATTTTTTGCAAAAAAGATTGTTCATCTTATCAAAGAATTAAATCCCCAAAAAAAAAGTGAATGGGTAGATCTAGGATCAGGACCAGGACTATTAGCAGATGAAATAGAAAAAATTTCTTCCCAAAAAGTATCCAGAATTGATTTCAGCAAGAAAATGCTTCTAGAGAATAAATTATCTAGAAAAAAAATTTTATGGGATTTGAATAATGATTTACCTTCTGAAATAAATAACTGTTCTCTATTAACATCTAACTTTTGCATACATTGGTTAAACAACCCAGAAAAGATAATAAAAAATTGGTTTAGCAAATTAACACCTGGAGGTTTTTTAATCATTTCATATCCAACAAAAGATTGTTTTCCTGAATGGAAAGATACTTGTAAAAAAATTGATATTGAATATAGTGGACTTAATTTCCTTTGCTCAAAAGAATTATTAAAAGATTTCAAATCAACTGAAATACATTATTCAAAACAGTTTAATTATCTTGAAAATTTTGAAGATGTATATAAACTTTTTAGAAGCATTAAAAATGTAGGGGCACAATCAACAAATTGTAAACGCAAAACAGTGAGAGAGTTAAAGGAAATTCAAAAGTTTTGGCCAAAGAATTACAATAATACAGTGAACCTTTCATGGCAAATTGGAATTCAAATCATAAAGAAATCATGAGTAGTCAGGATAGTATTTTCAAATTTATAATTTGTGGAACAGATACTGATATTGGAAAAACTTTAATAAGCTCTTTTTTTGTTAAAGGATTAAATTCCTTTTATTGGAAGCCTATCCAAAGTGGTATTGAATCGCAAACCGATAGTCAAACTGTTGAAAAACTAGCACAAGTAAGTAAGGAAAAAATCGTTAAAGAAGCTTATGTCTTTACAAAACCTCTATCTCCTCATTGGGCTGCTGAATTAGATCAAAAAACTATTAACTTTGAGATGTTGAGATTGCCAAAAGTAAAAGGCTCTTTAATTGTAGAAACTGCAGGTGGATTAATGGTTCCAATAACACGCAATTTTTTACAAATAGATCTAATAAAACAATGGAATCTTCCTGTAATACTTGTATGTAAGAGCTCGCTTGGCACTCTTAACCATACCCTGCTTAGTATTGAGGCCTTAAAACGAAGAAATATTGAGATTTTAGGTTTAGTAGTCAACGGAGAAAAACACTTAGATAATCCAAAAACTCTAGTTGATTTTAGTGGTATTCCGTTAATTACTGAATTTCCTTACATCAAAAAAATTGACTCAAATAATTTAGATATACTATGGAAAGAACTAGACATCAAGAATAAGTTGATCTCACTTTTAAATTCAAAAATAAGTTAAATGAAATCTTTGGATTCCAAAACTCCAAATCAAGATTGGCACCCAAATATTTGGCCACCTTTTACACAAATCAATAACAGCAAACCGCAAATAGAAATAACTCATGGTAAAGACGCCCTCCTATTTACTAAAGATCCTAAAAAAGAGCTAATAGATGCAATTAGTAGTTGGTGGGTAACTCTTCATGGGCATAGTAACAAATATATTGCGGATGCCATTTTTGATCAATCAAAAAAACTTGAGCAAGTTATCTTTGCTGATTTTTTACATCCACAGGCAAAAAAATTAGCAGAAAGACTTAGTGAATTAACAAAAATAGAAAGATTATTCTTTTCTGATAACGGATCTACTGCAGTGGAAGTCGCTTTAAAAATTGCCTTCCAATCATGGCAAAATAGAGGAGAGACAAGAACTCAAATTGTAGCTTTTGATGGCGCTTATCATGGCGATACATTTGGCGCAATGGCTTTAGGGGAAAGAAATATTTTTAATGAGAATTTCGATAATCTTATGTTTCCAGTTAGAAGAGTTCCATGGCCTTCAACTTGGATGAACGATGAAGAAGTAGAAAATAAAGAAAATGAGGCGATCCAAAAATTAGAAACTCTACTTAAAACTCCCACAGTTGCCGTAATACTTGAGCCACTTGTTCAAGGTGCAGGAGGGATGAATATGGTTAGGCCTCAGTTTATAAAAAAAGTTTCAGAAATTATAAAAAATAATAATTCTTTATTAATTGCCGATGAAGTATTGACTGGGTTTGGAAGATGTGGAAGCCTTTTTGCGTTTCAAAAGGCAAAAATCATTCCTGATTTAATAAGTATTTCAAAAGGTTTAACTGGTGGATTTTTACCGATGGGAATAACTTTATGTAAAGAAAAAATTTTTCAATCCTTTATTGATGATTCCCCAAGAAAAACTTTTTGGCATGGACATAGTTTTACGGCTAATCCTTTAGGTTGTGCTGCAGCAAACGCTAGCCTTGATTTATTAGAAAAAGAACCACAAAAATACCTTTCATTTGAAGAAAAACATTTATCTCATTTAATTAAATTTAAAAACTTACCTTATATAAATAAGGTAAGGGTAACAGGCACAATTGCTGCCTTCAATTTAGATATTGGGACCAAAAAAGGTTATTTCAATAATATTGGGAAAGAAATAAAGAGCCTTGCAATGGAGCAAGGTTTATTCATTAGGCCCCTGGGGAATGTTATTTACCTCTTACCGCCTCTCTGTATAACAGATGATCAATTAGAAAAAAGTTACTGGATAATAAGGCAAATCTTAGACAATCTTTAGATACAATTTTAAGGTCCCTGCAGTATTGCATTTTCCACATCTTCTCTATTAATACAGTAGGAAAATAGTCTTTTAGTTTCTTGTCCTTCACTTTCCCATATAACACTTAAATCTTCTTGTTCAAAAATAATAGTTGCATTCCAATTAGAAAGTAACAGGTACCATTTGGATGGATTATTAACATCATTCACAGCACCTAAATCAGTTAGCCACAATTCCAATGATTGCAGTGAATGTTGGTTAATGGGTTTTTTAGGGAGATTCACAAACTTTTTTAAAGTATCATTTTACTAACCAGATAGGAATTGTATCTAATTCTTTACCAGTAAAAGAGGCAATAAAAATTGAACAAATCAAACTAATAGAAATGATAATAAATAAAAGAAATAACGAAAACAATTCCCCATTTGAAAAAGGTCTTCTATTACCTACTAAATTTTGATTATTTGAATCGATTATTAAATTATTTAAAACTTTAGTTTTGTTCTTACTTCTAGATTTTTCCTTTAGTTTGTTATCATATATTTTCCTCAAATTACTATTATTTAAATTTTCATAAGCTTCCAAAACTTCTTGAAATTTACTTTTAGCATCGTCTATTTCTAAAGAAGTTGTATCAGGATGCAACTCAATGGAAAGTTTGCAGAATGCCTTTCTTAATTCATGATTTGAGGCATTTTCATCTACACCTAAAATTTTGTAATAAGAAATTTCCCCTTTCAAAATAATCTTTTATTAATATTGTAATTCTAATAAATTTTTAATAAATAGAATGTATTTTATGAATGGTAAAAATTTATATTTTATAACGAAATGAAAAAACAAAACATTCCAGAAGAAATTTTTTCCTTAATAACTGAAGAAGAGATAATTATGTTTCAGGAATTGCAAATAAAAATTAAAGAAGTAAATAATAAAACAAACTTAACAAGATTAATTAATGGTAATGATTATTGGGTATCTCAAGTTTTTGACAGCATTTGGCCTTTTAAAACTTTCCCGAACATTAATTTTGATAAAAAAAAATTTTTAGATATTGGATCGGGCTGTGGCTTCCCGGGTTTAGCTTATGCCATAACTCATCCTACTTCAGAAATATACCTAGTTGATTCTTCAAAAAAGAAAACAGATGCTCTAAAATTCTTAATTACAGAGATCAATTTCAAAAACAATATTCATGTAATTAATGATCGTATTGAGAACTTAGCCCATCAATCTTCAATGAGAAATAGTTTCAATATAGCTACTACTAGAGCAGTAAGTAATCCATCAACAGTTTCAGAATATATTCTACCAATGCTGAAAAAAGAAGGATTAGGGGTTTTATATTGTGGCAAATGGACTGATAAAGAAAGTAAAAATCTAGATAAAACTTTAGAAATATTAGAAGGAAAATTTAAAGAGAAAAAGAAGATATTGTTACCAAGCAATAAAGGTACCCGAAATATTATTCTTATTCAACCAAAAAATTTCTGCCCTGAAATTTACCCAAGAAAAGTTGGCAAACCTGAGAAAAATCCATTATGAAATTATTTTTTTGATAATCTTTTAGCAACCTTATCTCCGAACTTCTCTTTTAAAGTTCTCAATTTTTTTATAACTTTTTTTGGATTTATATGACCATTTAATACTTTCAATAATTGTACTTCAGAAACATCCGTATCTAACAAATTAGAGTTATTTCCTGGGAACCAGTGACTTCCATTACCAAGCAATTGATATCTAGCTTTTGCAAACCCTTCCATATCCAACCAATCAATTAAATTTGAAAGCCAAAGCAGAACGGGAATATTAATATTACCAGGCGTATATTCCCAACTCGGCAAATTTCTATTCCAATTTTGATGCCACTCTAAACCCAGAGAATTAATTGATTCCTGCCTTAATCTGTTTATTATCTTTGGAACATACTTTTCAGATTCTGATAACAACGAAACAGCTTCTAAATGCAAATCAAAATCCGCCTCTTTTGCAATACCAACACTAAGAGTATGGACATTTTGATTTCTTAAGCAAAAAAGATCGTTAAAAACTATAGGATGAAGTGGCTTACAAAGTTCCAACATTTTGTCTGAGGGAGTATGAAGATGTCCTCCTTTATCAGTTGGACTTATTATAAAAACCCCAAGATCATACTTATTTGCCAAATTTATAACCTTTGTATTTTCTTGATTGATGAAATACCAGTGCAAATTTACATAATCAAAAAAGTTTGTTGATATGGCCTTCTCAATGAGTGAAGATTTTCCATGAGTTGAAAATCCAATAGAGCCAATTAAATTTTCTTTTTGCAAATTTCTTAAAATGTCAATACAACCTCCATCTTTAACAGCATGATATAAATGTTCATCTGTATTAATGCCATGTATTGCTAACAAATCAATTCTTTTAACTTTTAATTTTTCAATACTTGTCATGGTATCTCTCTTAAAAATTTTTGGATCACTATTTGGAGGGATCTTAGTTTGAATAATGTTTGGAATTTTTTCTATATTTTTAAAACCCATTCCTAATTGAACCTCAGAAGTCCCATAATACTTAGCAGTTTCGACATGATTTATGCCATATTTATTTGCTAAATTCAAAATATTTTCTACTTTATTTTGTTCTTCATTTGAAATCTCAGAAAAATCCAATTGTTCCCAACTTTTTTGAAATCTCATACCACCTAGAGATAAAATAGGGATCTTCAGATTGGTTCTACCAAATCTCCGATATTGCATCTTTTAAAAAATTAATGCTTATTCATTCTTGGTGGTTTTCCAAATGATTGAAACATGTCCCTATCGAGGCTATTCTCTAAATCATCTAATTCTTCAAACTTAACCCAATGAATACAATCAACAGGGCAAGTATCTATTGCCTCTTGTATAACATCAACACTATCACCATCTTGTCTGATTGCTCGACTTCTACCATGAAATTCATCAACTAAGAAAGTGTTTGAAGCAACGTGTACACAGTATTGACAACCAATGCATTTAGCTTCATCAACCCAAACAGCTTTTTCGGCTAATTGACCACCTAAAACTGGCTCAAAGCCTGAAATTTCAATATTTTCTCCAAGATTATCGAATGGATCTGTTAAATCCATAATATGTGATTAGTTATCCCACTTAGTTAAAACCAATTCAATAGAGCCATCATTTTGGTTTTTTTGTTCTACGATTTGATAACCATCCTCTTTTGTTTTGGAAATAATTGTTTCGTAAGCGTACATTTGAGTAACCTTAGAGATAAATCTTTCTACTGGAAGGTCGAATTTCCACAGATCTAGATCAGTAACTAACTCATATGAATTTGAAGTATTATCCCATTTAAATCCAACTTTAGTATCTCCAGGAAGATTCATGCTTATATCAACAGCTGTAAATTTACCTCTGTAGCCTTTAACAAATTTTTCTTCTTGGTTAATGATGTAACCAAGGCTATTTAAGGCCTTAATTAATGGCTCTGCATCTTTGAGCTGAGTTTTAATAGTACTAAAGTGTGACATTAGATTCGTGGTTGAATTGTTTTAATTTTTCATTTTGATTAGAGATGAAAGCATCAGAAGTTTTATTTTTAACTGTTACTTTACCAAGAGCGTCTTCAAGATTTCTTGTGGCATCATTGCATGAATTACCAGTAAAACCTTCTACTGTCTCTTCAACTCTTCCGTCTTGATGAATTTTGAATCTCAATGTTTTTTGAGGCATTAAATTCAAGTACTGAGTACTTTTACTTTATACAGAATAACGAAATTTTTTTGTTTCAGTTGGTACAAGTTAATTAATTTTAATTTTTATATTGAATATCTAATAAATAAACTCTTTCAGTCGTGTGCTTATCAAAAAAATTAAGAAATTTAGTTATAAAAACCTTGCATCCCCATTGAATCCAAGGCAGTTTTTGCTTCTTCCATAACAGAAGGTTCTTTATCGAAAAGAGCTATCTTGATACATTCATCAACGAAACTTTCTTGAAATGTATTGTTTAATTTTTCGTACAATCTACATAATGACCAGATGCAATTACTTCTTACACCCGGTTCATTATCTATTTTTAAACTTATTAAAAGTTGTTCTGCTGCCAATTGAGCGTTTTCCAAAGAAACATTGCCGATTTCAGCTAAAGAACTAGATGACCATAACCTTACTGCAGCTACATCGTTCTTCAAAGCATTTATTAATGGCTTCAAAACAATTTGATTATCATAATTAGCCAAGCTCCATGCAGTTGCTCTTCTGACATAAGCATTATCGTCAGTCTCCAAAAGACTGACAAGTTTCTCGACCGCGCTAGGACATGGATTACGGCCCAAAGCGTATACCACACTCATTCTTTCAACAGGACAAGGTTGATCAAGTAAAGGTAACAAAAGAGGAAAAGATCTTGAATCTCTATATTCACAAAATATTCTTAAACCCTGTATTCTTTCTTCTCTGCTACCTTTGAGCATTTTTAATGCTTCATTGCACTCTTGAGTTATGTTTAAACCTTTTGGGAAAGAATCTTCATCAATTTGTTCTAAAGGATCTATTTCAATTTCTAAGGCCAATTCTTTCGCTAAAACATCTGGATCAACAGCAATATCAACTAAGCTTTCTTTATTAGGATCCTTATTTTCTGTCATTTTGAAGAACTAAAAATATCAATTTATAGGGGCAGGAGACATCATATCGCCTGGCAACCAAATTCTTGCACTAACTGCTAAGAAGGCAATTCCAAAAAGCGAAACAATAGCAAAAGGTAAAATTTTTGTCTTAATAAAACCCAAAGATATAAAATTAATTAAGTCAATAATAACCTGTTTAAGAGACTTTTAAAAAATTTTTATAGATAATAGTATTTATTTTTTTGCATTTTGTCTTAGCTGACCACATGCAGCATTTTTATCTAGACCTCTGCTTTTTCTCAAGCTAACAGCGATGCCATTATTAATAAGTCTAGATTGAAATAGTTGAAGATTTTTTAAAGAGGTTCGTTTAAATTCAACATCATCAATTTGGTTATATTGAATTAGATTTACGTGACATTGAAAACCTTTTAGCAAATTACTCAATTCATAAGCATGTTCTAATTTGTCATTCACCCCACTTAGCATTAGATATTCAAAACTTACCCTACGACCAGTATCTCTTACGAATTTTTTACAGTCTTCGATTATATTTTTGATCTCATAGTTTTTTGCACTAGGTATTATCGTTTCTCTTATTTTTTGGTTTGAAGCATGTAGGCTAATTGCTAATGTAAATTGACAATTACCTAAGATTTGAAAAGACTTTGCAGATAATTTACTTATCATTTTTGGAACAGCCACTGTGCTTACAGTTATTTTTCTCTGACTGATCTGAAAATCCTCATTTATGGATCTAATTGACAAAAGTAAGTTATCAATATTCAACAAGGGCTCACCCATACCCATGAAAACAACATTAGTCACTTTTCTATTCATTTCATTTTCGATAAATAAAATTTGATCTAAAATTTCACTTGCTTTTAAAGATCTCTTCAAACCTTCTTTGCCAGTTGCGCAAAATTTGCAGTCCATTGGGCAACCAACTTGACTAGAGAGACAAGCAGTTAGTCTTTTTTCAGTTGGTATACCAACGCATTCAATACTTTCATTATCATCTGTAGAAAGTAACAACTTTAAAGTACTATCGTTAGCTAAGTTTCTTTCTTGAATACTTAGCGCACTTACTTTAAAACCATCATCCTTTAACTTCTTTCTAAAATCTAAAGGTAAGACTTCTATTTGATCAATATTTTTCTTCTTATTTCTATAGTTATAAATCCATTTATAGATTTGGCGACCCCTGAAAGCAGCCTGACCATAATCTATAGCCACATTTTCTAAATCTTTAACACTACTTCCAAGAAGATTTTTCAAATTTAGTAGTCTTTATTTCAAATTATTTTCACCATAACAGCAAACCATGTTTTAAAAAGAATTCTGTAAGGATAAGCGCAATAAAACCAATCATAGCCATTCTTCCATTTAATCTTTCATTATAAAAATGAAATCCATATCGAGGTAATTTTCTTTTGGGGACAATCTCTGGCTTAACCATCATTTACAATCTTAAAAATTCATTCTAGTCACTAAAAATAATAATGGATAATATTTATTCATCAGACAGAAGGCCCTCCTCCTGCAATCCCTCCAATGCGGCAGGATCAGGCAATTGATCTTCAGAAAATTGATTCTCAGCATTAGGCCTTGCGAAGGCCGCAAAATTACTTGAAGTAGGATCGATTCCATGTCGGTTTCTCGTTGTTTCCAAATCTTCATCACTAGGATCATCAAGTATTGCAGTAGAACTTACGGCAGGTGATTGTGGCATATCAACTGTATAATCTGGCCTTAAGTTCTGTGCTCTTCTGTAGCCAGCAGATTCTTCTGCAAGGATATCTGGATGAGGACCAGCCTCCGAGGATAATTCCTCCACGAAACCGCTAAAACCAGTACCTGCAGGTATTAATCTACCTATGATCACATTTTCTTTTAAACCTCTTAACCAATCAGATTTACCTTCAATTGCAGCTTCTGTAAGAACCCTTGTTGTTTCTTGGAACGATGCTGCTGAAATAAAGCTATCTGTGTTGAGAGAGGCTTTAGTAATACCCAACAAAACAGGGGTGAATTCTGCTGGAGCTCCTCCTGTAATTGCCATTGCTTGGTTTGTATCCTCCACTTGTCTCAACTCTATGAGTTCACCAGGCAAGAGAGTAGTATCCCCAGCATCTTCAATACGCACTTTACTTGTCATCTGTCTAACAATAACTTCAATATGCTTATCATCGATTGCTACACCTTGCGACTTATAAACATTTTGCACCTCACTAACCATACTTCTTTGTAGTTTGGATATAGATTCTCGAGCTGCATCTATAAGAGGTTTTTGATCTTTTAAATCACTGAAATAGCAATCTAATAGTTCATGAGGATTAATTGGACCATCAGTTAAAGATTCTCCACCTGTAACTTTTTGTCCATCAGTAACCATTATATTTTTCCCAATTGATAGTTGATATTCATTAACTAAATCATCTTTTTCAATAACCGATAAAGAAACTGATTCTTCATCATTGCCTTTTTTAATCTGAACAATTCCAGATTTTTTACATAGGATTGCAGAATCTCTTGGTCTCCTAGCTTCTAATAACTCTTCAATACGAGGTAATCCTTGTACAATATCTCCAGTTTTCTGCCTCTCAAAAACAAGTAAAGCTAGACCATCTCCCCTAAGAACTAAATCTCCGTCATTAACATGTAAAACTGAATCAGGAGAAACCATATAAGGCCTTCCAAGCCTTAAGATAACTGAACTATTAGAAATTTCTTCTATTTCTCCACAAGAAGTTGATTTTACAGACCTACTAATAGGATCACCATCAACTACACGATCACCAACTTTAACTACTGCTTTATCACTGATATTAATTTCAATTTTATCTTCTTCTCTTTCAACAATTAACCTCCTTATGGGCTCATCATCAACAACATTTGGTAATAGAACCAATCCCTTCTCTTTACAAAGAATTTGAGTAGTAGCTATTACATCTCCTGCTTTTACTTCTTGATTATTATTGACTTGTAATTCTGTATGTGTTGAGCCATGACTGGAGTCAGATATAGTATCTCTTCTTACAAGAATAGACTCCAGTATTACTAAATTTAATCTACTAATTGACGCATCATTTTTATCATCAATCGACTCGACGTCAATAGTCATTTGAGGAGTAGCATCAAAACTTTCAATACTTAAATGTGTTCTAAGCAATTCAACTCCTTCAACTGATTTTATCAATTCACCATCTTTATAGGTCAGCCTTTGGATGGCTTTTAATCCTAAATGTGGTCCTTTTTCCTGCTTAACATGTGATAATTGGGGCAATTCCGCTTGGTCAGGAATGGTAAATTCTTCAACTGTTCTTAATAACAAACCTCGACATTTAGGTGTTTCTAATTTTTGAACAAATAGAATTTCTTTATTGTCAACACCATCTAGAATCTTTTCGCCTGGATTTACAAGATTCCCCTCTTCTGTAAATCTATTTAAAACTTCTTCATCATCACACTCATGAAAAGTTCCATTTCTTACAGTTATTTCACGAAGGATATCATTTTTCTGCGTAACAGTAACAATTCCTGATGTTTGACTAAAAATATCTTTTACAACTTCTGTACCGGCTTCAATCCATTTCATATCTTCGATCATTAGAAGAGAAATGTCCTTATTGATTTCATGAGTCTCTTGAGGAATCCACAGCAATGTCCCTCCTTGACTTACTTCAAAACCATTTTTAGATGATCTTGCTTTTTTAACACTTAATCCAGGTGCATATTTTACTAGACCACCAGTTTTTGTACGGAACCTTTCATCCGTCAAATCTGCAATTACCTCACCATTACTAACTTTACTTCCTGGGGAAATATTTAAACGATAAGATGTACCATCACTAGATTCCAAATTATATATTTGACCTGAGTGAGTAGATTCTTCAAGTAATTTAAAATTAGTTAGAGACATTGAAGTAGTAACAATCTGAACTTCTCTTGAATCTCCTATTGATTCTCTTAATCGAACTTGTCCTCCATACTCACTTGATTGACTTGCTTCTGCCAAAACAGTTCCTTCATCTACAGATTTTCCAGATGAGATAACCGGTCTTGCATTAGGTGGCAAGTTATAAACATCTCCAGCTAAAACCCACAATCTACCTAATCTTTGAGCTTTTAAGGTAATATTACCCTGCCTATCTGTTACTTCCTTTGGTTGAATAACCTTGTCATACCTAACTTGACCAGCCAAATCACAGATAACATCTTTTGTTGCTTTTTCAACACTCTTTTTCACGGCTCCAGCAGTAATCTGAGCAACAGTTATATCAGAATTAATTTCTTCACCGTCATCTACAAATAAAAGCGATCCGCTGGAAACTTCAATTTTTTGAGCTTTACCAGAATTATTTCCTTGAGGAACTATCTTTAGTATGAAATCAACTTCCGCTTGTTTAGCTTCTACGCCATGCGGGGTTCTGTAACCTCTAACCTTTGCTTTTGAACTAAATTCAACTTTACCAGAAATTTTTGATCTAACTACTCCACTTTCAGCAGTTGATACACCTCCAGTATGGAAAGTTCTCATTGTCAATTGAGTTCCTGGCTCGCCAATAGATTGAGCAGCAATAATTCCAACTGCCTCTCCTAAATCAACCAAATGATTATGAGCCAAAGCCCAGCCGTAACACCTCCTACAAACCGATCTATTGGCTTCACATGTTAATGGGGATCTTATTTTTACTTTATTAATAGATGCTTTCTCAATCTCTCCTGACAATGCAGGATCTATTGCAGTGTTTTGATGAACAATAAGGTTTTCTTCAGCATCAAAAATATCCTCAGCGGTAAGCCTACCAAGAAGCCTTGCTCCAAATTTACCATCTTCAGCTTCAATAACTATTGATCGTTCCGTTCCACAATCTTCTTCTCTAACAATTACATCTTGAGCGACATCAACTAATCTTCGAGTTAAATAGCCAGAATCAGCCGTTCTTAAGGCAGTATCTACCAAGCCTTTCCTTGCTCCATAAGAAGAAATTACATATTCAGTAACAGTTAGTCCTTCTCTAAAATTAGTTCTTATTGGCAGGTCAATGATTTCCCCTTGAGGATTAGCCATCAACCCCCTCATACCAACAAGTTGTCTTACCTGAGACATATTACCCCTTGCTCCTGAATTAGCCATCATCCAAACTGAATTTAGAGGATCATTTTGATTGAAATTATTCTTTACAGCATCTACCAATCTTTCATTAGTTTCAGTCCAAGTATCTATAACTTTTGTGTGTCTTTCAACTTCGGTAATTTCACCAAGTCTATAGCATTCTTCTGTAGCAGATATTTGCTCTTCAGCTTGTCCTATTAAATCTTGTTTAGCTTCAGGAACTTTTAAGTCATCTACTGATATAGAGACAGCAGCTTGGGTAGCATATTTAAATCCTAAATCCTTTAAATTATCTGCCATGGCAGCAGTTACGGCAGTTCCATGAGTTTTATATGCCCAAGAGACTAAATTTTTTAAGGCTTTCTTATCAACTACCTTATTCTTAAATGATGGCGGTGTTTTAGCGAGAGTAGGCATTTTAACTACATTGTTCTTTCTCGAGTTTTTAGTAGTTTTACGTACTCTTGATGTTTTTTTAGATTTAGATGAAGTCATGATTTTTAAATAAATGAAAATAGTTTTTGAGGATTACGTTTTAAGATAAAGAATCGATGATGGTATAGTTCATAACTACTCTCCCAACAGTTGTGAGCACAAATCTACTTATTAATTTATTTTCAGAGTCAAATCGGTCCCTTCTCAAATTCCAAATTTCTAATCTTGAGCCATCGTCTAGCTCTTGAGTTTTTTGTGGACTAAGCATTTCGTCTTCATCTTCAACTTCTCCATTAAATCTAACCCAAACCCATTCATGTAGGCTGATTCTTTTATCTTCATAAGCAAAAATGACATCTTCTAGTGAAGCGAAAGTAGCCTTTTCATATCCGAATTCTGGTTTTTGATAATTTGGTTGCAAAGCCGTCAGATAATAAGATCCCAAAACCATATCTTGTGATGGAGTCACAATTGGTTCCCCAGTAGCAGGAGAAAGAATATTATTACTGGCTAACATAAGCATGCGTGCTTCAGTTTGTGCCTCTAAAGCTAAAGGAACATGAACTGCCATTTGATCTCCATCAAAGTCAGCATTGAATGCAGGACAAACTAAAGGATGAAGTTGTATTGCTCTCCCTCCAACTAATTTCGGTTCAAAAGCTTGAATTCCTAAACGATGGAGCGTAGGAGCTCTATTCAAGAGAATTGGATGGCCTTCAATAACTTCCTGGAGTACCTGCATCACTTCGTCATCGGCTTTTTGTATTAATTTTTTTGCAGCTTTAATATTATTAACAATATTTTGTCGTATTAATCTATGAATTACAAAAGGTTGAAAAAGCTCTATAGCCATTTCTTTTGGGAGACCGCACTGATGCATTTTTAATTTAGGACCAACAACTATTACAGATCTTCCTGAATAGTCAACACGCTTTCCAAGAAGATTCTGTCTAAATCTTCCTTGTTTCCCCTCAATTATGTCACTTAGGGATTTAAGAGCTCTATTATTTGCTCCAACGACAGTCCTTCCTCTCCTTCCATTATCTATAAGGGCATCAACTGCCTCCTGAAGCATTCTTTTTTCATTTCTTACGATAATTTCAGGAGCTAAAATTTCTTGAAGCCTAGCTAATCTATTATTTCTATTTATAACTCTTCTATATAAATCATTTAAATCCGAAGTTGCGAATCTTCCCCCATCAAGCTGAACCATAGGTCTAAGGTCAGGAGGTATAACTGGGATTGCATCTAAAACCATCCATTCTGGTTTTGCATTGGTTGCAATGAAATTATCAATAACTCTTATCCTTTTTATAAGTTTTGCCCTCTTCTGCCCTTTGCTATTAGTAATTTCTTCTCTAAGCTCCTCAGCAACCTGATTCAAATCAAGGTCCTCAAGTAATTGCTTCAGTGCCTCAGCACCAATTCCAACAAAAGGTTCATTTTCGATAGTTGAATCTTCAGCATAAATTTCATCTTCAATTTCCAACCACTCATCCTCAGTGAGTAATTGCTTATATTTAAGATCTTTATGATCACCTGGGTCTAAAACGACGTAACAATTAAAATAAACTATTTGTTCTACATCCCTAAGCGGAATATCCAAAAGTATTGCAACGTAACTAGGGATTCCTTTCAAGTACCAAACATGGGAGACTGGCGCAGCAAGTTTTATATATCCCATTCTGTGTCTTCTGACTCTACTTTCAGTTACTTCAACCCCACATCTCTCACAAACAATGCCGCGATGTCTTACTCTTTTGTACTTTCCACAATGGCATTCCCAATCTTTGGATGGCCCAAAAATCTTTTCACAAAACAATCCATCCATTTCTGGTTTAAGTGTCCTGTAATTGATAGTTTCAGGTTTTGTAACTTCACCAACTACTTGTCCATTAGGCAATGTCCTCTGACCCCAATCCATTATTCTTTGTGGAGAAGCTATTGAAATTTTGACGTAATCAAAATGATTTTCAGTTCTTAAGTTGCTGTTTGTCATGTTTGGCGAATTTAAATTAAAAGGTTTAAGTTAAGTATTTAATCTTCCTCATATTCAGAGGTTCCGAGTGATTCGTAAGTAGGCCTTGACGGAGTATTTCTTCTAGGATTGATATCTTGCATTAAATCCACCTCTTTTCCTTCATCTGTATAAACCCCTATATCCAAGCCTAGAGATTGTAATTCCCTCATTAGAACTTTAAATGACTCAGGAGTACCAGGCCTTGGGATCGGTTTACCTTTTACGATGGCATTAAGCGCTTCATTTCTTCCTTGCATATCATCAGATTTAACTGTTAACAATTCCTGAAGAGTATAAGCGGCTCCATAAGCTTCAAGAGCCCATACTTCCATTTCTCCAAGCCTTTGTCCACCTTGCTGAGCTTTACCACCCAATGGTTGCTGTGTGACCAAAGAGTAAGGACCAGTAGATCTAGCATGAATTTTGTCATCCACCAAATGGACTAATTTGAGGAAGTGAGAGTATCCGACAGCAACTGGTTGATCGAAGGGTTCGCCTGTTCTACCATCTTTAAGTAATAACTTTCCAGGATCTTCAGGATTATAAACCCATGCTTTACCTGGCTGTTTTGAAGCTTCCTCTAAAAATGCTTGAACAGTTTGATGTGATTTTTCAGCTCCATACATTTCATCAAATGGAACAACTTTAACCCGGCAATCTAAGTTGGAGGCTGCCCAGCCCATCAATAATTCAAAAACTTGACCTACATTCATCCTACTTGGAACACCTAAAGGATTAAGAACTATATCTACAGGGGTTCCATCAGGTAAATATGGCATATCTTCTCTTGGTAAGATTCTGCTAATAATTCCTTTGTTACCGTGCCTACCAGCCATTTTGTCACCAACTTGAATTTTCCTTCTCTGAGCAACATAAACTCTAACAACCATGTTGGCTCCTGGAGGTAATTCATCACCTTGTTCTCTAGTATAGATACGAACATCCAAGACCCTTCCCTTTTCAGTTTTAGGTACCCTGAGGGAATTATCTCTCACATCTCGCGCCTTTTCACCGAAAATAGCTCTTAATAGTTTCTCTTCAGGTGGTTGGTCTGATTCACCTTTTGGAGTCACTTTTCCTACAAGAATATCTCCACTCTCGACAAAAGCACCAATCCTAATTATTCCCATCTCATCGAGATTATTCAAACTTTCTTCCGAGATATTGGGAATCTCTCTCGTGATTTCTTCAGGTCCTAGCTTCGTCTGTCTTGCTTCAATTTCATACTTTTCAATATGTACTGAAGTATATAAATCATCTGTCACCATCCTCTCACTCACAAGTATTGCATCTTCGTAGTTGTATCCCTCCCATGGCATGTAAGCAATTAAAACGTTTTGGCCAAGGGCTATTTCCCCTCCTTCACATGCGGATCCATCTGCTAAAACTTGACCAGATATAACTTTATCTCCAATCTTCACTATAGGTCTTTGGTTGAGACAAGTATCTTGATTTGATCTTTGATATTTCTGAAGATAATGAAAATGTTCATTACCATTCTCGTCTTTAACAACAATCTCATTAGCATCTACGTAGGATACAGTGCCATTTACTTTCGTTATGGGAACCATCCCCGAATCTCTAGCAACTTGAGATTCTAAACCTGTACCAACTAAAGGACGCTCTGGTCTTAGCAATGGAACGGCCTGGCGTTGCATATTTGATCCCATGAGAGCTCTGTTAGCATCATCATGCTCCAAGAAAGGAATAAGTGAAGTAGCAACTGAAATTACCTGAACAGGAGAAAGCTGAACGTAATCAACTTGACGAGGAGGGACTTTTTCAAAATCCTGCCTATATCTTACTGGTATTAAATTTGCAATTATATTGCCGTCCTTATCAGTAGCAACGTCTCCTGGGGCAACCCTACACTCATCTTCTAAATCAGCAGAAAGATAAACAGGATTACCTGTTTTATTAACTTTACCATTATTAACTTCCCAAAAAGGTGTTTCAATAAAGCCATACTCATTAACTCTTGCGTGGGTAGCTAAAGAATTTATAAGCCCAGCATTAGGACCTTCAGGAGTCTCGATCGGACATAATCTTCCATAATGTGAAGGATGTATATCTCTAACAGCAAAGCCTGCTCTTTCTCGAGTTAAACCTCCTGGACCTAATGCTGAGATTCTTCTTTTGTGAGTTAATTCAGCCAAAGGATTAGTTTGATCCATGAACTGACTTAATTGACTGGAGCCAAAAAATTCCTTTATAGCAGCAACCAAAGGTTTGGGATTGACTAGTTGAGCGGGAGTTAGAGAATCTGTTTCTCCTACAGTCATTCTTTCTTTGATAATTCTCTCTAATCGATTAAGCCCAACCCTGACTTGATTTTGAAGAAGTTCTCCTACAGATCTAACCCTTCGATTACCAAGGTGGTCAATATCATCTAAACTAGCGCCGCCAATATCTAATTCTAAGTTAATCAAATAATCAATGGTAGAGAGAACATCTTCATGGGTCAGGGTTCTCACATCGTCTGGTACGGTAAGTCTCAATTTTTTATTTATTTTATATCTACCAACTCGACCTAAATCATATCTTTTAGGATCAAAAAATCTACTGTGTAATAGCTGTTGCCCCCCAGATACAGAAGGTGGTTCACCAGGACGTAGTTTCTTATATAGTTCAAGTAATGCTTGATCTTCTGAATTTATACCCTCGTCATTAGCTGACTCAATTGAGCTTTGATAAAACTCAGGATGCCTAAGTTTATCGATCACATCATTATCTGAAAGACCCATCGCCCTCATAAGAACATGAGCATTAATTTTTCTAGTTTTATCAACTCTCACATAAAGTAAATTATTTTTATCAGTCTCGAATTTTAACCATGCACCTCTATTAGGGATAACGCTAGCGTTGTAAGTTCTTCGACCATTTTTATCCAGTTCATCTTTGAAATAAACTCCAGGACTTCGAACAATTTGATTAACAATAACTCTTTCGGCACCATTAATAATGAAAGTTCCTCTCTCAGTCATTAATGGTAATTCTCCAATAAATACTTCTTGTTCTTTAATTTCCCCTGTCTCTTTATTAATTAGCCTGCAAGTTACATACATTTGAGATGCAAATGTAGCATCTCTTCTTTTAGCTTCCTCAACATCATGTCTAGGTCTTTTTAACCTGTACTCTTCACCGATAAAATGTAATTCTAATTTACCTGTGTAATCAGATATGGGAGAAAAATTTTGTAATTCTTCTATTAAACCCTTTTCCAAAAACCATTTAAAGCTTGCTCTTTGTACTTCAACTAAATCTGGTAGATAAGTAGCTGTTTTTGCTACCTGTAAAGCGCTACTGCTCATCCAAGAAAACCTGCAATTTTGTGAGATTTACTACTTACTTTAAATCTACTCAATAATTAGTTCTTTAACTTTCCACTTAATATTAAATCAACCATTAAATTTTTATTAAGCCAAAAAATTAATTTAATAAAAAAAAGAATAAAATTTTGTTTAATGATGATTATTCATTAACTGAGTAAGTTAAAGTTAAAAATTAAGAAAATTTTCCAGTAATTCCTTATACTAACAGCTGCAACGTCAAATTAACAAGTCAAATTTAAACAAATCTTCAGCATTCTTAGATGACTCTTTAGCAATTGTGATTAATTCAGTTGATCTTAAATCTGCCATAAAGTTGGCAACATTTTCAACAAATGCAGGTTCATTTCTTTTGCCCCTATGAGGGACAGGAGCTAAAAATGGTGAGTCAGTTTCAATTAAGTATTTATCATTTGGTACTATCTTGGCACACTCATGAATTTCATATGCTTTTGGGAAAGTTACTATTCCACTAAAACTTATGTAAAATCCAAGATCCAAGAATTGCTTCATTTCTTTTGGGGTTCCTGTCCAACAATGAAGTACACCATCAGGACATTTTCCTTTTTTAGAGAGATCATTACATATCTCAATCATTTCATTTGCAGCATCTCTGCAATGTATAATTACAGGCAATTTAAGTTCATAAGCTAACTCCATTTGCGGAATAAGTGCTTCAATTTGCTGATTTTTATTTTCATTTTTAAAAAAATCCAAGCCTAATTCCCCGATGGCTACAACTTTTCTATCTTCTTGAGCTGATTTTTTTAAAAGAGATTTTGAACTTTGTTCCCATTTTTTTGCTTCTAGCGGATGCAAACCAACTGAATAGTAAATTTCATTAAATTCATGAGATATTTTTTTCAACTTGGGAATTTCTGTTAATTCACAACAAGCATGAACTAATTTTTTAACACCTCTTGAACGCAACCTTGAAATAACATCTTCAAGATCTTTCTCAAAATTTTCAAATATTAAATGACAGTGAGAGTCTATGAGTGCTATATCGCTCATAATTATGATCTACCTTTTTACTTTGCGGTAAGAGTAGTTTTTACAAAATTGTTGATTTTTGATTTTCTA
>QCPU01000013.1 GCA_003212395.1 Prochlorococcus sp. AG-442-B03 | reverse complement strand
TTCAGAAGATTTAAAAAATTTCTGTTTTTAGGGTTTTATGAGCAATTTTTTTGAGTCATTTTGAATACTAAAAATATTTATGAAGACTTCTTTCTCTTTTCTTACCTTCGCTTCATTATTTATAAATGGTTCAGTTATTGCACATTCCTGCCTTGAAAAGGAAATTTTATATAATGGTCTAACTATGTATTCACAGGTGACTCATACTGGAAACGTAGTTTTTATTAATGAAGAAAACGAGGTCTTTTACCCCTGTCGCTGCCGTCAAATAAAAGGTCAACCTCCATGTTGTTCTGATCCCTATCCATCACTTGGTTTCTTATATAAACGTCATTCGCAAGATGTGGTTGAACTTGGCAAAGGTAAAGGTTTTTGGTGCAGGTTCAGCAGTTTAAAAATGCCAGAAGGTCATAAATCTGGTGAAAACTTCCCAATTAATTGGTGCCATAAGAGTGGATGGGTTGAGGGTGTGAAACCACAGTCTTTTTTAAATATGTCCAATATTGGCGAACCGCATTCTTTGATCTTGCATCCTACATTTATTGATGAAAGTAAACTGAAAGGAAATTAATTAAGAATTTTAATTCTAAAATTAATATCAATCAAAATTTAAAATTGGGGGATAATTAAGGGGATAATTTTAATCATTTATCTCTAAAAATTAGTTCAGGAGAAGTCATAGACAGTCATTAGGACTATATTCAAATTTCTCCCTCTACGTGATTTATTTAGAAAATTTTTAATTAATATTTGTTTTAAAACAAGTTAAGATTAATATCTTTAAGGTCATAAATAGAATTTAAAATCAAGTCAGCGCCTGCAGCTCTAAGATTTGTTTCGTAAGAATTACGTTCTTTTAATCGAGAATTTAAATGTAGATGAGGGGGAGCTATTCCGATACTTATGAATTTCTGAGATGGTATTTCCTTTCTAGCGTTTATAACTGTATTTATATCTGCAATAGTATCTCCTACATATGCAATGGGAATATTTGATTCACCAAGTTTTTCTCCAATAAGCTTTTTTGATAAGTTAATAAAACCTTTAGGATCAGGCTTGTCAGGGGCATCTCCCATAGATATTAATGGTGGTGATTTTAGTCCAATTCTTTTTTCTAAAACAAATTTTGCAGAAGCAGACTCTGCACCACTAACAAAACCCCAGATTATTCCATTATCTTGAATTAAATCAAAAAACTTTTTATCAACTAATAACTCCTCATTTGTTATGTAACCAGACCAGTATTTACAATCTTTATTTGGATCTCCACCAAAGTAAAACTCTTCAAAACATCTTATTATTTCCTCTCTTGGAGGAATTTTAAGGTTTAAGTTCTCTTTTTTTATACGTCTTTTTATAAGTTCTAAACTTAAATCCCAGTCATTATTCCAGATACCTTCATTTTTTGCATTATCAATATCTATATAACTTGGCTCCCATCCGGAAAATTTGTAAACTGTTTTTTTTAAAGAAAGCCTATAACTATTTTCTACGCTGCGGATTACTCCATCAATGTCAAACAAAATTAAACCAATATTTTTCAATTAATTTTCTTAAATCATTACTATAAAAGATTAGTATTCTTATAAAGAAAAAGCAAAGAAAAACATTCTATTTATAAATCATGGATTATCTAAACTAAATTTTGTAGATATCCTCTGGGAGTGAGAAATATTTCGTCAACTAAGGTTGTTTGAGAATTGCCAATAATAATGATTGATAACATATCAATCTCTTTAAAAGGAATGTTGTCTAAAGTAAAAAATTTTTTGGTTTGATTTTCTCTCCCTACTTGTCTAGCTATTAAAACTGGAGTATCACCATGCCTAGATTGTAAACATATATCTATTACACTTTTTAGCTGCCAATTTCTTTCAATGGATTGAGGATTAAATAAAGCTATTACAAAGTCACCCACAAGAGCTCCTTCAATTCTTTTTTCTATTAAAGACCATGGAGTTAATTTATCGCTTAAGCTTACTGAACAAAAGTCATTCATTAGTGGTGCTCCACTAATCGCAGCAGCTAATTGAACACTACTTATACCTGGATGTACTTCAAAATAAGGCCTATATTCTTTTTTGATTTTTTGAAGTAACTCCAAAAGTAAACCAGCCATTCCATAGAATCCAGATTCCCCTGAAGAAATTAAAGCTACTTTTATTCCTTCCTCGGCTAGTTGAATTGCTTTACTGCATCTCTCTTTTTCTTCAGTAAGTTTACTTTCAATTAAAACCTGATCATTCCTTTTTAAGGGTTTTATTAAATCTAAATACATTTTGTATCCAATCCAAACAGTACATCTTGAAAGTGCTTTTCTTGCATTATTGGTTAGGAAGGAGATATCACCAGGCCCACTTCCAATAATATGGATTTCGCCATGGGTTGGATTATATTGATTTTTTGATTCTGCTATAGCGATAGTTACAGCACCAGATAGATTTTTAAAAATTCTTTTTTCTTCTAATAATTTTGATTCTTCTCCTGCTGCGAGTAAGCAAGAGGCTTCTGCTACGGAAGGGGTACCAATTTCATTTTGTACAACATTTGATGGATTTGGAACAATTATTGTTGAAAGATCTTCTTTACTAAAAAACTTTATAGGCAAGTTTTTTTCTTGAGCAAGTTCTAAAATTCCTTTCTCATCTTTTTTAATATCAATAGTTGCAAGTCCCGCAATTGATTGCTGTGATAAATTTCCTGACTCTAAAAAATTATTTAAAGAATTTGTTATTAATTCTTTGCTTGTATTTCTTTCACATCCAATGCCAACCCATAATACGGGCGGGTGCCAAGTTGTTTCATTATTTTCGAATATACTCACATAAAATGTTGAATCTGTTTTTTCAGTTTCTTTTTTATCAATTTGATTAATAATCTCAGCTGATTTTGAAGTTTTCCATAAGCTATTACCAGATAATTGTTTGCAAAATATTTCTTCGTTCTTAGCTTGTTTAATTACTAGTTTTGACCAATCGTTTATTTTGCCAGATCTTTTCCAACCCCATTGATTCCCAAATGCATCAAGATTTAAGAGGCTTTGATCATTGGAATTATTAGTTTCTATAATTTCGCCACCAAGTAAATTAGCAATTTGATGTGCAATATTTTGCGCATTTGACTGATGTAAGCCAATTAAAGGTACTATCTTGGAACAAGTGTTATCTATAACTATTACTCCTGGATCTTGATCTTTAGAGGTTAAAAATGGATTTATTATGCGTATTGATGCAGCAATTGAGCCTATAAAAATTATTAAATCTATCTCCGGCCATTTTTTTAGTAAAATTTCTCTAGGTTTTTTTACTTGAAAAAGTTCATTTTCCTTTCCATTCTCTTTTGAAGAGCCCCCAATATATATGTCATTGACAAATTCGGTTTTTTTAAGCCTTTTTAAAATTTCTTTTGAATTATTAGATAGACCTATCGCAATGCCTTTCAAATTAGAAACTATTGGTAGTAACTTTGAAATTATATCCTGTCGCTGGATTTAAAAAATTTTCTTTGAAATATAAAAAAAAATTTAAGAAATTTATTTAAAATTTGAGTAAAATTACTCATAATTTAGTCATAGAAAAGAATTTAACAAAATATTCATATAGTAACAATCATTAGAACATTTGTTACGTTAATGCATAACGAAAGAATCTTTGCCTTATTATTTTTGAAACGAATATCTAAAGTTCCGAAGGATTCGTTTTCTTGAACATTATGATTAAAAATAAGTTCAAGATCCGATAAATCGGCTTTAATGTCAATTATTTTCGAGGTGCTAGATGACCATCAGCCCACCAGAAAGTGGAGAAAAAAACAAAAAAGTTTTGGAAGATCCTGTCAAGGCCGATCCAAGACCTATTGATTTTGCCAAATTAGATAAGCCAGGTTTCTGGTCAAGTAAATTATCTAAAGGTCCAAAAACTACAACTTGGATCTGGAATTTGCATGCTGATGCACATGATTTCGATGTGCATACAGGCGATGCTGAAGAAGCAACAAGAAAAATCTTTTCAGCTCATTTTGGACATCTTGCAGTCATTTTTATATGGATGAGTGCTGCATTTTTCCATGGAGCAAGATTTTCTAATTACTCAGGTTGGTTAGCTGATCCAACTCATGTTAAACCGGGAGCTCAGCAAGTATGGGCAATCGTTGGTCAAGAAATGCTTAATGCTGATCTTGGTGCTAATTACAACGGTATTCAAATTAGTTCAGGAATATTCCACATGTGGCGAGCATGGGGAATCACTAATGAGAGTGAACTGATGGCTTTAGCAATAGGTGCTGTAGTAATGGCTGCACTTATGCTCCATGCTGGAATTTTTCATTATCACAAAGCAGCTCCAAAAATGGAGTGGTTTCAAGATATTGAGTCTATGCTTAACCACCATATAGCTGGTTTAGTAGGTCTAGGATCTTTAGCATGGGCTGGCCATTGTATTCATATCGGAGCTCCTACTGCAGCTCTCTTAGATGCAATTGATGCAGGCTCTCCTTTAGTTATTAATGGCAAAGAAATAGCAACTATTGCAGATATGCCTATGCCGCATCAACTCTGCGATCCACAAATTATTGGTCAAATATTTCCAGGATTAGCAAGTGGTACAGGCAATTTCTTTAGTTTAAATTGGTTAGCTTTCTCTGACTTCCTTACTTTCAAAGGTGGACTTAACCCTGTGACAGGAAGCTTGTGGATGACTGATGTATCACATCATCATTTAGCTTTTGGTGTAATAGCAATAATCGGTGGTCATATGTACAGAACCAATTATGGTATTGGTCATAGTATGAAAGAAATATTAGATTCACAACAAGGAGATCCAATATTATTCCCTGCTCCTAAAGGTCATCAAGGTCTTTTTGAGTTCATGGCAGAAAGTAGACATGCTCAGCTATCAGTAAACCTAGCGATGCTTGGATCAATAAGCATACTTGTATCACATCATATGTATGCGATGCCTCCATATCCTTATATAGCTACTGACTATATGACAGTTCTTGGACTATTTACCCATCACATGTGGATAGGTGGATTATTCATAGTAGGAGCAGGTGCGCATGCTGGAATTGCAATGGTTAGAGATTATGATCCAGCAAAACATATAGATAATGTATTAGACAGAATTCTTAAGGCAAGAGATGCTTTAATCAGTCACTTGAATTGGGTATGTATGTGGCTAGGATTCCATAGTTTTGGACTCTATATTCATAACGATACTATGAGAGCTTTGGGTAGGCCCCAAGATATGTTTAGTGATTCTGCAATCCAACTTCAGCCAATTTTTGCTCAATGGGTACAGAGTATTCAAGCATCTGCTGTTGGAACTTCTCTTTTAGCAGGTACTGCAGAAGCACTACCTCACAAAGCTTTAAGTGAAGTTTTTAATGGAAGTTTAGTAGAAGTTGGTGGAAAGGTTGCTATAGCGCCAATTCCATTAGGAACAGCTGATTTAATGATTCATCATATTCATGCTTTCCAAATCCATGTAACTGTTCTGATACTTCTCAAAGGAGTACTTTATGCAAGAAGTTCAAGGTTGATCCCTGATAAAGCTTCTTTAGGATTTAGATTCCCTTGTGATGGTCCTGGAAGAGGTGGTACATGTCAAGTATCTTCATGGGATCATGTTTTCTTGGCTCTCTTCTGGATGTATAACTGTTTATCAATAGTTATTTTCCACTTCTCTTGGAAAATGCAGAGTGATGTTTGGGGACTCACAGGTGGTAATTTTGCACAAAGTGCAATTACTATAAATGGTTGGCTAAGAGATTTCCTCTGGGCTCAAGCTTCTCAAGTATTAACAAGCTATGGTCAATCAATAAGCATGTACGGTTTGATGTTCTTAGGGGCTCACTTTATATGGGCTTTCAGTTTAATGTTCCTTTTCAGCGGAAGAGGATATTGGCAAGAATTGTTCGAATCAATCGTTTGGGCACACAATAAACTAAAGGTTGCACCAACCATTCAACCTCGAGCTCTATCTATTACTCAAGGACGTGCAGTAGGTGTTACACACTTCCTTGTAGGTGGTATTGCTACTACATGGGCCTTCTTCCATGCTCGCCTTTTCGGGCTGGGCTAATAACCTGAACTTCACCTTTTTAATTCAATGGCAACAAAATTTCCATCATTTAACCAGGGTCTAGCTCAGGACCCCACAACCCGACGAATATGGTACGGAATAGCTACCGCTCATGATTTTGAAAGTCATGATGGTATGACCGAAGAAAAACTTTATCAGAAGCTATTCTCTACACATTTTGGACATCTAGCAATAATCGCTCTCTGGGTAGCTGGTAACTTATTTCATATTGCTTGGCAGGGTAACTTTGAGCAATTTGTGCTTGATCCAACTCATGTCCGCCCTATCGCTCATGCTATTTGGGATCCTCATTTTGGATCTGGTATCACTGAAGCAATGACACAAGCCGGAGCAAGCGGCCCAGTAAATATCGCTTATTCAGGTCTCTACCATTGGTGGTACACAATTGGAATGAGAACTAACGAGCAACTTTTCCAAGCATCAATATTTATGAGTATTCTTGCTTGTTGGACTTTATTTGCAGGTTGGTTACACTTACAACCAAAATTTAGACCATCTCTGGCCTGGTTTAAAAATGCAGAGTCAAGATTAAATCATCATCTAGCTGTTTTATTTGGTTTTAGTAGTATCGCTTGGACAGGTCATTTAGTTCATGTTGCAATACCTGAATCAAGAGGACAGCATGTAGGCTGGGATAACTGGTTAACAGTACTCCCACACCCTGCAGGATTAGCTCCTTTCTTTACTTTAAACTGGGGAGCATATGCACAAAATCCTGATTCTTTAGATCAAGTATTTGGAACAGCTGAAGGAGCTGGAACAGCAATCTTTACTTTCTTAGGAGGTCTTCATCCTCAAAGTGAAGCATTATGGCTTACTGATATTGCTCATCACCATATTGCAATTGGAACAGTTTTTGTAATTGCTGGCCACATGTATAGAAATACTTTTGGTATTGGTCATAGCCTCAAAGAAATTACAGAAGCTCATAACACAAGACACCCTAATGATCCTCATAAAGGTAGTTTCGGAATTAACCATGATGGAATATATGAAACTGTAAATAATTCATTACATTTCCAACTTGGACTAGCATTAGCATCACTTGGTGTAGCAACTTCTCTTGTAGCGCAACATATGGGTGCACTTCCATCTTACGCTTTTATTGCCAGGGACTACACTACACAGTCTGCTTTATATAGTCATCATCAATACATAGCAATGTTCTTGATGGTTGGTGCATTTGCACACGGAGCTATTTTCTTTGTAAGAGATTACGATCCCGAATTAAATAAAGACAATGTATTAGCAAGAGTTCTTGGAACAAAGGAAGCTTTGATAAGCCACCTTAGTTGGGTAACAATGTTGCTTGGATTCCATACTCTAGGAATTTATGTTCATAACGATGTTGTTGTAGCTTTTGGTAATCCTGAAAAGCAAATTCTTATTGAGCCTGTGTTTGCTCAATTTGTTCAAGCTGCTCAAGGTAAAATGATGTATGGCTTTAATGCTCTATTATCTGACCCTACAAGTTCAGCAAGTCTCGCTGCTAATTCATTACCAGGTAACCATTACTGGATGGATCTCATCAATAGACAAGATGCATTAAGTGCTTTCTTACCTATAGGTCCTGCAGATTTCTTAGTTCACCATGCTATCGCTTTAGGTCTTCATACAACCGCTCTAATCCTTATCAAAGGTGCACTTGATGCTAGAGGAACAAAATTGATTCCTGATAAGAAAGATTTAGGTTATGCATTTCCTTGCGATGGTCCTGGACGTGGAGGTACTTGTGATAGTTCATCTTGGGATGCTATGTACTTAGCTATGTTCTGGGCATTAAATTTACTAGCATGGGTAACTTTCTACTGGCATTGGAAACACCTAGCAATATGGCAGGGTAATGTAGCACAGTTTAATGAATCCGGAACTTATCTAATGGGTTGGTTCAGAGATTATCTCTGGTTAAACTCTGCTCAGCTTATTAATGGATATAATCCATTCGGAGTAAATTCTTTATCTCCCTGGGCTTGGATGTTCCTATTTGGTCACTTAGTTTGGGCTACTGGTTTCATGTTCCTAATATCTTGGCGTGGTTATTGGCAAGAATTAATTGAAACATTAGTTTGGGCACATCAGCGTACTCCAATAGCTAACCTTGTTGGCTGGAGAGACAAGCCAGTTGCACTCTCAATTGTTCAAGCTAGATTAGTTGGACTAGCACATTTCACGATTGGAAACATTCTTACATTCGGTGCATTTGTTATTGCTTCAACTTCAGGTAAGTTTGGTTAAATTTTTCTTAAATAATTTAAATCACCACATTTGTGGTGATTTTTTTTGTTTAATTTTAATTTTCCAAATTAAGTTAAAATTATATAAATCTATCAAATATAAATGTCAGATATAAAACAATTAGTTTCTATTATCATCCCTGTTTTTAATGAAAGTGAGAGTATTGGTTTTTTATTGGATGAAGTTATAAATGTAATGTCATTTCATAAATTTAATTTTGAATTGATTGTTGTAAATGATGGTTCTAAAGACAATACTCATCAAATATTAAAGCAACTAACTCTCAAAATTAAAGAATTGTCAGTAATTTCTCTTCGTAAAAATTACGGGCAAACTGCAGCAATGTCAGCTGGCTTTGATAATTCTAAAGGAGATATTGTCATTACTTTGGATGGCGATTTACAGAATGATCCTAATGATATTCCATTATTAATTTCAGAAATTAATAATGGTTACGATTTGATTTGTGGGTGGAGGTTTGATAGAAAAGATAAATTAATTAATAGAAAGATACCATCAAAAATAGCGAATAAATTAATAGCTCATGTAACTGGTTTGAAGTTGCACGACTATGGATGCTCATTAAAAGCTTTTAAAAAAGAAATAATAGATGATATTAAGTTATATGGTGAACTCCACAGGTTTTTGCCCGTTTTAGCAAATATTGAAGGTGCAAAAATCAAAGAAATTAAAGTCAATCATAGAAGCAGGCAATATGGATCTAGTAAATATGGTATCGATAGAACTTTTAGAGTTTTAATGGATTTATTAACTGTTTGGTTTATTACTAAATTTTTAACAAGACCAATGTATGGATTTGGTTTTGTTGGAATTATTTGTATTTTGACTAGCCTTGCAATGAGTTCTTTTTTGATAGTTTTAAAAATAATGGGTGAGGATATTGGAAATCGTCCGTTACTAATGTTTGCGTTAATATTGGGAATTGCTGGGGTTCAATTATTTAGCTTTGGATTATTGAGCGAACTTTTAATTAGGACATATCATGAAAGCCAAAGTCGTCCAATTTATAGAATTAGGTCAATAAGTACTACCAATCAAAATTGAATTTTATTTGAATTTTCTTATTAATAAAGCTGCAATTTCAACAACTTCAGGAGAAACATCTCTTAAGCCTTTTCGCAAAATTGGTAATGTTGATTTATCAGCCAATTCTTCCGCAATTTTTAATGCCTTTAATTTATTTTCCGTATTACCCTGAAAAAGACTAAACATTTTATTTCTTTGAGAACTTTTATAAAATACTGAGTACTTTTTTTCTTCGTGATTGTATAAAAAACTATTTGTATGAGATAGAAATTTATTATCATTTTTTCTATTTTTTTTAAACTTAAAAGAATGTAATTTGCCTGTGTTTATTAACTTTTTTAAGCTTCTTTTTTTAAAAACTATAAGAAATATCCCTATAAAAATAATAATTACAATTGCGAAAAAATTTATCATGTAAAAAGTTAATAATTTTTATATCATCCAGTAATAAAATTAACACTATTTTGCATATAAATACTAAAGTGTTTAAAGATGTTTAAAGAACTATGCCATCTGATTTACCAAGTCTTTTACCCTCAATTTTTGTTCCATTAATTGGTATAGCAATGCCTGCTGTTTTTATTGTATTAATTGGAAGATTAATTACAGCAACTGAATAAATTATCAAACACTAAATTATTAAAAAAATGAGCGACTTTCAAAAATCATTCTCAGAATCAACAAGTTCTATTAAGTTTGATGAGAAATACATAGATACTTCTGTACAACCAAATGATATTGGAGTAGCAGAACAATGGGCAGTAAAAACAGTTGCTGATCCTTTTGTTGGCAATTTAGCTACTCCAGTTAATAGTGGTTATTTTACAAAAGCCTTTATAAATAATTTACCTTTTTACAGAGAAGGTATTTCTCCTAATTTTAGAGGTTTAGAAACTGGAGCAGCTTTTGGATATCTACTATACGGACCTTTCACTATGACTGGCCCATTAAGAAATTCTGAATTTGCTCTTACAGCTGGACTTCTCGCTACTATAGGAGCCGTTCATATTTTGACAGCACTTTTTGTTCTATACAATGCACCTGGTAAAGCACCTAATGTTCAACCTCCAGATGCGACTGTTAATAATCCCCCAAAGGACTTATTCACAAGAGCTGGTTGGGCTGATTTTACAAGTGGATTTTGGTTAGGAGGCTGTGGTGGAGCTGTTTTTGCTTGGTTACTTGTTGGGACTTTACACTTAGATACCATAATGCCAATCATTAAAAATATTTGGACTGCGGGTTAATTCCTAAATAAAAGAATAAGTAATATTTAAATTTAATTTAAAATTAAAAGGTGAGCTCTATTAATTAACGTATAGTTTTGTCCCATCTATAATTTCTAACTACTCTTCCTGCCGAAATTAGTTTAGATTTATAATGCAAAGAGATTTTGTCATTAGACTTTTTTAGGGTATCTAATCCTATTCCATTTCTTCCAAATTCCCTCCCAGAGCTATGGTAATATAATCCATCTCCCTTGTAGATTCCAATATGATCACATTTTTCTTCATTTCCAAAAAATAAAAGATCGCCAGGTCGTAGAGCCGCATACGATTCTTTGTAATAAAAAATGTGTTTACAAAAACTTTTTATTTGAAAAGAGTCTCGAGGTATATTAATTTGATGCTTTAAAAAAGCAGTCTGAATTAATCCAGAACAATCAAAATTGGGTCCTAATGTACCTCCCCAAAGGTATTTATTATTTAACTCAGATTGATCCTTGATCCATTTTAAAATTGAGTTAACTTTATCTTTTATAAAGAAGTATTCTTTTTTTGAATTTTCAGGTTTTCCAGATTCGTATTTCTCAATAATTAATCCATCTAAATTTATCCAACAGATGTAACCATCTTCATATAGTTGAACTAATATTCTTGAAAATTTATGGTTGTTTTGATAAATATTTGGATAAATAAGCCTAAAAATTCTATTTTTAAATATTTCAGTAACTAGTTTATCTTCTGTTTCATTTTGATATCCAGAAATATTAACTTTTAATTTCCACCAAATAGTTTTTGAAAAATTATTTTGTTTAAATAGTGAGATAGGATTTTTATAACTTTCCATGCAATGTCCTTTTACTATTTAAGTAAAGAGATGGGTCTAGCCTTAAATGATATTTTAGGGAGAGCATGCTCTTATAATAAAGATTTTTCAAGAGAAGATATTTCGATAACTTGGATTAATTATAAAAGTGAAAATAAAAGTGTATTTAAAGGTTTTGGAACTGGAATTAATAATAAAAAAATGGTTTACCCTGCAAGCATTGTCAAGTTGGTTTACGGCCTTGCTGCATTTTATTGGATTAAAAAAGGAAGTTTAATATTAACTGATGAACTTTTTGATGCTGTAAGGAAAATGTTATCTTTCTCAAGTAATAATGCAACAAGCTTCTTAATTGATTTACTGACAGGAACAACAAGTGGACCTTGTATTGAAGGCGAACTATGGGAAAATTGGAAATATCAAAGAAATATAATAAACGATTGGCTAAATGATTTACATTGGGAGGAATTGATTGGTATAAATTGCTGTCAGAAGACCTGGGATGATGGACCATTTGGTCGTGAAAAAGAATTTTATGGGCACGATAATAAAAATAGAAATGCTATGAATTCTGATTCAGCTGCAAGGGTTTTGGAGGAAATTATGATTCATATTGATTATCAAAAAAATGACTTAGATTTACGAAGTTTTTTAAAAAGAAATTTAAATAAAGTTGTTCTTAAAAAAGATTCTCTCAATCAAATAGATGGTTTTTTGGGTGAAGGATTACCAGAGAGCATCAATCTTTGGAGTAAAGCAGGATTAATGTCTGAAGTTAGACATGATTCAGCTTGGTGGACTAACAGTCAATCTCTACAAACTTTATTAGTTGTTTTATGTAATGGAGAAAAATATTCAAAAGATACTTTTTTATTACCATTAATAGCGAAAGAAGTATATGAATTTAATAAGAGATATACTATTCAGGACTAAAGTAAATCGTCTAAGTAATTAGAATCTAGCTTATCAGTATAGGCTTCATAAGGTAACATCATTACCTCTTCAGAATCCAAATCATTCATAATCCATTCTCTATATTCTGCTAACAAACTTTTTCTATCTGCATTATCTAATTCATAAATACGCAGTGCTGTATCTTTAAAATTTTCTTTAATTAGATTTTCAATTTCTTTTTTCCTCATTTTATGTTATTTCTCCATCCAAAATTACTCTTCTTATTGTTGACAATGCAATGCCAGTTTGTGATCTGATTGATCGATATGAATATCCCTCATTACGCAATCTGATTACTAAAGATTCTTTTAAAGGACTAATTTTGGGCCTTCCTCCTAGATTATTTCCAGATAATTTTCTGCGTAATAGTTGTTCTTTTTTTCTTTCATCTAAACTATTTTCTTCTAAATTATCTAATTCATGTAAAATCTTAAAAATTGAAGAATTTGCTTTAGAGGATTCAGTAGCCGCAAAAAAACCACTCAAAGTTCGCAATTTAATATCCTTATCAATAAGTTTATTTATTGTCCTCAAACATTCTTTTTTATTTTTAAATGCTCGATCAAGCTGAGTTATTATTAATTGATCGCCTTTAGATAAGCAATTTATAGCTTGATTAAGTTGGGGTTTGATTTCTTCATCTAAACTTAAAAATTCAGAGAAAACTAAACTGCAACCCTCTTCCTTTAAACTTTTTATTTGCTCTTCGAGATATTCATATTCATTATGAGTAGCTCTAGCATAACCTATTGCTCTAGAGCTTTTATTTTTTTCAGATAGTAAAAGACGTTTTCTTTTAAATTTAAAAGTCAATGTTTTATTACATGTCTTTTTTACTGTATCAATAAATAAATAAAAAAACACTTTTTAGTACAAAAAAATTAATTGAAGAACAATTTTGATAATCTAGTTCATAATCACAATGTTCTAAAATCTATAATAAAAATAACGTTCTAAATACTGTTTTATTTTAGTTGATGTAACAAAAAAATTGTGTCATTAGTAACTTGAATTAGTACTTTTAGAATTATAGATGGACTATTTCAATTCATTTATTTTTTGACTTCTATTGAATAGGATTCATTTTTGAAATTATTAATAGTTAATTCAAATTGTTTTTAGTAAAATAAAATTACAGGCCAGAAACAATTAATTTGACTAATAATCCTAATAGTTTAATTTCAAAACCTGATTGGTTAAGAGTAAAAGCTCCGCAAGTTGAGAGAATTGGGAATACTGCAAATTTGTTAAATGATTTAAATCTCAATACTGTATGTCAAGAAGCAAGCTGTCCAAATATTGGAGAATGTTTTGCTAGTGGAACTGCTACTTTCCTTATAATGGGTCCTGGCTGTACTAGGGCATGTCCATATTGCGATATTGATTTTGATAGATCTAAACGAGAACTAGATCCAACAGAACCATTTCGTCTAGCTGAAGCAGTTTTTAGGATGAAGCTTAAACATGTTGTAATCACTTCAGTTAATAGAGATGATCTTGAGGATGGTGGCGCATCTCAATTTTTTGAATGTGTGTATCAAGTAAGAAAAAAATCTCCTGAAACTACTATTGAGCTTTTAATTCCTGATTTTTGTGGCAATTGGACAGCTCTTGAAAAAGTTCTTGATTCAAATCCAAACGTTTTAAACCATAATATTGAGACGGTGCCTTCGCTATATAAAAAAGTAAGACCTCAGGGTAAATATGAGAGAACTCTTGAGTTACTTAAAAGAACCAGAGACTATGCTCCCAAAGTTTATACAAAGTCAGGCTTTATGCTTGGTTTAGGGGAAAAAGATGAGGAGGTCTTAAGTCTTCTTAAGGATTTAAAAAGTAATTTCGTTGATATTGTTACTATTGGACAATATTTATCTCCTGGCCCTAATCATTTACCTGTTCAAAGATTTGTGAGTCCTTCAAAATTTAACTACTTTAAAATTTTCGGGGAAAAAGATTTGGACTTTATGCAAGTAGTTAGTTCTCCTTTAACTCGAAGCAGTTACCATGCTGAAGAGATTCAAAAACTTATGAACAAGTATCCAAGATAGTTATTTTCATTTGTTTGAATCTATCCACTCATTTAATTTCCATTCAACTAGATCATTTTTAATCATTGGATCATTCCTAATGATTTTTAGTGCATCTTTATAATTATTCATCTCAAGAATGAGTAAACCCCCGTCACCTGGTCTATTTAACTCATCTACCAAAAACCCACTTTTTATATTGATTCCCTCTTTCTTTAATTTTTTTATCCAATTAATATGTTCGTTAATTATTTTTCGTTTTAAATCATTATTAATTAAGTATTCTTTTTTAATAATTTCAGTTTTTACAAAGAAAGGCATTTACATTTTCTTTATGCCAAGCATTTCTTCTTCGCTTGGGGGAACAATTAATTTGAAAGTACTCTTGAAATGAGACCAATTTTCAATTATTTTGGCAGCCTTTAAGCTATTTGTTTTTGCTCGATATTCTCTAATAATTTCCAATAAGATATCTTCCTGCTTTGATGAAGTTATTTTATGAATGCTAACTATTTCCTTATTCACTTTATTACTTAAATCATTATTCTCATCGATTATAAAAGCTATTCCACCAGTCATGCCCGCACCAATATTTCTCCCTGTGGAACCTAGAATAACTACTTTCCCACCAGTCATGTATTCACAACAATGATCACCTGCTCCCTCAGTTACTGCTATAGCGCCACTATTCCTTACTGCAAATCTCTCCCCTGATTTTCCTAATGCAAATAATTTCCCACCTGTTGCTCCATAAAGGCAAGTATTTCCCAGGATGACTTGTTCGGAGGAGATTTTGTCTATTTTTGGTGGAATTATTGTGAGTATTCCTCCATTCATTCCTTTACAAACATAATCATTAGCTTCTCCGGTTAATTGAACATTCATTCCCTTCAATAAAAAGGCACCAAAGCTTTGTCCTGCATATCCTTTGAAATTTAAGTTGAGTTCGCCATTGAAGCCAGTGTTGCCATGAAGTTCTGCGATTTCGCCTGATATTTTTGCACAAACACTTCTATCTGTATTTTTTATCTCAATTTCTTTGGTTAATTTTTCGTGATTTTTAATTGAATATATAAATTCAGTGTCAGTCAAAAACTCGTCTTCCAATACATAACCATTACTATGAGCATTTTTTGAATGTTGTAACCATGATCTATCAGTGGTTGAGTGTTCATTACTTACTAAAGAAGAAAGATCGATATTAGAAGTTTTTGGAAGACCGATATTTCTTGCAGAAAGAAATTCTTGATTACCAATCAGTTCTTCCATATTAGAAACACCGATACTACTCATTATCTGCCTTACTTCTTCAGCAATATACAAGAAAAAATTGACAACATTTTCTGGAATGCCTTTAAATCTTTTTCTTAATTCTTCTTTTTGAGTGGCAACTCCGACAGGACACTTGTTTGTATGACAAACCCGAGCCATTATGCATCCTTCAGCAATCATCGCTACAGAACCAAAACCGTATTCTTCAGCACCTAGTAAAGCTGCAATAACTACATCCCAGCCTGTTTTAAGACCTCCATCAGTTCTCAAAATTACTCTTTCACGTAAGTTATTCTCTAAGAGAGATTTATGAACCTCAGCAACACCTAGTTCCCATGGTAAACCTGCATGTTTAATAGAACTTAGTGGTGAAGCTCCTGTACCTCCGTCATGGCCAGATATTTGAATTACATCTGCATTAGCTTTGCTTACTCCAGCAGCAATAGTGCCTATACCAATTTCAGAAACAAGTTTAACGCTCACTTTTGCTTTTGGATGAACTTGATGTAAGTCATGGATAAGTTGAGCTAAATCTTCAATTGAATAAATATCATGATGCGGGGGAGGAGATATTAGAGCTACTCCAGGTTTACTATTTCTTAGTTTTGCGATGTAAGAATCAACTTTTGGACCAGGCAATTGTCCACCTTCTCCAGGTTTTGCACCTTGAGCCATTTTAATTTCGAGTTGTCTACCACTTCTTAGATATTCTGGGGTAACTCCAAATCTACCTGATGCAATTTGTTTAATCGCTGAGCATGCGGTGTCTCCATTTTCTAGACCTTTAATAAAGGGTAACGTCGCTGATTGAGTATTTTCATCAATATCATTAAGAACATTAAAACGAGCTGGATCTTCTCCCCCTTCTCCACTATTACTTTTCCCACCAATTCTATTCATTGCAACTGCTAACACTTCATGTGCTTCTCTTGATAAAGCACCTAAACTCATTCCTCCAGTACAGAACCTTTTGCAAATTGATTCAACATTTTCAACTTCCTCTAATGGAATGCTTTTTCTTTTTGAATTAATTGTTAGTAAATCTCTTAGAGATGTTGTCGGTCTATTGCTAATGAGGTTTTTGTAAATTTCAAAATGATCGTATCCTGGCCCTTGTTTTACAGCTGAATGTAAAACTTTGGACATCTCTGGGTTATTGGAATGATATTCTCCATTATTTCTAAATTGTACAAAACCTAAAAATTCTAATTTTTTTAAATCGATCTCTGGATAGGCTTTAGTATGTATTGAAAGTGTTTCATTTGTTAATTCTTTTAATGTTATGCCAGCAATGCGGCTTGTTGTACCATCAAAAGCTATTTTTATTAAGTCAGATCCAAGGCCTACAGCTTCAAAAATTTGTGCGCCATGGTAACTAGATAAAAGTGAGATGCCTATTTTCGAAAGAATTTTTCTTAGACCGTCTTCTAGAGCTTTTTTAATATTTTCTTGAACATCAATTATTGATAATGGATTTATTTTTTTGCTATCAATGAGCTTCTGTGTTTTTGGATGTTTTAACCAGTGTCTACCTGCTTCGAAGGTTAACCAAGGGCAAACCGCGCTTGCACCATAACCAATCAAACAAGCTAAGTGATGTGTGCTCCAACATTGACCCGTTTCAATAATTAGAGAAGCTTTTAGCCTGATTTCTTTTTTTAGAAGATAATGATGAATTGCTCCAACAGCAAGTAAAGGAGGAATAAAAGTCTTTTTAGGATTAATTCCCTTATCAGAAATAATAATTAAAGAGCAACCTTCTTTTATAGATAGCTCGCTCTGTTTACAAATTGCTTTTAATTGGTTTTCTAAGCCTTGAACACCTTCCTCAATATCAAACAAACTTGAAATTGTTTGAGATTTAATTTTTGATTTTTTAATGGAAATGAGTTCTTCCTCATTGAGAATTGGACTTTGTAAATGTACAAAAGGTTTTGGATCTTTAATCTCAAATGGTGTACATCTTTCTCCAAGATGCATTTCTAAACTCATTACCAGTTTTTCTCTCAGAGGGTCAATAGGAGGATTTGTAACTTGCGCAAATCTTTGCTTGAAATAGTCATATAAAATATGTGGCTTTGAAGAAAGCACTGCTAATGGAATATCGTCGCCCATGCAATAGGTAGGCTCTTTAGCTAATGAAGCCATTGAATCCAAGATAAGATCATTATCTTCTGCTGAAAAACCGTAAGCAGTTTGTTGTTGTAGCAACTCAAGGTCTTTTAGTTTGCAGTCTTTAAACCATTCACTATTCTCAAGTTTTATATTTCTACTACTTAGGAGGTTTTTATAATCGTACCTTTGAGCTGCTTCAGATTTTACCTCCCAATTTCTGAGGATTCTATTTTGATTAAAATCAACCGCCAACATTTGTCCCGGTCCTAATCTACCTTTTTCTATTACTCTTTCCTCTTCAAGATCTACTACTCCTGTTTCGGAACCCATTATTACAAAACCATCATTAGTTATTGAATATCTTGCTGGTCTTAGACCATTTCTATCAAGCGTTGCTCCTACAAAATTTCCATCTGCAAATACAAGAAGAGCAGGGCCATCCCAAGCTTCTTGTAGGCTTGCAGAATACTCATAAAATGATTTAATGTCTTCTCTTTGTTCAAGTTCTGGTTGATCTCTAAATGCTTCTGGAACAAGTTTTAATAGTGAGTCAGTAATGGCCTGACCTGAACGAATATTGATTTCAAGAGTTGCATCAAGATTTGATGAATCACTCTTATTAACATCTACAATGGGTTTGATTTCATTAGATAACTCTCCCCAAAAATCATCTATGTGTGTTTCTGAAGCTTTAGCCCAGTTGATATTACCTAAGAGAGTATTAATTTCTCCGTTATGACCTAAGAATCTCATCGGCTGAGCTAGTGGCCATTTTGGGAGTGTATTGGTACTAAATCTGCGATGATAAACAGAAAATGAGACTTTAAACTTCTCTTCTTTTAGATCTTTATAAAACTCAGATAATATTTCAGAACGAACCATACCTTTATAAACAACCGTTTGAGAACTTAGTGAGGCAAAATAAAATTCACAATCTCCGACATGGTTTTTGAAAGTTTCTCTTATTTTTTTCTCAATTCTTTTCCTTAATTGAAATAAAAGCCTCTCAATATCCTGATGATCTTTTTTGTCTATGTATAAAATCCACTGACAAATGAATGGAGCATTTGCTCTGGCTAAAGGACCTAAGATTTCATTATTAACAGGTACTGTTCTCCAATATGTTTTGTTGACTCTTAAATTTTCTGCTTCTTGATCACATATTGATTTACATACTTCAATTTTGTCTTTTTTATTAGGCATAAAAACCATGCCTACACCTCTATTCAATTCTTTTGTGTTTCTTATATTTACTTCCTCTTCCAGGTATTCCCATGGAATTGAACATAAAATGCCTGCTCCATCTCCTGAGTCACTATCTCCTCCACAACCTCCTCTATGCTCCATGCAGTTAAGGCCTTTTAGTGATTGTTTTAGGATCCAGTTGCTTTCTATCCCTTTGACATTTGCGATGAAACCAACTCCACACGCATCTTTCTCCCCAATTATTCCATTTGGGGAATAACTATCCTGATATGAACTAAAGATTCTTTTGATACTTTCAGACATAGATTATTTAATTCTATTTAGTTATTTATGTATTTCTATTATAAAAATAAATATGCAAATAAATCTAAAGATAATGAATATTTACCAAAGAACTTTAATTTGACAAATTTAAAAAAATAATAATTAAAAACTTTTAGTTGGTGCTCGTAAAGGGTTATGATATTAAAGTGTTTTATTTTATCTAAAAGTAATAGATGCCCACCATCTCACAATTAATAAGTTCAGAAAGAAAAAGTCTGACAAGGAAAACAAAATCTCCTGCGTTAAAAGCTTGCCCTGAGAGAAGAGGGGTATGTACAAGAGTTTATACATCAACACCAAAAAAGCCTAATTCAGCTTTGAGAAAAGTTGCTAGGGTTAGGCTAACTTCTGGTTTCGAAGTAACGGCTTATATTCCTGGTATTGGACATAACTTGCAAGAACACTCTGTGGTTTTACTTAGAGGAGGAAGAGTTAAGGATTTGCCAGGAGTTAGATATCATATAATCAGAGGAACTTTAGATACGGCTGGAGTCAAAGATAGACGTCAATCCAGATCTAAATATGGAGCAAAAGCTCCAAAAGATTAATTTGTAAACATCACTTTCTAAAAAAATGTCACGTCGTAATGCAGCAGTAAAAAGACCAGTTCTTCCAGATCCTCAATTTAATAGTCGTCTTGCTTCAATGATGATTTCTCGATTAATGAAACATGGAAAAAAATCTACAGCTCAAAGAATATTGTCTGATGCTTTTTCTTTGATAAGCGAAAGAACAGGTGGGAATGCTGTTGAGTTATTTGAAACAGCTGTAAAAAATGCTACTCCTCTTGTCGAGGTAAGAGCTAGGAGAGTTGGCGGTGCAACATATCAAGTACCCATGGAAGTTCGCCAAGAGAGGGGCACAGCTATGGCATTAAGATGGCTTGTTACATTTTCACGAGCAAGAAATGGCAAAAGTATGTCCCAAAAACTTGCTGGTGAGTTGATGGATGCAGCAAATGAAACTGGTAGTGCAGTTAAAAAAAGAGAAGACACTCACAAAATGGCTGAAGCTAATAAAGCTTTTGCACATTACAGATATTAATTTCATCAAAAAGGTACTTAAGTAGTTTATTATTATAGGAGTTTGCTTATAGGGTGAACTATACTTATCAAAAATTATTTTATTTGGAGCTTTAAAATTGGCACGCGACTTTCCCCTAGAACGAGTAAGGAACATAGGTATAGCCGCTCATATTGATGCAGGTAAGACAACAACAACTGAAAGAATTTTGTTTTATTCTGGTGTAGTTCACAAGATTGGAGAAGTTCATGATGGCGCTGCCGTAACTGATTGGATGGCTCAAGAAAGAGAAAGAGGAATAACTATTACTGCTGCTGCAATATCAACAAGTTGGCAAGATCACAGAATTAATATTATTGATACCCCAGGGCACGTCGACTTTACTATTGAAGTGGAAAGATCAATGCGCGTTTTGGATGGAGTCATAGCCGTATTTTGCGCAGTTGGTGGAGTTCAGCCGCAATCAGAAACAGTTTGGCGTCAAGCAGATAGATACTCTGTTCCAAGAATGGTTTTTGTTAATAAAATGGACAGAACTGGTGCAGATTTTTTAAAGGTAAATAAGCAAATTAAAGATCGACTAAAGGCAAATGCCCTCCCAATTCAGCTGCCTATTGGAGCTGAAGGTGACCTCACAGGCATCATTGATTTAGTAGCCAACAAAGCATATCTATACAAAAACGACTTAGGTACTGATATCGAAGAAGCACCAATTCCATCTGAAATGGAGGAGGAAGCTGCTGAGTGGAGATCTAAGTTGATGGAGAGTGTTGCAGAAAATGATGAAGAGTTAATAGAAATATTCCTTGATACAGGAGAACTATCTGAAGATCAACTTAAAAAAGGAATTAGGGAAGGAGTTCTAAAACATGGATTGGTTCCAGTATTATGCGGTTCAGCTTTTAAGAATAAAGGAGTCCAACTTGTTTTAGATGCTGTTGTTGATTATCTACCAGCGCCAGTTGATGTAAAACCAATACAAGGAGTTTTACCAAGTGGTAAGGAAGATGTAAGACCTTCAGATGATAATGCTCCTTTCAGCGCACTAGCATTTAAAGTTATGTCAGATCCCTATGGGAAATTAACTTTTGTAAGGATGTATTCTGGTGTACTTTCAAAGGGGAGTTACGTCATGAATTCTACTAAAGATGCTAAAGAGAGAATTTCTCGATTAGTGATCTTAAAGGCTGATGAAAGAGAGGAAGTTGATGAATTGAGGGCAGGAGATTTAGGAGCAGTACTAGGTCTTAAGAACACTACAACTGGTGACACTTTATGTAATACAGATGACCCTATAGTCTTGGAGACATTGTTTATACCAGAACCAGTTATCTCAGTGGCAGTTGAGCCAAAAACTAAAGGGGATATGGAAAAATTATCAAAAGCTTTAACTGCTTTATCTGAAGAGGATCCAACCTTTAGGGTTAGCACAGATCCTGAGACAAACCAAACTGTAATTGCTGGTATGGGTGAGTTGCACCTTGAAATCCTCGTTGACAGAATGTTAAGGGAGTTTAAAGTTGAAGCTAATATTGGTGCGCCACAGGTTTCATACAGAGAGACCATCAGGTCAAGTTCTAAAGGTGAGGGTAAATATGCAAGACAAACTGGAGGAAAAGGCCAATATGGTCATGTAATAATTGAAATGGAGCCTGCTGAAGTTGGTAAAGGTTTTGAATTCGTAAATAAAATTGTTGGCGGAGCTGTACCGAAAGAGTACATTGGTCCTGCATCTAATGGCATGAAAGAAACCTGTGAATCTGGTGTTCTTGCAGGTTATCCACTCATTGATGTAAAAGTAACACTAGTCGATGGTTCATTTCACGATGTAGACTCATCTGAAATGGCCTTCAAAATTGCAGGTTCAATGGCTTTTAAAGATGGGGTTAAAAAATGCAACCCCGTTCTTTTAGAGCCTATGATGAAAGTTGAGGTCGAAAGCCCTGACGACTTTCTTGGATCTGTAATTGGTGATCTCTCTTCTAGAAGAGGTCAAGTGGAAGGACAATCTGTTGATGATGGATTGTCTAAGGTACAGGCCAAAGTGCCCTTAGCCGAAATGTTCGGTTATGCCACTCAACTCCGATCAATGACTCAAGGTCGGGGAATATTTTCAATGGAGTTCGCAAATTATGAGGAAGTTCCTCGTAATGTTGCTGAAGCTATCATTTCCAAGAATCAGGGCAACTCCTGATCTCTAAACTAAACACTATTAAACCCTCGATTCTTTAATTCAAAATGGCTCGCGAGAAGTTCGAAAGAAACAAACCACATGTCAACATAGGTACTATTGGCCATGTTGATCATGGAAAAACAACACTTACTGCTGCTATTACAAACGTATTAGCCAAAAAAGGTCAAGCTCAAGCTCAAGACTACGGAGACATTGATGGTGCTCCTGAAGAAAGAGAGCGTGGTATTACTATTAATACAGCTCATGTCGAATATGAAACTGAAGGCAGACATTATGCTCATGTCGATTGTCCCGGGCATGCTGATTATGTAAAAAACATGATTACAGGGGCCGCCCAAATGGACGGAGCTATCCTAGTTTGCGCAGCGACAGATGGTCCTATGGCACAAACTAAAGAGCATATTCTTTTAGCTAAACAGGTTGGGGTCCCCGCTCTTGTAGTTGCTCTAAACAAGTGTGATATGGTCGATGATGAAGAAATTATCGAACTTGTCGAAATGGAAATTAGAGAACTGTTAGATAGTTATGACTTCCCTGGAGATGACATTCCTATAATTCAAGTTTCAGGTTTAAAAGCTCTCGAAGGAGATTCTACTTGGGAATCAAAGATTGAAGAATTAATGAAAGCAGTTGATGCTAGCATTCCTGAACCAGAAAGAGAAGTTGATAAACCATTCTTGATGGCAGTTGAAGACGTTTTCTCGATTACTGGTAGAGGAACTGTTGCTACTGGAAGAATTGAGAGAGGTAAAGTGAAGGTTGGAGAAGAAGTTGAAATAGTTGGAATAAGAGACACAAGAATAACAACTGTTACGGGAGTTGAAATGTTCCGAAAACTTCTCGATGAAGGTATGGCTGGCGATAATGTTGGTTTACTTTTACGTGGTGTCCAGAAAGAAGATATTGAGAGAGGAATGGTACTTGTTAAGAAAGGATCTATCACCCCTCATACTCAATTTGAAGGAGAAGTTTATGTTCTCAAAAAAGAAGAGGGCGGAAGACATACTCCTTTCTTTGCTGGATATAGACCTCAGTTCTACATCAGAACAACTGATGTAACAGGTCAAATAACCGCATTTACCTCAGATGATGGCTCTAATGTTGAAATGGTTATGCCAGGAGACAGAATTAAGATGACTGGAGAATTAATTTGTCCAGTAGCTATTGAACAAGGTATGCGATTCGCAATCCGTGAAGGTGGGCGTACTATCGGTGCTGGAGTTGTTTCTAAAATACTCAAATAATATATTTGAATTTTAAAAATTTAACCTCAATCATCTAATATAGGTATATGTAAAAGGGTCATTTTAATCAATGACCCTCTATTTAGAAGTTTTTTGAAACCATGACTGCATCTATTGCACAACAAAAAATAAGGATAAGACTAAAAGCATTTGATAGAAGAATGCTAGATTTATCTTGCGACAAAATAATTCAAACTGCAGATACTACTTCTGCCTCTGCAATAGGTCCAATACCTTTACCTACAAAAAGGAAGATTTATTGTGTCCTAAGATCACCACATGTTGATAAAGATTCTAGAGAGCATTTTGAAACAAGAACACATAGAAGAATAATAGATATTTATAGTCCTTCTGCAAAAACTATTGATGCTTTAATGAAACTAGATCTCCCTAGTGGTGTAGATATAGAAGTTAAACTCTAATAAATCCCGAAACCCCCCTAAATTGATTAATATAATAACAATGAAATGAGGTTTAAATGGGAGAACTCTCAGTAAGGGAATTACCTTTATTTCCTTTGCCAGAGGTAGTTCTTTTTCCTCAAGAAGTATTACCTTTACATATTTTTGAATCGAGATATAGGATTATGCTTCAATCTGTTCTAGAGAGTGATTCTATGTTTGGAATTATTAAGTGGGATCCAACTACTAAAAGTATGGCTAACGTTGGATGTTGTGCACAAATTATAAAAAATCAAACTTTAGAGGATGGGAGAAGTAATATTATCACTCTCGGACAACAAAGATTTCAAGTCTTAGAAATTATGCGTTCGACGCCTTTTTATTCTGCGATGGTTAGTTGGATAAGTGATGAGAATATTGATGACTTTCAAAAATTAGATTCTCTAAAAAATTCAGTCAAAGAAGCACTTAGGGATGTTATTAATTTAACAAGTAAATTGACTAATACAAAGAAAAATTTCCCTGATAAATTACCTGATAACCCAATCGATTTATCGTTTTGGATAGGAGCTCATTTGGGCGGACCCGTCGCGGAGGAACAGCAAAGACTTCTTGAGGAAAGAAATACATTTACCCGTTTGCAAAGAGAATATGAAATGCTTGATCATACAAGAAAACAACTTGCAGCAAGAACTGCATTAAAAGAAAGTTTTCCTGATATAAAAGAAAATTAAATGTTTGAATTATTATTCCCTTTTTTTTTACTAGTTTTATTCTTTATATTTCTTTCTATAATATGGAGAATTAATGCGAGAAAATATATTTCCTCCGGCACAGTGGCTTCTGCATATGATGCTTGGACCCAGGATAAATTACTTGAGAGATTGTGGGGGGAACATATACATTTGGGTTTTTATCCCTCAGAGCAAAAAAATATTGATTTTAGAAAGGCTAAAATTTATTTTGTTCATGAATTAGTTAAATGGAGTGGTTTAGATAAATTGCCAAAGGGATCCAGAATTCTTGATGTAGGTTGTGGAATAGGTGGGAGTTCTAGAATTCTTGCAGAATATTACGGGTTCAATGTTACTGGTATTACAATTAGTCCGGCTCAAGTTAGAAGAGCAAGAGAACTTACACCTCATGGACTAAATTGTCATTTTCAAGTTATGGATGCTTTGGATTTGAAATTTGAAGATGGAACATTTGATGCGATCTGGAGTGTTGAGGCTGGTGCACATATGAATGATAAAAATAGATTTGCAGATGAAATGCTAAGAACTCTAAGACCCGGAGGTTATTTGGCATTGGCTGATTGGAACTCAAGAGACCTCGAGTCATACCCCCCATCATTTTTAGAAAAGTTAGTTCTTAAACAATTACTTGAACAATGGGTGCATCCTAATTTTATTAGCATCAACGAATTCGGTAACATTCTTAGAACTAATAAAAATAGTTCAGGAAGAGTCATTTCTGAAAATTGGAATTCCTACACAAACCCTTCATGGTACGACTCTATTATTGAAGGCATACGAAGGCCCTTCGCAATTTTGTCACTTGGACCGTTTGCGATAGTGAAGTCGATTAGAGAGATACCAACAATAATTCTCATGAATTGGGCATTTAGAAAAGGTTTAATGGAGTTTGGAGTTTACAAATGTAGAGGATAAATTAATCTAGTACAACATTTTCAGAAAAATAATTTCCAAAATCTACAAAATTCTTGCAAAGTGGCATTAACTTTTTTTTTAATTCAAGAAAATTTTTAATTTTATTTTGATTATCTATTTCTAAATCAATATAGATTATATATTCGCCTAATTCTCTTTTTGAAGGTCTAGATTCAATTTTACTCATATTAAACCCAAAATCTGCAATATAGTTTATTGCTTTAAGCAAAGCACCAGGCTTATTTGATATTAATGAGAAAGCAAAACTGGCAATATTAGCTAAACTTAGATTTGATTCCTTACTCAATAAGACAAATCTAGTGCAATTACCCGGAACATCATTAATAGGAAAGGCTAGTTCTTTAAGACCTTCGATTTGAATTAATGATTTTGAACCAATTGCAGCTCTGAATTTACTTCCCTTAACCATATTGACAGCTTCTGATGTTGAATTTGTTGGGAGAGGAATTGCATTTGGAAGATTTTCAGATAACCATTCTGAACATTGAGCTAAAGCTTGAGGATGAGATAATACTTCGGAAATGTTTGAAAGTTCTCCATTACTAATTAATGCATGTTTTATAGGTAAAACAATTGCTTTATTTATAAAAATGTCAGGAAATTTCCAAAGGGCATCTAGAGTGGCAGTAACTCCTCCTTCTACAGAATTTTCTATAGGGACTACAGCAGCATCACAATTGTTGTACGCTATTGATTTAATGACCGCATGTAACCCATTACATGGTACAAATATAGGTGTCTGAAAATTGGCAAGCTTTGATAATATATGAGCTGCTTTTTCCGCGTATGTTCCTTGAGGACCTAAATATGCAACTTGTTTGCGCATGATTAAACGTAAAAAAAAAAAGAGATCAAATAAGCATTGGAGGAATATAGAAAATGCTATTGTCTTTTGATGCTAAACAGAAACTAAAGCTTTCTGTAACACGTAATAAAGAATCTCTTTCTAAATATCTTTTGGAAGAAGAAAGAGTTGTTGGAGCAATGCTTGACTCCAAAAAATTAGTATCAGAAGGAGCAGGTAGATATAAGTATACAGTAACAAGTTTTAAGGTTTTTCAATTAGATATTAACCCTGTTGTTTCAATTGCGGTAGAAAATAAAGAAGGAATTTTAAAAATGAGTGCCCTTGAAAGTACATTGGATGGTTTGGGTATGATTAATGATTTTAATCTTATTTTGAAAGCAAATTTGGAAGCAACTGATATTGGATTAGAAGGTGAGGCGCTTCTTGGAGTATCTGTAAGCCAACCACCGCTACTAAAGCTAGTCCCAAAGAAAATTTTGGAATCTACTGGTCATTCGGTATTAAATGGGATTCTGTTGGGTATAAAGTCAAGGGTTCAACAGCAACTAGTAAATGATTTTTTAGATTGGTGTGAATTAAATAAGATTTGATTTTTTTAAAAAACTTTTCCTATGAAGTTTAGTTATTCCATTTTTTTTGATTAATGAAAGATGTTCTTTAGTACCATAACCTTTATTTTTAAAGATCAAGTATCCTGAGTATTTTTTTTCTAACCTCTCCATTAAATTGTCGCGAGCAACTTTGGCAACTATGCTTGCTGAAGCTATCGAGATAAATTTTGAATCTCCAGATACTATGTTTTTCTGAATTCCCTTCCATGGCCTTAATAATAAGGGACCATCAATTTTTAATTCAGATGGCTTCTCTTTTAATTTTTTTAAAGCTCTTATCATTGAAAGTTCTGTCGCAACTCTGATACCTAAGTTATCTATTTCTCTAGCCGAAGATTGCCCAATTCCATAATCTGAAGACAACGATAAGATTTTTGGTAAAAGTAATTTTCTTTTTTTGGGAGTCAATTTTTTACTATCTGTTACTCCATATTGTTTTAAGATAAATTTATTTTTTTCAGTTAATACTAAAACTGCTGAAAAAACTGGGCCAAAAATTGCTCCCTTTCCAACTTCATCGATTCCAACCTCGGATACTTTATTCGATGCTTGCTGAAGATCTTCTTCTTTTTTTTCTTGCATTGTTTAGCTCGTCTGTAAGTTCAGTTTCATCCTTTTTATCTGTGAATATACCTTCTTTATTTTCATTAGCTTTATTAGTTGACATATCTTTAGAAATTGCATTTTCTTCAATTTTAATTTGACTATTTTCTTCTTCCGATCTTGAGAATTTTTTGATTTGTTTTGCTTTTGTTTTTTTATTATTTAAGTTTTTTTCCTTTTCCTCATTACTGTCTTTTAAACGCACAAAATTATTGATGGTGAGATATTCTTTACCTAACTTTATTAGTGGATTAATACCTAATTGGCTGAAAACAATTTTTTCTTCATCAGTTAGATCAACTGTTATTATGTTTTTTTCTTTTGAATTTGATTGATTCAAATTATCATTATCATTTTCTTTTTTATTAGAAGCATTCTCTTTACTTTGGTTTTTGGAGTTTAATAATTCCTTGTCAATTATTTTTTCCTGCTCCTCATTTGATTGAGAAGTATCTATATCTAAAGATTTTAGATTGTTTGATTGATAAGATTTATTTTCAACATTTTTAATATTTAAATTAGAAATTTCGTGATTTAACATATTTTCTACATGTCCTGTACCATCGCATGTAGAACATTTTTTACCAAATAATTCATATATATTTTGACCTTGTCTTTTTCTGGTTAACTCCACTAAGCCTAATTCAGTAAGCTGTGCTATTTGAGGCCTAGCAGAATCATCTTTGATAGCTGAGGTAAAATGCTCAAGTAACTGAAATTGATCTCTTCGAGATTCCATATCAATAAAATCTACTACTATAACTCCACCTATATTTCTTAATTTCATTTGTCTTGAGATTTCAACTGCTGCTTCGCAGTTTGTCCACAAAACGGTTTGTCTTGAGTTGGCTGATCTTGTAAATGATCCAGAGTTTACATCGATTACTGTTAAAGCTTCGGTAGGTTCGATAATTATATAACCCCCCGAGGGAAGATCTACTCTCGGCTGGAGAGCTTTTTGAATTGTTTTCTTAATTTCGTACTTCTCGAAAATATGTTGGTTTAAACTGTTATCGTGAAATTGAATATCTATATCAGATTCATAATTTGTTAAAAAATCTTTTGCCCTTGCAACTGAAAATTTACTATCGATAATTATGTTTTTAGTTGATTCTTTAATATGATCTCTTAAGATTTTAAGAGAGAAATCATCATCTCTTTTTACTAAATTTGGCGGATTAGAAGCCTCAGAAACTTTTAGTACATTTTCCCATTGTTGAATTAAATGTTCTAAATCTTCAATTAGAAGTTCTTCTTTTATCTTTTCAGCCTCTGTTCTAAATAATAAGCCTGTGCTAGATGGCTTTATTAAAACTCCAAGAGCTTTCAAACGGCTTCGTTCTGTTTCTGTATTTATTTTTCTTGAAATATTAACTCCTTGGCCGTATGGCTGTAATATCAAGTATTTACCTGGGATTGAAATACTTCCGGTTAATCTAGGCCCTTTAGATCCTGTCGGTTCCTTGATTACCTGTACTAGAACTTTTTGTTTTGGTTCTAGTAATTCAGTTATTCCAAATGTCCCTTTTTTGAGTCTTAGTGGACCTAAATCTGAAACATGGATGAATCCATTTTTCTCACTTTCACCAATATTTATGAAAGCGGCATCAATTCCAGGGAGAACATTTTCAACTGTTCCTAAAAAAATATCGCCAATTTGATATTGACCTTGTGCGACGATTAATTCATCAACTCGATCATCTGTGAGTAGTGCTGCTATTCGAGCCTGCTCAGCGATGATAATTTGCTGAGACATATAATTGATTCTGAATGATTTGGATTTTGAAAATCATCTAAATTAAAGAATTAGATTTTATCTTTTAATAAAGCAATTCTTTTTAGCTATTATTATTTACTTTTTAAAAATTAATAAAGTTAATAGTGATTGAATTCTGCTATTTATAAAGCTTTAAACGATTTCCAAACTAATAGAAATTGAATTCACAGCTATGATTATCTCTTAAATTAACCATAACTAGAGTTATAATAACATTTAATTACCACTAAAGCACGTTGATACATTATTCTATTATTGGTGAAATTTTTTATCTAAAGTGGTTCTAGTAAACGAAAATTATTTAAAACTCAAAGCAGGCTATTTATTTCCTGAAATTGCTAAAAGGGTAAAAATATATTCTCAATCAAATAAGAGTGCTGAAATTATTAAGCTTGGTATAGGAGATGTTACAGAACCATTACCTACAGCATGCATAGAGGCTATGCGAAAAGCTTTAGATGATATGGGGACAACAGATGGTTTCAGAGGTTATGGACCAGAACAAGGTTATTCTTGGCTGCGAGAAAAAATATCTGAGCATGATTTTATTTCGAGAGGCTGTCAAATTTCACCTGAAGAAATCTTTGTTTCAGATGGTTCTAAATGCGATAGTAGCAATATTTTAGATATTCTTGGCAAAGATAATTCAATTGCTGTAACAGATCCTGTTTACCCTGTTTATGTAGATAGTAACGTTATGACAGGCAGAACTGGAAATGCTCTTGAAAATAGTACTTATCAAGGATTAACCTATCTTGCAATAAACGAGGGGAACAACTTTCTGCCAAAACTACCTGAAAAAAAAGTTGATATTTTATATCTTTGTTTTCCTAATAATCCTACTGGAGCAACTATCACAAAAAAAGAATTGAAAAAGTGGGTTGACTATGCCATTCAAAACAAATCTCTTATACTTTTTGATGCAGCTTATGAAGCATTTATCCAAGATAATGATATTCCACATTCAATATATGAGATTGAGGGAGCAAAGGATTGTGCTATTGAATTTAGATCTTTTTCAAAGAATGCTGGATTTACTGGAGTTAGATGTGCTTTTACAGTAATACCTAAAAATCTCAAAGGTTTGAGCTCAACAAATGAGGAAATAGACTTATGGCCTCTTTGGAATAGGCGACAGTCTACAAAGTTCAATGGAGTAAGTTATGTTGTTCAGAGAGGAGCAGAGGCTGTTTATTCTCTTGAAGGGAAGAAACAGGTGAGAGGTTTAATTGATTTTTATATGGAAAATGCAAAAATTATGAAAAATAAACTTCAGAATGCAGGATATAAAGTTTATGGTGGGGACAATGCTCCTTATATCTGGGTTAAAGTTCCTGATCAAATGTCATCTTGGGACTTTTTTGATTTCCTTCTTCAAAAAGTTAGTGTAGTAGGAACACCTGGGAGCGGATTTGGATTGTCAGGAGAAGGTTATTTTCGTTTGTCAGCATTTAACTCACGATCAAATGTCATTGATGCAATGGAAAGAATAATTAATATATAATTATTAGTAGATTTAGACTCTAAAAATTCTGATGCCATCTATAAAGTTAGAACAAAGTGTAAGTAATAATTCAGCAGTGATTGAAAAGAAACCTGCTGAATTAAAAAATAAATCTCCAAAATATAAGGTTTTACTCCATAATGACCCAGTTAATTCTATGGAGTATGTAACTATTTCACTACGAGAAGTTGTGCCGCAATTAAGCGAACAAGATGCTATTTCCATAATGCTTGAGGCACACAATACGGGTGTAGGTTTGGTAATTGTTTGTGATTTAGAGCCAGCAGAATTCTATTCAGAATCATTAAAATCTAAAGGAATTTCTAGTTCAATTGAGAAAGAGGATTAATAACGGTTGAATTGATTATTTAGAATAAGCTAATTTCCTTTCTGATAAAGGACGGACTTTTAAGGATTCTTTTAAGGAAGACTTCCCATATTCTCTCTCAAGAATGTCGATAACTGTTTTACCAAATTCATCTTCTGGATTATCAAAAGCTTCTAAGCAAACCTGACCAAGTTTTTTTCCTAGTGAGCCTGGATTCCAAAGAAGTTTTCTCGCTGTCCAGGGCATCATGCTCATTGGATTATAATTTGGCTTCAAAATTTTATGTTCCAAGGCGTACTTCTCAAGAAGAGTGTGAGGTTGCAAACCTATAAAGAATATAGCTGGATCGACTAAGCCTTTACCAAAAATATTTTCTAATTCTCTATGATAAGCAATTGTTTGTCTTATGGTGCTAGGCGTTTCATCAAAAACATTAAATGAATAATTAACTGAAACATGATTCTTGAAACCTGATTTGACTAACATTCTGCAATTATTTAAAACAGTTTCAAGGTCATACGCTAATCTCATTTTTCTAACAAGTTCTTGAGATCCGGACGTGATACCTATTTCAAAATAGCTCATACCTGTATCAACCATAAGCTGAGCTAGCTCAGCATCAATATTATCTGCTCTGATGTATGCAGCCCAATTAATATCGTCCCAGCCTTGATCTTTAATTGCTTGCAAAAGTGTTTTTGCATCTTCTATATGTTTTTTGGCTGGAATAAACTGTGCATCTGTGAACCAAAATCCTCTAACTCCAAGATCATATAATTGCTTCATTTCTTTGATTACTTCATTAACAGGATTAACGCGAACTTGCTTCCCCTCTACAACTGTATAAACACAGAAACAACAATTATGAGGACAACCTCTTTTCGTTTGAACCCCTACATAGTAGTCTCCACCTTCTATATACCAATTGAATTCAGGCCATATTGATTTAATGTATTTATAGTTGCAGGCAGTTTTAATAGTGCCTGAAGGTTGTTCATGTATTAATTTGTTCCGAGGTTTTTGCCCAGCAATGTAACATCTTTCTTCCTTTATTGAATCTCCTCTAATGATTTTTTCTATGAGATTTTCTCCCTCTCCAACTGAAATAAAAGTTCCTTTAGGGAGTAGATTCCCCAATTGTTCATAGAAGACACTAACAGCTCCACCTCCTAAAATTACTTTTACATTTTTGTTGTATTTTTGTGCTCTTTTTAATCCCATCTTTACTAAAGAAGTATTTCTATATATTTCTCCATAATGAGATGCAATTAATTTTAATCCTCCCCAGGAACCTCTAATTTTTTTAAGGATATTTTTTGAGTAGAAAACTTCAAAAGAGTTTTGTAGGGGATTTCCACTTCTACCATCAACAGGGGCATAAATTTGTATATCTCTCCATGAAAAAATGATTAGATGTGGTCTAAATTGATCAATTTTTCTAGATAAATATTTGGAAACTTTATTAGATGGGATTATTGCTAGATCAATGAATTGCTGCTCTATAGCTGGAAAACATTTATGAATATGGTCAGCTAAATAAATAGGTCCTATTGGAAATATTGGATTACATGGCAGTCTTACAGTTAATATTTTCCCATAGTGCTTTCTTAGGTAATTTTTTTTATTTAATTTTTCAAACTTCAAATTAAAATTCATGTCATGAAATTTAATGAATTTATCTTCTCTAAGAATCTAACTACTTTATTACTAATTTGGAGAAATTAAAAATCCTAAGAAAATACTCATGAAAATTTTGTTTAATTCAGATTTCAGAAACCATATAAATCCAGCATACTTAGAGAAGTTTTAATTCATCTATCTTTCTAGCTTGTAGCGCATAAGAACCTTCATCAAAAACGATATAAATTTTTTGCCAAAATAAAATATGTGAGGCATAAAAACAAATGATTTAAAAAGATATCTAAATTTTAAAATTCTATTAATAATTTTAGTTTTAATTTGCTTTTTAAGTGCCGATAATTGGAATTGAACCAATGGCCTACTGTTTACGAGACAGTTGCTCTACCGCTGAGCTATACCGGCAATATTAAATATTGAATTTTTCATATAGACTTAATTTTATAATTGAAAGAATTTATGTCAAAAATAGATCCTGAATTAAAAAAGAAATTATTAAAGGAATCCCAAGCTCCTTTCAAGGGATTGAGAAGAATATTGTGGATAGCTTTTAGCGGTTCTGCATTTTTGGGACTTCTAATAATGCTTTCCAGAATTGCAAGTGGAACAGAATTACAGCAAAATAACCTTCTCATACAGTTGGGTGCTTGTATAGTATTTCCTACTTTATTAATTCTTGACAAAGATAAAGATTAATAAGCTAGATGTTTAATTATTGTGATAACGTCCTCTTTTTAGTGACAAATTTGAATGCTTCAATTACATCCCCTTCAATCCATGAAGAGAATTTATCGCAGCCAACTCCACATTCAAATCCTGTATTTACTTCTTTTACATCATCTTTAGCTCTTTTTAGAGAGTCTAAATTACCCTCAAATATTACTTTATCTGATCTAACAACTCTCAGCGAACAATTCCTTTGTAATTTCCCATTTTGTATATAACAGCCCGCAATAGCTCCTTTGCCGACTGCGAAAGTTGCTCTAACTTCGGCTTGTCCTAATGATTCTTCGACAAGATCAGGTTCAAGTAGCCCTTCCATGGCCAACTGAATATCTTCTAAGAGTTTATAGATTACTTCATATTCTCTTATATCAACTTCATTAGCATCAGCTGCTCTCTTCGCACCAGAAGCCAACGAGGTATTAAATCCAATTATTACTGACCCAGATGCAGCAGCTAGATCTATATCTGTCTCAGTTATTTCTCCAGGAGCAGAAAGTAGAACTCTAACTTGAACTTCATTTTTTGGTAATTGTTCTAGTGATCCTAATATCGCTTCGACACTACCTTGAACATCAGCTTTTAGGATTATGTTTAACTCCTTTAGTTCTCCATCATTTGCTTGAGTTGATAAGGATGATAAGCTGACTCTTCTAGAAGCCATTTGCTGAGCTAATTTTGTAGCTCTAGCATCTGTTGCCCTTTCTCCTACAATTGCTCGGGCAGTTTTCTCATCAGGATAGACTTCGAATTCATCTCCTGCAGTGGGTACTTCACTGAATCCTAGCGCTTCCACTGGGAATGATGGCCCTGCTTCTTTGATTCGGTTACCATGTTCATCAACCATTGCTCTAATTTTCCCAAGGACTGAACCCGCAGCTAAAACATCTCCAGATTTCAAGGTCCCATTTTGTACTAACAAAGTAGCAACAGGCCCTTTGGCTTTGTCTAGGTGGGCTTCAATAACAGTACCTTTTGCAAATCTATCAGGGTTAGCTTGAAGATCTTCTACCTCTGAAACTAATAAAATCATTTCGAGTAATTTATCAATGTTTTGTTTTTTGATAGCACTTACTGGAACCATAACTGTATCTCCTCCCCAATCTTCAGCAATTAAATCTTTTTCTGATAGTTCTTGCTTTACTCTGTCTGGAGATGCCCCTTCTTTGTCAATTTTATTTATTGCAACAACAATTGGTACTTTTGCAGCTCTTGCATGACTGATAGCTTCAAGTGTTTGAGGTCTGCAACCATCATCTGCAGCAACTACGAGAACTGCTACATCTGTAACCTTTGTACCCCTTGCTCTCATTGCAGTAAAGGCTTCATGACCAGGGGTATCAAGAAAAGTTAATTTTTTCTTTTGAGATTCATGTTCAAATTCAACTTGATAAGCTCCAATGTGTTGAGTAATACCCCCTGCTTCCCCCGAAGCTACTCTTGATTCTCTGATGGAATCTAAAAGACTTGTTTTTCCATGATCTACATGACCCATTACTGTAATGACAGGTGGTCTTCGTATTAGATTATCAACATCTTCAGATTCAATCATATCAACTGTTTTTTCAGCAGCTTCTTGTATATCATCTTGCAAAACAGGTACCCCAAATTCTTCTGCTACTGTTTCAATAGTTGCTAAGTCGAGTGATTGAGTAACAGTTGCAGTTATTCCTTTAAAAAAGAGAGATTTGATTATTTCTGAACTTTCAAGGCTTAATTTATCAGCTAATTCTTGAACTGTTAAATTATCTTCGGGTACAATTATCATTTCAGGCCTAACTTGTTTAGCTTCTTTGGCAGCCTTTAATTCCATAGCTCTTCTTTTCTGCCTTTGCCTAGTAGTCTCTTTTTTCTTCTTTTTAAA
>QCPU01000012.1 GCA_003212395.1 Prochlorococcus sp. AG-442-B03 | reverse complement strand
TCTGCTTCTATAAAACTTGGAGCCGAGGGAATAAAAGCATTACGTATAGGAAAAATGATTGAGGTAAAAATAGAAGGTAATGGTGAAAATGAAGTAAGAGAAAAAATTGATTTATTGTGTGATAGGTTATTCGCAAATACTGTTATTGAAGATTATGAGTATTTACTAGAAAAATTATAAGATGGATAATTTTACTGTAGGAGTTGTTGTCTTCCCTGGTTCTAATTGTGATCGTGATGTTTCTTGGGCATTGGAAGGTTGTTTAGGCATAAGAACAAAATACTTGTGGCATGAGTCTTCAGATTTAAGCGATGTAGATGCAATAGTTTTACCCGGAGGATTTAGCTATGGTGATTATTTAAGATGCGGAGCAATAGCGAGATTCTCTCCATTAATAAATGCTTTGGATGACTTTGTGAAAAGTGGAAGAAGAGTTTTAGGAATTTGTAATGGGTTCCAAATTTTGACAGAATCAGGCTTTTTGCCTGGTGCCCTCACTTCAAATAAAAATCTTAATTTTATCTGTGATGACGTTGAACTTGATATCGTTTCTTCAAAAGGAGGTTGGTTTAATAATGGAGATGAAAAACAAACTATTAAGTTGCCAATAGCGCATGGGGAAGGAAGATATCATTGTGATTCTAATACTTTAAAAAAACTTGTAGATAATGAATTGATCGCTTTGAGATATAAAAATAATCCCAATGGATCCTCATTCGATATCGCAGGTATAACTAATGAAAAAGGAAATGTTCTAGGTTTAATGCCTCATCCAGAGCGAGCATGTGACGAGACAATTGGTGGGACTGATGGTCTCTTTACATTAAAATCATTAATATTGAATTAAAAAAAGACCCCCAATTTTGGAGGTCCTTTTTTAATTAATTTGGGAGAAAATTAAACAGTAGCTTTTACTTTTGGATCTAAATCACCTTTTGCGTAAAGATCAGCAAAATAATTAGTGCTGTTTTGTTTAATCTTACTTGCTTGACCTTCGCACCAGAACTGCTTGTATCTATCAAGACAAACTTGCTTCATGTATTTTCTGGCAGGCTTGTTGAAATGTCTTGGGTCGAAGTTTGCCTTATCAGCAAATGCTGCTTCTCTAACCGCGGCAGTGAAAGCAAGTCTGTTATCAGTATCAATGTTAACTTTCCTGACTCCATTTCTTATTCCTTCTTGAATTTCTTCAACAGGAACGCCATATGTTTGAGGAATTTCACCACCATATTTATTAATAATATCTAACCATTCCTGAGGCACTGAACTAGATCCATGCATTACAAGATGGGTATTTGGAAGTGCTTTGTGAATTTCAGCAATTCTGCTAATTGCAAGAACTTCTCCTGTTGGTTTCCTTGTAAATTTATAAGCACCATGACTTGTACCTATAGCAATAGCTAATGCATCGACTTTTGTTTTAGCAACAAAATCTGCAGCTTCTTCAGGATCAGTCAAAAGCATATCTGTAGAAAGTTCACCTTCAAATCCATGACCATCTTCTGCTTCTCCTTTCCCGGTTTCTAATGAACCTAAGCAACCTAGTTCTCCTTCAACACTAACTCCAACTGAATGAGCAAAATCCACTACTTTTTTAGTAACTGCAACATTATATTCGTAACTAGCGGGTGTTTTTGCATCTGCCTCAAGAGAACCATCCATCATTACTGATGTGAAACCATTTATTGCTGCTGAATAACATGTTGATGGCTCATTACCGTGGTCTTGGTGCATTACCACTGGAATATTAGGATATGTTTCTGTAGCAGCAAGGATTAGATGACGTAGGAAAATTTCTCCTGCATAATTTCTTGCCCCTCTTGAAGCTTGGAGGATTACAGGACTATCAGTTTCATATGCTGCTTCCATGATTGCTTGAACTTGTTCAAGGTTATTAACATTGAAAGCTGGAATACCGTAACCATTCTCAGCAGCGTGATCTAAAAGTAGTCGTAGTGGAACGAGGGCCATAATTAAAATAAGTTAAATGCTATATAAAGCATATGTTTCCGAGAGTTTAGTATAAAGAGGTATCAAATGTCACGTCATTAGATATACAAAATACTAAATTAAAGAAACTAATTTTATGACCCAGAGTATATTTTTAGGACTTTTTACTTAATAAGTGTAGCCTGCCACAAACAATTGCTCATCAGATGAAGGTTGAGATCCTGCTACATAGGCACCTTTTGAAGCTTCAGAGTTTGCTTGAGCTCTTGCTATTAATGCTTTTTGACCTCCTTCAACGTCGCTTCCTTTCCAGGCCTTTAAGCATGAGTGCTGTAATGCTCTTCCATAGGAGAATGAAACATTCCATAAAGCTTTCCTGTAAAGAGTGTTCATATTATTTAGATAAACAGAAGCGGCTTCTTCGCTTAAACCACCTGATAAGAAAACTATTCCAGGAACAGATGCAGGAACACATCTTTCCATAGTTCTGATTGTCATTTCAGCAACCTTCATAGGATCAGCCTTTGTTGGGCAATCTGCTCCATTAACAGTCATAGAGGGTTTTAATAGAGTGCCTTCTAGAAAAACTCCATTTGCTTGACAGGCAATATAAACCTGCTTTATTACCTCTTCTTGAACTTCAGCAGTTTTTTCAATAGTATGGTCGCCGTCCATTAAAATTTCAGGTTCAATAATTGGTACCAAGCCAGATTCTTGAACTGATCTTGCATACCTTGCTAATCCCCAAGCATTATCTTGAATTGATAGTTTTGAAGGACAACCATCATTTGTAATTTGGAGAACTGCTCTCCACTTTGCAAATCTGGCACCTTGTTCATAATATTTTGCGGCTCTTTCAACTAACCCATCTAGGCCAGAGCAAAAAGTTTCTACATCTCCTCCTCCTGGAAGTGGATTTAGGCCTTTATCGACCTTTATACCTGGAATAATACCTAAATCATTTAGTTTCTTAACCATTGACTCACCATCTTTGTGTTTCTGATAAAGAGTCTCTTCGAATAGGATTGCTCCACTTATATATTTGCCAAGACCTTGTGTAGTAAAAAGCATTCCTCTATATGCCTTCCTATTTTCTTCAGTATTCTCAACGCCAATTCCAGCGAGTCTTTTACCTACTGTTTTAGTGGATTCATCTACCGCTAATATCCCTTTTCCTTTAGAAGCTAGTAATTGAGCATTTTCTTTAAGCTCATTTTTGTAATAATTTAAAGCCATTCTTTAATAATTCAGTTCAATTGATTTTTCCAGAATATGAAAAAAAAATAAAATCAATCCAATACTTTATCGAGTGATAATTGCTACTTATAAATGTATAGCCTTAAATTTTGATACTTAATCCACTTTTCGAAGATTCTCTTATGGCTTCGCAAACTTTATGACTAGCAAGTCCCTCACATAAGCCTGGGATTACAGGTGTTCTATTAATTATACTCTGAGCCCATAAATTTTGAATTCTTAAAACTGGAGCTATTCTCCCATCAGTCCATGTTTTTTTAAAATTAAAACTTGAATCTGGAGTTAGATTTTGTATTTTATTTTCGTTGTTTGAATATTTCAAATTAAAACCATGTACATAATCTTTTTGGTTTTCGCTTTTAAGAATAAGTGAACCTTCGCTTCCATATATTTCTAAACTAAATCCTCTACCATTTTTAGAAATCGACGATAATGATACCTGACATGGAATAAGATTCGAGCTGTAGTTTGATATGTCTATATTGGCTAAACATACATCTTCACTCGTAACATCATTTAAATCAGATGAATTAGGTAAAGGTCTTTTTTTTATTGATGTTGCTAACTTGCTAGACACGTTTATTGCTTCTCCAAAAAACCAATTCAACATATCGAATGCATGAGTACCTAAGGCGCCAATAACTCCTCCACCTTTTTCTTCTAATGAATACCAATTCCACGCTCTTTTAGGATCGGATCTGCTCCCCATTAACCAATCTAATTTGACTAAATATATATCTCCTAAGATATTTTCATCAATAAGTTTTTTTGTCTGAAGGAAAAGAGGTACTGCTCTATATTCAAAATCAACACATACGCTTAAATTATTAATCAAAGATATTCTCTGAAGCTCTTCTATTTCAAGGGACGATATTGAAACAGGTTTTTCTAGTAGCAAATTTTTATTGTTCTCAAGTGCGCTTTTTGCTAATTTAAATCTTGATTCAGGAGGGGTAGCAATAATGATCCCATCAATTTCTGGAGATTTAATTAAGTCATCCCAATCATGAAAAAAATCTAAGCCCGTTTCTTTTTCTATTATCGATTTTTGTTTTTTCTCGTAATGATAAATTGCTACAGGAGTTAAGTAATCAGACTCTTTTAATGCCTCTAAGTGAACTTTTTTACCAAACCCTAGTCCAGCGATTGCTATTTTTAATTTTTTATTTTTAGAATTCATTTCTATCCATTAATAAACTCTGAACAACTACTTTCAATGACAATATCTAATAGTTCATCATTATTAGAAGTTTGCCATTTTGAATTAAATTGAGGTATTCCATTTATTGAAGTATCTTTGAACTTTTTTTCATCACAATTAATTCTCATTACATAAAGAGATAACTCTCCATCATCATCAGAATTAGTTGGATTTTTAAAGAACTTTGTTAAAACACTTATTTCACTATTTGGAAGCTGTTTAATACTCCCTTTATCAAGCCATTCTTTTCCATCATCATTTTCTTTAAGGAGAACCCAATCAACATTTCCTATTGCATATGAATAGGAAGCAAAATTTAAAATAAACAATAAAAGGCTTAAAGAAAAATAAAATAAATTAGAAATTAGTCTCATACTTAAATAGTTGCTTCTGTAATTTCTTTTACACCGTGGATTTTTAAAATTTTAGTCAAAGTAGTCTTGAGATCTTTCCTTTTAACTATTACATCAACAAAACCATGCTCCAGAAGATATTCAGCTGTTTGAAAATTATCGGGTAATTTTTCTCTTAATGTTTGTTCAATAACCCTTCTTCCCGCAAATCCAATAAGGGCTTTTGGTTCCGCCAAAATTAAATCACCTAACATTGCAAAGCTTGCTGTTACTCCCCCAGTAGTTGGATGAGTTAATAAGGGCATATATAGAAGATTTTTTTCTTTATGTTTTTTTAGTGCTCCAGATATTTTTGCCATTTGCATGAGACTTAACATGCCTTCTTGCATCCTTGCTCCACCTGATGCGCAAACAATAAGAATTGGGTAATTTTCTAAGGTTGCTCTCTCAATTATCCTTGTGATCTTTTCACCAACTACTGAACCCATGGATCCTCCCATAAATCTAAAATCCATAACAGCTAATGCTAATGGCATTGAATTTACAGAACAGAGACCTGTTATTACTCCATCTCTTAAACCTGTACCTGCTTGACTTTCTTTGATTCGATCAGCATATGACCTTCTATCTTTAAAACCTAAAGGATCTGTAGGACTTAGTGAAGTATCAAACTCTTTGAATGAATTTTTGTCAGAAATTATATTGATCCTCTCATCGCTATTAATCCTATTGTGATGTCCACAATTACTGCAAACATTGAAATTTGAAATTAGGTCTTTTCTATAGGCTACTTGCGAACATTCTGAACATTTAACCCATAACCCATCTCCCTCGTCAGTATCTTGCGAAACTTTCCCAACAAATTGATCTTTTCGCCTTGCGGCAAACCAGTCGATTAATGACACAACGTTACCTTTTTTTCTATTTAAATCCAAGTAAGGTACTTTTATCAAGAAAGATATATAAAAATTTGAGATTTTCTAGATTAGAAACTCCTTAAACAAAAAATGTAATGATTTGAGTTGATAATCGAAAATTAATTATTATTTATTTTTCTCCTCAATCATTTTATGAATTATTGGAGTAAGAATTAGTTCCATTGCGAACCCCATTTTTCCACCATTTACAACGATACTTGTTGGACTTGACATAAATGAATCGTTAATCATTCCAAGCAAGTATTGAAAATCAATCCCCCATTTCTCTCTTGCCCCTTTTCTGAAATGTATTATCACAAAGCTCTCATCAGGAGTTGGGATATTCCTGCATATGAAAGGATTGGAAGTGTCAATTGTGGGAATTCTTTGGAAATTAATATCGGTTTTGCTGAATTGTGGACAAATGTGATTTATATAATCAGGCATTCTTCTCAATATAGTATCCACAATGGTTTCCGCTGAGTAACCTCTTTCTGCGTTATCTCTATGGATTTTTTGAATCCACTCTAAATTTGTAATCGGAACAACACCAACAAGTAAATCAGCATAAGATGCTACATCGTATCCATGACCTTCTACACCGCCATGCAAACCTTCATAAAAAAGTACGTCTGTTCCCTCAGGAATATCTTCCCATGGAGTAAATTGCCCAGGTTCTAAGGATGTCCCAAGCCTTGTATTATGTTCTTCTGCTTCTTCAAGACTATGAAGATAATATCTTTTCTTTCCTCCTCCAGTTTCACCATAGATTTTAAAAAGTTCTTCTAGCTTGTCAAAAAGATTAGCCTCTGGACCAAAGTGAGAGAAATTTTCACCTTTTGATAGAGCTTCTGCCATAGCTTTTTTCATAGGCATTCTTTCAAACCTGTGGTAACTATCACCTTCTACAACTGCTGGAACAATATCTTCTCTGGCAAAAATATGCTCAAAGGCTCTTTTTACTGTACTTGTTCCTGCTCCTGATGATCCTGTTACAGCGACTACTGGATGACGTTTTGACATTTTTTAAAAACAATATCTAATGATTCTGACAGGTCATATGCCAACTTTATGTTTTACTTAAAAATATTTTTTTATTTATTAATTTTTTTTAAAGTTCATCTATTATTTTATCTCCGATTTCACTACAAGATAAAACTTCAGAAGACCCATCAGCTAAATCGGCTGTTCTAAATCCGTTTGATAAAACTTTATCAATAGCAGTTTCTAGATTTTCTGCGGCTTCTTCTTCATTTAATCCTATTTTTAACATCATGGAAGCGGATAAAAGCATTGCAATAGGATTTGCTATGTTTTTACCAGCTATATCAGGGGCTGAACCATGAACTGGCTCAAAAACTCCTGGACCACTATTGTTTAGAGAAGCAGATGGAAGCATACCAATAGAACCAGTTAACATTGCGGCTAAATCGCTTAAAATATCACCAAATAAATTACTAGTTAAAATCACATCAAATTGACCAGGATCTCTAACTAATTGCATTGCTGCATTGTCAACGTACATATTGCTTAGAGAGATATTTGTATCTTTTGAGGTGATATTTAGAACTGTATCTCTCCATAATTGACTAACCTCAAGCACGTTTGATTTATCAACAGAACATATTTTTTTATTTCTTTGGTTAGCAATTTTTATTGCTATTTCAGTTATTCTCTCTATTTCGGCCGAATCATAAACCATTGTATTGAAAGCTTTTGGGAGTTTTGTATTTGTTATATGTCCTCTTGGTTTTCCAAAATAAATACCCCCTATTAATTCTCTAACAACAATAAGATCTACATTCTCAACGATTTCTTTTTTTAATGTACTTGCATCTAAGAGAGATTTTCTTATTTTGACAGGCCTTATATTTGCGAAAAGGTTTAGAGAAGATCTTAACTTTAGTAACCCACTTTCTGGCCTTAATTCCCTTGCAAGAGAGTCATATTTAATATCTCCAACACATGCTAAAAGTACAGCATCACTTTTTTTGCATTGATCTAGTGTCTCATCAGGAGCTGGAGTCCCATATTTTTCATAGGCTGTGCCTCCAAATAGTTTTTCAATAATCTCGATATCGAAATTATGATTTTTTGAAAGCTTTTTTAAAACTTTTTTTGAAACTTCTGAAATCTCTGGCCCAATCCCGTCTCCTGACAATAAAACAATCTTATATTTCTTCATTAAAATTTTTGTTTAATAGAACAATAAATTATTGCTTGTCTAGTTGTCTAAGTTTTTTTGCTAATTCTGGTAATTTTTTAAAAATACTTGAACTCCTTAGCCATGATTTATTTCCCATCGCGGGGAAACCACTAATTACTTTGCCATCTTCTATGTCACAATGGATCCCACATTTTGAACTCGCTATGACATTATTTCCAACTTTTACTCTATTATTAACTCCTACTTGCCCTGCCAAAATTACACCGTCTCCAATATTTGCTCCTCCAGCGATACCAACTTGAGCTGCAAATGCACAATTCTTTCCAATTTTAACTCCATGACCTATTTGTACTAAATTATCCAACTTTGTTCCCTCATCAATAAAAGTAAATCCTACTGCAGGTCTATCAATGCAACAATTCGTTCCAATTTCTACAAAACTCATTATTTTTACGCCACCTTTTTGAGGCATCTTTACCCATTTGCCATCTTTAGGAATAAAACCAAATCCCTCTGAACCAATAACAGAATTTGAATTAATTACACAATTGTTTTTTAGAGTAGTATTTTCATAAATAACACAATTTGAATGGATTATATTATTATCTCCTATTTGAACATTTCCTAAAATTGATGACCCAGGAAGAATATGATTATTCTCACCAATTACTGTATTTTCTCCAATATAGACGTTAGGTCCAATATGGCAATCTGCTCCAATTATTGCTGTTTTATCTATAAATGCTGAAGCGTGAATTCCTGGTTTGAAATTGATGGTTTTATATAAACAATTCAATACTTCTGCAAATGCAATTCTTGGATTTTTAACAATTATATTTGATATTTTGAGTTTCTTTAGGGTACTAACGATTTCATCATTCTTAGAAGTTATTATTACTGATGCTTTAGTTTGATCTAATTTTTCTTTAAGGATATTATTTTCTTCTAAAAAAGATATTTGATGTTTATCTGCAGCTTCTAATGAAGCAGCATCATCTATATTTAAATCTTCAAAAATACTGGCACTAATAAAATTTGAATTTCCTTTTTTTATTAGATCAACTAAATCACTTAAAAGCATTTTTCAGTTTTAATTTTTTTCTAAGAGAGAGCAAGAACATCTCTGTGTACGACAATTATCGAGGAGTTGTTATTTTCTTTATTATTTAAGATACTTCTTAATTTGTCGCTACTTATTGATACTAAACCTTTTGCAACTTCTTTATCATTTGTATTTACGATTTTAACTGCCTGATTAACAGTAAAGTTTCCTTCTACATTCTTAACACCAACCGCTAAAAGTGAGGCACCTTTTTTTTTAATTGCAAAAGAAGCTCCATCATCTAAAGTGATTTTCCCTACTGTTTGAATTGCATGGGAAAGCCAACTTTTTTTGTTTCCTATAGGTTTTTCTACTGGATAAAATAAAGTTCCAATTTTATTATCATTAAAAATTTCAATTAAGTTTTTTTTATTAGTTCCATCAACTAGTTGGACTTCAACTCCTCCTTTTGTTGCTATTTCTGCAGAAATTAATTTTGTAGAAATTCCTCCTGTTCCCCATTCATTATTTGAGTTTTGGATATTTTTATCTTTAATTTCTTTTAATTCATTATTATGCACTTCTTTAATAGGTTTCGCATCTTTATTATTACGCGGATCTTTTGAGTATAGATTTTCAATATCGGTTAATAAAATAAGCTTGTTAGCATTTATAGCTAGAGCAACTAACGCAGAGAGGGTATCATTATCTCCATATTTGAGCTCTTCATTTGCTACGGTATCATTTTCATTGACAATTGGAATAACATTCAAATCGATTAATTTTTTTAAAGTTTTAGAAGCGTTATTAAAGGATTCTCGTGAATTGAAATCAGCTTTAGTTATTAAAATTTGAGCAATATTGTGACCTAATTTATTAAATACTTTATCGTACAATGACATTAAATTAACTTGACCTACTGCAGCAGTTGCTTGAAGGGTACTTAAATCATTTGGTCTCGTTTTAATATTTAATTTTTGGCAACCTAATCCAACGGCTCCACTAGTTACTAAGATTAATTTGTTTCCTTTTGAAAGAAAATTTGTAAAGTATCTAGAAAGGGTTTCAATAACTTCTTCTGTAGAAGTTTCCTCTGTTCCTCTTAAAATACTAGTCCCAATTTTAATAACCCAAGTTTTCATTTTATAAAATGAGAAATTAATTTTTCTATTGTCAAAGTTAAATTAAATTTTATAGGCAAGCCATCTCTATTTAATCGCTTAACTAATATTGTTTTTATATTACATCTATTCCCAACAATAATATCTGTAAAAATTCTGTCGCCAATAATGGCTATATTTTTGGGTTCATTGCCAATTTCTTTAATAACAGAAAAAGTTACTTTTTTTCTTGGTTTTGATGCATTGTATTTATACCTTAAATTTAATTCTTTCGCTATTTTTGCGATTCTTTTTTTTGATGGATTGTTACTTATTAGATATAAGGTGAAAAGTTTTTTTGATTCTATGATCCAATTTTTTACAGCTTTTGGGATCATATTTGATTTACTATTTACTAGAGTCCCATCCACGTCTAGCAATAAAGAATGAATTCCTTTTTTTTGTAACTCAGATGGAGAAATGGCATATATTGGTAAGTTTGAATCCCAATTGACTTTTAGGATAGATCTCATTTATTTTAAGAACTACTTTTTTCAAGCTCAGTTTCAATCAAAGGTTGAATTTTATCGAATTCATCATCTTCAACTAATAAGGCACCTTTATCTTTCAATTTACCCACAATAAAAAAAGGATCTAGTGGAATATATAAGCCATATTCTTGGTCAAAAAGATTAAAGTTAACAAGCAATTCATAACTCTCACTATCATCATCAACGTAGTCTTCTTCTAATTCATCGTAAATTGGTTCTTCAAGTTCTCCTGATACTGTAAGTGTAACTGCTGATCTGATAAGTCTTAAATCATGTTCTTGAAGAACCGCTTCAGCATTTTTTAATATTTGTTCATTTTTATCTATTTTCTCAATTAGTTCAGGTTCATCTTTTTCATTTATTTTGAAAAGACTTACTGGAGTATCAACTGGTGTTAATAAAGCATATTCCTTACCTTCTACACTTACTAATTGTTCAAGATAACAAAATAGCTCGTTTCCATTTGAGTCATTTAATATTATTGTCTGTGCATCATAATTATCACTTGAATTGGTTTCTTTCATTTAAAAATTATCTATCATTTTTTAATATTAATATTTTATCTGATGTTTACCAGCTAATTCTTCTAATTCCGGACCTTCTTCAATCCATTGTTCAAGTATTATTTTTGCAGAAAAACTATCAATCAATCCGGATTTATCTTTTTTTATTCCAAATCTATTTGAAGATTCCCAAGTTGAACTATGTTCGTTGACGTAAGCAAAAGGAAGTTTTAATTCATTTGAAAGTAATTGACCATAATTTTTACAGTCAATAGCTTGATCGGTCATTTGACATTCATCATCTAGAGGAATACCCACAATAAACCCAGTCAAATTGAATTCATTTATATAATTTCTAATGATTTTAATCTCTTGATTATTTTCAAACCTTTTTACTGCTGGAAGTATATTTGATGTTATGAAAAGAGGATCACAATAAGCTAATCCTATTCTTTTAGTGCCTATATCCAAACTCAAAATTGACTTGGGTTTGGGTTTGCAAAATTTCACTTTGTTTTTAATGGAAAAGGAGATGGATATGGATTGCCTTGTGGACTTAATTTTTCAAAGATTGATTCCAAAGATTGATTTATTATATTTACTTGTTTGGATTCATTCTTAACTATTGTGTTCCTGATAAGAATTATTTCTTGATTTTTTTCTTTGAGATTACATTCTTCGAGAAAAAGATTTAATTGAGAATTTTCTTTATAGGTTTTTAAATATGAAACAGGTGATTTTTCAAAAAATCTTTTTATAAATTCTTTTAAAATAGAATTGGATCTCTTATCCCAATATCTACTTATAGTTAAAGTATAAATTTCTTCATTTTGATAATTAATATCTTTTAAAATTGTACATAAAACTGAATTTTCATGTATTAAGGCACCACTCTTAGAGTTATTTCTTTTAAGAATGTCGTCTTGATCAAAATCTAAAATATTTCTTATTAAGGGAGATTGATTTGATCTTATGAAATTAACTATTTTTAATATATTTTGTTTATTAATATTTTGGAATTCATTAACTAATGAATAGGCATTGATATTTTGAGTTTTAGATTTATTTAGATCAGAGCCATCCCAAATGATTATTTCTCCTAACGGTTGAAAGCCTAACTCTCTTGATGTTGATATGAGGTCAAGATTATTTATATCAGCGTTAATTATCCAACTTGAAGTTTTGATTTCTTTTATTGAGATAGATTTTTTTATCAATCCTAAAGTTAATTGTTTATCTGTTAAAGAACACTTGTTATTAATCAACTTGGGCTTAGATATTTTTAAGCAAGTCTCTTTTTTATTTAAAGGAAAAATATTCAAGTAACCAATAATTTCATTTCCATATATAGCAATTATGCATTTATTTTTATTTTTCTTAAGATTATTTAAAAAAATTTTTAAGTCATCAAAGGTATTTATAATTGCCATCCTTAAAAACCAATTATTCAATTCCTTATTTTTAATATCTATTAAAAGATTAATGTGCCTTATATGGAGTTCTTCAAAAGTTACTTCCATTCCTTTTTTGGATTGAAAAGAATAAGAGGTATCTTTTTTCATTTACTTTTTTTCTCTTATTAATACTATAGGGGTTTTTTCATCTCCATTGCCAGCTGGATTAGATCTTAAGTTTCTTTTGAGTATTTTAATTACTTTTTTATTTGAACTAGCTAAGACTTTCACACCCCCAAGATCATTAACATCGACAACAGCAACATCTATATTTAGATAGTTCGAGACTTCCTTACAAAATAAATCCACATTAAGAGGACCCATAACTATACTCTTGTCGTAGGGTGTAACTGTTCCGCTTATATCATCAATTAGGGATGATTCTGAACCAGTTAACCTATAAAACATACCTTTAATACCAACTAATTTGAAGAGAAATCCAACAAATAGTGCAAAGGTTATTCTTGTGACTCCGATTCTATTTATTAATAATTGCATGCCGCAAGCTGTTGCGAGACTGCTTGTAGGGTGAAAAAAATAACATAAAGCTTTCGAATATAAACTATATTCTAAATTTTTAGGGGAAATATATCTATTTTGCATAATCGCTAAAGGACTCTCACCGATTGTTAAAATATCATTTTTTTCTACAATTCCTTTGCAATATTCAATCACAGTATTTACTGGGTTATCAAAGCAACCAAGTAAATCAGTTTTAATAGCAAAAGCTTTATATTTATTATTTATTGGAATTTCAAAAACTTCTTTCGGCCTTTGTTTTTGACCATCTAAATTAATTAATAAACAATCCTTATTATTTGAAATACCAAAATGTCCATAGTTCTCCCAATATACTTTTAACCATAGATATTTTATTTTTTTTCTAAAATTCTTATTGCTAAATTTATATATGATTCTTACAAATAATTCTGAATTTGACTTGATAATTGTTGTTGGCCAGTAATTATTTAAATTCTTAATTTTTTTATTTTCATATATATAAATATCTTCTTGATAATCAAAATTTTGGCAATATTCGTTACCTTTACTTTTAAAAAAATCTAATTCAAAATTTACATTAGATACCATCGTCTCTTTGGTTTTACTTTTATTAGTTATTTTTAAATCAATAATTAATTCGTTTAAACCCACCTTTTTTTTGATTTTGTAATTTATAGGTACCAGATTTAACTTTGATTTGGGTGAGTTTTTAATATATAAATCTGAAAGAATTAAAAAAATTAAAAGAACTAAGAGGATATTTATTAATATCATTTTTTTTAATTAATTTTTGTTTTTATCTTTTTTTTCAGAAATGATACTGTTGTATTCATTAAAACTTTCTACAGAAAATGTCGTATCTTCTATATCAATTCCTTTTAGTTCTCCTATAACTTTGTTTAATTCATCGATATTAATCATTCCATTTTTATCATATTTAACTTCACCATCACTATTTAAAATAATGGTTTGTGGAATTAATCCGTTCCAATAATAATTAGGTTCATTTCTAAGATCAGACTTTTCTTTATCTTGTAATTCATCAGTAGTTAGAGCAATGATATCTATATTATTTCTCCATATCAAATCTAAACCAGATATTATCGGAGCCATAACTTTACTATCTGAGCTATCGTCTAGATAAAAAAACAAAACTGCGACTCTTTTATTTTTTAATGATTCCTGAAGAGTTGTCTGGGGAGGAACTATAGCCCCATTACCTGCGTATATAGGAAAGATGTTGCCATCGTAACTATCAGAATCTCTAGAGGCATTTGCTTTATATGGACTTAAGAAAATTAATGCTATTAGGATCCATTGAATTATTTTCATTAAAGTTTAAAAACTTACTTTGAACTTGATCTTCCTAATCCTTGAAGGATTCCTTTCCCAACTAAACCGATAGCTTTGCCAACGACCTTTGTAAGGAAAGTCACGAAAAGATTACCGATATATTTTACAGCAACTTCTAACTGCGGTGCTACGGCATCTCTTATCTCAACTAACAATGTAACTTGTTTTTGTAGCCATTCTAGATTCTCTAATTCTTTCTCCCTATTTTCATTTTTAAAGTATCGGGTAAATTTCTTATCGATAATATCAATATATTCTCGTTTACTCTCATACAAGTAGATAGGCATATAAATATAGTCATGCCAGCGATTGTAGTTATTAATATTATTTCTAAATCTTTCAAAATTTCTTGTCGATTGTAATTCGGGATTTATTAGTACAGTCCTTAATTCAGGCCAAGAAGAACAAATATTAAAGATTTCAGAAGCTAATAAATTACAGTTCCTTATTGTCCAATTTGAAATTATATTTTCAAGGATCAAAAACGATTCTGTCTCATATAGAGGGAGTAATTTCCCATCATAGTCAAGAGCTTCATTTTTAATAATTGGCTCAATAAACATTATTGATTCATGTGATTCTCTATCTATCTCTTCGCAACTTACTTCACTATAAATAAAATCATTTATTGAAATAGATTCGCCTCCTTTTTTTAATCGAAAATAGCTGTCTGTGATATTTGAAATTGTATTAACTTTAAGTTCTTTTATAAGAGAATTTAAATCATCTTTAAAATCTTTCTCCTTATAGTTTTCCTTAATATTTTTTACTAAATTATCTAACTCATTTAACATTTTGCAAATTAGTCTTGAAATGAATTCTTTCTTTATCCCAGAGAGAATTATTGATGAATTATTAAATTCAACGTGTAAGTTAGTTGTGCTATACCTTTCTTTTAGTCTATCTAAAATTAAATTCCATATTTCTGTAGTGTTTTTATCTTTAATGAATACAGTGTTCTTATTTTCAAGATTATTTTTATTTTCAGTGTAAACTGCCTCTGTATAAAGTTCTAGTGAATTACCCCATAAGAAAATTAGAAAAGATTTTGCAGTAATAAGTTCTCTTAATCTTCCTTTTAAAATGAATTTATAAAATTCTGGTGTTGAATCAGAGTTGACATATTTGAATATATTGTTTATTTCAGAATCTATTTGTTTAAGACCTGAAGTTAGAATTTTTTGACTAAAAGAGAGAGGCTTATTTTTGTTTAATTGAACTGGGGAATTATTTTCAATATCAAATACCCTTCCTCCATTTAAAATGGTATCAATAGATTCAAGAACTTTTTCTGCACTGGGATTTAAAAGAAAGCCTTCAGCATTTAAAGATGAAGGGGTATTTGCTTCATAAACAAGTTGGCCAGAGAGAATTATAAGAAACTTTGACTCATCATATCTCTCTCTTAATTTTAATAATTCTAACCTTATAAGATCTTCTGATTGGAAATTAAGAACATTCCATATAACTAAATCCGGAGTTTTTTCACCTGTTCCATTATTAAAATTAATGTCTAAATTTTGGTCTAGTGAAGTTATCTTAAGCGATAAAGATTCTGCTATTAAGCTTGGAGCAATAATCAATATCGATTTTTTTGAAATTAATTCCAAGACTAAATTTCTTATCTCTTATACAAAATTAACTAACAATTACTGCAAATACCAGCCTTAAATTAATTTTTATACTCTTAAGCATAGTAATTTCTGTTTAAATCAAAGTCATTTAATCTATCTGAGGACAATACATTATTCGCTTCGTTTATCGTGAATTTATTTTCATATAGAGCTTTACCTACAATTACTCCAAAGAGTCCAGAGTTTTCAAATTTTACTAACGATAATAAATCAGAAATTGAACCAACACCTCCTGAGGCTATTACTGGAATATCTGTAATTTCAAGTATGCTTTTTATGAATTCTTCATTTGTCCCTTCTAACGTCCCATCTGTATTTATATCTGTGACAATAAAACTAGCAATTTTAAATGAAGAAAACTCCTTTACTAAATCTGTGGCAATAATATTAGATTGCTCAAGCCAACCCCTTGTACTAACTTTTCCATCTTTTGCATCTATCCCAACAATTATTCTTCCAGGAAATTTATTTGATAAGTCTTTAACTAGTTCTTTATTTTCTATTGCAGAGGTTCCCATGATAACTTTCTCAATACCATAAGAAAATAATTGTTCTATTCTTTCTTGAGACCTTATCCCCCCACCTATTTGAATAGGTATGTTAACTGTTTTTGCAATCTTTTTTATTGATTTATCGTTTGTTGGGGATCCAGTTTTTGCAGCATCCAAATCAACTATATGTATATATTTTGCTCCTTCGTTTTCCCAAAATTTAGCTTGATCATGAGGCTCTTTGGTGAAGTCTTTTCTTTGATTAAAGTCGCCTTTAAAAAGCCTTACACACTTACCATTCATTAAATCAATTGCTGGTATTAGTTCCATAGAATCATCCTTTTCATTAATTACTTATTAGTAGTACTATTCAATATGTAATTCTAATTAAGATTACTACTTCAGTTAAATATTTTTTGAATATGAAAATTCTTGTAATGGGCGGCACTAGATTTGTTGGCAAGTCTTTGGTTGGAAAGTTATTAAGTAAAAATTATGATATTGATATTTTCACGAGAGGGAATAAAAGTAATCCTGAAAAAACAAATTTAATTAAGGGTGATAGAAATAATCCAGAAGATATCGCCAAGCTTAGAAATAAAAAGTATGATGTTGTTTATGATATTTCTGGACGAGAGTTAGAACAAACCAAACTTCTTCTAGAAAATTTAGATAACTCTTTCCAGAGATATATATATGTCAGCTCTGCAGGTGTTTATAAAGATAATTGTGAACTACCCTTATCCGAAGTTGATCCAATTGATCCAGATAGTAGGCACAGAGGAAAGTTTGAGACAGAAAATTGGTTAAAAAACCAAAAAATACCATTTACAAGTTTTAGACCTACTTATATTTATGGACCAGGAAATTATAATAAAATTGAAAATTGGTTTTTTGAAAGGTTATTTATTAAAAAATCTATTCCAATACCTGGTGACGGCTCTTTAATTACTCAGCTAGGTCATGTTTCAGATCTAACTGATGTAATGATTAGGTGCATAAATTTTGAAAATTCCAAAAATAATATTTACAACTGTTCAGGTGAAAAAGGAGTTACAATAAAGGGTTTAATTTATTTTTGTGCGAATGTTCTTGGATTAAATCAAAATGAGATTTCTTTAAGAACATTTGATTATCAAAAATTAGATCCTAAATCTCGAAAGGGATTTCCAATTAGATTAAATCATTATCAGACTGATATCTCTAAGATAAAACGTGATTTAGAGTGGGTGCCAACTTTTGATTTACTTAATGGTTTAAGGGATAGTTTTGTGAAAGATTTTAATAATAAAAAGAGTGAGGAGTTTGATGAAAATTCAGATAATATTCTTTTTAATTCTTAAATAGCCTAATAAAGTTACAAAAGTCAGGATGAATCCTAACCAATAAAAAATTAAAGCCAAATTATTCAATAAGCTAATTTTTAATGGTGTAAAGAAGGAAATTACTGAAATAAAAAAGAAAAATGTTTTATATTTACCTAACATAGATGCTGGTAAACCGTCTTTTGTAGAGTTCCTCAGGCTGGATATAATTAATTCTCTAAATAAAATTAATGACAAAGACCAGAAGGGTATAAAATTATTTTTACAAAGGAATGTTAAAGGAATTAAATAGAATATTTTATCGCTTAAGGGATCTAGGATAGCTCCTAATCTGGTTTTAAGATTAAATTTCCTCGCAATTAATCCGTCAAAATAATCAGTTAAACCTCCAATAATTATCAATATAAAGACATAAAAAGGTCTGTTAATTTCTAAAAAAAGTATTAATGGAAATACAAGGAAAAGTCGAGATATCGATAATAAGTTGGGAATATTCAATGCCAAATTTTTAAGATTTTTTCTTAATAACAAATTAGATTTTGTATACAAAATATATTACACTCTCAACAAGCTTAAATTTTTAGTAAAAATTTAAATGGTTTTTTATTGCTAGATTCTAAAATTTAATTTAAATCTGAATCCTAAAGATTATAAACTCAACTTCTCTTTATGAATGATTATGTTTTATATTACAAAATTATTCCTTATATCTAATGCAGCCTCATAGCCTAAAGCTATCTCCAGAATCTGATTTGATAAATACAATAAAAGAATATTCTTTATCGAATAATTTATACGGGTATGTTTCAGGAGTGGTTGGTAATCTTAGAACAGTTTGTATTCAATGCCCGGGAAATCAAGAGATAAATAAATTTGAGGGAAATCTAGAGATAGTTTCTTTAAATGGACATTTTAATAAAGGAGATGTTCATTTACATTTGAGTTTTGCAGATGAGGGATGTAATGTCTTTGGCGGGCATCTTGAGGAAGGATGTATTGTAAAAAAAGGTACTGATATATTATTACTTTCTTTTGAAGAAAAAATTATTAATATCTCAAGTAATGATTTTTTAAAAAATGAATCACGTGTAAAAGCATATATTTTAAATGATTGTCCTTGGTCTAAAAGAGCAATTAGGTTGCTTAATTCTTTATCTATCCCTCATGAAGTTACTTTAATAGACAATGATGAGAGCTTTCAAAAAATAATGGCTCAAAGTAGCCATAATACTTTTCCTCAAATATTTTTGGATAATAAATTTTTTGGAGGATATGATGAACTTTCAGAACAAGCAAAATTGGATAACTTAATTTCATTTAAGTAGTCTAAATTTTTTAACTGTCACGATTATTAAGCTTTTCAGCAACTAATTCGTCCTCTAATTGCTTTATTAATCTTGATACAAGACTCTGAAATTCTGGTTGACAGCCTTTAAATGCAGCTTTATGTCTTATTGGCTCATTTCTAGTTCTTAAATCAGTAAGCATTAATTGTAATGCGTCAATTTTGGGATTTATTTTCATAGTTTTAATTTATATATTTACATCTTTTAAATCATTTGCATAGCTTTTTTAAAAGATATCTTTTTATTATCATTCGAACTTGTGACTTCTATTAATTTATTTATGGATTCTTTGTTTTTTAAAGAATCTATACAACATTGCGCAACTAATCTTCTTGGGATTGATCCATTAATTTGAGTATCCTCCTTTGAATAATTTATATTTTCTGATTTAATATCTTCATTTTCCTTTAATCCTCCAGGTCTAATAATAGTCCAATCGAAATTTGAATTTCGTAGAAAGTTTTCACCTAATTTCTTCCAGATAAGAATTAAACCAAATAAGTTTAATGGGTGGAATAATTTACCAGTACAAAGGGAACTAACTAAAATAACTCTTTTAATACCAACTCTTTTACAACTCTCTAATTGCCTGTATACACCTAATGCATCAACCTTTGCAGGACCAGTTAAATCTAATGATGCTCTCGCTCCAGTCGCAATTATCAAAGCATCAATATCTTTTAAAGCTTTATCAAGTTCTCCTTTTTTGTCTAATGAAACCCTAATTGTTTCTAAACTCTCTAGTCCTGCTGATATTATTGAATTCTTTCTGATGATTTGCCTTACTTTATATCCTTTCTTAACTGCTTCTTCTGAGATTCTATAACCTGTTTTCCCCGATGCACCAGTAATTGCTATTTTCATGATTAAAAAACTAATTTAATTATTATATAGATTTCTTAAGGCTTTTTACATATAAATTTCTTATTTCTTTTGGGATAAAGAGTTCGACATAAATAACATTTTGTTCCATCACAGCCTCTTGCTGTGCAGTATTCTCTGCCATAAAAGATTATTTGCAAATGTAAGGTATTCCAATCATTAACAGGAAATATTTTTTTTAGGTCTTTTTCTGTTTGAACTACGCTATCTCCATTTGATAGACCCCATCTTTGTGCCAACCTGTGTATGTGAGTATCTACTGGAAATGAGGGTATTTTAAACACTTGAGACATTACAACTGATGCTGTTTTATGTCCTACTCCTGGAAGAGATTCAAGCTTCTCAAAAGAATCTGGGACTGTACCATTATGCTTCTCAATCAATAATTTAGATAAGTTATAGATATTCTTGGATTTTTGATTAGATAGACCTAAAAATTTTATGTATTCGTAAATGCCATTAATACCTAGCTGCATCATCTTTTCTGGATTATCTGCAACCTTAAATAAGCTTTTTGTTAATTCATTAACTTTCTTATCTGTTGATTGAGCACTTAAAACCACGGCGACTAGAAGTGTATATGCATTTGTATGATCAAGGGGTATTGGAGGCGATGGATATAGCTTTTTGAGTTCCTTGCGTATTATTTCTGCTCTTTCAGACTTTCTCATTAAATTTGAAAATTAAATGGTGTATAAAATTATACAAGGGATATATTTCGGTGAATTTTTTCTGCTAACTTAATATATTTGAACGAGAAGAACTTAGTGAAAAATGATGCGTTAATAATTGATGATTTGCATCATAAATATGATAAGCGAGAATGTTCAAATTGGATATTAAACGAAATTAACCTGAAAATTGAAAATGGCCAATTATTAGGGTTGCTTGGTCCTTCTGGCTGCGGAAAAACTACTCTTTTAAGATTAATCGCGGGGTTCGAATATCCCTCTAGAGGGACGATTTCTCTAAATGATAAGGAAATTTCAAGTAGGAAAAAAATTCTTAGTCCTGAGAAAAGAAATATAGGGATGGTTTTTCAAGATTATGCACTTTTCCCTCACTTAACTGTTTTGGAAAATGTAATTTTTGGTTTGAAAAATAAAAAAGAAAGATCTAGAGTTGATTATTTATTAAATGTTGTTGGTCTTGATAGTTTTGTTGAAAGATACCCACATGAACTTTCTGGAGGCCAAAAACAAAGACTCGCAATTGCGAGAGCTCTTGCTCCAGGTACAAATTTTATTTTATTAGATGAACCTTTTTGTAGTCTTGATATGCATGTCAAACTAAAATTGAGAAGTGAACTGCCTAATATTCTAAAAGGTTGTAATGCAAGCGGATTGATGGTTACTCATGATCCGGAAGAAGCGATGTCTATTTGCGATAAAGTCGCCGTTATGAATGATGGAAAAATACATCAAATTGATACACCAATTAACCTTCTAAATAATCCCAAGACCATATTTGTTAGTAGTTTTATTTTGGGTAATAATATTATTAATCTTAAAAAAAATGGTAATTCATATATTTCTTGTTTAGGTAAAATAAATTGTTCAGACTATTTGAAAAATACAAGTATCAAAAGTATGTCAATTTCGCCTAAATTTATTTCAATTAAAAGATCAGATACTGGTGATGCGATTGTTATATCTAAAGAATTTCTTGGAGAATTTCTTATATATAAAGTATCTATTAATGGAAACATATTAAGGGTTAGAACTGATATTAATAATCTTCTAAATAATGGTGATAAATGTTTTCTTTCTATTAATAAAAATAGTTATTATTTTTTATATCCTGGAGCACATAAGGTACATATATAGAGTTTATTTATAGGCAATTACACTTGCCTCCTTTCCAATTAGAGCATTTTTTCTTTTTACATTTCTTTTTTTTACTTTTATATATTTTTTTAGTTAATAGCAGTTCAGAAAAACTGTATTCTAAATTCATTTATAGTATTGCGAGTGATTTTCATTATCATATTATTTAATTTAATTTAAAGGATTTATTAATTACTAATTTATACAAAATGTTGTATTATTTGTTTAGATACCCATTTGAAAATGAATGAAAATAATTTAAAAACAAAGAAATTAATTAATTTTGGTCCATCTGGAAGAGCTGTCGCTCAACCTATAGACAATAGTTTATTGGTTAATATTTTTGAACATCTAACAATGGAAAGATATGCCAATGTTCAATATCTTTCTATGTATCTATGGTTTCAAGAACGTGATTTAAATGGATTTGCCTCTCATTTTCTAAGTGAATCAAAAAGTGAAATGGAACATGCTCAGAAATTTGCAGATTACTTAATCGCAAGAGGACAAAGCGTAAAATTAGATGAAATTCCTGCACCCGTTCAAACATGGGATTCTATAGAGGAGCTGATTTCTTATTCTTTTAACATGGAGGCTGATTTAACTTCATCTCTACAACAACTCTATTCCATATCAGAAAGAATTTCTGATACAAGAACTAATGTATTTTTAGATCCAATTATAGAGGCTCAAACACAATCAGAAGATGAATTTGCAAACATACTGGGCAAGGTAAAGTTTGCTTCTAATCAACCTTCGGCAATATTATTAATAGATAGTGATTTAAAGAAAAAATAAATTACTTTCAAATTTATTTTCATTCAATGTCCTTTTGGTTATTTCAAAAAGTAAATTTGAAAAGTTGATTTTTTCATTATTTTTATTTAAGAGTTCAGCTATTTTATGAATCTCATTAACTCTTTTAAAAATATTTTTGTTTTCAGAAAATAACCTTTCCTTTAATGATTTATTCTCAGTAGTTTTGAAAGATTGTTTTATATTCCTGAGTCTGTTTGATAAAAAATCAACTTCCATTAACAAGTTGTTAGTAAGTGAATGTGATTCCTTCATTTTTATAGTGGCGATGTTTCAATGAAAGAAGGAGCAACACTGACTGTTTGGCTTCCAATAGGAGCTATTAATAACTCAGATGATCTTAATTTAGAAATTAATCTTGTGGAGGTTACACGTGTAGAACCAATTAATTCACCAATCCTTTCGTGAGTTAACCTAAAAGGTAACTCGCACCATTGACCACATCTTCTACCTAGTCGATTAACTAGTATTGAAAACAGTGCTTGTAATCGCTGTTCTGCATTGCCTAAGTGTCTAATCCTAAGGAGTTGCAAAGTCCATTCATTTACCGCATCGAAACCAATATTCTCATCAATATTTACATTGCTATGAAACGACAAATCTGTTAGTGCTTCAACACAGACACCTTCGCTACATAAAAGGTCCGTTCTTAATTGATCACCTGATTGTAAAAATGCAAGTGTCATTCCTTCAGTTTCTTCACAAGGGCAAAAAACTCTTGCAATTCCAGATTCAACTTCTAGGCATGTGCCTTTTGGTCTTGATGAAGGGTCTATTAAAACGGATTGTCCAGTTATTATCCTTACTAATTTTGATGGAGATTCCCCATAAACATGGAAATTCATTAATTTAAATATGATAATGAGAATTATTATCAATTATGCACCAAAAGAATACTTATTGCAATAGATTCTCATTATCATTATATTTTTGAAGTTTTTCTTTACATATTATTTAGTAATATAATTAAAAAATAAATTGCTAAAAATTTTATTTTAGATGAGCCTAAATAGAGTCTGTTTTAATTGTGGAAGTTCTTCATTCGTATCAGATCGATCTTTGGGAGGTAAGATTGTATGTTCTAAATGTGGATCTTTTTCATTTACAAATAAATCCTCTTCATTTTTAAAAAGTAAAAAATTTATATTTCTTGCTATTGCGATAGCTATTTTTATAATTTTATTTAGATAATCTGTTTATATTCCAAAGTCCATTATTTTTGGTTACCTCTACTTGAATGCTATATAACTTATTAAGATTTTCACTATTTATAACCTTATTTTGATGTCCATCAGCAATTATCTTGCCATCTTTTAGCATTATGACCCGGTCATAAATTCTTGTTATCGTTGAAATATCATGAGTTACGCATAAAATTTTGGTATTTAATTTTGATAATTCATTAATCTTATCAACTACAAAAAACTTTGAATTATAATCTAAATTTGCAATTGGTTCATCCAGGATCAAAATATCCGGTTTATTGATTAACGCCCTAGCAATAAGAGTTATTTGTTTTTCTCCATCTGATAAATAGGAAAATTTTTTTTTAGATAAATTAGATATTTTCATATTTTTGATAATACTTTCCACTTTATAAAGATCTCTTTCAGATTTATTTGATATGAAACAATATCTTCCATATAATCCACTTAAAATTAAATCAAAAACTTTTAGATTTGGACTTATTCTATTTTTAATATCATTATTTACTGTACTAATTCTTTTTCTTAGTTCCCATAAATTTATGAGCTCTTTATCAAATATTTTCAGTTTAGATTTATTATTTACTTCTGGATATATGTTCCTATTAATTACTTCTATTAATGATGATTTACCTGAACCATTTGGTCCAATTAATATTACATTCTCTGAATATGCAATCTTTAAATTTAAATCTTTAATTACTCTATAACCACTCTTAAAACAATTTATATTTTTTGCCTCAAACCAAAATTTATTAAACACTAAAACTTATTGCTCCAAAAAATAATCAATTGAAATGAGCTTAAAATAAATATAAAAAGATAAAGCCAATTCAACCATGAAGGTCTATTTACTTTCTTCATAAATTATATTATCAACAAAAATAAGAGCAGCGGAGCAGCAAATCTTATTAATGTTTTTTTTATAATATCAATATTATTTATAATTTCTAAATGCTTTATCTCAGGAGGATATTTTAAAATTACTTTGTCGTATACATTAAGATTTTGGGTTTTATTAATATTTTTCCAAGGTTCATCTTTATCTTCGGACTTCTTGTACCATTTCCAAAAGTAATTTATTATTCTGTCTTCTCCCAATAATTTTATTTCATCCTTACTTATAAATCCCATATTGTGATTATATGTTTGAGTTTTTAAAATCATATAATCCTCATCGAATATCTTATAAAAAATTTTTCTTTGAGTCTCTTTAAATAATATGAGGTTATTTAGAAGTTTATTTTTTAAAAATTTCCTGTAGTGTCTCACTATTACTCTTGCTTTGTTATTTCCTAATGGAATATGATCCAAAACTTGTAAATATCTTGATGAGGAAGGATCACCTTTGTAAATTAATATCCTGCCTGGTGGGATGTACTTAATTCGGATAAATTCTCTTGTAGGAGAATTTTTATAATAATAAATACTTTCAATGTATTTGTTAGTGATGTTAATTTTCTGGTTAAAACTAACTAGTACGTTTTTATTTACATCCTTATCAGGGATTGTATCGCCATGAACCCAAAAGATATGAAGGATATCTAAGTGATTTTCAATAATTCTTGACCAATCACATTTGAAGTCAACTAACACCTCTTCAGATACAAAATCACTTTGTGAAAAACCATTCTCAGATAATTCATAGTTACTTATAGGTGTATCTTCATTAATGTTGTTTAAATCAGTCTCAGATTTTTTAGAAAAATGTACAAAAATATATCCATTTTTTTCTGATGTTTTGTATTGAGATAAATGAATTCTTTTGGCGTAGTTATCGTAGTTATTATCAACTATATGGCTGCATGTTATTCTATCGAGATTTTGGCAACTTCCTCCAGATGAGAACCTGGCTCCATGATAAGGACAGGTTATTACTCCATCAGATAATATTCCTCCAAAAAATGAGGCTCCTCTATGCGGACAAATATTTTTAATGCACCTAACATTTTCATTCTCATCTCTATAAAGAACAAGTGGCTCATCATATAGTGAAAAATAATGGAGCTTATTTTTTATAAGTTCTTTTGAGGGACAAATTGCATACCATCCAAATAAACCTATTTTTAATTCTTTTTGATTTTCTCTAATATCAAACGAGTCAATTTTTACTACCGTTCCTTTTTTAAATGGTTTAAGAACGGTATTAAAGTCTTTTGATTTAAAAAAATTAATTTGTCTGTTTTCCATAAATTAATTTCTTTTTTTAATTGACTGTTTATCTTTCGGAACTATAACCCAAGTAAATAATCAATTTCTTATAAAAAGAAAATTCTCTATTATTTGTAGCAATAATTATGTAGTTCTTTAAAAAATTCTTAGTCCCTATCTATTTATGTATCTTTAGTTCATGTTTTTTGTAACTTTTGTGATTCTTTCAAATTTTTTATGTAATCGATAGCATCATCAATATTTTTGTGGAAATTGCACTGGCCCAAATAACAACCTATAAACCTCAAGAATTTTCTCTTACCTCCACTAATTTCATATTTATGTATTGTTCCACCATCAATAGGAGCATAAATGAGTTCTGGCAAAGCCATATTAATTTTGTATTTGATACTTAATTAAACAATAATTCATGTTCAAATACATTTCCATAGCTCAATCCATATATTTAATAATTAATTTACTTATATTTGAATAATTATTTATTGAATACCAAACTATTATTTGTTATCTATTAATTATTGATATTGATTTTTAATTATGTCAAAAGCATTTAGGCGTTTTCTAAAAAAATTACCAAAAAAGATTCAAACTATAAAATACTCATTTAGAGAATTTTTATCTTCTAAGATATGAAATAGCTGTTATAGTAAATAAATTTTTTTAATTTCTATATTTTTAATAAAACATAGTCGGTAAAGTTAAATTTTAAACTATATTAATTTTGCAATTTATAAAATATTATGATCAAAAGAGTTTTTTCGATATTCATTTTAACTTTCCTTCTTCTTTTTAGTAATCCAGTTTACTCATTAGATACTTCCTCAAAAACTCTTGAAAAGTATACTCAAAAGATTTCTAATAAATTCACTAGAACTTACTGCAACACTACCAAATTCGGTATTTCTTATGAAGGAGCTTTGGCATTTGCTATTGGAGAGACTAATAAGGAATTTAAAAATAATAAACTCAATAAGTTGATAGATTATTCTCTTCTAAAAAATTCAATAGTTAACGATTTAGAAAATAATTGCCAAGTTTATGATTTTGCTATTGGTAGTTTAGAAAATTTAAAATTTAAATAGAAAAATGTAAATTGTTGAGTTTTATTTTTTGCCTATCCAATCATTGGGTTTCTCCATCATCCATTCAAAAACTCCTTTTGCATCAAGGTTTTTAGATGCATAAACAAACAAAATTGGAAATATTAAAGTTACTGCTCCAATAACTGCTAACTCTATTTTACCGATCCCCATCTCAGTAACTGTTAAGGCAAAATAATTAATCATTATCTTTATTTAATTAAATTTATATCTAAATAATTTAAAAAAAATTTTTAATTCTTTCTCTTTTTTATAAAAAATCTTAATCGTTTTTTGTTAAACATATTTGTATAAAGTACCTATTTTATTGATGTAGATTTTTTAATAATTTAAATAATATGCTTGTATTTGTTGGTTATGGATCAAGAAATTATTATTTTCGCACCTATTTTTGCAGTTTTGATTGGATTTATGGTTTATAAAATTTCAAAAAAAAGAAAGAGATCAGCTAAAAGTATTTATAAATTAATAGATGATTTAGAAAAAAAATACATATATTAATCTTTTTTTAAGAAAAAAGATTAATCAAATTCTATTCCAACTTCTTCTTTCAAATCTCTCTCCAAATCTGGAAGATGAGGTTCTACCCAATGATCTTTGTTATCAATACCAGCTGCATTCACATAATTCATAATGTGTTGATCAACTTGCTTGTAAACATCATGCAAATTTAAATCCATACGAATATCATGTGCAATTTCAGAGACTTGTTTTTCAGTTAGACAATGATCTGGATGAAGTAAATCACAACATGGAATTCTCTTCTCAATCAATTCATTTAGATTGATTTTTAATTCATAATCTTGGTGGACAGTCATTAATTTTATATCTTTATATTTATTCTAATAATGTTTAAGCTTTTGTATATATTTAAGTCAAGAAACAAAGTTCTTAAACACCTATGCAGTAAATTTTAAATAAATAGATCTTCCAAATCTTTATACAAATCAACATTCTCTTTTTGGTTTTCTGTATGGTTATTGTGATCGAGTGAAAGTTCTTTTTTTGATGTGTAAAAAAGATATCCAAGGGCTCCTAAAAGTAAAGTTGCTGGTAAAATCATTAGCATTTAATTGACTTATACTGAATATAGTGCAACACTTATTACAGTCAAGTGCTGAACTTAAAAAAAATTTTAAATGCCTACTAAGAAAAAAAGAGTTGGTTTTATTCCTAGGGAAGATGTTATGAGAATAATTGATAAATTGAGCATAGAGAACAATTTAAGTAATTCAAAAATAATAAGTATTTTGGTGGAGGAAGCTCTTTCTATGAGAGGAATATTTAATAAAAAAAATGGTAAAGTAACTCAGTCATATCAAGAGAGTAATTATCATTCACAAAAGTTAGCTAATAATTCTGGTGACTTTATAGATAATGAAAAACTCTCAATTGATACTAAATATGGAAGTCTTCTCAATTCTAGTAAATCAACTCATTTAAATGAGGTAAATGAAGAAGCTTTTGACTTGCAAACATATAATAAGTTTTTATCTTTCCTTAAATTTCAGGAAATGATGGATAAATTTAACACTTAAAAAGTGTTGCTAAGTGCTGTACAGTGCGTTAAATTTAATTTGTATTTATGAGATATTTGTATTTTAGAAATTATTTATCACCATTTCAAAAACTTAAATTCAATTTATCAATAAAATATTTATTTCTATGAATTCATCCCTCCCAATTTTATCTGTAAATCTACTCCCTCCGGACAAGTTATATTGTAATTTTAGTTATTGGAGTTCTTTGTTCTCTCAGGATATGCAAATTTTATGGGATAGAGCGCATGGAGTACCTTTAGAAAAACTGCCAAAGGGAGTTTCTGATATGATATTTCCGTATTTATTGCTTGCACTTTCGGACTATAAGACTTCTCAAATAAATAAAATGAATGGAATAGGATTAGACAATCTATTAAGCCTTTGGTTTGATAAGTACTCATTAAATAAAAATGGATACTTCGAGCTAATTAAAAAATAATTTTAAATTTAGTACTTTTAATATCAAATTTGATTTCTACTCATATTTATTACGTCTAAAAATTCTCTAAGTGAATCTTTATCTAAATGGCACATCACTAGTATTGCTATAAATAAATTAAATTCTTTGATGATGATTTCTTTAAATTTCCTTTTAGCAAGTATTTATATTGTCGTTCTGATTTTGCTAATTAGTAGAGATATAAAATTAAGAAAAGTAAGATAAATGAAATTTAATTCAAAGACTCTGAGCTTTATATTAAATCTATTATTTTGCTTGTTTATATTTATTATTTAAATTTTTTAGTCTTTACTAATTAATTTAAAAAATTTCAAGAATTAATATTCAAATTTGGTTGACTTTTATTGCCTATGCGATGATAATGGCAAAAATAAATTTTTAATTGTGAATCCTCTTTCAGATACTTTTGATGATTTTGTTGATGATCTACTTTCATCTGATGTTAATCTTTTGAAAGGGGAGCTTGATTTTCTACTTATGCAAGTTTTATTTAATTCTTTAGATTTGATGCTTATAAATAAAACTGAAATTGAAGATAACGAATCATTAGCTGCTTAATTTCTTATGAAATTTTTTTATGAAAAGTTTTGGGTTCCAATTTTTGGATATATTTTATCGAAATTTGTTTTCTTAATAGAAGGTAAGAAGCAAGATTCTAAAAATAAAAAAAAATAGTTTGATTATTTTTGCTAAATAAGTATCTTTTAATACATAATTTAAGTCAATATATTTTGATAACAACAAAAGATGTACTTTAAATTTATGAACATATGCATTGTTGAGATATGAAATTATTGCTTTTTAGCAAATTAAACAAAATGAACAAAAATAATATTTTGAAGCCATATACAGTTCATTACCGTGATTTTCAAAACATTAGACTAGAAAATTGTTTTTATGCTTTTGACGCTTACGAGGCTAGAACACTAGCAATGGAATTTAATAAGTATATAAATGAGCATCCAAACAGTATAGACCTCATAAGATGCGAAAAATGAATAAAAATTTTTAGTAATCATAAATAATTTATTTAAACACTTAAGAACTTATCTACTACTGCTTGACTCAACTCACTAGTATTACCGCTAGCAACAATACCTCCGCGTTGCATCGCATAATATCTATTGGCTTGTCTTACAAAATGCAAGTGTTGTTCAACTAATAAAACACCAATTCCTGTATCTCTAATTATCTGGTTAATTGCATTTTCAATGTCTAAAACTATATTCGGCTGAATACCTTCGGTTGGTTCGTCCAGCAATAGAAGTTGAGGTTTACCCAGCAATGCTCTTGCAATAGCTAATTGCTGTTGTTGTCCTCCACTAAGATCTCCTCCTTTCCTTTGAAGAAAATCTTTTAGGATTGGAAAGAGATCATAAATAAATGGATCTATTTTCTTGTTCTTAGATAATCCACCTGGTAGAGACTCCATTCCTAACATAAGATTCTCTTCAACTGATAGATATGGAATAATTTCTCTCCCTTGAGGAACGTAAGCCATTCCTTTCCTCGCCCTCTGATGAGGTGCTTTTCTATTTATATTTTCGCCAGCTAAATAAATATCCCCTTTTTTTTGTTTTAATAAACCAATTAGTGATTTCAATAAAGTTGTTTTGCCAACTCCATTTCTTCCAATCAAACAAACCATTTCACCTGATTGAACATTTAAATCTACATCTCTGAGAATATGACTCTCGCCATAATATGTATTTAATGATTTAATTTCCAGTAAATTTTCCATAACTAATCCTCAGGTCTTCCTAGATAAACTTCTATAACTTTTTGGTCCTTTTGTATAGTTTCCATTGTTCCTTCGCATAGTACTGTGCCTTGATTTAATACTGAAACATTACTATCGAGTCTTCTTATAAATTCCATATCGTGATCTATTACCACTACGGTATTTTCTCCAGATAAAGATTTTAATAAATCTGCTGTAAGATCAGTTTCTTCATCAGTCAGACCAGCAACAGGTTCATCTACTAACATTAAATCTGGCTTCTGTCCTACTAACATTGCTATCTCGAGCCATTGTTTTTGGCCATGTGATAAAGATCCAGCTTTTGAATCAACTTTTTGAGCTAAATTTACAATCTTCATAAGACGTTCAATCTCATTAAGCTGCTCAACCTTAATACTTTTATTTATAAGGTTTAAGGGACTTTTTGGAGTTGTTACCGATATTTCAAGATTTTCTTTAACTGTTAGATTCTCAAAGATTCTTGGACTTTGGAACTTTCTTCCAACTCCAAGTCTGGCTATTTTATGCTCCTTTCTACCTACTAAAGATTTCCCTTTAAAAATTACTTCACCTTTTGTTGGCTTAACCTTTCCAGTAATTACATCAAGAAATGTTGTTTTACCTGCGCCGTTGGGTCCTATTACAGCTCTTAATTCTCCTTTCTTTAAATTTAAATTAAGTTTGTTGAGAGCTAAAAAACCCTCGAAACTAACAGTAATATCTATTAAATTTAGAAGATCTTTCTTATTCATTATTTTTGCTCCTTATTATTAATTTCTAAGCTTGGATAGGTTTCAATCTTCCTTTTCAAACCAAATCTTTGAAGAAGATTCCTAGGACCATCTCCTTGAATCCATCCTAGAACTCCTTCTGGCAGTGCTGTTACAACTAAGATAAATAACCCTCCTTGTATAAACATCCAGCTAGCAGGTAAAGCTTCACTTACTAGACTTTTCGCATAATTGATGAAAACTGCTCCAAGTATCGCTCCCAATAAAGTTCCTCTTCCTCCAACGGCAACCCATATAACCATTTCTATAGAAAAGGGAACCGTCATGAATTGAGGTGATACTATTCCAGACTGAACGGTATATAAAGCTCCCGAAATTCCTGCGAGACCTCCAGCAATAGAAAATATTATCGTCTTGAATATAACTGGGTTGTATCCTGTAAACCTAACTCTTGGTTCATCATCTCGTATTCCTATAAGAATATTTCCAAATCTTCCTTTAACTACCCACTTTGCAAAAAACCATGATGCTATTACTAATGTGGCGGTTATCCAAAAGAATATTCTTTGCATGGACTCAGAACCTACCATCTGACCAAACAGTTGCGTTACATCTGTTTTTAATCCATTAGTTCCATTTATAAGTTTTTGTTGTCCATTAAAGAAGTTAAAGAATACAAGAAGAGAAGCTTGAGTAAGTATAGAAAAATAAACCCCTTTGATTCTATTCCTGAAAACAAGAAATCCAATTAAACCAGCAACTAATGCTGGAATTATCCAGATAGCGAAGAAAGTAAAAAAAGGCGATCTAAACGGTTCCCAGAAAAAAGGTAATTTTTCAACACCATATAAGGCAAAAAATTCAGGAATATTATTTGGAAATTCAGAGGAGCTGGTTATTTGCAAATACATCGCTGCACAATATCCACCTAGTGCAAAAAATATTCCTTGCCCAAGACTTAATAAACCTGTATAACCCCAGATAAGATCAACACCAAGTGCAACTATGGATAAGGATAAGTATCTACCTAGAAGGTTTAGTCTAAATACAGGGAGTAGAGTTGGTGCTGCAATGATTAAAGCTATTAATATTATCCAAAATGATAATACTATTTTTTTATCAAATTTAATTTTACTTAAGGACATTAGTTTTCAACCATCCTTCCTTTTTGAGGAAATAAACCTGTAGGTTTAAATTGTAAGAATATAACAATTAGTGCAAATATCATTACTCTTGCCATACTTGTGGTTGCAAAAAAGTTAATTGTGTTTGATAAAGGTAAAGGCATATCTGGCCATATTGATAACAGCCTTCCAGCTCCAATTAAATCTGTCATTATTCCTATTCCAAATGAAGCAAGTACTGTTCCTAATAAATTTCCTACTCCTCCCAGTACTACAACCATAAAACAACCAACTATGTAGTTTCCTCCAACATTTGGTCCTACAGAACCTAAAAGAGATACTGCTACACCAGCAACTCCTGCCAATCCAGAACCAATTCCAAAAGTAATAATATCAACTTTTTCAGTAGATATACCAAGGCAATCACTCATTTGTCGGTTCTGAGTAACTGCTCTTATACGCATACCCCAAGCACTTTGATTAAGAAATAATGTTATTGCTACTACAGAGATTAGGGTAATAACAATTATCATTAATCTTGTTTTAGGAAATGCAGTGCCAATGATTTCTACTTGACCTCTCATCCATGAGGGTGCTGTTACATCAACATTTCGAGCGCTTGCTCTACTAAGTTTGCTGACAGAGGATGAGATTACGCTACCAGTTAAGACCCCAGTTAAAGCCGCAAATATCCAAGAACTAAATTTATAATATTTGTAATTTATTGATTCTTTTATTTTTGAAGGAAACGTTGTTGGTAAAAATAAACCAATTATCAGACTTATAACTAGACCAGTCCCATAAGCCAAAGGTACACTCCTGACAAATTGTTGAAGAATTAAGCTTACGCCCCACGTGGCTAAAAGTGTTTCTAGTGGACTTCCATAAAGCTTTCTTATTATTGTTTTTTCCAGGAGTATGCCTACAACTCCACTAACAATAAAAGCAAGGAAAATTGAAACTATTATGTATGAATTGTAGAAGGGTTTTAATATAGGTAATTTGAAAATTAATTGTGTAACGTATGTTGTGTAAGCCCCAAGCATCATAAGTTCTCCATGGGCAAGATTAATAACACCCATAAGACCAAAAACAATTGCTAGACCTAATGCAGCAACAAGTAGTACAGATCCGATTGCAACACCATTAAAAAGACTATCGAGAAGTAACTCCAATTTAAAAAAAGAAAATATTTTATTATATAAAATAAAAGGAGGTGTTAACCTCCTTTTATTTTGAAGTATAGGTTTTAATTAAATTAAAGCTTATACTTTTCTCCTTTTGAAGGATCTGTCCAATCGCATGCATATCCTTTTGAACTTGGATGTTTTTGGTTCCATGCTTGAGGGAGAACAACTCCTGTCTCTTCAAGAATTGTAAATCCACCCTCTGCATTGATCTGTCCAATTCTTACTGTTTGAGATAAGTGGTGATTAGGCATAACTTCAACAGGTCCTTGTGGGGCATCAAACGTTTGGCCAACTAGGGCTTCCCTCACTGCGTTGTCGTCAAATGTTCCAGCATCTTCAACTGCCTGTTTCCATAAGTAAACCATGTTATAAGCAGATTCTTGAGGATCAGCTACAACACGATCAGCTCCCCATCTTTTCTTGAAACTTGCAGCAAATTTCTTAGATGCAGGAGTATCAATTGACATCATGTAGTTCCAAGCGCCGTAGTGACCTTCAAGGAACTCAGGACCAATTGTACTAATCTCTTCTTCAGCAATTGAATAGTTCATTACGTAGTAACCACTTGAAGGTGTGATACCTGCATCTTGAATCTGTTTGAAGAATGCAACGTTTTGGTCACCATTAAGTGTATTAATGATAATTCCACCTTCAGGTAGCGCTTTTTTGATTTTTGAGATTATTGGAGCAACTTCAGTATTTCCTAATGGAAGGTAATCTTCTCCAACGACTGTACCTCCTAACTGTTTTACCTGAGCTTTTGTAATTGTGTTTGAAGTTCTTGGGAAAACATAATCAGAACCTACAAGGAAGAAATCTCCTCCAGCTGCTGGAGAACGCTTATACATGAAATCTGTAGCGGGTTCTGACTGTTGGTTTGGTGTAGCTCCTGTATAGAAAATGTTGTTAGAACATTCCTGAGCTTCATATTGAATTGGGTAGTAAAGGAAAGCATCCTTTGATTCGTAGACTGGTAACATTGCTTTTCTACTTGCAGATGTCCAACCACCAAATACGACAGGAACTCCGTCTTGGTCTATAAGTTTCTTAGATTTTTCAGCAAAAGTAGGCCAATCAGATGCACCATCTTCAACTATGTATTCTATTTTGTAGCTTTTACCGCCAACTTTTACGCCACCAGCAGCATTTATCTCTTCAATAGCCATTTTTTCAGTATCAACGAGTGTTGATTCAGAAATTGCCATTGTTCCAGATAACGAATGCAAAATACCAACGGTTACTGTGTCATCGAAACTTCCGGAGGTTCCACCTCCACCACACGAAGTAGCTGTGACAGCAAGTGAGGCAGTAGCTAATCCTGCCAAAATACGCCTTGAAATTCTCATGAATTAGGATAAATTAAGTAATTGACCCTCATTAGGGGGATAATTTAAAAGTTATTAACGAGTGAGGATTCGTTTTGTATCGTATGTAACTTTTTGTTGATTCCAATATATTAGAAGTGAACATTTTTCTAGTTTCGATTGTTGGGTATATTTGATTCTAAAAATTGAGTTATATCTTCAACTCCTTTGCCGCTACTAAGGTTGGTAAAAAACCAAGGTTTCCCTTTTCTCATAAATTCCGTATCACTTTTCATGATTTTTAAATCTGCACCAACCATATCTGCTAAGTCAATTTTGTTTATTAATAGTAAATCTGACCTTGTTATCCCTGGTCCCCCTTTTCTAGGAATTTTGTCTCCAGCAGATACATCAATAACATATATTGATAAATCTACAAGTTCTGGACTAAAACTAGATGCCAAATTATCACCTCCACTTTCTACAAAAACAAAATCTAAAGGATTATATTTATTTTCTAAATCTAAAACTGCATTTTTATTTAAGGAACAATCCTCTCTTATCGCTGTATGAGGACAACCTCCTGTTTCTACTCCAATAATTCTTCCTTCCTCTAAAACTTTTTTATTTATTAGAAAGTTAGCATCTTCTTTTGTGTAGATATCATTGGTGACAACTGCAATCTCATAATTTTTTTTCAGGCTTAAGCATAGAGTCTCTACTAATGCAGTTTTTCCTGAACCTACAGGCCCAGCAACTCCTACTCTCAATTTACTGCTCATAAATTAATTTCTAAAAAGTTTTGTATAAAGGTCATTATGATTTTGTTGTGCCATAGCTAAACCTACATTGCCAAAATAGATGTCATCTATTTCTTTGTCCATTATTTCTTTAGAAACTTTTGAAATTATTTCTAATAAGTCTCTTTGGATTAATTGTGCTTTTGTTGAACCAATAGGAATAATCCTTAGTGCTGCACTTAGTTGGTTTGCACTCCAGGCATAGAAAAAATTCTCAACCATTTCTAATTTCGTAATTTCAAAACAATAACAAGACCAACTCCAAGCTAAAGGCCAGGAGTTTTTATGATTTTTTTTATATAGGTATTCAAATCCAAATTCTTTGTTTAAATCAAAGAGAGATTTTGCCATTTGAGTTTGTTGTTCTCTCATTTCGACAGAGTCTTTTGATGAGAGGATCCATTTATCCAAACTCAATAGCTTTTGCAAATTACTTTTTAAATTTTTGCCGTCGTTTAACGCATTGAAAATATCAAAAAATTCTAATAATATTTTCGCATCTAGTCTAATCTGGCCAATTTTTAGTTCATTTATGATTAATTCCTTTACCGAATTTGAGTCTTTTAAATCTTTTTTATTTAAGTAACTCTCCAATCCCTCCGAATAACAAAATCCGCCAACTGGTAGGTTAGGGCTTATCAATAAATATTTTAACAAGTGACTTTTACTCATGACTATGGGCACCTCCTTCCGGGAAAAATTTTT
>QCPU01000011.1 GCA_003212395.1 Prochlorococcus sp. AG-442-B03 | reverse complement strand
ATTTGGTTGGTAGGAGAAATGTCTTCTTCTACAGATTTAAAATAAAAATCATTTAAAGCGTCGTAGCTTTTTATAATCTTTCGCTCATAATTTGTCCCGTTTATACAAACATTACAAGTTAATCTATTACGAAAGTATTGTATATTCTTCGTTTTCAAGAATTTCGATAAAAGATTTGTCGAACAAAAAATCTTTTTCTTGCGTAAGGAATCCCAGATTACCACCTATATTAATGCTCAACAAAGGAATATCATAATCAGCCAAAGCATCTGCACATTTTAGGAAGGTTCCGTCCCCACCAAGCACTATGCCAATATTAGGTTGTAATTCTGGATTACAAAGATGTTTTTCAATTTCGTTATTATGAAAATCACTTACAACTCTACTTGATTTTATATTTTTAGCTTTGAGGACTTCTTCACAGAATTTAGAAGCCTCTTCAGCGATAGGACTATCTGAACGATATACAATGAGCACTAATGAAAGTTTCATTTAATGCTTTTACCATTTTAATAAATTAAAGCTTTCCATATCTACAGTCACTCTATTTCTGTAAAGAGATAACAGTATAGCTAAACCAACGGCTGCTTCTGCGGCAGCAACAGTTATCACAAAAATCGTAAAAACTTGTCCTTGAATTAAATTATTATCAATATAGGAAGAAAACGCCATTAAGTTTATATTTACTGCATTGAGCATTAATTCAATGCTCATAAGAACTCTAACTGCATTTCTGCTATTTAATAATCCCCAAATACCAATGCAAAATAGTGCTGAAGATATTATCAAAAAAGCTTGAAGAGGAATTGAATCTAAATTCATAATAAGAGAGCCGAAAGGTTAATTTTTATTAGTAAGTAATGGTTCTGATGATTTTTCAATTAACTCTTGATCAACAGGTAGTCCTGTCGAAATATCTTTGCTCATCACATCTCTTCTAGCTAAAACAATAGCCCCAATCATTGCCATTAATAGTAAAACTGAAGCTACTTCAAATGGGAGTAAATAATCACTAAATAGATGTTCACCAATCCTGATAGTAGATTCTTCTCCAATAGAGTTTTGAGGACTTGAAAGGCTCCATACATTTGTTAAGTCAACTCTTATTAAGAGGCTTAGTAGGGTTAAACATATGGATGTCGATATAATTCTTCTCGATTTAATGTCATTGATAGGCTTTAAATCTTCTTTTTTATTGACAAGCATGATAGCAAAAATTATTAATACATTCACTGCACCCACATAAACTAAAACTTGCGCTGCCGCAACAAAACTTGCATTTAAAAGAAGATATAATCCTGCCACACTCATAAAAACTCCCCCTAGGAGAAAAGCTGAATAAACAATACTTTCTAGCAATACAACACCAAGGGCTCCAATAATGACAACTAAAGATAGCACTGTAAAACAAATAAATTGTGTTGTTATTGCGATGGACATAAATTAATGGAAATTAATTAGTTGGATTAGAAACTTTATCTTTATTTTCATTGGATTCAGGCTTCATCCAATCATAGACTTCTTCAGGTAATTTACCAACTCTAGTATCTGAAGCTGGGATTTCATGAGGATCCATGACACCCTTGGGAAGATAGCCAAGTTCTCTTAGAGGTTTAACTGATGGATCTGTTGTGACGTTTGTAGGTAGTCTACCAAGTGCTACGTTATCGAAATTTAGATTGTGTCTGTCGAAAGTAGCTAATTCATATTCTTCGGTCATTGATAGACAATTAGTTGGACAATATTCAACACAATTTCCGCAAAATATACAAACTCCAAAATCTATTGAATAATTTCGAAGTTCCTTTTTTTTGGTTTCTTTATTCATTACCCAATCAACTACTGGGAGGTTGATGGGACACACTCTCACACAAACTTCGCAAGCAATACATTTATCGAATTCATAATGTATCCTTCCTCTATATCTTTCAGAAGGTATTAATTTTTCATATGGATATTGGACAGTAACAGGTCTTCTTCGAAGATGATCAAAAGTTACCGATATACCATTGTATAAATATTTCCCAGCATTAAATGCTTCTTTGATATAACTATTTATTTGTTGAAGGAAATTGTTCATTTTGAAAAATTTACTTTTTTTCTATTTTAGTGGAATTATTTTAAATTTAAGTATTTTTACTTAAATTTAACCACCAAAGAATTGCGGAAAAGCAAGTTTTAATCCTGCAGTTATCAAAAGATTAGCAAGAGAAATCGGAAGAAGAAACTTCCATCCTAAATCTAAAAGTTGATCTATTCTTACTCTAGGAGTTGTCCAACGTAATAATATTGCAATGAAAACTAAAAGATATGCTTTTAAAACAGTCATTACAATTCCTATTGATGCAGTGAAAACCTGAATGAAGGGTGCATTAATGGGCAAATTAAGAAACTTAGCTATTAATTCAACTGGAATAGGAAACCCCCATCCTCCCAAATAAAGTATTGATACCAATAATGCTGAAAGAATTAAATTAATGTAACTACCAAGGTAGAACAATGCGAATTTCATCCCTGCATATTCAGTTTGATATCCTGCAACTAATTCTTCTTCAGCTTCAGGTAAGTCAAATGGAAGTCTTTCGCATTCTGCAAGAGCACAAATCCAAAAGACTATAAAACCAACTGGTTGTCTCCAAATATTCCAACTTAGGATTCCAGCACCACTTTGTTGGTTAACAATGTCAATAGTACTGAGAGAATTTGTCATTAGTACGATAGCTAGTACAGATAAAGCTAGAGGTATTTCGTAACTTATAGATTGAGCTGCTGCTCTTAATCCTCCCAATAATGAATATTTATTGTTTGATGCATATCCGCTCATAAGAAGTCCAATTGGCTGGATACTGCTTAAAGCGATCCATAGAAAAATTCCAATACCAACGTTACTTATTAAAAGGTTTTGTCCAAAAGGAACAATTAACCATGAGAGAATCACTGGGACAAGGACTAATATAGGGCCTGCAGTGAAGAGGATTCCATCCGCTTTTGCAGGAATAATATCCTCTTTAACGAGCAACTTGAGACCATCTGCAATTGGTTGGAGCACGCCAAGCGCTCCTGCGTATTCGGGCCCTATTCTTTGTTGAGCAGCAGCAGATATTTTTCTTTCAAGCCAAACTGTTACTAAAACACCTACTACTGCCGCTACTAAAACTAGTAGCATAGGTAGGGGGAGCCAAATTATATGAGCAATTTCACTAGAAAGGCCAAAACCTTTTAGGAATTCATTAAAACTATATTCGAGATCTAATCCGTATTCCAAAATTTTTACGATATTTACTTAATACATTAACTCTTCACAAACAATATGTGTGTTTTTTATGAAAAGCTGCAAATATTATTCTCTATTTTCTAAGCTTATCCAATCTCTTGGCGCAGAACCAGTATAGATTTGCGATGGTCTAAAAATTCTATTTGCTCCAAGTTGTTCTCTCCAATGAGCTAACCAACCAGCAACTCTAGATATGGCAAAAATTGGAGTAAATAAATCACGAGGAATACCAAGTTTTCTATAAACAAGACCAGAATAAAAGTCTACATTAGGGAATATACCTTTAGGTCCAAGTCTTGGTATTGCCTCTGCCTCTAGTGATTTAGCAACTTCATACATTTCATCTGCTCCAAACCTAATAAAAAGCTCTTCTGCCAGTTTTTGAAGAATAATAGCTCTTGGATCTTTTACTTTGTATTCTCTATGACCGAATCCCATTATCTTACTTTTATTTTTTATTGCGTTATCCAAAAAAGAAGCTGCATTTTCTGGAGTTTTGATTTCCTCTAACATTGCAATTACATCCTCATTAGCTCCTCCATGGAGAGGGCCAGCTAAGGTTCCTACTGCAGAGGCAATAACAGCATATGGGTCTGTAAGAGTGCTTGCAGTCACTCTAGCGCTAAATGTACTGGCATTTAAACTATGTTCGGCATGTAGAATTAGACACCTATCAAAAACCTTCGCAGCTATGGGATCTTGTTCTTTTTCAGTCAGCATGTAGAGAAAATTCGATGAGTAAGTTAAATCATCTCGAGGTTGAATAGGGTCTTGTCCTTTCCTAATAAGTTGAAACGCAGCAATCATAGTTGGTATTTTTGCTATTAGTCTTATCACTGCGTTGTAGATGTAATTAGGATCGTCTATTGCTCTACGTGAATAGAAAAGCCCTAAGGAAGCTGCACTTGATTGAAGAGCATCCATAGGATGACCTGTCGCAGGGAAACATTTCATCATATCTCGGACTCTAAAACTTAATCTGCGATGCATCTGAACTTCTTGTTCAAAATCTCTTAGTTGAATAGCTGTAGGCAATTCACCCCAAATTAATAGGTAAGCAGTTTCTAGAAAACTACTTTTTTTGGATAGTTCCTCAATGGAGTAGCCTCTGTACAATAATTTACCTTTGTTTCCGTCAATATCACAGATAGATGAATTAGTAACTGGGACCCCTTCTAATCCTGGTTTTAAAATTAGTTTGTTTCTATCCAATTGCTTAATTCAATATCAATCACTTATAGATTAAAGATAGTCAAATAATTTTTAATTAACCACAAGTTATTAACTTCACAAAAATTTAAAATGATTGTGTTTGAAGCTTGTTTAAGTAATTTTATTAAAAGATTTTTAGACTTTTTTCTGTATAAAGAATTGGATTTTTTTCTGGAATAGATTGACTTATGATTTCTAGAGATTCTTCAATTGATATTTTTAAAATATTTCTAATAAGAAAATTAAGATCTTCAAAATCAGAAAGATATTCAATTTTATTGGAATTTTTATTTTTGGTATCAACTTTTGCATAAAGAAAAGTAGATTTATCTTTATTACTTTTTAGGTTAAAAAATTTTTTTGAGATTGTTTCTAGTGTTTTACCATCAATTAAATAATTACTTATGAATTGCAAACCTCCTGATTCTATTGAATAGATATTTTCAAAAGTTAATTTTTTTATTACATCGTCTTTTTCTTCAAGAATATCTTTGGAATATATCGAGTAGATATCTTCCTTTTGTTTTAAAGTATATTTATTGAAATCTTTTAGTTTTTTCAAAGCATTTAAATCAAATTTATCTTCAGTATTTTTTTCGAATGTAATAAGCCAATCTTTTTTTGAATTGAGAATTAAAATGTTTTGATTTGCATTATGATTAAAATCTTCAAAAAAACTTTGTTCAAAATCATTTATTAAAGGTTTAATGTATTCGTCAAAATTTTTTACATCACTAAAAATTGAAACTTCAGGATTAATTTCATTATTTTTCTCTTCATTTATTAGATTATCGTAAGTAAGAATATCAAGATTTTTTTTATTATTTAACAAATATGATTTAAAAATAAGATGTTTATTTTTTAGGTCAAATGTTGTAGCTACAATATCCTCATTATTCTCAGTAAAAATTTCTTTATCAAAAAATATGCCTTCCGAAAATTTATTTGTAAATAATATATTTTTTTCGTTTTTTAGTCCAGAAAGTTCTCCCTCATATTGAAATTTTTTTTCTTTAAAATGATTACTGGAGTCAATACTATTTACGATTAAGTTTTTATCAGATGAAGCAACTATATAATTATCTTTGCTTCGATATATAAAGTTAAGGAAATTGATTTTATTTTCTCTTTTTATTGAAATTACTTTATCAACCTGATCAATTTTATTAGGCAAATTTAATAAATCATCTACTGTTTTTTCTGGCTTAATTTTAAAAACAATCAAAATATCATCTTTAAGTTTTTTATTATTCTCAAAAGTTGAGATTATAAGCTCATTATCATAAATATCTTCTAATTTATTGTTTCCTAGATCTATACCTAAGTAATCTAATATAGAATCTTTTATTAAAATAAAGTTATCTTCACTTTTTGGATTTTTATCTTTTTCATTATTAAAACTATCTAAATTTGAAATAAATAATAATTTATTTTTTTCAGGAATATATTTTAAGATATTTAGTTGCTCAATATTTGTATTTAGCTCCTTATTTTTATTAGTAGAAACTTTTTTAAAAACAAAAAAAAGTAATAAAGATAATAATAGTATTATTGCTACTACTCTAAGTTTCATTATCGATGTTTATTTTTATTTTTAACAATAAATTTCCTACTGCAACTTAATTTATTAAATTGTAAATAACACATAATTTATCCTCTAAATTGGGAAATTATCCAAAATCTATAAATGCCTCTAGTCTCAATGATTGGTTTAATTCTGAGAAAGAAGATCCAGTTTTGATTGATGTAAGAGAACAGTCAGAGCTCCAACTAGCTAGATTCTCAAACGAATTTTTACATATTCCAATTAGTAAAGTCACATCAGAATACGTTAAAGAAATATTTGCTGGTTTATTAGATAGAGAAATTGTGGTTAGCTGTCATGCAGGAATAAGAAGTTATAACTTTTGTCAATGGTGCTTAGATAATAATATTGTGACCGAAATATGGAATTTGGAGGAGGGTATTGATGGATGGAGTAGATATATTGACTCATCAATTCCAAGGTATTGATTAAATATCTAAGGAAGATGCAACAGTATTAACATCTTTGTCGCCTCTTCCAGAGCAGTTGATAACTATATGAGTATCTTTTTCAAGAGTAGGACATAATTTATCTAACCATGCGAAGGCATGGGACGTTTCAAGTGCCGGAATAATTCCTTCAAGTTCACTAACAAGTTTTAAAGCATCTAATGCCTCTTGATCTGTGACTGATCCATATTCAGCTCTACCTATATCTTTTAAATGGCTATGTTCAGGCCCTACTCCTGGGTAATCTAAACCTGCACTTATTGAGTGAGCTTCTTGTACTTGACCATTATCATCTTGTAAAAGAAGACTCATTGATCCGTGCAAAATTCCAACTGATCCTTTTGTGATGGTTGCGGCATGTTTGTCAGTATCAACTCCGCTTCCAGCAGCTTCAACACCAATTAGTCTTACAGATGTTTCTTTAACAAAAGGATGAAAAAGGCCCATTGCATTTGATCCACCACCTACACAAGCAAGTAAAATATCCGGCAAAGTCCCAAATGATTCCAGACATTGTTTTTTAGTTTCTTCTCCAATAACTGCATGAAAATCTCTCACAATCTTCGGGAAAGGGTGTGGACCTGCAACTGATCCTAAAATGTAGTGTGTCGTTTCTACATTAGACACCCAATCTCTAATGGCTTCACTAGTTGCATCCTTCAGTGTTGCAGTTCCTGAATTTACAACTTTAACTTCAGCTCCAAGAAGTTTCATTCTGAAGACGTTAAGGGATTGTCTTTTTATGTCCTCAGCACCCATATATATAATGCAATTCAAGCCAAATCTCGCACAAACAGTAGCCGTAGCAACCCCATGCTGGCCAGCTCCAGTTTCTGCAATTATCCTTTTTTTGCCCATTCTTATTGCTAATAAAGCTTGGCCAAGGGCATTATTAATTTTGTGAGCACCAGTATGATTTAAATCTTCTCTTTTAAGCCATATTCTTGGATTTGCTTGCTTAGTTTTATAATGTTCAGTTAGTCTTTTGGCTTCATAAAGTGGTGTTTCTCGACCTACATAAGTCTTAAGTAGATGATTTAATTCTTTTACAAAAAGTTTATCTTTCCATGCATTTGATGCAGCTGTTTCAAGCTCAAAAAGAGCGGGCATTAATGTTTCGGGAACATATTGACCACCATATTTTCCAAATCTTCCCTCTTTGGAGGGTTGATTTAAATCTTCATTTTTATAGTTTTGATCTTTGCGAGAAAATGTACTTACCACTTTTTTATAGAATAAGTATTAACTAACTATAGAGCATATTAAAATTAATGGGAAAAAGGAATTGGATCGAATTTGATAATCAAGAAAAAAATTTTGAAGAAACAGCTAAGTTAGATACTTTTAATAAAAGTTCAAAAATAAATATCTCAAAACAAAAAAAAGGTAAAAAGGGCAAAACTATCACTTTAATTAGAGGTTTGGGAACTGAAAATGAAATCTTATTAAAAAAATTACTTAAAAAAATTAAAGTTTTTTGTGGTACTGGAGGGACATTAATTGATAGTAATATCCAGTTACAGGGGGATATGGTATCGAAATCAATTGAGTTTCTTCGTAAAGAGGGATTTTATAATTTATGAAGAAAGGGGTAGGATAAGTTTTAATTTTGATGAAACAAATGAAAGAACAAGATCAAACAAAGTCAACCAATATAAAGTGGCACAATTTAACTATTGATAGAGAAAAGTTAGAGAAAATGAGAGGACACAAAGGAATGGTTATCTGGTTTACAGGCTTATCAGGCTCTGGTAAAAGTACTTTAGCCAACGCTTTAAATGAAGTTTTACACTTAGAAGGTTTTTCAACTTACGTGTTGGATGGAGATAATATTAGACATGGCTTATGCAAAGACCTTGGGTTTTCGGATGAAGATAGAGAAGAAAATATAAGAAGAATTGGAGAAGTTGCGAATTTATTTATGAATGCTGGGATAATAACTATTACAGCATTTGTTTCACCATTTATTAGCGATAGAGATAAGGTGAGAAATATTATTGGATCTAAGGATTTTATTGAAGTTTATTGTGCTGCAGATGTCACAGTTTGCGAAAATAGGGATACTAAAGGTCTTTATAAGAAAGCTCGTTTGGGTGAAATTAAGGAGTTTACGGGGATTTCTAGTCCATATGAAGCTCCTCACAATCCAGAAATTGTTGTTGATACAGGTTCGTTAGATTTAAATGATTCTGTTGAAAAAGTTATTAATTATCTTAAAAAAGAAAACTACCTTAATAAGGGCTAATAGAAAAATATTAGTTCATTTTTTTTGAAGATAATTGTCAGCTCCAATGTCTGATAACTTACTATTTTTAGTTCTTACCTGTTTATGAAGATTTTCTCTGAATTCTTTTAAATTTTTCTTTATGGATTTATCAAATAAACTGATCATCTCTATTGCCAATAATCCAGCATTCTGACCCCCATTAATTGCAACTGTTGCTACTGGTATACCGGCGGGCATCTGAACGATTGATAAAAGAGAGTCAATACCTTTTAGTGTTTTACTCTCTACTGGTACTCCAATTATAGGGATGCAAGTTATGGATGCCAGCATTCCTGGAAGATGAGCAGCACCGCCAGCACCAGCAATTATTACTTTTATGTTTTCTGATTCTGCATTTTTTGCATATTCCATCATTTCAATAGGTGTTCGATGGGCAGAAAGTATACAAACTTCAGTTTTTATTCCAAATTCTTTTAAAACGTCAATGGCAGGTTTTAAAGTTTTTAGATCTGAATCACTACCCATTACGACAGCAATTTTATAAATATCTTTAGAATTCAATTCTGACAAAATAACAAATCAATTCTTTCCTATAATGGCGCGCAATTAATTTGGCGCCAGTTGGTTAGTATAAAAAGAATAAATTTCCATAGGATATTATGACGTCAAATAAGATTATCGAAAAAGGTGAAGTTAGAGAGTATTTTAATGGCACTGGCTTTGAAAGATGGAACAAAATTTATAGCAAATCTGATGAAATTAATACAGTTCAGAAAAATATTAGAAAAGGACATCAAAAGACTGTAGATGATGTAGTTTCATATATTAAAAATTATCCTGAACTTACAAAAAAAAGTTATTGTGATGCAGGATGTGGTGTAGGAAGTCTATCCATTCCTTTACTAAGACTTGGTATAGAAGAATTGCAGGTCAGTGATATTTCTTCTGAAATGATTAAAGAAACAAAGAAACGCATAAAAGAATTAGGTTTCAACAAAGGTAAAATCAAATATGAAGTCTGTGATCTAGAACAATTAAAAGGATTATTTGATGTTGTAGTCTGTTTGGATGTATTTATTCATTATCCTCAACCGGTTGCAGAAGAAATGGTCCAGCATCTATGCGATTTAAGCAAAGAAAAACTAATCGTTAGCTTCGCTCCTTATACGCCAGTTCTTGCTGTTCTAAAAAATATAGGTAAATTATTTCCTGGGCCAAGTAAAACAACAAGAGCTTATACATTAAAAGAAAAGGGAATTATTAATGCTGCGAAAGAAAGAGGATTTAACGTTGTTAAAACAAAATTAAATCAAGCCCCTTTTTATTTTTCAAAACTTATTGAATTCGAAAAAAATTAATCATTTATTTTACTAAATGATTTTCAAGTGCATAACGAACTAATTCGGTTCTGCTAGATGTTCCTGTCTTGATAAAAAGTCTACTTACATATTTTTCAACATTTCTAATAGACGTTTCAAGCTTTCTTGCAATTTCTTTATTCATCAGGCCTTCTGCTACTAGTTGAAGTACACTTTCTTCTCTTGGAGTAAAACTAGGAATATTTATTTTATTTTCTGAATTAGTTGGATTTTGGTCTGTGAGCATAGATTTTATTTCAGTAATTTGCTTCGCCATTTTGCTTACATCAATATCTGCAAATCGTGCTGCTTCTTTTAGTAAACGTTCTTGTCTATTGATTACATTTTTGACTCTAGCAGCTAGTTCATCGGGGTCAAAAGGTTTGGAAATATAATCATCAACTCCTGCAAGATAACCTTCTGTTCTATCTAAAGTCATACCTTTTGCTGTTAAAAAAATAACTGGAGTTCCTCCCAATTTTTCATCTTCTCTAATTTTTTCTAATAAAGCATAACCATTAGCTCGGGGCATCATAACGTCGCTAATTATCAAATCAGGAAAAATTGTTTTAGCTTTTTCCCAACCGTCTTCTCCATCAACTGCAATAAATATTTCAAAGCCCTCATCTTCTAGAAATGTTTTAACAGCTGTCCTTAAACCGGGTTCATCATCAACTAATAAAATTTTTGATTTTCTTACTGTCTCATTATTTATTTGATTAATTTCATTCATTTTTTAAATTCTTGAATTTGATTACTAGTAATAAAGAGAATTTTATATACTAAATACAATGCTATCAACTCCCATACTACTAGACTACCAATCCTCAACTCCTTGCTCTAAAGATGTTGTTGATTCTATGAAACCTTTTTGGAGTGAAATATTTTCTAACCCTGCAGGCAAATCTAATTTGGCGGGGATTAAAGCAAGAGCTATATTGGAAGCCTCAAGAGAAAAAATAGAACAAAATTTATTTCTTAAGAATAAAAAAGTTATTTTTACAAGTGGGGCAACAGAATCTAATAACTTAGCCTTAATAGGTTTTGCTAGAAATTACTATAAAAAAACAAAAAATTATGGACATATTATTACCTTAAAAACGGAACATAAAGCTGTTTTGGAGCCCATAAACCAACTAAAAAAAGAGGGATTTATGGTTACAGAAATTAATCCTGAGAAAGATGGCTTAATTTCAGAAGAACAGTTTAAGAAGAACATAAGAGAAGATACATTTCTGGTTAGTGTCATGTTGGCAAATAACGAAATAGGAGTTATTCAGCCTGTAGAGAATATTTCAAAGATATGTAAATCGAGAGGAATAGTTTTTCACTCTGATTTCGCACAATGTTTAGGTTATATCGAGTTAGAAAATCTTTTATCAGATGTAAATATGATTACTATGAGTTCTCATAAAATATATGGTCCTAAAGGGATAGGACTCCTCTTGATTGATGAAGAAATTAATCTTGAGCCTTTAATTTTTGGAGGAGGTCAGGAATATGGTTTCAGGTCTGGTACATTACCTCTTCCTTTGGTAGTTGGCTTTACTAAAGCAATAGAGATAGCAGTTTTTAATCAAAAAAATAATGCTGAGAAATTAAGTTTGTACAGAAATAATCTTTTAGAGGGTTTGTTAGAAAATAATTCTGGTTTATTAATTAATGGCTCCATAGAAAAAAGATTACCTCATAATTTAAACTTGACTGTATTGGATTTAAACGGAGCAAAGTTTCATAAACTTTTAAAATCTAAAATAATTTGTTCTAGTGGATCTGCATGCAGTAATGGTGAACCATCTCATGTTTTACTAGCCTTAGGTAGATCTTTTAGAGAAGCAGAATCTTCAATAAGGTTAAGTATTGGATTAAGCACTAATTCAAATGATATAAAACAAGCAATTCATATTCTTACAAATACGATTCAATCATTACGTTAGAAATTATTGGCTCTTTAATTTAATTGAGCAATTCTTAATTTGCCACTTCTAGCTCTTTTATTTAGTTCGACTTCTTGCACGGAGGGAGTTATTGGCTTTTTTGTTAGGTTTTTTAGTCTTTGATCATTTTTAAAAGAACTTTTAACTAACCTATCCTCCAGGGAATGAAAACTAATAATAGAAATAATTCCGCCTGGCAAAAGCCATTCAGGAACAACTTGCAAAAATTTTTCTAATACGTCAATTTCTTTATTAACGGCAATTCTTAGTGCTTGAAATGTTCTTGTTGCTGGGTGTATTTTTTTATATCTTTGTTTTGGTGGGAAACAGCCCGCAATAGAATATGCTAACTCTTTTGTCCCAGAATATTTCCCATTTTCCTTCAAATCCATTTTTATTTTCCTAGCAATCTTTCTTGATAATCTCTCATCTCCATATTTATAAATTAGGTTTGCTAGATCTTTTTCATTTAAAGCCTCAATTAATTTCTCTGCATCAACCTCAAGACAAGGATTCATGCGCATATCAAGTGGACCATCTTTTTGGAAGCTAAATCCTCTTTTAGGATCATCAATTTGGTTACTATTTACTCCAAGATCTGCAATTACAAAAGAAACTTTTTCTTTTGGTACAAAATCCGCAAAATTTGAAGCCCTTATATCAATCCTATTTTTAAATTCATAAAGTTTTTTTAATGCTGATTTTCTCGCGAATGGATCTTGATCAAGTCCAATTATATTTAAATCGGAATATTTTCTCAATAAATGATAAGAGTGCCCGCCTCCGCCAAGAGTTGCGTCTATTCCTTTAAGTTTATCGTTGTGTATTAATGGGTAATGTTCTAGTGAGGCCATAATCTCATCCGTCATAACTGATTTATGGTTGAAAAAAGATGAATCAGATAGGTCAGTTTGCATAACTTTCGACTAAGATTTATTTAGAAGTTAAATTTCGAATGGCTCAGCTAGAGACTAGAACAGAACCAATGGTGGTCAATTTTGGCCCTCACCACCCTTCAATGCATGGGGTTTTAAGGTTAGTTGTAACCCTTGATGGTGAGAATGTCATTGATTGTGAGCCAGTAATTGGATATTTACATAGGGGAATGGAAAAGATAGCTGAAAATAGGACAAATGTAATGTATGTCCCTTATGTAAGCAGAATGGATTATGCAGCAGGAATGTTTTATGAAGCTATTGTAGTAAATGCCCCTGAAAGATTAGCTAATATTCCAGTCCCTAAAAGAGCAAGTTACATCAGAGTTTTAATGTTGGAACTTAATCGTATTGCTAATCATCTTTTATGGCTTGGTCCTTTTTTAGCAGACGTAGGAGCTCAAACTCCATTTTTCTATATTTTTAGAGAAAGAGAAATGATTTATGATCTTTGGGAAGCTGCTACTGGACAAAGACTAATAAATAATAATTTCTTTAGGATAGGTGGTGTCGCATGTGATCTTCCATACGGATGGTTAGAAAAATGTATAGACTTTTGTGATTGGTTCGGTCCTAAGATAGATGAATACGAAAAATTAATCACAAATAATCCAATTTTTAGAAAAAGAATTGAAGGCCTCGGAACAATACAAAGAGACCAGGCAATTAATTGGTCTTTGTCTGGGCCAATGCTTAGAGCTTCTGGAGTTTCCTGGGATTTAAGGAAAGTTGATAGTTATGAATGTTATGACGATTTTGATTGGCAGATTGCTTCTGAAAAAGAAGGAGATTGTTATGCAAGATATCGAGTAAGAGTTGAAGAGATGAGACAATCACTAAGCATCATTCGCCAAGCCTGCAAAATGATTCCAGGAGGTCCAACAGAAAATTTAGAAGCCCAAAGAATGGCGACTGAAGATAAGAAGAGTGAAATATTTGGTATTGACTATCAATATGTAGCTAAGAAGGTTGCTCCAACTTTTAAAATTCCTAACGGAGAATTGTATACAAGATTAGAGTCCGGAAAAGGAGAAATAGGTGTATTTATTCAAGGAAATAATGAAGTTACCCCATGGAGATTTAAAATAAGAGCAGCTGATTTAAATAATCTGCAAATATTACCTCATATTCTTAAAGGTGCCAAAATCGCCGATATTATGGCAATCCTTGGCTCAATAGACGTCATTATGGGATCTGTTGATAGATAAGTTATTTAAATGAACCCCTCTGATTGGTTAATATTGCAGAAGAAGGTAAGATTTGGCGATTGTGATTCTGCAGGTGTAATTCATTTTCATAACTTATTAAAATGGTCGCACGAAGCTTGGGAAGAAAGTATTGAAATTTATGGGATTCCTTCTCAAGATATTTTTCCAGATTTTTCTATACGTAAAAGTCAAATTATTTTTCCCATAGTAAATTGTGAAGCAAACTTTCTTGCGCCTATAAAAATTGGAGATTTCTTAAAAGTAAAAATTGCCCCTCATAAAATTAATACTCATTTGTTCCAAGTAAATAGCTTTTTTATAAAAAATGGAAATAAAGTAGCTGAAGGAAAAATTATACATTGTTCTTTAGATGTTGATTCAAGAAATAAAATAGAACTTCCCGATCAGTTAGAAAGATGGATAGAGGCTTCAAACGTAAGTACAAATTTAAAAGAATGCTAATTATTATTTGTTAAATTTATAGTTTATTTTTTCTTTACTGGTATTTTTGTTTTTAACAATCCACTTTTCAGGCTTTTCATGTTTAGGCCAACTCTGAGAAAATTTTTTTAATAGATTTAAAGAAATTTCAATATTTTTTTTATTTGTAAGTTCTCTAAATTCAACAATTACATTAATTTTATTTCCCCATAATTTATTAGATACTTTTGAAATATTGAATTTATTAATTGGGATATTTTCTTTCATAATGAAATCATTTAATCTAGATTGAATTAATTCTGGAAAAACGATTTCTCCTCCTGAATTAAATGCGTTATCACTTCTTCCAAGAAAGTTTAAATATAAAGAATTATTGATTTGATTAATTTCACCTAAATCTCCGGTTTGCCACCAACCATTTTTATTTTTGAAATTTCCAGTTTTTAAAGTGTCTAATATTTCAATTCCAATTCTGGCTGAATTTATCTCGATTAATCCTTGTGCGTTAATTCTTATTTTTGTATCAGAAAGTACTTCTCCAACATTTTTAAAACCCATAAAAAATTCTTTTGGTTTTAAACTCGTAACCATTGCTGCTGTTTCAGTTGAGCCGTAACAAGGTGCTAAATTTATTTTTTCTTGTATACATTGTTCTGCAGTTTCGCCTGAAATTGAAGCGCCACCTACCCAAATTAGATCAAAAATTTTAAGCCAACTAATTCCATCTTTTTGAGCTAAAAGTCTTTGTAATTGAGTAGGCACTAATGACGTAATCAAGTGTTTTTTGTTTTTTTTAGATTTAATTGTAAAAAGTAAAAGTTCTCGGGTTTTTTTTATAAAATTCGGAGAAATATTAATACAAGCACATCCCCAAGTTTGACTTCTAAAAATTGGCATTAATCCACTTATATGGTTCAGGGGTAAAGTATTTAGAATTAAGCATTTTTGTAACTCAAATCCTTGCTCGATTAGCCATTTACCTGATGTAGCTGCAGATAATTTAAGATTATCTAAATGGTGAAAACATTTTCTCGGTTTTCCAGAACTCCCACTACTGTTTAAGATAATTCCTGGCCCATTTTCAGTAATTGCATCTAAATCATCTTTATCTTCATGAAATTTGTTTTTTACATAAATAATTTTATTCTCTTTAATTTTTTCAATAATTTTCTCTACAGATCGAGTTTCGTTATTTTCAACTTCAATAGTAAAAATTTTATTTTTCATAGTAGATCCCATATCTTGTTTGCTTCATTTAAAAATAGAAACGAATTAGGGAATTTATTCATTGCTAAACCTGGAACCTTTGGAGTTGGTCCTTGTAATTGTAGAGAAGATAAATGATAAAGCCATCTCTTCCCAATACCAGTTTCAAATGAGGTACTTATAGATATTAAAGCTTTTTTATTTTCTAATTCTCTTAAAAGCTTAACTGGATTATTTTCTTGAGAAGGCCTTCGAATTTGCCAACCTTTCCACTCATCAATCAAAGTTGGAAATTTTAAAAGTGATTCGTCTAAGGCTATAGGTATTTTTTTGTTGAGTTCTGTCAGTCCATCAATATCATCAACACAGAGAGGTTGTTCTAACCAATCTATATTTTTGTTATCCTTCAAAATATCAGCCCATCTATGAGCTATTTCTCTTCTCCAAGAACCATTAGCATCTATTCTTAACTTAATATTATTGCCTATTTGATTTAAAATTTCCTCTAAACTTGCTTCTTCCTCATTGTTATTTTTTAATGCTACTTTCCATTTTATGGTTACTGATTTTCCAATATTAGATTGTCTTTTTTTAATTTTATTTAGATCTGAAATTACATTTTCAGGATTTAACAGTATGGCTGTTTTATCAATTTCATCAAAGTAATAGTTTTCTTTAAAAATTATTTTTCCATCTATCTCAGCTAATGCAGAATTTATTGCAGATTGTATGCATGGATGAAAAATATTTATTTGCTCAGATAAATTAAATATTTCTACATACTCAGGGATCATATCTAGTTGTTTCGCACACTTTTTTAAGTCTTCTTTATGAAGCGGTGAAACTTCTCCAAACCCAATTTTTTTATTATTACTTGTTAATTTAATTATCCAACCCGATTTTGTAAGGTAAGTAGTTTTAGAATTTTCTACTTTGTTGGATAAGTTAAAGCTATAAGGTTTTTTTTGAAATATTAAGTTCATTTATTAAGCAAGTGATTAAATATTAATCCTGTGATTAAACCAACTCCATTAAGAGTTTGAAATTTTATTGCGATGAATTTGCTATTTTTTATTGCTGAAGGTTTTTCATATGAAGATCTTAATAAATTTATAAGTCTTATCGCTTGAGGAAAACTAATTAAATAAAGGATACAAAAAACTGGAATAAATCCAGTAACTATAGTGAAAAGTTGAAAAATATATATTGTAAAAATTATCCAAGGCACAAATTGATAACCTTTTTTTGCACCTAAGCGAACTAAAGGTGAATTTTTTCCATGCTTTTTATCTTCGGAAATTTGATGAAAATGAGAACAAAATAATACAAGAGTTGTCGCCAAGGCAGGTCCTGAACCAAGCAATAAAGAAACTTTCCAGGGAATATCTTCGAAGTAAACATTAGATGGATTTAACGCAATTAAGACTGCAGAGTAAGCAAATGGTCCAAATGCAAGCCAGCATAATGGTTCTCCTAAACCTTGATAGCCAAATCTAAAAGGAGGTCCTTGATATAAATATCCTAAGAAGCAGCAAGCTGCCACCAAAATCAAAATGTTTATACTTGTTGATATTGAAAGAATTGAAATTATTAATAAACCAACAACTAAAGATGTATATGCAATAAATGAAATTATTTTTTTATTTTTTACAAGATTTACAATTGAATGGAATTTAAATTCATCGATTCCTGTTTCTGCGTCGAATAAATCATTAGTTAGATTTTCCCAAAGTAATATCAAAATTGCAGCTAAAGTAAATGCAATTAAATTATAAATTTTTACCTTTTCATATTGATTGAGTAAATAAGCCCCTGTTATTAAAACCGGAAGTATGGCAACAGAATAAAGAGGCCATTTTATTGCTTGTTTCCATAATTTTTTTTTATCTTCGTCCATTTTTAATTAACACACAAAATTAGATAATTATTAAATGTAGTTTATAAATTGAGTTACATTTTTTACTTTATTGCATGATTTTTAGTTATTTTCAATAAGTAATGAAAAATGATTTAAACTTAACAGATTTTTTAAAAGATGTATTTTCCACTTTCGAAAAGAAAGTGGAAAATTCTGGATTAGTTAGTATTTGTCTTGAGATTCCTTGTATTGATTTATTTCAAGTGTATGAATTGTTTATAAATAAATATCCGTTTTCTTCATTTTGGGACGAATCTGATGGTATTTCATATATTGCTTTTGACAAATGTAAATATATTACTTTGGATGGTCCAAAAAGATTTGAGGTAGCAAAAGAGTTTAATTCGGAGAATTTTAAAAATTTAATTAACTTAACTAATGAATCAAATAATTCTGCACTTGCAAAAATAATTTATTTATTTTCTTTCTCTGAAAATTTGAATAACAAGAATTTATCTTCAGATGTCCCTAGCTTGGAAGCAATCTTACCAAAAATATTAATTATTAAAAGTGATAAGAATTGTTGGTTAAGAATTAATGGTCATGTTGAAGGTAAATCATCATTAAGAACATTAATTGAAGAAATTTGGACAATTAGAAATCAAGTTATTAATTCTGGCTCAGAATTAATAAAATCATCTGGCTTAAAAACTAGTTTTAATTTACCTATTATTGATGATTTCTCACGCTACTTAGAAACTTCTAATAAAAGTTTGAAAAAATTAGTAAATAGAGGAATTCAATTAGTAGAAAAAGGTATTCTCGAAAAGATAGTTTTAGCGAATAGGATTAAAATAAAATTTAAAAATAAATTAGGTTTAATAGAAATTTTAAAAAGATTAAAAAAGAATCATCCAAATACATGCAGATACGTTTGGAAAAGAAATAGTAAGGATATTTTGTTTGGAGCATCTCCAGAAAAATTATTTTCTTTTACTAAACCTAATTTAACTTTGGAGGCTCTTGCTGGAACTATCTCGACTAATTCAAATTTTAAGAAACTCCTAAAAAGTACTAAAGACTTAAAGGAACATAATTACGTAATACAGTATTTGATTAAATGTTTAGAAGTTTCAAAAATAAAAAACTTTAAAAAAAGTGATATCAAGGTAAATTCATTTGGAGATATTTCTCATTTGCAAACACTCATTTTCTCTAAAGTTGAAAATATATGTCCTTTTGAATTGCTTAAAAACTTACATCCATCTCCGGCTGTTTGTGGTTACCCAAAAAATGCAGCTTTGGATTGGATAAACACTCTTGAGTCTTTTCCTAGAGGAAATTATGCTTCTCCAATGGGTTGGGTTGATTCATCAGGAAATGCTTCATTTCTTCTAACAATAAGAGGAGCTAGGTATATTGAAGAAAATATTGAATTTATCGCCGGTTCAGGTATAGTTTCAGGCTCCGTTTTAGAGAAAGAAATAGATGAGATTAAATTAAAATATGAATCTATAGTAAAACAAATATTTTTCGCTAAAAATCCTAGATAATTTCTACTAATTTTTCAATAACTTCCTCTGAAACATTCTTATTGGATAAATTTTCTATTTCTCTTAAACCTGTTGGACTGGTTACATTAATCTCGCTAAGCATTCCATTTATTACATCAATACCTACAAAAAATAAACCCTCATCTTTGAAGTGTTGAGATAATTCTGAGCAGATACTTTTTTCTTTTTCTGTTAAAAATGTTGCTTGAGCCTTTCCTCCCATTGCTAAATTACTCCTAAAATCGCCTCCTTGAGGAATCCTATTTATTGATCCAATTGCTTCACCGTTTACGATAATTATTCTTTTATCACCCTCTATGACTTCAGGAATAAATTTTTGCATCATAACGGGTAATTCTTCTTGAGAGGTGATTAATTCAATGATTGATTTAATACCTGGAGAATGTTTATTTATCCTTATAACACCTTGACCACCTTTTCCTCCCAGAGGTTTTATGACTACTTCATTATTTATATTTGCAAAATTAATAAGATCTTTTACCTTATTCGCAACTATTGTAGGTGCCATTAAGTGGCTATATCTCAAAGCACCTAGCTTTTCATTCCATGCTCTTAACGATGAGGGTTTGTTGATTACTTTTACTCCTTTTCTTTCGGCAACTTCTAAAAGATGGGTTGCATATAAATAAGCCTCATTTACAGGAGGATCTTTTCTCATCCAAATGCAATTAAATTCGGCGAGAGGTATGCAATCATTATCTTTTAAAGAAATCCACGGATTAACTTCAACTTTTACAGAAGATGCCCATACTTCATCACCTCTAGCTTCAAGGTCCTGAGGAGTACAACTCCAGATTTCAATGTTTTTTTTTGAGGATGCTTGCATTAAAGCAGCAGTTGAATCTTTTAAGGGATTTATATTTTTTATTGGATCTATTACGAATAGAAATTTCATAAGATCTAGTTTAATAATGCGTCTAATTTATTTTCATTTTCTAATGTGTAGAGTTCATCGCAGCCTCCGATACCATCATTATCTATAAATATTTGTGGTAATGTTCTTCTACCATCAGCTCTTGCAATCATCAATGCTCTGGCATCTTCGTCGCCATCTATTTTATATTCTGTAAAATTTATATTTTTTTTCTTGAGTAGAGATTTTGCTCGAATACAGAATGGGCAATATTGCCAAGTATAAATTTCAACTTTGGACATTTTTTTAAAATAATACTTAGTTTATACTATTAAACAAAAGTGCCTGTTAGATTATAAATAACGATTAAATTCTATTTTGATAGATATTACAGATTTCAAAAAAGATCTTTCGGAACTAACAGAGCGCCTGGGTAATGCTCAGGATTGTCTTTGACGTTCCAAGATTAAAAGCGAAAAGGAGAGAGTTAGAGCAAATATCTGCTCAGCCTGAATTTTGGGAGAATCAAGAAGAAGCGAAAAAACAAATGTTAATCCTTGATGATGTTAAGGCACAACTTGAATTGTTAGATAAATGGAAAACTTTTATTTCTGATGCTAATGCCTCTCTTGAGCTTTATTCTTTAGAACCTGAAGAGGAAATGATTTTGGAATCCAAGCAGGGATTAATGAAATTAAGAGAGAATTTAGATAAATGGGAATTTGAAAGATTGTTATGTGGTGAATACGATAAGGAAGGAGCAGTAGTTTCTATTAACGCAGGTGCTGGTGGAACAGATGCTCAGGATTGGGTAGAGATATTATTGAGAATGTATTCAAGATGGGCCGATAATAATCAAATGAGTTTAATTATCAATGAATTATCTCAAGGAGAAGAAGCAGGTATCAAAAGTGTAACCTTTGAAATTGATGGAAAATATGCATACGGATATTTACAACATGAAAAAGGAACTCATAGATTAGTAAGAATTTCTCCTTTCAATGCTAATGGTAAAAGACAAACCAGCTTTGCTGGGGTGGAGGTCATGCCAAAATTAGATGACAATATTTCACTTGAAATACCTGAAAAAGATTTAGAAATTACAACGAGTAGATCCGGTGGAGCGGGAGGACAAAATGTTAATAAAGTAGAAACAGCAGTAAGAATTGTTCATTTGCCTTCAGGGATTTCAGTAAGATGCACCCAAGAAAGATCGCAATTACAAAATAAAGAAAAAGCTATGTTACTTCTAAAGTCTAAACTATTAGTAATTGCTAAAGAACAACGAGCTGCAGAAGTCGCTGATATTAAAGGTGATATTGTGGAAGCTGCATGGGGCAATCAAATAAGAAATTATGTTTTCCATCCCTATCAAATGGTAAAAGATCTTAGGACTATGCAGGAGACTAACGAATTAGATAGTGTTTTAGATGGTGGACTTGAACCATTCATACATGCATTATTACGTATGAAGATTTCTTCTAAAGAATCTATTGAATAACTAATGAAAAATAAAAACGAAAATATAGAAAAAAAAGTTGCTCCTCCAAGCTTTATAAAGCTTGCTATGCGAAACATGGTAAGGAAGGGATCAAAAAGTATTTCTCATTTTTCAATAACCTTTCTAGTTTTAATTGGGATATTAATACTTCTAGCCACAATAGGTAAGCCTAATATTCCTGTATAAAAATGTATGACAGAAAAATTATTTCTGAAATAAATTTAGATTTGGTTTTTAAATGTAATGAATTTTCTCAATTTTCAAATAAGTTAAAAGATTCTAAAAATAAGCTTATTTTTGAATCTAATTTTTGGGAGAAAGTTTTTTTATCTTGGATAAAAATAATATTAAAAAAGGATGATTATAAATTGTCAAATTTCATTTTTGAAAAAAATTCTTTTTCATTAGGCTTACAGATAATATCTAATCAAGAAATTGCTTTATTGAACCAGAAGTGGATGCAAAAAAATGGACCAACTGATGTTCTATCTTTTCCAATTATTGATGATGAATCTCTAAATAATTTAGATCACATAGAGTTGGGAGATATATTTATATCATTAGACATGGCACTTGAGCAATCTTATGAATATAAACATTCAATTTATAAAGAGATGATCTGGTTGGCTAGTCATGGATTTTTACATCTTTTGGGATGGGAACATAATAATGATCTTGATTTAGAAAATATGTTAAATTTTCAGGAATATTTAATTAAAAAATTAGATTAAAAATATATGAATAAAAAAATAAACTCTCTAAAAAATAGAATAGACACATATAACACTTCTAGTAATGTATTAAAAAGTTTTAAGTATGCTTTTAGTGGAATTATTTATGTATTAAAAACTTCAAGAAATTTTAAAATTCAATTAATTTTTGCATTTACAAGTTTAATGATTGGTTTTTTACTGCAAATTAGTCAAAGTAATTATGTAATTTTGATTGCCACAATTATGTCTGTTTTAATATTAGAAATATTAAACACATCTATTGAATCAATAGTCGATTTAGTAGTGAAAAAAGAATTTAGTAGTTTGGCTAAAATTTCAAAAGATACTTCTGCAGGAGCAGTGTTATTAGCTTCCATTAATTCTGTTATTATTGCTGTATATATTTTTGTTCCTAAAATTAAGTTCTTATTTGGATCTATATAAATATGTTTCTTGTTATTGATAATTACGATAGTTTTACATATAACCTTGTTCAATATTTAGGAGAACTTTCTGTTGAGCATGAAATAACTAGAGAATTAATAGTTAAAAGAAATGATGAAATTACTTTAGATGAAATTATCAAACTAAATCCCAGTGGCATCCTATTATCTCCAGGTCCTGGTAATCCAGATCAATCTGGAATTTGTCTGCCAATACTAAAAAATTTATCTAAAAATATTCCGACATTAGGAGTTTGTTTAGGGCATCAAGCATTGGCCCAAGCTTTTGGTGGTAAGGTTATAGTTGGGAAAGAACTTATGCATGGTAAGACATCCAAAATATTTCATAATCAAAAAGGTTTGTTTAAAGATATAGAGACTCCATTTGTGGCGACTAGATATCATAGTCTTATAGTTGATTCAAGTTCTTTACCAACTTGTTTCAATATAACTGCGACTTTAGAAGACTCAACTATTATGGCTATTTCTCACAAAGAATATAATCATTTGCATGGAGTACAGTTTCATCCTGAAAGTGTATTGACACAATTTGGTCATAAATTAATTAGTAATTTTCTAAAAATGGCTGAACAAAAGTAAAATACAAAAAAATTAATATTATGATTTCTCAAATTAAAAACTTTTTCTTTTTTATATTATTTACCTCTTTTTTACCTACCTCATTATTGGCAAGGAATTTAGTAATAAAAAGTCTGGGACATAGTAGTTTCTTAATTAATAGTGCTGAAAAATCGATTCTTATAAATCCCTTTAAATCAATAGGTTGTGCAAGCAATTTAAAAGAGCCCAAAGAAGTCAACGCAGATTTTATTTTGGCTAGTTCTAGGCTTCTAGATGAAGGATATAACCCTAATAATCAATTAATGTTTGTAGAGCCAGGAATCTATCAATTTGAGGATATTTTATTAAATGGAATTTCCGTCCCACATGACAGAGTAGATGGAAGAAGATTTGGGATGGCAACTGTTTGGAGTTGGGAGCAGAATGATCTTAAAATTGTTCATATGGGAGGCGCTGCTGGTGACATTGATATCAATAGTCAAATTATTTTGTCTCGCCCAGATATCTTATTTATTTCAATTGGAGGAGGAATAAAATCTTATGATGGGCAAGAGGCTTCAAGAATAGTTAAGCTTCTAAAACCCAATGTAGTTATTCCTGTTTACTTTGCTCGTGGCAAAAAAATTAACAAAGAATGTGATTTCTCAAATGCTGATTTGTTTATCGAAAATATGAAAAATTTTAAAGTAAAGTATGTTGGAAAAAATTTTCAAATAAAACCTAAAAGAATCGATCAAAATACAATTTATATTTTTGGTAATTAATTTATTAAATCTAAAACCTTGTAGTTGTCCCAGAAAAAAATCATTTGTTCTTTAGTCCCAATACTAACCCTTATTGACTTACCAATATCTTTTTTGTTTTCCATACTTCTTATAAGAATACCTTTTTCTTTCATCTTTTTTATTAAAATTTTAGGATCTGTTTTTGGCCAAATTAAGAAATAATTTCCACCACTAAAATGAGTTCTGATTTTTGTTGACTTAAATTTATTTAAAATCCATTCCCTTGCTTTTTTGACTTCTGAAACATAATTATCAATATATGATTTGTCTTTAAGTGCTGCTAATGCTGCCGTAATAGCAAAACTATTTACATCATATGGTCCTGTAACTTTATTAATGTAATTAATTAAATTTTTATTGCCAAAAGTAAAACCTATTCTTAAACCAGCTAAACCAGCTGTTTTTGATAGAGATTGGATTATTAGTATATTATTATTCTTTTCAAAATCTATCGATTCAAGAAGACTATCTCCATTAAATTTTTCATATAGTTCATCAACAATAACCAATGAATCGTTTTTGATATTTGCTAAGTTAATTATCTCTTGAGCACTTAAAACTGTTCCTGTAGGATTATTTGGATTACAAATAAATATTAACTTTGGATTATACTTTATAATTTTTTCACTAAATTCTTCGATGGGAAATAGAAAATTTTCTCCAATGTAAGAACAAGTTATTTTTTTCATTCCTCGCATTTCTGAACAAGGAGAATAGTAACCAAAAGTTGGATTCGTGGTTAGAAATATTTGATCTTTTTCTCCAAAGCAATTGAAGATTGCATTTATTGCTGCGTCTGCTCCATTGAAAATTCCAATTTCATCATTATCAAATTTTCTTGAATCAAGATATTTATCACATAAAAAATTTTTTAATATATCGTATTCTGGATAAATTGAAATCTCATTTAATTTTATCGCTTGTAATGCCTTGAAAACATTAGGACTTGGACCTAGAGTATTTTCATTAAAGTCTAAGCGGAGTAAATTTCTTCTATTTTCTAAAGGTGCAGAGTAAGACTGCATATTTATTATTTCTTCTCTTGGTCTTGGGAAAAGATTATTTAATTGATCAAAATCATTCATTACATTCTTTCTAAAGTTTCAATTCCTAGAAGCTCTAGACTTAATTTTAGTGTTTTTGCAGTTAGATCACATAAATTCAGTCTAGAAATTTTTATATATTTTTCTTCTTTGAGTATTGGAACTTGATCATAGAATCTATTAAAAGTCTGACATAGCTCAAATAGATAATTGCATAATCTATTTGGCATTAAGTCTTTTTCAATAGATATTATGACTTCATCGAACTTAAGTAATTTTCTGATAAGTTTCCACTCAGATTTATGTTCATAATTTGTATATTGAAAATCTTTAGAGTCATAAACAAAATCATTTTTTCTTTTAATTCCTGCAATTCTTACAAGCGTATATAACAAATAAGGAGCCGTATTACCATTTAGGGAAAGCATTTTATCAAAACTAAATTGATAATTTGTAATCCTATTTTGGCTTAAATCTGCATATTTAACAGCTCCTAATCCAATTATTCTTGAAGTATTTGCAATAAAATCTTCTGTCTCGTAACGATTTTCATCTTCTAATCTTTTCAATAAATCTTCTTTTGCTCTTCTAACTGCTTCTTTTAATAAATCTTTTAAACGTATTGTTTCACCTTCCCTTGTCTTTAGTTTTTTGCCATCAATGCCTTGAACTAAACCAAAAGGGACATGGTCTACTTGGCAATTGTCTGGGATCCATTTTGCTTTTTTTGCAACTTGAAAAACTCCAGCAAAATGATTTGCTTGTCCATGATCAGTTACATAAATAATTCTCGAAGCATCATCCCCATAAGGAGGTTTATTGAATCTGTATCTTATAGCAGCAAGATCTGTTGTGGCATAGTTAAAACCCCCATCTTTTTTTTGAATAATTAGCGGTAAAGGTTTGCCCTCTTTATTAGTCATCCCATCTAAAAATACACATTTTGCTCCTTGATCTTCTACTAATATATTTTTTAAATTCAAATCCTCAATAACTGATCTTAAGAAGGGATTATAAAAAGATTCACCTCTTTCTTGTATTTTTATTTTTAAATTTTTATAGATTTCATCAAATTCTTTTCTAGATTGATCACATAATAATTTCCAAGCTTTAATCGATTTAATATCTCCACTTTGTAACTTAACTACTTCCTCTCTAGATCTTTTTTTGAATTCAGATTCATTATCAAATCTTTTTTTTGATTCTTTATAAAATTCAACTAAATCACTTATCATAATTTTGCCTATCTCCTCTAAATCATTTGAATATAAATCTTTGAGCTGAGTAATAAGCATTCCAAATTGCGTTCCCCAATCGCCAACATGATTTAGTCTTAATACTTGATAACCTCTTAATTCGAAAATTCTGGATATTGAATCTCCTATTATTGTTGATCTTAAATGCCCTACATGCATTTCTTTAGCAATATTAGGACTAGAAAAATCTACAATTACTTTATTTGATAAGCCATTATCTAAATCTTTTTTAATTTGAGGTACTCCACCCCTTTGGCATTGAATATTTGATTTAATTTCATTTATTAGAACTTCATCTTTTAATTTTATATTTATAAATCCAGGTCCAGCTATTTCTAGACTTTTACATAATTTTGCTATGCTTTTATTTTTATTTAAAAGGTTAACAAAATCATTAGAAATATCTCTTGGGTTCTTTTTATATATTTTAGATAAACTTAAACAAACATTACACTGATAATCACCAAATTCCTCTTTTGATGATTGTGTAATTAAATTCTTTCTAAGAATTTCGAATTCTCTTTCTTTATCATTTTTTTTAAGACTATCTAAAAGAATTTGTTCGAAATTATTTTTTAATTCTTTAAAAATGATTAGCATTATTTATTCAATTATTTATCTATATGATTAATTAATATAACGCATACTTAAATCAATCCAATCACTTTTGGTAATAGAAGAACTTGTTGAAATCAAATCAATACCTTTTATTAGATATTTACTAATTTCTTCAGGTTTTATTCCAGAAACTTCTATTATCAAATTTTTATTGACTTCTTTTTTTAAGCTATTAATTGATAAATCTCTTAATTCTTGAACGTTTTTTTTGATTGTTTCAGGACTAAGTTCATCTAATAAGACACTATCCGCTCCTGCTAATACTGCTTCTTTTGCCTGTTCGATATTCTCAGCTTCAATTATGATATGAGTTGTAAAAGGAGAATTTAGGCGAATTTTTTGTACTGCATTCTTAAGATTATCTGTCCATGCAATATGATTTTCTTTTATCATAGCAGCATCGTATAGTCCCATTCTATGGTTCACTCCACCTCCGCATTTGAATGCATATTTTTCAAATATTCTTAAGCCAGGAGTCGTTTTCCTAGTATCTGCTAATTTTATATTTGTGCCTTCTAATTTATCTATAAGATTCTTTGTATATGTTGATATTCCAGATAAATGCATTACTATATTTAAGCTGATTCTTTCACTAGCGAGTAAACTTTTTGAAGGTCCATATATTTCTAAAAGTTTTTGATCTTTAACAAATTTATCTCCATCAGAGATATTAAATTTTGGACTGATTTTTAAATCAATTTTTTTAAAAATTTCTTTTATAATTTCAACCCCACAAAATATGCCCTCCTCTTTTGCAATCCAATATGCATTGCCATTCTCTTCTGTAATAGAGGGACTTGTAAGATCTCCCCTACCTATATCTTCATCGATCCAACTATCAATGATCTTACTTATTGTTGGAGTATTTAAATCCACTAAACTAAAAAATAATTAATTAATACAAATTCAACTGAAGTTAGAGAATCAACTATATATCACTATGTAATTTAACTCAAATTTATTTACCAATACAAAACTTAGAAAAAATATTATCTAGAAGTTCCTCTGTTAATTCTTGGCCAGTTATTTTAGATAAGTTTTGAATTCCATCTCTCAGTTCTATTGATAATAAATCAAAAGGCAATTTATTTTTAATGATTTCATCAGTATCATTTAAATTAGATAGGCAAGCAGACAAATTTGTTAGATGTCTTTCGTTTAAAAATATATTGATATTTTCTACTTGTTTTAATCCACATTTTTTTATGATTGTGTCGATTAATAATCTTTCACCATCATTATTCTTAATGCTCATAAGAATTGTGTTTTTTAACTCATCTGAATTAATATTTTTGCAATCAATTAAATCTTTTTTATTGCCTAAAATAGTAATTAATTTTTCTTTGGGGATTTCTTCTATTATTTTTTTGTCTTCTTCATTAAATCCTTCTTCAAGACTATAAATATAAATTATAAAATCTGACTCTTTAATTTTCCCAAAACTTTTTTTAATGCCAATACTTTCAATTTGTTCATGAGTTTCTCTTATGCCAGCAGTATCAATTATTTTCATTGGAATATCATTAATAGTTAAATTAACTTCAATAACATCTCTAGTTGTTCCAGGAATATTAGTTACGATTGCTTTCTCTTTTTTTGCAAGCAAATTTAGTAAAGAGCTTTTACCAACATTTGTTTTACCTATAAGAGCAATGGAAATTCCATTGTGAATATATGAATTTCTTTTTGCATTTTCTATAAGTAATTCTATTTTTTCTTTTACTTTTTTAATGTTTTTAAGATATTTCGTGTAATCAAAATCTGTGAAGTCTTCTTCAAAATCAACTCTCGCTTCTATTTCGCAAAGTTCATTTATCAGGTCATTTTTAATATCATTAATTTTTTTCTTTATTTCTCCTTGAATCCCACCAAAAGCTAACTCTGCTGATCTTATATTGCTTGCATTAATTAATTGATTAATCGACTCGGCTTGAGTAAGGTCTATTTTTCCATTAAGAAAAGCTCTTTGAGTAAATTCTCCTGGGTTTGCATGTCTAACTCTAGAATTACTAGATAATAATCTCTTTAGAACTTTATTCACTATGATAATTCCTCCATGGCAATGAAGTTCAACAACATCCTCTCCTGTGAAGCTATTTGGTGATTTCATTACTAAAATTAAAACCTCATCTATAAATTTATTTTGTTTATTTTCCTGAATAAAACCATGAAAAACTCTATGTGATTCCCATGCATATTTAGATTTAGTTTGAACAATCTTTTTGCAAGAATTTATTGATTCTTTCCCTGATATTCTTATTATCGCAACTCCTCCTTTCCCTATACTTATAGCTGAAGCAATTGCGGCTATCGTATCTTCTGTAGTAATTATCGAATCCATCTCTCGCTTTGTTATGGATAATTAAGTAAGATTATCAAGAATTTTGAAATTTTCTTTCTGAATGAGATTTAAAAGAGATATTACCTATAAGAAAATTCTATCATTATTTAGGAATCAGAATGGAAGTCCTTTCTTTAATGCTAAAGGTTTAGCTATAGGGGTATTTAGTGGCTGCTTTCCTTTTTTTGGGTTTCAAACTTTAATAGGGGTATTTTTTGCGAAAATAGCTAAGGGTAATATTGTTCTAGCTGCAATTGGTACCTGGATAAGCAACCCTTTTACTTATGTTCCACTTTATTATTTTAACTATAAAGTTGGTTCGATTTTTTTAAATAATTCTTCTAATAAAATTCTTGAAAAAAGTTTAGTTATTGATGACTTATGGAAACAAGGAAGAATTTTTTCCCTAAAATTACTCTTAGGTTCATCTTGTGTAGGTATTTTATTAGCTTTGATTTGCGGCAGTATTGTTTTCTTTATCTACAAGATAAAAAGTAAAAGATAGATTGATATGCTTTTAAAATTAACTTTGTCCAACTCTGGCAATATCTAAAACATCTGCCATTGATTTAATTTGTTCAATTGTTTTGTGAAGTTGATTATAACTTTCAAGACCTACACAAAGATTTATAATAGCTGGTTTACCATAAGCAGTTTTAACATTGGCATCGCTAACGTTTATACCTTTATCAGATAACCGCATAAGAATATCTTTAAGAACTCCAACTCTATCAATTACTTCTATTCGTAGCTGAATTGGAAACTTATTATCGCCAGTTTTATTATCTTGATTCCAACCGACAGGTAATCTTCTCTCAATTGGAATTGGTATTACATTTTCACAATCTTCCCTATGTATAGTTATCCCATGGTTGCCGAGCGACACAGTTCCGATAATATCCTCGCCTGGGAGTGGGGTACAGCATTTACCTATTCTGTAATCAAGACCCTCTATCCCGGAAATTGGCGATTTAGCTGCTTTATTAGATTGATTAGTGGATAAATTATTATTACTTTTGAGAGATTTTGCTATTTCTGAGTCAGGATCATTTTTTACATCTTCTGTCTGTAATTTTATTTCTTCTCTTAGTCTGTTTAATACTTGATGCAAAGTTAAACCACCAAAACCAAGTGATGCAAGAAGGTCTTCAGTAGTTTTTAAATTGCATCGATTTGCAACTTTTTTCATGGCTTCACTAGAAAGTAATGCTTCAAAACCGTTTCTACCTACTTCTTTTTCAAGTAAATCTCTACCTCTTTTAATCGTTTCATCACGATGGCTTTTCTTATACCATTGGCGAATTCTATTTTTAGCAGTTGGCGTAACTACAAAGTTCAGCCAATCCAAGCTTGGAGTAGCATTATTACTTGTCAAAATTTCTATGAAGTCTCCATTTTGAAGTGCTGTAGATAATGGAGAAAGCTTTTCATTAATTCTTATTCCATTACAGTGATTTCCAACTTCAGAATGAATTCTGTAGGCGAAATCTATCGCGGTAGATCCTTTCCTTAAACCAACAACATCTCCTTTTGGAGTGATCACAAATACTTCTTCATCAAATAAATCCTCTTTAATTGAAGCTAAATAATCATTATGATCCCTTTCATTACCTTCTTGTTGCCATTCTACTAATTGTCTTAGCCAATTAAATCTCTCGGCATTACTTTTAGCAGGAGAACCACCCTCTTTGTATTGCCAATGAGCGGCAATACCATATTCAGCAATTTGATGCATCGAAGTAGTTCTGATTTGAACTTCAATAGGTCGATGTCTTCCAATTACAGAAGTGTGTAGGGATTGGTAGCCATTGGGTTTTGGTAATCCTATATAGTCTTTAAATCTACCTGGAATTGGTTTGAAAGTATCATGAACAACTGCTAAAGCTCTATAACAACTATCTGAATTGTCCACGATAATTCTTAGGGCAGCGACATCATAAATCTCGTGAAATTGCTTTTGTTGTCTTTCCATTTTGCTCCAGATGCCATAAAGATGTTTTGGCCTTCCTGTTATTTCAAAATTTTTCAAACCTGCTGAAACCAAGTTTTCCTTCATAAGATTCAAAGTTACTTTTAATCTTTTTTCTCTATCACTTCTTTTAACAGCGATTTGATCTTTAAGATCTAGATATTCTTTAGGCTCTAGGAATTTAAAAGCTAAATCTTCTAATTCCCATTTAAATCTGTTTATTCCTAGTCGATTAGCTAATGGTGCATAAATCTCTCTTGTTTCTCTCGCTATTCTTAGTTTTTTCTCATCATTTAGCCATTCAATTGTTCTCATGTTATGAAGTCGATCTGCAAGTTTTACTAAGACAACTCTGATATCGCTGGCCATAGCCAAAAACATTTTCCTAAGATTTTCAGCTTGTGCTTCAGTCCTGTTGTTAAAGTGAATGCCGCCTAATTTTGTTACACCCTCTACAAGTATTTTTACTTCTAATCCAAAATTTGTTTCTATTTCGGATAAATCAATACCAGTATCTTCAACAACATCATGTAAAAGGCCTGCAGCAATAACAGATGAACTAGCACCTATTTCTTTAAGGAGATTTGCAACAGCAATCGGGTGGATAATGTATGGCTCGCCACTCGCGCGGAATTGTCCATCATGAGCTTTATAAGCAAGTTTAAAAGCCTTTACTATAAGGTTTTGATTCTCATCATTTTCTTTATTTGATTTTTCAAAATTATGAATATCTTTAAAAAGCCAATCGGGAATGTTTATTTGATAATTCAAAGATTCACTTTCATATTTTTTATTTTCAGGCAAAATAGTTTTGGAAACTTCAATTTCGTTTTTTTCTTTTGAATTTGCAGCTGCCTCGGACATTTTATATTGCTTTAGATGTATTTTATTTAGGTCTAGAAAAATTTGCTATAAATCATGGAAAAAAATAAAGAAAAAATTATTGTAGTTAAAAATCTTACTGTTAAATATGGTCTAAAACAGCAACCTATTATCAAAAATTTTTATTTGGAAATAGATAGTGGAGATCATTTGGCCATAATAGGACCTTCTGGATGTGGAAAGACCACTTTCGCAAAAACATTAGTAAATATATTGCCTAAAAATGCCACTTCTAAAGGGCATCTATCGATTTCTAGTGTAGATCCTAGGAAAATAAATAACAAAGATGCACAATTATTTAGAAGAAAGAATTTTGGATTTATTTATCAAGACTCTATAAAAAAACTTAATCCGCTAATGAGAGTTGGGGATCATTTATATGAATTATTTAAAACACATGATCAAACTAAATCATCTATGGCTATTCAAAAATTAGTAAGAGAAGTTTTTCAAAAAGTAGGAATTGAAGAAAGTAGACTTGATTCTTTCCCACATCAATTTAGCGGTGGAATGAGACAGAGAGTTTCTATAGCAATGGCACTTGCTTTGAAACCTAAATTATTAATAGCTGATGAACCTACAACAAGCTTAGATACCAAAACAAGTTTTGAAATTATGCAAGAAATAATTAATCTATGTAATGAATTTGATACTACTTTAATTTTAATTAGTCATGATATTAATCTTGCAGCAAAGTGGTGTAAAAAAGTTGCAATAATTGAAAAGGGATCGATTGTGGAAAAAGGCAATATATTAGATATTTTTAAATCACCAAAATCAGATATCGGGAAAAAGTTAGTAAATGCTTCAAAAATAGTATTAGAACCAAATACTAAAAATAATGCTCGAGATCAGGTCGTTCTAGAGGTAAATAACCTAAGACATTGGTATAAATTAAATTCTTCAATTTTCATTAATAAATGGAATAAGGCTTTAAATGAAGTTAGTTTCAAGTTATATGAGAATGAAACGCTTGGAATTGTTGGTTCTTCAGGGAGCGGTAAAAGTACATTATGTAGGGCTTTAATTGGACTACTTAAAGTAAGAGGTGGTGAAATCAAAATTTATGATAAAAATCATGCTTCGAAAAAAAATAAATCTTTTAAAAAGAACAATAATGTGCAAATAATTTTTCAAGATCCTTTTTCAAGTTTGAATCCGAAAATGACAATTAAAAATATTTTGGAAGATATATTTTTTATTCAAAAAATTTCAGATAAAAGAAAAATTGAAAAAGAAATAAAATTAATGTTAAGAAATTTAAATCTTCCCTTAAATAATGATTTTTTTAATTCTTATCCTAGCCAATTATCTGGTGGTCAATTGCAAAGAATTTCATTAGCCAGAGCGCTATTGTTGAAACCACAAATTTTAATTTGTGATGAGAGCGTTAATATGTTGGATGCTTCAGTAAAAATAGAGATTCTTGAATTACTTAGAGTCTTGCAAGAAAAAATGAATTTAACGATTATCTTTATTACTCATGATTTAGGCATTGCTAAAAGATTTTGTGATAGGTTGCTAGTTATGAATCACGGAAAGATAGTTGATGAAGGAGAAAGTTCTACAATATTCACTAAAACTCAAAACACTTATACAAAATCGCTTCTAAATTCCTCTTTAAATCTTATTTAACTTTAAGAACACTTAGTAATTTTTGAAAATCTAATGGTAACTCTGATTCAAATATCATTTCTTTACCATTTATTGGATGTATAAGTCCAAGCTTAATGGCGTGTAAAGCTTGGCCATCTAACTTACATGGTAGCTTTTTACATCTTCCATATAACGGATCACCCACAATTGGATGATTAATATGAGCGCAATGTACTCTTATTTGATGCGTTCGCCCCGTATCTAGTTTGAAACTCATTAATGAGTAATTGCCAAATCTTTCTTCTAATTTCCAATAGGTACAGGCATACCTTCCTGAAGTTTCTTCAACTACTTTATATTTCAATCTATTGAATTTGTCTCTGCCAATGTTTCCCACTATTTGGCCTTCTTCAGAATTAGGTGCTCCATGAATTACTGCAATATATTCGCGTGATGCTATTTTTTCTTTAATTTGTTTCTGGAGATTTACTAATGCCTCTTGACTTTTTGCAACCACCATACATCCTGAGGTATCTCTATCTAATCTGTGAACAATCCCAGGTCTTAGTTTCCCATTAATTCCAGGTAGATCTTTACAGTGAAAAAGTAATCCATTCACTAAAGTTCCAGATTTGTGTCCAGGAGCTGGATGAACAATTAGTCCTGATTGTTTATTAATTACTATGATGTGCTCGTCTTCAAAAAGGATATGTAAATCCATTTTTTCAGGTTTCAAATAAATAAGAGGTTCTGGAGGAGGCATCCATATTTGAATATTGTCGCCATTTTTTAATGGGGTCTTTGCTTTCGCGGTCTTGTAGTTTACAAGTACTAAACCTGAATTTATAAAATGTTGAATTCTTGCTCTACTTTGTTCTGGCCTTTTACTTACCAACCATCTGTCTAGCCTCATAGGAAGAGGTAGCTCATAAATAATTTCTATAAGCTCACCTTCTCCAATGCCGAAAGAATTTTGATTATTTAATTCCATAGTGGTACTTCTAAAGCAATTTTACCCAGCATTTGATTTCTATAATCTTCCAATAACTTATGAGACATTCTCCTTTTATCGCCTGAGGTATGTTTTGAAGCTGCTTCGTCGATCCAAGCAGAAGGACTCTTAAAGCCTTTGGTAATATCAACTCCATATCTATTAGATATTTTTTTAACTGAGATATTCGCATTCTTATCATTGTTGAGAGTGGATATAATTTTGATAAATCCAATTGCGACGCTTTCTATTTCATAAGCAGCTTCACCAATATCGTCACATAGTGCAAGATTAAGTGCTGATTTTTGATCTTCTAAATTTGGAGGTATAACACCAGGAGCATCTAGCAGATCTATACCACTTTCTAATTTTATCCATCTTAAATTACGAGTCACGCCTGCTTTTCTAGCGCTATCTACAACTCTTTTTTTTGCAATTCTATTAATTAATGCTGACTTTCCTACGTTTGGAAAACCAAGTGTAAGGGCTCTAATTGGCCTAATTCTCATTCCTCTAGAGAGTCTTCTATCGTCGATTGACGACCTAGATTCTTTGGCTGACTTACAAATTTCTTTAATCCCTATTCCTCTTTTGGCATCACACCAAAGAGGATATTGATCTTTAGCATTAAACCATTTATTCCAACTTGTTATGGTACTAGGAGAGATCATGTCTGATCTGTTAATAACAAGAATATGTTTTTTATTATTTATCCATTTATTTAAGTGTGGATGTCCTGTTGACAAAGGAATTCGTGCATCTCTAACTTCTATGACTAAATCTACTTTATTGATAACTTCAGATAATTTCTTTTCTGCTTTTGCGATATGGCCTGGGTACCATTGGATTTTGGGTATGTCCACTTCAATAAATCAAATAAAATTTTGTATTCCTTTTAGTTTTTATAAGTTTCAAAAGTATTTACTTCTAAAGTTTAGTATAAATTTAATGACTAAAAAAATTTTTATAATCGTTAATTTTTAAAATTTATTAAGGCATAGGTAACAGTAACTACTTTTTAACCCAATAAGGTCAAATTAACGTTAGGGTCTTGAGATTATAAATATAGCTTGTTTAATGTCAAAATTATCTCTTTCCAGTCTTGATAAGACACATTTAGAAGGAAAAAAAGTTCTTGTAAGAGTAGATTTTAATGTTCCATTAAATGAAGATGGTCAAATAACTGATGATACGCGTATTCGTGCAGCGATCCCAACTATTGAATATCTTATTAATCATTCTGCAAAAATTATTTTAGCTGCTCATTTTGGTAGACCAAAGGGTCAGGTAAATGAAAAAATGAGATTAACTCCAGTAGCAGCAAGATTAAGTGAATTGTTGGGGCAAAATGTTGCTCTTACTAACAGTTGTATTGGTGATGAAGCAGTTGCACAATCAAATAGCTTATCTAATGGAGATGTTCTTTTACTTGAAAATGTCCGTTTTTTTGGTGAAGAGGAAAAGAACGACCTGGAGTTTGCTCAAAAATTAGCATCACATGCAGATATCTACGTAAATGATGCTTTCGGTGCTGCTCATAGAGCGCATGCTTCAACTCAGGGTGTTACAAATTATTTAAGTCCCTCGATAGCTGGATTCCTTTTAGAAAAAGAATTGAAATACCTCCAAGGAGCTGTAGATTCTCCAAATCGTCCATTGGCAGCAATAGTTGGAGGATCAAAGGTTAGTAGCAAAATAGGAGTACTTGATTCTTTACTAGATAAGTGTGACAAAATCATGATTGGTGGAGGTATGATTTTCACTTTTTATAAAGCTAGAGGTTTAGATGTCGGAAAGAGCCTTGTAGAAGAAGATAAACTCGAGCTTGCTAAAGATTTAGAAGCAAAAGCAAAAGCAAAAGGAGTAGAATTGCTATTACCCACTGATGTTGTTTTGGCTGATGAATTTTCTCCTGACGCCAATAGTAAAATATCTCAAATTGATGCAATTAGTGGGAATTGGATGGGTCTAGATATTGGTCCAGATTCCATTAAAGTTTTTCAGAATGCTCTTGCAGAATGTAAGACGATTATTTGGAATGGTCCAATGGGAGTTTTTGAATTTGATAAATTTGCAGACGGTACAAATGCAATAGCTACGACTCTTGCTGACTTGAGTGCTTTTTCTGAAGTTTGTACAATAATTGGTGGTGGAGATTCAGTTGCAGCAGTTGAAAAAGCAGGATTAGCTGCGAAAATGTCTCATATATCTACTGGAGGTGGGGCTAGTTTGGAACTTTTAGAAGGTAAAACTTTACCAGGTGTGGCTGCTTTAAACGACGCTTAGGCTATATCTTATCAACAATATCAATGCTCTTTGTGAAAGTAATCATTCCTTCAGGATGAGCTATTATTCCTGACCAAATTTGTATCCCTGGTTTTGAAGGGGCTCTTGTTATTTTAAAAATCCCTCCAGACGCCAATGGCTCCAATAATATTTCTTGTTCAAACAATGAATTAACTTGATGAGGTTTTATAGCTCCAGCAATAATCACTTCTTCAAGAGGCTTATTTAGAATTATATCGATATCATATTTTGAACCAGTAAGAACTCTATCAGGAATTTTAAAACTAATATCTATTTTTTTATTATCGTTTCTTATTATGGTGAATAAATTTTTGATAATCCCTTCATCTATTTTCCCATTTACGATTGAAAATAAATAATCAAATTTTGATTCGAGTATATATATTTCTCCATTAACTATTTTTTCCCCAAAAACTTTTATTCGCAAAATATCTTTATCTGGAATATTAGATTTTAATCTTTTGATCTTCCATTTGCTGTTAGGGAAATCATTAATAATCTTTGAAAATTGTTTTGGTATATTTTGGCTTTCTTCATTTCTAAAATTTTTTCTAATAAATTCTAAATCTTTTGCATTTAAGGAGTTTTCTAGATTTCTTATAAAATCAACTTTC
>QCPU01000010.1 GCA_003212395.1 Prochlorococcus sp. AG-442-B03 | reverse complement strand
AGGACTGAACTCAATTTAACGGATCCCTATATTGTTGAAAATGGTGCGGCAATATATGGTGAAACTCTTAAAAGAGTTAATGGAGAAATTATTCTTGGAATAAAATACGAATTACTTGAAGAAATCTTAAATCTTATTTCTAATGAAATTGATTATAAACTTACTCCTCTTAATAATCTCACCGATCAAGAAGCAACTCAGCTAACAGGTTTAGAAGGAAACTCATTGAACTTAATGCGTGATAGACATTGGAGCATGCCTTTTTTAAATCCGCCAAGCTTTTTAGAAGAGAAAATTAATATCTGTTGTAAAAAGTTCAATGTTGATATTTTTAAGGGAAATAGAATGAGTCACTTATTATCTACAAAATCGAATAAAGGTAAAGCAATAAATACTCTTAAAGAATATGCAAATATTCAAAATATTGAAATTATAGGTTTGGGCGATTCTCCAAATGATTTACCTCTACTTTTAAACTCAGATATTAAAATTGTTATTCCTGGAATAGATGGACCTAATTTGAATTTACTAAATCAATTAAAAGATTTTGAATTTATTTTAGCTTCTGAACCAAATGGATATGGTTGGAAAAATGAAATTAATAAATTGATAAATAAGCGAGAACTAAGTTAGAACGATGAAAGAGTTAGATATTAATTTTCCTCTTGATAATTTTGAAAAATTAATTATTGATATTGGTTGGGAATCTTTGGATGATTGGTTCAATTTTTGGAATAATCAAAGAGACATCTTATCAATTGATCAATATTGGAACAATAAAGTAAATAAAGATTGGATTTGGGGTTTAGCTTTACCTCTTTTATCTCAGGCTTATAAATTTCACAATAATTTTACTGATAGAAAAATAATTGGTATCTCAGCTCTTCCTGGTACAGGAAAGACAACACTAGGTAAATGGCTCGAAGCAATATCTTTAAAATTAAATTTCAAAATTGCCGTTATTTCAATTGACGACTTTTATCTCCCATCAGATGAAATGAAATTAGCAATTAAGAATAACCCTTGGAACGTTTCAAGAGGTTTTCCTGGCAGTCATTCAGTAAAATTAATGCATGAAAAATTATTAAATTGGAAGATAAATGGAGAATTAAATGTACCAGTTTTTGATAAATCTCTAAGAAATGGATTAGGAGATAGATCTCATTGGAGATTAGATAATCCTGATTTATTAATTCTTGAGGGATGGTTTTTGGGAGTAAAACCTTACTTTATTGACATAAATGAGTCCCCTACATATACAACAAATTTAAGTTTTGATGAATCTTCTTATATATTAACCATCCAAAAAAACCTAAACGAATATCTAGATATTTGGACTTTAATTGACAGTATTTGGCACTTAAAGCCCTTGAAGATTGAATATATGAATATGTGGAAAATAAATCAAGAAAAAGAAATGTTTTTACAAAAAGGAAATGCCCTTAAAGATGAAAAATTATCTAATTTCTTGAGAATGCTTAATGTCTCTATCCCGCCTAAAAGTTTTGATTTTATAAATTCTTATGCGCTATTATTAATTGATCAAAAAAGAAATTTAGTTCAGGCTGGATTGAATTTGTAGCATTTTCTTAATTTCTTTTTTTTCAGTAATTTTTAATACATTTTTTTTAGCTCATAATGGTGTTTAATTGACAATATTTTGTTCTTTAGAGATGGTTGAGTTTTCTTACAAAAATGAAGGCTGTAGAATGGTTGTCTTGAGATGTATTGGCCCATCAAATTTTTTTTTAGAGAGAGTTTTATTTCCTACTGACATTCTTACTTTTATGGCCCCAAATGACTCAAGAGTGGAGATTTGGGGAAATGAATTATATGGCCCTAAGTTGGAAGAGAGAATAAGAATTTCTCCTGATAATGAAGATTCGACTTTAGTGGCTTAGAACAAATATTCTCTATTTGTCTTCGAGTCAAAATTTTTTACAAATTCCTAGTTTTTATTGATATTATCAAACTAGTTTTAGTTTTATAGATGTATTATTTTTCTTCCTTTGCTATAGGAGGTTTTGTTCCTTCTGCGGCTATAGCTGGAGTTTTACTTTTAGTTGGTTTAGTAGCCTTCTTTTATCTTGGAATTAAAGGGCCTACAGATTACTAAAGCTAAGTTTAATGAACAATTTGTTATTTTAATTTTTCATAACCTTACTAAATAAGTTGACACTATGGATTTAACAACTATTTTATTTATATTAAGCTTACCATTCGTTTTATTAACAATATATTTTGGTACAAAAAATGATTTTTACGAGAGTGAGAATTATAAAGGTGATGGCTGTGCTCATGATGTAAAAAGGTAACTTTATTTTTAATCACCTCTAAATACACATGTCCATCTACTATCAAATTCCCAAACAGGTTTATATATTTCATTTGTAATTTTTTCGCCCGCCTTCTTACATGCAGCTAAATCTTTCATGGGAATAGAATGTAATGAAGGACTTGTTATTCCACTAACTTCTGGCCTTCTGCCTGGCCCTTGTCTATAAGTTCCAATTACTAGCCAATAGTTAGCTTTTACAGAATCAGAAAATATTAAGGAACAAAGAAAAAATAATATTAAAGTAGAATTTTTTTTCATTTTTCTATATTAGCTTTTAATTATTAAATGTGAATTGCTATTAATTAGTTAGGTAATTTAATGAATTTTTGGAATATTTAAAATTTATTTTATATGGCTTAATTCAAGGTTTGACGGAATTTATTCCTGTAAGTAGTACAGCTCATTTAAAAGTTATATCTATTTTTTTAGGAATTGATGATCCCGGTGCCTCTTTGTCTGCCACCATTCAACTTGGAAGTGTTTTCGCTATAGCTTGGTATTTTAGGAATGATATTTTAAATTTTCAAAGTCAATCTTCAAAAAAATTTCTTGACTATCTCTTACATGAAAGATTAATAAGGTCTATTTTGATTGGTACTATCCCAATTGTTTTACTTGGCGGGAGTATAAAATTATTTGCCCCTTATTTTTTTGATAACGTTCTTCGTTCAAATTTATCAATAGCCTTGGTATCATTACTAATGACTATTTTTATGTACTTTGCAGATAGTTCCAAAAGAGGCTCTATTAATATCAAAAACCATAATTATTCAGCTAGTTTTTTGATAGGTTTCTTTCAGGCATTTGCCATTTTTCCAGGTGTTTCAAGATCGGGGGTTACTATTTCTAGCGCTTTAATATCAGGATGGGAAAGAGCCGATGCTGCGAAATTTTCTTTTCTTTTAGGGATGCCAGCTATTTCTCTTGCTGCGATTGTTGAGTTTATTTATTCATTTAATGATTTCTTTTCATTGGGTTTTCTCCCTCTGTTTGTTGGTCTAATTACGACATTTTTATCATCTTTATTAGCTATAGATTTCTTATTAAAGTATTATTCTTCTAATGGGTTGAAAATATTTATTATCTATCGAGTTATTTTTGGGGTTGTAATTCTTTTGAATTTATAATTAGATGTGAAAAAAATTATTTTTGCAATTGTGTTAAGGTTTTAAAAAAAATTCTTTCAAATGAACATTTTTATATCTTTCCAACTAGGTGAAGTGGAAGTTTCAAATCTTACTATATTGGTTTTAGCTTTTTTTTCTTCTTTTACATTCATAGCAGTTGGCATAAGTTCATATAAACTATATAAATCTCTTATAAATGAAGACGATAAGTAATCGGAACGGCGGGATTTGAACCCACGACCCCCACTACCCCAAAGTGGTGCGCTACCAAACTGCGCTACGCCCCGTCTCTTTACTATAGAGATTAGACTGAATTTAAATACTATTTTTTATAGGATTGTTATCAGATCTCAATACACACTTATCAACTTCCCAATTAAAGTTTTCCCATATATAATTTTTTAATTTATAGTTGCTTCCAGTAAAAGCTCCCAACTTAACTTTTGTAGGTGAAGCTGAACAATACTGCCTGCTTCCAGCTGATGCAAGATATTGTTGATGATATTCTTCCGCATAAAAATATGAATCAATCATTTTTATTTCCGTTTCAATCAAACCAAGATTTTTTCTGTTTAGTTCAGTTTGATATTGTTCCTTACTGGATAATATAGTTTTAATATTATTTTCATTTTTGTAATATATTGCTGATCTATATTGTGTTCCTATATCATTACCTTGCCTGTTTTTTTGAGTAGGGTCATGACATTCCCAAAACATTTTTAATAAATCACTTACATCTATTTCCCTTTTATCCCATATAACTCTTACAACTTCTGAATGACCAGTTAAGCCATTACATACTTCATAATAAGTCGGATTGTTTTTTTTACCTCCAGCATAACCTACAGAAGTTGTAACAACTCCAGGAAGTTTCCAAAAACATTTTTCAGCTCCCCAGAAACAACCGCATCCAAAAATTATTTCATCTTCTTCTTCTCCAATAGGATCTTTTTTGATATCTGTTTTTAATATTCTATGTAATGAATAAGCATCATTAGTTAAATTTACCTCCTCATTATTCATAATGTTTTTCAGAAATTTAAACATAATTTAAATATATTATTATAAGTAAAAAAGTTACTTTTAGCTCTTAACAATTTTGGTAGCTAGTTCTCTTTCCCAAAGTTGTTTATATAGCCCATTCACTTTAACTAAATCTTTATGGGACCCTTCTTGAACTATTTCTCCTTTATCCATTACTAAAACCCTATCACAGGTAGCTGCAACAGAAAGTTGGTGACTGATCATTATGATTGTTTTATTACTTCTATCACTCATTTCATCTATTATTCTTGCTGCTGTTTTATTATCTACGCTTGCTAAAGCATCATCAAGAACAATTATCGGAGAATTAACAAGTAGTGCTCTTCCTAGTGCAGTTCTTTGCCTTTGTCCACCACTTAATGTAATACCTCTTTCACCAACAATAGTTTTAAACCTTTGTGGAAAACTATTGATATCATCAATTAATCCAGCTTTTGTAGCGCTTTCTTTAACTAAATATTTAGATGCTTTTGGTTCTCCAAAACTTAGGTTTTCTGAGATTGTAGAAGTAAATAAGAATGCTTCTTGAGGAACGATTGAAATATTTTTTCTAAGATCGCTTAATTTTAAAGTTTTTACATCAATTTCATCTAAAAATAATTGATTATCTGGAATTTCAATAGTCCGTCCTAGAGACTTTGCTAGTGTTGTCTTGCCACAACCTACTGGGCCAACTATTGCAATAAGTTCTCCAGGATAAATTTTAAAATTGAGACTATTTAATGAATTAAATTTTGATCCTGGATACTTTATGGTTAAATTTTTGGCTTCTAAGAATCCTTTAACCTTTCTTTTTAAAAATTTAGTTTCTGCTCTATCTACAATTTTTGGGTTGTTCTGAAAGATTTCTTCAACACGATCTAAACTTACTTGACCAAGTTGAAAGGTATTTAAAGTAAAACCTAATAGAGCCGTTGGGAAGACAAGTCTTTCTACGTATAGAATTAAAGCTACTAAACCACCTATCGAAATAAATCCACTTTCTAATTGAAAAGTTCCTAATGATAATAAAATCAATAATGAGATTGAAGAAATCCCTTGTAACAAAGGAAATAGTGTACTCGCTGTTCTTGCAAGATTTATCGCTGAATTACGATAGTCGTTATTATATATGTTAAATTCCTTTTTCTCAGCATTCTCTTGGGCATAAATTTTAATGGCGCTTATACCAGAAAGATCTTCTTGTATTAGATCACTAAGTTTTGACAATGATTCTTGTTGAGCTTTTCTTTGTTTAACCATTCTTCCGCCAAATAGACTTACAATTCCAAGGATTAATGGAAATATCATTAAAGCTGATATTGTTAATGTTTTGTTAATCGAAAACATTGAAGGAATAGTGAATGAATAAGCCAGGACAATGTTGCACAAGCTTAAAACTGTAAAACCTAAAAGTCTTCTTATGTTTTCAACATCGCTAGTAGCTCTACTAATAATGTCTCCACTACCTTTTTTTTGAATCCATTCTGGATCTTGAGTAAGTAAATGGTCAAAAAGTTTTTGACGAAGATTTACTTCTACTTTTCTACCTATACCGAAGACTATCTGTCTTGAAAATAATCTTATTAAACCCATGCAAGTTGCTAAAAATATTAACCATAATGATTTAGAAATAACAAAATCCGAAGAAAAACCATTTTGTAATTGGTCAATTATATTTTTTACTTCTAAGGGTATTACAACACTAAGTATATTTACTAATAAGAGAGCTAAAGCTCCATATAAAAATTCTTTTTTGTAAGGTCTTAGGTATTTAGATATAACTTGTAAATTTAAATTTTTCATTTTATTTTACCGATATGATTAAGATAATGTTTCATTTTTGAATATGTGAGCTAATTTTATAAATGATTTAGTATTTTTTTATGGGTAACGAGCAAACTCATCCATTACATGAAACAGACAAGAACATTATAGATTCCCTTATCACTAAAAAAACACCAGAAGATCTTGACTATATTAATTTAGCTAGATTAATAAATCGTTATACCAATTTCCCCGGAGAAATTGAAATTAAAAACGATATTGAAAAAATTTTAAATTTTTGGAAGATTACTAAAAATGAACTTTTTTCAAAAACAAAAAATATTTGGTCAAAAAGCTTCAGGCCTTCTAATACAAAAGAAGATTTAGTTGGTTCAGGTTTTGACACCTCAAATTGAATTTTATCTGCATAATTTTTCTTACATAAATAAATGTCTTTTAATCTATCAAACGCTGAAATCCTAAATAATTTATTGGAGGGAAGGGACCTTGATGAATTAACTTCTAGATCTTTAATGCAAAGATGGCTTAATGATGAAATTTCAGATGTTGAAACAGGAGCTTTTTTGAGTGCTTTGAGAGCAAAGAGTTCTACAGGTGTCGAACTAAGTTCCATGGCTCAGGAACTCTTAAATGTTTGCGAATTGCCAGTAGCAAGACCAAATTTGTATTTGGTAGATACTTGTGGAACAGGGGGTGATGGAGCTAATACATTCAATATTTCAACTGCAGTTGCATTTGTAGCTGCATCTTGTGGGGTAAAAATTGCAAAACACGGAAATAAAAGTGCTAGTGGAAAAGTTGGTTCTGCTGATGTTTTGTTAAATCTTGGTTTGAATTTAAATTGTTCATTAGAAAAAGTAATCAATGCCGTAAGTGAAATTGGTATAACTTTTTTGTTCGCACCTGTTTGGCATAAATCTTTAATAAAACTTGCTCCATTAAGAAAGACCCTTGGAATAAGGACAGTATTTAATCAACTTGGACCATTGGTAAATCCTTTAAGACCCAATGCACAAGTTTTGGGTGTTGCTTCTGAGGATCTTTTAAAACCTATGGGAAGCGCGCTTTTAAAAATGGGTATGAATAGAGCAATAGTCGTTCATGGGTCTGGTGGCCTTGATGAAGCTTCTCTTCAAGGAGAAAATAAATTAGTATTTATTGATAATGGTGAATTACGGTTTTCAGAATTAAATATTTCAGACTTTAACCATGAAAATATATCCAACGAAAAGCTTGTGGTTTCTGATAATGAGTCTAACAATGAAATATTAAAGTCTGTCTTAAATGGTTCTGGACAAAAATCTCATATTGATGTGGTTGCCTTGAACTCTGCTTTAGTGCTTTGGGCCGCAGGTATTGAGGATGATTTAAATGAAGGATTTAATAAAGCTTTATTTTCGATAAATCAAGGAAATCCTTGGAAAAAATTTTTACTTTTAAAAAATTATTTACATACAAATTAATTAATTTCAAATTGATGATTAATCCATATAAGAAAAACGCTAAATTGGTTTTAAGTAATGGAATTGTATTCCCAGGATTCTTTTTTGGTGCTTCTGGTACAGCTATTGGCGAAATAGTTTTTAATACGGGAATGACCGGATATCAGGAAGTTATTACTGATCCAAGTTATTATGGACAAATATTAACATTCACTTATCCAGAGATTGGAAATACTGGCATTAATTTTGAAGATTCAGAATCTAATATTAATGTTAAAGGGATAATTGTTAGAAATTTTTCATCTAATAGCAGCAATTGGAGATCTAAAAAGAATTTTAATCAATGGTTAGTTGAAAAAAATATCATAGGTCTTTATGGAATTGATACAAGGGCTCTTGTTAAAATTTTAAGATCTAGTGGTTCGATGAATGGAGTTATTACCTCTCTAGATAAAACTGATGAAAGTTGTTTAAAGATAATTTGTGATACTCCAAAGATGGAGGGATTAAATTTATCAAAAGTTGTTTCAACAAAGGAACAATATTTATGGAAAAATCATACGCAAACAAATTTTGATTTAAGAAAAAAATATGATGAGTCCTCTAAAAAGTTAAAAATAGTAGCTATTGATTTTGGAATTAAAAATTCAATTCTAAATAGACTCGTATCCCATGGTTGTGAAGTTTTGGTTTTACCTTCTCGATCTTCTTTAAATGAAGTTCTGTCTAACGAGCCGGATGGTATATTTTTCTCAAATGGTCCAGGCGATCCTTCTTCTGTTTCTGAAGGTATAGACTTAGCAAAATCACTCATTAAATATGGTGAAATACCTATGTTGGGTATTTGCCTTGGCCATCAAATATTTGGATTAGCATTAGGAGGTTCAACTTATAAATTACCTTTTGGACATCGTGGTTTAAATCATCCTTGTGGAGAAAATAACAAAATTGAGATAACTAGTCAGAATCATGGTTTTGCTATTGATCCCAATTCTCTGTCAAAAGAAATAGTTAGAATTACCCACTATAACCTTAACGATAATACTGTGGCTGGCCTAGAAGTTAATAACAAGCCAATATTTAGTGTGCAATATCATCCAGAAGCAGGACCTGGTCCACATGATTCAGATTATTTATTTGAAAAATTTGTTTCTCTAATGTTAGAAAGATGTTGACATATTGGTTTCTTTTGATTTGATAATTACATTTGATACATTAATTTTTTGGAGGTATTAGATCATAGAAGATTTCCAGAAGTTAACGGTTTCTTTAAGGGGAAACCTTGAGCTTAAAACAAACATTATTGTTTTTACTTTTAAAGGCCAACTTGATGCTTTTTCAGAAAAACAATTTAAGACTTTTGTTACCAATAACTTAAAAAATGAGCTTCCATTCGTTATTGATCTTACAAAAATAGATTTTTTAGATTCCTCGGGACTTGGAGCTCTTGTTCAGACTGCTAAAGAATGCAAAAAGTCAAAACTTGCTTTCTCTGTCGTTGGTAATTCTAGAGTGGCTCAAACAATTAAACTTGTTCGTTTAGGGGATTTTCTTAACTTGCAGTCAAGCCTTGAAGATGCATTAAATTACTTAAAAAATTGAATTATTGGATTCAAAACTTGGTTCCATATGGATCTCCCGAGGATATAGGCGTTATTCAACTTGCTTGGCTTGGAGATTCGGTATGGGAGCTTCACCAAAGACTAAGACATGTTCATTTCCCCTTAAAATCTAAAGATCTCCATTTATCTGTTGTTAACGAAGTAAAAGCAAAATCTCAATCAAAATCATTAAGTCAAATTGAACATTTATTAAATTCAAATGAAAAGGATCTAATTAGGCGTGCTAGAAATAAAACAAAGAGGTATCCAAAGTCTTCAGACCCTACCATATACTCGAGAGCAACTGGTTTTGAAACTCTCATTGGCTGGCTATTTTTAAAAGATCCTCAAAGATTATCAACACTTTTTGAACATTTAGAATAAAAAATGAATTGAACCTATGAAAAACTCATCAAAAAAAAATTTTCCTGGAAAAAATAATAAAGATTACAAAAAAAAATCAGATTTAAATTACTACTCAAAAAATAAAAATCGTACAGAAAAAAATGAAAGATTTTTAAACAATTCTTCTAAAAATGATAATGTTGCAAATTTAAATAAAAATGATAAATATAATACTTTTTCGTCTTTAAAAAGAAGAAAGCCAATATTTAAATCTAATAAAGACTTTTCTAATAAAAATCCTGATGATCAAGAGTTTACTAGTAAGAGGAATTTTGATGATTGGATATGGGGTAAACATTCGGTTTATGAGACTCTTACAAGTGAAAGAGCGATTAATAGGATTTGGTGTACTTCGGAAATCTTTTCTTCAGACAAATTTTATATTTTGCTTAAGGAACTTAAAGCAAAAGGAGTCCTAATTGAAGAAGTTTCTTGGAACAGGCTTTCGCAATTGACTTATGGTGCTTCTCATCAAGGTATCGCATTGCAGTTAGCAAGCTCTAAAACAATCTCCTTAGAACAATTAATCGGTTTTTCTAAACACAACAGTGCCAATCCTATAATACTTGCATTAGACGGTATAACTGATCCACATAATGTTGGTGCGATTATAAGATCAGCGGAAGCATTTGACTGCAAGGGAATTGTCATTCCTCAGAGAAGATCTGCTGGATTGACGGGAACAGTTGCTAAGGTTGCTGCAGGAGCTTTAGAACACTTGCAAGTAAGTAGAGTTGTTAACTTAAATAGAGCACTTGATGAGTTTAAGAAAAATGGTTTTCTTATTGTTGGCTTATCTGGAGATGGTCAATTATCCATCTCAAATTTTCTAGAAAAAGCACCCTTAGTAGTCATAATTGGTTCTGAAGATAAAGGTATTTCTTTGCTTACTCAAAAAAAATGCGATTTTCTATTAAGCATTCCCCTTAAAGGTAAGACTTCAAGTTTAAATGCCTCTGTGGCTGCTGCCATATCACTATTTCACTTGACAAGTAAATAATCTTATTTGTTTATAATCACTGTTTTCAAAGACCTCTTAAATGTTGTTGTTTCAATACATTGATATAATTAATAAAAATTTATTGAATTTTCACTACAAAATTGTATAGAATTTAACAAGAATTGATGGTCTAATAGACCGATAAAATTGATTAGAAACTTTGGAAACAAACTCGGATTGGCCTGGTGGGCTAAAATTGAGACAAATCAACCTATGGGGACTTACTGGTTCGGCCCATTTATTACTAAACGTAGTTTAAAAGAAAATATGTCTTCTTTTATTAAAGAACTTTCTGACGAAGGGTCTGAAAATATTAAACATAGCTTGATTCGCTGCAAAAAAGAAGAGCCACTAACTCTTTGATTACTTTAATTTAAGAAATAAATTAAGAAATGAATTTTAATTCTTTAAGAGCAGAAATTATTAGCAATAATGCTTCTGTTAAGGAATTAGTTAATGATATCTTTGACAAAATCGATTATAAAGATACTGAAATTAACTCGTATATTTGTACTACAAAAGAAAATGCAATCGCGCAAGCAGAGAATATAGATAAATTAATTCAAAATAATGAAAAACTTCCTCCTCTTGCAGGGATGCCAATAGCAATAAAGGATAATATTTGCACCAAAGGGGTTATAACAACTTGTGCAAGTAATATGCTCAAAAGCTTTGTTGCACCTTATGAGGCGACTGCTTCAAGTAAATTATGGTCTTCAGGGGGGATCTGTTTAGGAAAAACAAATTTAGATGAATTTGCAATGGGCAGTTCAACAGAGACTTCTGTATTTGGGGTCACTTCAAATCCTTGGGATATTAATAGAGTGCCAGGAGGAAGTTCAGGCGGCAGTGCTGCTTCAGTTGCTGCTGGATTTTGTGCGGCGGCTTTAGGTTCTGATACAGGAGGATCAATAAGACAACCAGCATCTTTTTGTGGTGTTGTAGGTCTTAAACCTACTTATGGAAGAGTTAGCAGATGGGGACTGGTGGCATTTGCTAGCTCTCTTGATCAAATTGGCCCAATTACAAATACTGTTTCAGATGCAGCTGAAATTCTTTATTCAATATCTGGTAAAGACCCCTTTGACTCAACATGTCTTGATAAATCAGTTCCAAATTATTTGACTGATTTAAATAAATCTATAAAGGGTTTAAAGATCGGAATCATTAAAGAGTGTTTTGAACATCAAGGGCTCAATCCAGAGGTTAAGGAATCTGTTCTTTCTGGAGTTGAGAGATTCAAAACTTTAGGAGCTGAAATTATCGAAGTTGAATGTCCTAGATTTAACGACGGAATTGCTACATATTATGTCATTGCACCATCTGAAGCATCCGCAAATTTAGCTAGATATGATGGAGTCAAATATGGCTATAGATCAAGTGAAGGTAAAAATCTTATTGATATGACATCAAAAAGTAGAGCTGAAGGATTTGGAGATGAAGTGCAAAGAAGGATTTTGATAGGAACTTATGCTTTGTCAGCTGGTTACAGTGATGCCTATTACAAAAAGGCACAAAAAGTTAGGACCTTAATAAGAAAAGATTTTGATAATGCTTTTAAGAAAGTAGATATTTTATTAACCCCAACTTGTCCAACTACCGCTTTTTTGAAGGGTGATTTCGTCAATGATCCACTTTCAATGTATTTGTCTGATCTATTAACTGTTCCTGTTAATTTGGCCGGACTTCCCGCAATCAGTATTCCCTGTGGTTTTGATACCAAAGGATTACCCATAGGAATGCAATTAATAGGCGATGTACTAGAAGAAGGTAGAATATTGAACGCCGCAAATATCTTTGAAATTGATGCTCAGGTAATTAAGAACAGACCTTTATTCTAAATTTGTATTAATAATTAATTTGTAATCAAAAAGTATAGATCTTTTAGAAATTCTCTCTATCTTATATATATAAATTATTTGAATATGGGTTTCGTTCCGCTTCATAATCATAGTGACTACAGCTTACTTGATGGAGCCAGTCAAATTTCAAAAATTGTAGATAGAGCTTCTGATCTTGGAATGAAATCTATAGCTCTTACTGATCATGGAGTTATGTATGGTGTTCTTGATTTGGTCAAGAAATGTAATGAGAAAGGCATAAAGCCAATTATTGGTAATGAAATGTATGTGATTAATGGTTCTATTGATGATCCTCAACCTAAAAAAGAAAAAAGATATCATTTGGTGGTTTTAGCAAAAAATTATACTGGTTATAAGAATCTAGTGAAGTTAACAACAATTAGTCACCTAAATGGTATGAGAGGTCGAGGTATTTTTTCTAGACCATGTATTGATAAATCTCTCTTAAGTAAATATAGTGATGGTTTAATAGTTTCTACAGCTTGTCTTGGTGGAGAGATACCTCAGGCTATTTTAAAAGGTAGATTAGATGTAGCCGAGGATATAGCTCTTTGGTATAAGAAATTATTTGCAGATGATTTTTATCTAGAAATACAAGATCACGGTTCTATTGAAGATAGAATTGTTAATGTTGAATTAATAAAGATTGGTAAGAAGCACCAAATAAAAGTTATCGCTACCAATGACGCGCATTACTTATCGAATATGGATGTTGAAGCACATGATGCTTTGCTTTGTGTATTAACAGGAAAACTAATAAGTGATGAAAAAAGATTGAGATATACCGGTACAGAATATATTAAGTGTGAAAATGAAATGCTTGAACTTTTTAAAGATCATATTGATGATGAATCAATTAATGAGGCAGTGAACAATACAGTAGAAATTTCTCAAAAAGTTGAAGTATTCGATTTGTTCGGTAATTATAGAATGCCCAAATTTCCTCTTAACGAAGATACAGATTCATTTTCTTACCTTTCACAATTATCTAAAAAGGGTCTTTTAAAAAGACTTAAAAAAAATGATCTTACAGAAGTTGATGATAACTATAAAACAAGACTATCTTCCGAATTAAAAATTATTAAAGATATGGGTTTCCCAGATTATTTTTTAGTTGTTTGGGATTACATAAAATTTGCGAGAGATAACTCTATACCAGTAGGACCAGGTAGAGGTTCTGCAGCAGGATCTCTAGTAGCTTATGCCCTTCAAATTACAAATATAGATCCTGTTGAGCATGGTTTGTTGTTTGAGAGATTTTTAAATCCAGCAAGAAAGTCCATGCCAGATATTGATACCGACTTTTGTATTGATAGAAGAAATGAAGTTATTGATTATGTGACTAATCGTTATGGAGAGGATAAAGTTGCTCAAATAATTACTTTCAACAAAATGACCTCTAAGGCGGTTTTAAAAGATGTTGCAAGGGTTCTAGATATACCATATGGAGAGGCAGATAAATTGGCTAAGTTAATACCGGTTGTAAGAGGGAAACCTTATAAACTAAATGAAATGATTGATAAAAATTCTCCTAGCCAGGAGTTTAGAGATAAATACATTAATGATAATAGGGTAAAAAAATGGGTTGATTTGGCTTTGAGAATTGAAGGAACTAATAAAACATATGGAGTTCATGCTGCTGGAGTTGTTATCGCATCAGATCCTTTAGACGAACTTGTACCTCTTCAAAGGAATAATGAAGGACAAATAATAACCCAATATTCTATGGATGATATTGAGTCGCTAGGATTATTGAAAATGGATTTCTTGGGTCTTAAGAATCTAACGATGATTGAAAAGACAGTTTCTCTTATTAATCAATCTACCGGAAAGAAAATAAATATAGATGAGTTACCTCAAAATGATTGTAAAACTTTTGAGCTTATTGGGAGAGGAGATCTTGAAGGTATTTTTCAACTTGAATCTTCTGGTATGAAACAGGTCGTTAAGGATTTCAAACCTAGCTCTTTAGAGGATATTTCATCCATACTTGCTCTTTATAGACCTGGTCCTCTTGATGCAGGCCTTATACCTAAATTCATAAATCGAAAAAATGGGAGCGAAAAGGTTGATTTCCCTCATCCTTTTATTAAGTCAATTCTCACTGAAACCTATGGAATTATGGTTTACCAAGAACAAATTATGAAAATTGCTCAAGACCTGGCCGGTTATTCTTTAGGTGATGCTGATTTACTTAGAAGAGCAATGGGGAAAAAGAAAGTATCTGAGATGGTAAAGCATAGGAACATTTTTGTAGACGGTTCTATGAAGAAAGGTGTAAATGAAAAATTAGCAAATGATCTTTTTGATCAAATGGTTTTATTCGCAGAATATTGCTTTAACAAAAGTCACTCAACTGCTTATGGTGCTGTAACTTATCAAACTGCATTTTTAAAAGCCCATTTTCCTGTTGCATATATGGCAGCCCTCTTAACCGTAAACTCTGGTTCTAGCGACAAGATGCAAAGATATATCTCTAATTGTTATTCTATGGGAATAGAAGTTATTTCACCAAGTATTAATTTTTCTGGGGTTGATTTTACTATTAAGAATAATCAGATTTTATTCGGACTATCTGCAATTAAGAATTTAGGAGATTCTGCAATAAGAAATATCATTGAAAACCGAAATAGTTATGGAATCTTTAAGTCATTATCAGATTTGTGCGATCGTTTGCCTTCTAATGTTCTTAACAAAAGAAGTCTTGAATCTCTAATTCATTGTGGAGCACTAGATGAGTTTTCAAATGACAATAATAGAGCTCAATTATTGTCAGATCTCGAACATGTTATTGAGTGGGCCTCTTCAAGAAATCGTGACAGATTATCTGGTCAAGGAAATCTATTTGACTCTAAAGAAGAATTTTCTAATGTTACTTTTTCAGATTCACAATTAGCTAAAGTTGATGATTATTCACTTATTGAGAAGTTAAAGTTAGAAAAGCAACTATTAGGCTTTTATTTATCTGATCATCCTTTAAAGCACTTAACTAAGCCAGCAAAACTTGTATCACCTATAAGCATTTCGCAGTTAGAAGAAACAAAAGATAGAACCAAAGTCTCTTTAGTTGGAATGATCCCTGATTTGAAGCAAATCACAACTAGAAAAGGAGATAGGATGGCTATAGTTCAGCTAGAAGATCTTTCCGGAAGTTGCGAAGCAATAGTTTTTCCAAAAACCTATGTCAGATTATCAGAATTTCTTTTGACTGATACTAGATTATTGGTGTGGGGAACAATAGATAAAAAAAGTGATAAGACTCAATTAATAATTGATGATTGTAGAGAAATAGATAACCTTAAATTGCTTATTATTAATCTTGAAAGTTCTCAAGCATCAGATGTAAGAGTACAAAATACTTTGAGAGACTGTTTAATTAAATTTAAACCAGATAAAAATAGATGTGGAAACAAGATACCAGTTTTAGCTGCAGTAAGAAATAAAAAAAGAGTTACCTACGTTAAATTTGGTGAACAATTCTGTATTGGAGATATTCAAGGAGCATGCAAATTATTAGAAGATAAATCATTCCAAGTTAATTTGAAATCTTTAGTTTCCTAGATTAAGTTTTATCCTCGAAATTTTGAGTTGCAGGTTTGAAGGCTGCTTTTGCACGTTGTATGTTCATTGGAATGTTTTCAATGCCAAATAAAGATCCAGGCTCTTTATCCCAACTAGCTGATAATATTCCAAAACTCAATCCTGCTAGTCCTAACAAGAAAAACAATGCTGAAATTGCAATTGTTGAGGAAGGAGGTATTTCAGCAATATTTCTTGTAACTATAATGTAGCTAACAACAAAAACAGACATTCCTAATATTGTCGGTATTCCTGCTGTAAAAAATATTCTTCTTGCCATTCTATCTGCGACATATTTAGGAATACCACTTGATGATCGCTTAGGGGTAGTTGAAGTACTGGATGTTTTTTCTAGATTAGCAAAGGCAGTTTTTTCAGAATAATTATTTTTCTTTTTATTTTGTGTCCTTTTTTTAGATTGTTTTTTTTTCATTAATTGAAATCATCCTCTGATTCCAATTTTCTTTACAAGATCTTGATATTTCTGAACGTTTTTGTCTTTTATGTAAGTTAGTAATCTTTTCCTTTTGCCAATCATTTTTAATAATCCTTGCCTTGAAGCGAAATCATGAATGTTTCCTTGGAGATGGTCACTTAATTTCGATATTCTTTTAGAAAGCATTGCTACCTGAACTTCTGCTGAACCTGTATCAGTTGGATGTACTTGATGAGTTTCAATGAGCTTCTGTTTTTCAGCTGTATCTAATGACATAAAGTTTATTTTCTATGATTCTATAATACTACTTCATCTAGCTAAATTACTACTATCCTGATCTAGATAATTCATTGCTAACTTTAATATTTTTTCAAATGATAAATTTTTTTCTTTATTGGCGAGAAGATCTACTTCTTTAGAAAGAATTGGTAAAATATGCTTTATTTCTTTATTTTTGTAATTTAATGATTGAAGGGTTAACTGTAAGTCATCGATCATATTATTAATTTCAGGATTCTTAATCATAAATTCATCTTGGCGTTTTTCTTCTTCAATTTGTATTTCAACTTTAAATTTATTTTTTAATTCTAAAATTAACCTATCACACATTTTTTGTCCTATACCAGGTACGGAACAAATTAATTTTTTGTTTTGTGTTTTTACTGCATTGATAACTTCATTAATAGAAAATTTATTTAATAAACTCATACCAATTTGAGATCCAACACCTCGAATACTTAAAATTTCAATAAAAAAGTTTTTTTGATCTTTTGATGTAAAGCCAAATAATAAATCTGAATCCTCTTTCTTAATATGTTTTATCCAAAGAGTGATGTTTTTATTAGAAATATGATTTTGTTTTAATTTGAGAAAAAAGGATTCAAGTATTTGTATTTCGTATCCTAATCCTTGACAATTTAATAAAATATAAAATTTTTGATTAGTTTGCCATGATTCAACAAACTCTCCATTTATCCAACTAATCAATTAACCCATCCACCTGACATCCAATTAGCGCTCCCGCAGAGCCGCCAGCAGCGGGTACGGCCCAAAATCTGTATTTCCCTCTAGAGGAGAATAGCGCTATTCCAGCACCAATAATAGCTCCAGTAAGAGAGCCTTTACTATAATCATTATCATCTATCATTCCAGCTTTACTTTGACCACTACAAGGTATTACAACTCCAACTTCAGAACTTTTTACGTAGCATGGATTTGATTTCGATCCAGGAATATACTCATCTCTATATTCAGTTCTTTTACAAGTTACTGACTTTGGGGTTGTTGCATTAACTTGAAAAATAGGAGATAAACAAAATAATTTAGCTAAATAATAAAATTTCAATTTTTTTTTACCTTTTTGATAGTCTATGTCCTTTTGATTATTTTGGTAGTAGATATAATAGTTCCTAATAAAACAAGTGTTGCACCTAATAAAAAATTTATGTTTATTATTTCACTAAAAAACAAAATCCCCCAAATTGACCCGAATAAAACTTGTAAATAGTTTATTGTTGAGGCTTCAGAAGCAGGTAAATTTTTTAATCCTATAGTTAAGAAAGTCTGACCTAATTGAGTGAATAAGCCAATCCCAATTATCCAAACTAATTCATCCCAATTTGGGGTAACCCAGTTTATTAAAACAATTGGTAGTAAAGCTATAAAAGAGACAAGTGGAAAATATTCAATAATTACATAAACATCTTCAGTAAATGAAAGTTTCTTAACTGTAACGTAAGCCAATGCGGTGCAGATTGCTCCAAGAAATGCTATGGAAATCGAAATATTCTCAATTTCAACGTTTATATTTGATAATTGAATTGGATTTAATATTACTAATATTCCAATCCAGCCAATAATTGAAGCAAAAACTATATTTCGAGTTATTTTTTCGTTTATAAATATGCCAGCAAATATAGATATAAAAATAGGATATGTGTACTGAATGACAGTAGATATACTAAGAGGCATATTTCTTATCGCATAAAAAATACAAATTAAAGCTAAAGTTCCTAAAACACCTCTTAAGATAAGTAATTGTTTATTTTTGCCCCAAGGATTTATATTTTTTAGTTTAATTATGAATAATGTAATCATCAAACTTAATAGTGATCTGAATAAAACTAATTCATAAATAGGTATCCTTTTATCAATATTTTTTACGCACAAAGTCATCAAACTAAAGAAGAATGAGGCAAATACCAAATTAAATTTATTAAATGAATTAAACTTTTTTTCTAATTCTGTGATATTTATCATTTAAAAAATAGTTTTATTGTGAAATTAAGTAGATTCTTATTTGATTTTGATCTATAACAAATAAATCTTTATTTATTTTTTGATAAAAATCTCAATGGTTCATTCTATACACCCAAGAACTATTCAAGAGGTTAAAGAAAAGGCAGATATTGTTGACGTTATATCTGAACATATTGTTCTTAAGAAAAAAGGTAAGGAATTTGTTGGGATTTGTCCTTTTCATGATGATACTAAGCCATCTATGACAGTATCACCAAGTAAACAATTCTATTATTGTTTTTCCTGTGGTGCTGGTGGTAACTCTATTAAATTTTTAATGGAATTTACCCGTGCAAATTTTTCTGATGTTGTGCTTTCTCTTGCTAAGAAAAATAATATTAATGTTGAGAATCTAGAGGGCCCCAAAGTAGAAGCTTACAAGAAACAATTATCTAGAAAGGAGGAGCTTTATAAAATATTAAGAGTAACTAAAAATTGGTTTAAGTCTCAATTAAATAATTCTCTAGGTGTTGAAGCCATGAGATATTTAACATCCCAAAGAAGCTTGAGTAATAAAATTATTGATGACTTTGAATTAGGTTTTGCCCCAAATTCCTGGAATGATTTATTTAATTATCTATCCAAGGTAGAAAAATTTCCTATTAATCAAATATTGGCTTCAGGTCTTGCAATTTCTAAAGATAATTCTGATAAAATATATGACCGTTTTAGAAATAGATTAATCGTTCCAATACATGATATGCAAGGAAGAGTAGTTGCATTTGGTGGAAGATCTCTTGATGGACAGGAACCCAAATATCTTAATTCCCCTGAATCAGAGATATTTGAAAAAGGCAAAATGTTATTTGCATTTGAAAAAGCATCAAGCAATATAAGAAAAAGAGATAAAGCTATTATTGTTGAAGGATACTTTGATGTAATTTCTCTTCATTCTAAAGGTATTGCTAATTCTGTAGCTTCCCTAGGTACAGCATTAAATAAGTATCAAATCTCCCAACTATGTAGATGTACAGATAATAAAAATATAATCTTGAATTTTGATTCTGATAATGCAGGAATACTAGCTACAAAAAGAGTAATAAAAGAAGTCGAAAGCTTATCTCTCCATGATCAAATTAATCTTAAGATACTTCAACTTAATGATTTTAAAGATCCTGACGAATTTTTGAATAGTCATACTCGAGAAGATTATTTTAACTTAATTGATAATTCATCCTTTTGGATTGATTGGGAGATTGATCAGATATTTAAAGATAAAGATTTAACTAAGTCTGAAAATTTCCAGAGTGTTATTTCTTTACTCGTAAAATTATTGAGTAAATTACCTCAATCAACAACTAGAACACATTACTTACAAAAAGTTTCAGAACGACTGAGTAAGGGACAAGCAAGATTAGCGATACAGTTTGAACAAGATTTAAGAAATCAGGTTAAGGGATTTCGTTGGCATGGTAGATCAAAAAAATTTGAACAACCAAATGAAATTTCTCGGCGTGAAAAAAATGAATCTGAAATAATTTTTTATTATATGCATTGTCCGGATCTTCGGCTTTTTATTCGCGATGAATTTCTCAAAAGAGAAATTAATGGTTTCAATACAAAATTTATTCAAAATTTATGGGAAACTATCTTAAAAATTGAACAAAATAATTTGGGTTTAAATTATTTAAATGAATTAAAACAATCAAATAGTCAAATTCTTCTAAAAGAGTTTTCTGCCCTTAACCTAATTTCACTTCTACCTGACTATTTGGCTCTTGATAATCCTGATTTATCAAACAAAATTAATGATTTTGTTAACCCAAATGAATTGTTTTTAACATTGCTTAGTAATCCTAAAGATAATTTGCTTGGAACTTTATCACTTCTTGAGAAATATAATTCTTTAAAAAGATGTAGACACTTGATCGAATCTTGGGGATCTCAAAGATTAAAAACTTTAGAAAATTGTATATCTATCTTGATTGACAATCCCTCTTCAGTTTCATCAGACAATAATAAAGAGATAGATGATCTTTTTAAGGATTTAAACTCAGATGCTATTAAATTTCAAGAACTATATTATTTAGAAAGACAACATATGAGTTTTTTAGATAAACAACGATGTGGTAATTTCCTTGCTAGTTAATTTAAAAATTTTTAATTTATAGGCAGTATTTTCTTATCATATTTTTTACCTTTTTGGGCTTGAATTCAAGAATATAAGCTTCTACTTCTTTTTCATAAGTTCCAGAAAAATTGGAAGTAGAGAACTCTAATGATTTCCTCTTACTTGGATGTAATTTATCTTCTAAAATTTTTATATCCCCTACCGTCTTGTTGTTATTGCAACTTTGTATAGCATGAGTAGCTTCATGTCTTAATGCTCTACTGATTGCCAATTCTGTTTTGAAGTTATCTTTTTTTTGTTGCTTCTTTTTATTTTTATAATTTGTTTTCCTTTTTGCATTCTCAGTACATATTATTATTTTATTTTCTATAGAATTATGTAGTCCGATTATTTCTTTATTTAAGAGACATTCATTTTTATTTTCTTCAACTACATAGTTTGCTTTTATTAATAAGTCAAGAATATCTTTATCTATTTTGCTTAAAAATATAATAAATTCCATTTTATTTTTTTACTTTACTATAGTTGGGAGATGGTTTATATCAGTTGTAGATGATCGACTTAAGAAATTCTTATTCATTACCCAATTTTTTGGTGTTTTTGTAATAGCCCATGTAATTGCATTGTTATTAAATCTTTTATTTAATAAATCAATAGTTCTCATTAGTTTTACTGATTTTTTTAGGTCTTTCTGAGATTTGTAATTTATAACTGATTGCTGTAAATATTCGCTATTGGTTAAATCCTGCATTAAAACGCCAGCTTTTGAAAATTTATATTCGGGATTATAAATTTCTTTAGATAATTCAACTACTATTTTTAAAATATTGTTTGTGTCATCTGTTGCATTTGTAAGTTTTCTATGAGCACTTCTTTGATAATTTTGACTTGAATATTTACTGGTTCTAGCAAATACTCTAATATTAGATGATTGTAAATTCTGACTTCTCATTTTTTCAGAGGCTTTTATTGCGTGAGTTGCCAGTGCTTGAGTTAAGTCTTCTAATTTTGTGATAGGCGTGCCGAAACTCCTGCTCACCTGAATTTCTTTTTTTGATTTCTTGTTTTTTTCTATGGGCAGGCATCTATGGCCTTTCAGTTCTAATTTCAGTCTTTTCCCTACGATGCCTAATTTCTTAATGATTTCATTTTCGTCCATATCTCTTAGTTCTCTCGCATTTTTAATACCTTTACTTTGTAACCAATTAGAGGTTTGTTTCCCGACTCCCCATATCTTATCTATACTAATTCTTTTCAAATAATTATTCTCATTTTTGGTTCTAGCTAAATCAAATATTCCAGCTGAATAATCAATATTTTTAGCTAGTTTATTAGCAATTTTTGCTCTTACTTTATTTTCTCCTATTCCTACTGTTATGGTAATCCCTAGATTCTGATATATTAATGATCTTATGCTTCTTGCCCAAGGATATAGATTTTCATCATTAGGTCTAGAAATCGAGACAAATGCTTCGTCAATGGAATAAATTTCTATCTGTTCACAGTAGTTTTTCAGTAAATTCATTAGTCTTCTGCTCATATCCCCATAAAGCGAGTAGTTTGAGCTCAAGACTGCTACATCTAATTTATTTAGTCTTTCTTTGACCTTAAAATACGGAGTTCCCATTTTAATTTTTAAAGCTCGCGCTTCAGGGCTTCTTGCAATGATACATCCGTCATTATTAGATAAAATTACTACTGGTTTATTTCTCAAATGAGGATTAATATTTTGTTCACATGACGCGTAAAAATTATTAGCATCTATAAGAGCTATTGCATCAATATTTGAAATTCTCATAAATAGCTATGTATTGAATAAATAACAACCCCCCATATCTGTACATCAATATGGTTTTTAAATCTAAAATCAGGATAATTATGATTTTCTGCTTTTAAATATAATTCATTATTTTTTATAGATAATCTTTTTATTGTAAATTCTCCGTCTATCATTGCAATGATGATATTCCCTGGCCTGGCTGTTAAGCTCTTGTCTACTATTATTAAATCTTTATCTTTAATTCCTGCATTTATCATTGAGTCACCTTTAACTCTAAGAAAAAAAGTGCTAAAAGGATTAGATATTAAATGTTCGTTTAAATCAATATTTTCTTCTGTATAGTCATCTGCAGGAGAAGGAAACCCTGCTGATACCGAATCAGTTAATAAGGGGATTTTAAATGTTTTAGCAGTTGAATCAAAAGAATCCAAGATTAAATTAATAGTATATATGTACTATATAGCAAAAAATCAAAAAATAGTTAGTTATTAAACTTTTATAGATTAATTTTAGATTGAATCTAATCTTTTTAAGAACGATGGTAAGGGGAGTTGTTTGATATGGAAATAGCTCTATAGATTTGCTCGATTAGGATTAACCTAGCTAATTCATGAGGAAAAGTTAAAGGAGAAAGACTTAATATAAGATCGGATTTTTCTTTTATATCTGAACTAACTCCATCAGTATCACCGATTAAGAAATTAATTTTTTTATTTTTAAAATTCAAGAATAAGGAAGATAGTTCAACTGAATTAAACTGTTTTCCTTCTTCACTTAGGCAGATAATAATATTGTTATTGGATCTAAGATTATTTAAATTAAAAGTCTTTAACTCATTAATTATAAGTTCAGGCATTCTTTTTTTGTATTGATTAATTCCATCTCTAATCCAAAGTTTCTTTATTTTGCCGATAGCATAAATTGCTAATCTATTACTCTGAATCATAAGTAAATATTAAAACTAATTATTCATCAAGAAGATAATTAAATTCATCATATAATTCCTCTTCAGATGTTAATTTCTTGGAAAAATTATCTTTTTTAGAATTCATATTAATTTGATTAATCTCACTTTTTCTTAGTGAATTATTAACGTTAGAAGTCTCTTCTAAAGATTCTGAATTATCAATTAACGAATAAAAAATTTTATTGGGATCTTCTGAATTAATTGGATTGGTGATTAAATTATCATTATTAGTTATATTTGTGTAATTATTTATATTTTCACTTTCATTATTTAAATTTTTATTTTTTTTAAATTTATTGAGTTTATCTAAATTTTTTTTTGATAAGCTCATGATATAAAGTATTAAATAAATTCATATTTAATTTAAACATATTATTTATCTTTTAGATGAATTCAAAAAAATATCATCAAAAAAAAAGATTTGGACAACACTGGTTAGTAGATAAAAAAATATTAGAAAAAATTAAAGAAATTGCTGATCTTAATGAAAATGACTTTATTTTAGAAATTGGTCCTGGTAAAGGAGCTTTAACATCTAGGTTGTTAGATTCAGAAATTAAAAAATTACATGCAATTGAATTAGATCAAGATTTAATAAAATTATTAAATGATAAATTCAATAATAATGATAATTTTTCACTGCAGCAGGGAGATATTCTTTCTGTAAATTTAGATTCGATTAATAAGAAGATTACAAAAGTGATTGCAAATATTCCTTACAATATAACTGGCCCAATATTGGATATTTTCATAGGTCGATTGGGCATTATAAGAAACTATAATTACGAAAAAATAATATTTTTAATGCAGAAAGACGTTGTAGATAGGATTTTGTCAAAAGAAGGTAGTCCCAATGCTGGTGCGCTTAGTATAAGAATGCAACTTTTATCAAAAATAAAAAGAATATGTGATGTGCCGCCTTCATCATTTAGTCCGCCTCCAAAAGTTTTTTCCTCTTTAGTAGTTTTCGAACCAATTAAAAATGATTTAAGATTAGATATTAGTCTAGAAAAATATATAGATAAACTTCTTCGAATTTCATTTAATTCAAGAAGAAAAATGCTTAGAAATACTCTCAATTCAATACTTTCAAATGAAGAGATAAATGAATTATCTGAATCTTCAAAAGTTTGTTTTAATTTAAGACCACAAGATATTTCAATTGACCAATGGATTAAGCTTGCAGAAAATTGTATTAAAATTAAAAAATAAAAATTTAAGTATATGCAAGATTTAGTTAAAAAGAAAATTAATATAAAATCTCCTGCCAAAATAAATTTGCACCTTGAAGTTATTGGTAAAAGAGAGGATGGATTTCATGAGTTAGCAATGATTATGCAAAATATCGATCTTGCTGATTATTTAGAATTTGAAATTAATAATGAAGGTCTAATTAAACTTGAGTCTGATTGTAATGATTTAAGCCTATCTGATGATAACTTAATTGTTAAATCGGCAAACCTATTAAGGAAAAAATCAAATATAGATTACGGTGCGAATATATTTTTAAGAAAAAATATCCCAATTGGCGCAGGATTAGCTGGTGGATCCAGTAATGCAGCAGCAACATTAATTGCTCTTAATAATTTATGGGATTTGAAATTAGATCAAAAAACTTTATGTTCATTAGCATCAACTTTAGGATCTGATATTCCCTTTTTTATAAATGGTGGTATTCAATTATGTTTTGGAAGAGGCGAAATTTTGGAGAAATTAGATTCAACCCTTGAATATGGAGCAATTCTTTTAAAAAATCCGAATGTATCAGTATCAACTGCTGAAACTTATAAAAAATATAGCAATAGATTTTGTGATCAATATCTTACTGATATAGAAATGATTGAGAACATAAGAAAAAATTTAAGAGATAACGGTTTAAATAACTTAAATTTTGATAATCAACATTTATCTATTAAAAATGATTTGCAGTTAGTTGTTGAAAATGAAAATGACTCTGTAAAGCAGGCATTATATTTGCTTTCTAAATTAGAAAATTGTCTCACATTTTCAATGAGTGGATCAGGCCCTACATGCTTTGCACTCTTTAAAGATATAGAGACTGCTAAAAAAGAATTAACTGCAAATTCTAAATTATTTAAAGATAAAGGCTATGATTCATGGGTTTGCACTTTCCTTGAAAAGGGAATAACATTCATTTAAATTTTTTATATAAAAATCTATTGTGGCTGATAATAGTAATGAGAATATTGAAAAAAATATTCCCGAAAAAGGACCTTTAAATTTTATTGTTGGATCATTAACAAGTTTTTTATTATTTATATTTTTTTATTTTTTAAGTAATAAAATTGCAATTTATTTTTCAGTACATAAACCTTCTAATTCTTCTGAAATAGTCCAAAATATTTCCTCTAGTATTAATACATTAATAATTGGATTATCTTTTTTGCTAACCTTCTCTTTTGCTTTTATAGGTATAGGACTTTTTATTGTATTTATTCGAAGTTTTATTGTGAAGAAAAGTTGAATTGCCAATATTATTAAGAAAACACTTTCTTTGAATGTCTTTACATGACTTAGGCCTTTTAGTCCTTTTGCTTTCGCCAGGAATGATTTTATCAATATTACTACTCATAACCTTCGCTGAAGGAGGTTGAATTATTCAAAGTGGTAGGATTATATATGTGATTAATTAGGTAATTAATTGTGGCTGGAACATTATTATTTAATGCTTTGAAAGAGGCAATTGATGAAGAAATGGCAAATGATGTAAATGTTTGCGTAATGGGGGAAGATGTTGGTCAATATGGAGGATCTTATAAAGTAACTAAGGATTTATATGAAAAATATGGAGAGTTAAGAGTCTTAGATACTCCAATTGCAGAAAATAGTTTTACGGGTATGGCTGTAGGTGCAGCAATGACTGGGTTAAGACCAATTGTAGAAGGAATGAATATGGGTTTTTTGCTTTTAGCATTTAATCAGATATCAAATAATATGGGGATGCTTAGATATACAAGCGGAGGAAATTATAAAATACCAGCAGTAGTTCGAGGGCCTGGAGGAGTTGGTCGTCAACTTGGTGCTGAACACAGTCAAAGACTTGAAGCATATTTTCATGCGGTTCCTGGTATAAAGATTGTTGCATGCAGTACACCTACAAATGCTAAAGGTTTAATGAAAGCAGCTATAAGAGATGATAATCCGGTTCTATTTTTCGAACATGTTCTTCTATACAACTTGTCTGAAGAATTACCGGAGGGGGATTATACTTGCGCTTTAGATCAGGCTGACATTGTAAAAGAAGGTAATCATATAACTTTATTGACTTATTCACGAATGAGACATCACTGTCTTAAAGCTGTTGAAGAATTAGAAAAAAAAGGTATAGATGTTGAGTTAATAGATTTAATAAGTTTAAAACCATTTGATATGGAAACCATCTCAAAATCAATAAGAAAAACTAATAAAGTAATTATTGTTGAAGAATGTATGAAGACTGGAGGTATTGGTGCAGAATTAATTGCCCTGATAACAGAAGAGTGTTTTGATGATCTTGATTCCCGACCAATTAGATTATCTAGCCAGGATATTCCAACTCCGTATAATGGTAATCTTGAGAATTTGACAATAATTCAACCACATCAAATAGTTGAAAAAGTTGAAGATTTAATTAGTGGGAGCATATAGGGAATGAAAAGAAGGCAAGGTTGGCTTTTTTTTATTATATTTCTACTTACTTTATCTGTTTATCTATTAATAAATTATCCCTTACAGTTGGGATTAGATTTACAAGGGGGCTCTCAACTTACACTACAAATAATTAAAGAGGAAGGGAAGGTAACAAAGGATGAACTTGATGCAGTTAATTCTGTTATAGATAGACGTGTTAACAACTTAGGGGTTTCAGAATCCAACTTGCAAACCCTAGGTGGAGATCAATTAATTTTAGAATTACCTGGAGAACAAAATCCATTAGTTGCTTCAAGAGTTTTAGGTAAGACTGCTTTATTAGAATTTAGGACCCAAAAAGAAGGAACATCTACAGATTTAGATACTTTGCAATCTCAGAGATTTAATATTAAAGAATTAATTGAAAAATATTCCTCTTCAGAAAAAAGTCAATATGATGATAATTTCTTAAAAATTATTCAAGATGAACTTAATGAGATAGAGCAAGTATTAAATTACTCATTTACTAGTGGTGATTTATATGGGAAATTAATTGAAATTAAAAAGTATGTTAATAAAGAAATTACAAATTTATTTATTAAAACAGATTTATCTGGTAAGGATCTTATTAACGCAGGAAGGAGACAAGAACAAACAAATAGTAATTGGGAAGTTTTATTAACTTTTAGTAATTCAGGAGGAGAAAAGTTTGCAGAAATTACAAAGTCAATTGCTGGCACTAATCAACTATTGGCTATTATTCTTGATGGAGAATCAATAAGTGAAGCAAGTGTTGGGAGTCAGTTTGCTACTACAGGGATTACAGGTGGATCAGCAACAATAAGCGGAAATTTTAGTGCTGAAAATGCTAGAGAATTAGAAGTTCAACTTAAAGGAGGCTCATTGCCATTGCCAATTGAGATAGTAGAAACTAACACAATAGGGGCTCTGTTGGGATCCAAAAATATTTTAAAAAGTCTTTATGCAGCTATTAGTGGATTAATTTTTGTTGGTATTTTTATGATTTTTAATTATAGGATTCTAGGTTTTGTTTCAGTTCTTTCTCTAATACTTTATGGTTTCTTTAACTTAGCCATATATTCTCTAATTCCTGTAACTTTGACTTTACCTGGAATATCTGGGCTTATACTTAGCATTGGTATGGCTGTAGATGCTAATATTCTAATTTTTGAGAGAATTAGAGAAGAATTATATGAGGGTAATACTCTTACAAGATCTATTGATAGCGGTTTTATAAGAGCTAATTCATCCATAGTTGATGGCCATATTACCACTCTTCTAAGTTGTTTTATATTGTTTTTATTAGGAACAAATTTTGTAAAGGGTTTTGCGGCAACATTAGGTATTGGAGTCTTAATAAGCTTGTTTACCTCATTAAATTGTTCTAAAACTATTTTGCGATTTTTTACAACTTATCAATCTTTGAGACAGAAAAATCTCTATCTGCCAAGGAATAATTTTTCTAATTAAACTTTATTTCTATTTTCCCATGAATAACAATCTTGAACTAATAAAAAATAAAAAAAAGATAATTGGTTTTTCAACTGTTCTTATTTTGTTTAGTCTTCTAGGAATTTTATATTCTACTTTTAATACTTCTTATAAGAAACCTATAAATTTAGGAATGGATTTTGTAGGGGGAAATGAACTAAGAATAGAAAGAGTTTGTGAAGCGGACTGTTCTAATTTTTCCCCAGATTCAGTTTTGGAAAATTTAATAGAGATCTCTAAAAATAAAAAAGTTTTAAACAATATCAAATTACAATTTCAAAATAATAATAAATTAATTTCAATAAGAACACCTTATTTAAGTATCGAAGAATCAAATAATCTTATTTCTAATCTTAATAATATTGTTGGACCTCTGAATTATGAGAGTAAGGATTCAAGATTAATAGGTCCAAAGCTTGGGAAAAGATTACTTACTAATTGTGTTACCTCATTGTTGGTTTCATTATTTGCAATATCTTTATATATAACCATTAGATTTGATAAAAAATATGCATTATTTGCATTATTAGCTTTATTCCATGATTTATTAATTGTTTTCGGTATATTCTCCTGGTTGGGAATTATATTATCCGTCGAGGTAAATAGTTTATTTGCTGTGTCCTTGCTAACTATTGCTGGTTATTCTGTAAATGATACTGTTGTTATTTTTGATAGAATTCGTGAGAATTTAAAATCTAAGAAAGAAGGCTATAACGAAACTATTCAATTATCAGTAAACGAATCATTTAGGAGAACTACGTTTACCAGTATTACAACACTTATCCCTTTAATAAGCATTATTTTGTTTGGATCATATTCGCTATTTTGGTTTTCCTTGGCCTTATCATTAGGAATTATAATTGGAAGTTATTCAAGTATTTTATTGGCTCCAACTTTGTTGCTTAAAGACTGAGCTTAGGGTCCTAATTTTATGAAATTGAATTATTATTTGATAATTTTATTTTCTCTAGTTTTAATAGATCTCTCTACTGAGCTAAGAATATTATCTGATCATTTTACTTTTAATTCACTATATTTTGCTATTGGTAAACATCCCTTAGCTTTCTTTATACTTTTTTCCTACCCATATTTATATAAAAAATTAATTAAGTAGTTTTTAAATATCTTTAAATGATTCTTTGATTAAAACCTGTATTACTACAGCTAATGGAAGAGAAAGTATTAAGCCTAATGGACCAAAAATGAAGGTAAATCCAAATTGTGATATTAATGTTAGACCAGGCAGTAAGTTTGCTTTTTTCTTCATTATAGATGGCATTATTATATAGCTTTCAATATTTTGAATAATTACATATGCTCCTAAAACGGCCAGTGGTTTCCAAAAATTATCTAGTAGTGCAATTGAGATTGGAAATATACCACTAATAACTGGACCTATATTTGGAATAATATTAAGAACCATTGCTATTAAAGCATTTGAGACAACATATTTGACATCTAATATAGACAGAACTATTAATGATAATAGACCTACTGATAATGAGCTTATTACCATAGAAAAAGACCAATTTGCTAATGCAATATTGCATTTTTCCAATATATTTCTAAATTTGTTACGATAATTTTTTGGAATTAATAGAAGTATATTTTCTTTATATTGTTTTGGTTCAATAGAAATCATTAAACTCACTGCTAATACGAAAATTAATTTCAAAAGACCTGAACCTAGATTCCCAGCTATATTTATTAAATTTTTAAAACTTTCTTGAATAGCTTTTGCAATAGTTGAGGCATCTGGAATAGTTACTACATTATTTATAAGACTGAAAATGTCTATAACATTTTCTGATTGTTCACCATAAAAAAGATTATTAAATTTGTTCAGATTTGTATTAATCAAAATATTAATTTTTGATAAACCATTTGGAATATCAACTAGTATTTCGTTGAATTCTTTTATAAATGGAGGCAATACAAGAATAAAAATAGTAAATACTATTACTGATATAAAAGTTAAGACAAGAAACAATGACAGCGGTCGGGGGATTTTTAAACCCTTTTGTATTTGATTACATAAATTACATATAATATTTGAAATTACTAAGGAACAAATTATTAAGAGGAGAAAATCTCTTAGAGTCCATAATATTAACGAAGTGATTAAAAATACTACTAACTTGAAATATGATGAACTACTCAATTTTTAAAATATTTTACTTCTTCTCAGAATATCCTAATCCATTTGATTTGGCATAACTATTTGCAAATCTCATAAATCTATCAAAGTCAGATGTGTTTTTCCAAATGTATACTGCTTCTAAAAATATTGGTTCTCCATCAACAAACTTTACTTTAACTTCCCTAGTTAGTATTTCACCTTCAGAGTCAATCATACGCATACCTGTGATTTCACCATCTGTAATAGAAGATAATGCCTGAGGTTTTTCAAACAAAAATAATGCTTGGCCAGTGGTACCATCTTTACTCCTAGTGAGTCTTATTTCAGGTACAACTGGTTCGTCAGTTCCTACATAAAATTGTATTTTTGCTGTTTTATTTGCTGTCATAATGTTAGCTACATAATTCATTATCTTAGGAAATATTTTTCATATTCGTTTGTAATTATTTTATAAAACATTATTTATTAACTCTAGAATACTTTCATCATATTTTTTGTCGGTTAAATCTAATATCTTTATATTTGTTTTGCCAACCTTTTCAAATTCATAACACTTATCGTAATAATCTAGAACTGATTTGCAAACTAAGTCCCATCTCTCTTTATTAATTGATTCGAGAGCAATTTTTGTTCTTTGTGGTCCTAATCTTTTTTTTATCCTTAATACAGATTCTTGGAGTTCCTCTTTCTCAAAAACACTATAAGTATGTATCAACTCATTTAACCTGTTAGATTCGCTCCTTACAATTTCAATTCTCCTAGAATTTTTCATCTGTTTGAAGAATTCATGAGGTATTTTGCATTTGCCTATATTGGCACTTTCAGCTTCTACAAAAATATTATTAGTAAATTTAAAGGAATTTAATTTTTCTGCAATTTGATTTTCAAATTGTTCATTTGAAGGTTGTTCTTTCATTCCTAAACCTCCAAATGTACTTCCTCTATGACAAGCAAATCCTTCAAGATCAATAGTTTGATATTTACATTTCTCTAGTAATGATAATAATCTTGTCTTCCCTGTTCCTGTTTTTCCGCCAATAACTACTATATTTAACTTTTTTGAGAAACTATCTAATACCCATCTTCTAAATATTTTGTATCCTCCCTTAAGTATTATTGGATTAAATTTATATTTTTCTAGTAGCCAAGCAATGCTTTGTGAACGCATTCCTCCTCTAGAGCAATATATTCTGATAAAAAATTCATCATTTTTATTAGGAATAGTTTTATAAGACTCAATACTCATGAATAGATTATCAAGTAGTAATTCCATTTTTTTTTCAAAAAATTTTAATCCTTCTATGACTGCTTTCTTTCTTCCTTCTTTTTTATAAATCGTACCAATTATAGATCTCTCATCATTATCAAATAGTGGAATGTTAATAGAATTAGGCAAGTGTCCTTTATAATATTCACTCGGGCTTCTAACATCTATAAGTGGTCCTTTAAAACTTCTAAATTTCTCTAGTTCTTTTCTTTTGAAATACATGGATAGTTTTTATTTTTTAGATTGATTTTTTAAAATGAATAACAAAGAACAGGATAACTTTAATAATGCTACATTAGATCTGATAAAAAAATTTGTAGATTCCAACCAAAGAAAAAGAATAAATTCATTAACTCAAATAGAATCTGAAGTAGAAAATATTTTTAATCTAGGCCCTTCACTGTTTGATATCTTTGATAGTAATGGAGATGACTGGGCTGCTGGTTGGATATTGCAAGTTTTAAAAAAATTTAAGCCTGAATTCTTTGAAAACTCTAAATTCAATAATTGGTTTAATACATATTCAGATATTTCTATTAATTATGAAAATTTGCAATTGATGTTGGTTGAGCAAAAATTTGAAGAGGCAGATAGATTAACAAGTTCCTTTTTACGAAAATTAGCTGGAAAATTAGCTGAAAAACGTGGATATGTTTTCTATAGTGAAGTTAAGGATATGTCAGGTAAAGATCTAGAAACAATAGATAGATTATGGACTATTTATTCTACTGGTAGATTTGGATTCTCAATTCAGGCAAAGATATTAAAATCAGTAGGAAAAAAATATGAATTAATGTGGCCTAAAATAGGTTGGAAAAAAGAGGGCTTATGGACTAGATATCCTGGATCTTTTTGCTGGTCATTGGATGCTCCTGATGGACATATGCCTTTAATAAATCAACTAAGAGGTGTAAGACTCATGGACTCCATTCTTCGGCATCCTGCTATTGCAGAGAGACATAATAATATTCTTTAAATTGAGGTGTTTAATAAGTTAAAATTAAGAAAGTAACAAAATATTATTATGTCCTTATTTCGGGGCAAAAATATTTTAAAAAAATTTTTTAAAAGACCAAAGATTAACTGGTCAAACTACGAATTCGAATCATCATTACAGTTAAATGAATTTGTCGATCAATTATTAGAACCTATTAAAAATTCTCAATCAAGCTATCTTATAAAACTTGGTTTACATGAAGCTCTAGTTAACGCTGTAAAACATGGAAATAAATTAGATCCTAAAAAAAATATTAGAGTAAGAAGAATAATTACTCCTAATTGGTGTGTTTGGCAAATTCAAGATCAAGGTAATGGTTTAGAAATAAAAAAAAGAGACTACAAATTACCAAAAAAATTAAGTAGTGTAAATGGACGTGGCCTATACATTATTAATGAATGTTTTGATGACATTAGATGGAGTAGTAAAGGTAATAGGCTTCAGTTGGCTTTAAAAAGGTGATTTTTACTCGGGCAAGGTTGATCTACGTTAATTTCTTTTAACCATTTAATACTTTCTTCAATATACTCAATAGTTTGCTTCTCATTACAAGAAATAATTAATTGGCATAATCCCGCAGAAATTAGTTCTGCAGACCGTTTATATTTATTTCCTTTATCTTTGTGCCATTTAGAATGATCAATTTTTAATTTGCCATTAAGACTTTGAACAAGTTTAATAGTTTCTTTATCCCAATAGGTCATAGAAGTTTTAATTTACTTTACAGCAGACCATACTTTAGTCATAAAAAAGGAATTTGATTTTACATCTTTAAACCCTACTTCCTGAATTTTAAAATCTATATCTTCTTTTATGTAATCACAATAAAAAGGCTCATGAAAAGATTTATAGAAGCTTTCCATTACTGATGTAAAGTCAGGTGAATCGCTTATTTGAATTGAATCAGCTAAAACTAATACTCCACCTGGTTCAAGAACTCTAAAAAATTCATTTAATACTTTTGCTCTAATTGTTCTAGGCAATTCATGAAACAAGTAAACACAAGAAATGCATTGAAAACTATTATTATCAAAAGGTAATTCTTCTGCATTACCTTTTATTAACTCAATTAAATCTCCGTCTAAATCTGAAATATATCTACTTGCCTCTTTTAAGTATGAATCAGATAAATCAATTCCTGTAATTTTTTCTTTAGGAAATGCAGCTCTTAGTTGTTTTAATGTCCTTCCTGATCCTGTAGCTACATCAAGTATGTTTATAGAACTTTTTTTTCTATTGCTAAATCTTTCAAGTCCCTCTTTAATAGGCTTAATTATTCTTCTCCTCATTGAGTCAGCACTTCCATTGAAAAGTATCTCTACTTGTAAGTCGTAAATGCTAGCAGAGAAATCTGATAAATAACCATCTGTTTGATGATGAAAATTTCTCAAATAATATTGAGGATAATTATCTTTTTCAATTGATTTTGGAAGATCTTCAAAGGTTTGTTTTCTTCTTCTTTCCCATGTATTTGGCATATCGAGCCAAATTTTAGGATATTGAGTTAAATATCTAAGCCATGGCTCATCAAACAATAATTTTTTTGGATAAACATTTTTTTCAGCATCATTCCAATCTTCTTCTCTTAAGTTATCCATAGAATTTTGGATTTGCATTAAAAGATCTTTATCTATATTAAAATTTTCAAGATTTGAATCAGGAAGAATAAAATTCATTAATCTTGAACTGATCTGTTTGTGAGCGAAACCTGCAATGCTTTTACTTTGTTGAAGCGTTTTATATGCAATTTTTGAAATAGATTCCCTTGCCATTTTTTAATTTATATATTTATATTCCAACAAAAAAAAAATCAATTTGAGAATATTTTGTGATATTTCTCAAATTGATTAATTTAAACTAATAAATTCTTTTAACTATGCATCGTAATACATGAAAAATTCATGTGGATGAGGCCTTTGTCTTAGTTGTTGTACCTCTTCGTATTTTATATCGATAAAGTTATCAATAAAATCTTCAGTAAATACTCCACCAGCTAATAGATAATCTTTATCTGCTTTTAGCGCATTAAGTGAATCATTTAGAGATGAAGGAACTGTATCAATTTTTGCAAGTTCATCAGCAGGAAGTTCAAATAAATCTACATCTACTCCATCACCAGGATCTATTTGATTTTTAATTCCATCAATACCAGCAAGCATCATTACAGAGAATGCTAAGTAAGGGTTTGCTAGTGCATCACCTGATCTGAATTCTAATCTTTTAGCTTTAGGACTTGGACCTGTTAGAGGTATTCTTACTGCAGCTGATCTATTACCCTCTGAATAAACTAGATTTACAGGTGCTTCGAATCCTGGAACCAATCGTTTATAGCTATTTGTAGTTGGGTTAGTAAATGCTAGGAATGAAGGTGCATGTTTAAGTATGCCTCCGATATACCATCTCGCTGTTTGAGATAAATTTGCATATGCTCCTTCACCAAAAAATAGTGGCTGTCCACTCTTCCATAAACTTTGGTGAACATGCATCCCGGTTCCATTATCGTTAAAAACAGGTTTGGGCATAAAGGTAGCTGTTTTGCCATACTTTTTAGCTACGTTCCTAACCACGTATTTATAGGTCATAACGTTATCAGCAGCATTAATTAAAGAATCAAACTTCATTCCAAGCTCGTGTTGCCCAGCACCAGCAACTTCATGGTGATGTTTCTCTGTTGGGATTCCTAATTCACCCATTAGAAGAAGCATCTCAGATCTGATATCTTGCGCAGTATCATTTGGAGCTACAGGAAAATATCCCTCTTTATATTGTATTTTGTATCCTAGGTTTCCTCCTTCTTCAATTCTCCCTGTATTCCATGGTGCTTCAATAGTATCTACACTATAGAAACAACCTCCTTCTTTAGAGTCATATCTAACATCATCAAATAAAAAGAATTCTGGCTCTGGCCCAAAAAATGCAGTATCTGCTATGCCAGTTGAGTCCAAATATTTTAATGCCTTTTGAGCTAAAGCTCTTGGACACCTATCATAAGGCTCCCCACTTCTTGGCTCTTGAATAGAGCAAATCATACTTAGGGTTTTATGTTTATAAAAAGGATCAATCCAAGCTGTACTTGCATCGGGAACCATTGACATATCTGAAGCATTTATTGCTTTCCAACCTCTTATTGATGAGCCATCAAATGCTAAGCCTTCTGTAAAAGAATCCTCCTCTATCATGTCTGATGTAAGAGTTAAGTGTTGCCATTTTCCATGAATATCAGTGAATTTTAAATCGATGAGTTCAATTCCTTCGTCTTTAATTTGACTTAAAACATCTTGAGGAGATTTAGACATAATTTTGTAATACCTTATATGAAATTAATAACTTGATGATTCTTGTTGTGTATCAATGGTAACTTTTTTTAAGACTAGATGACTTCTTTTAGTATTTCAAGTCATAAGTTTAATAATTGTTTACCTAAATATTTAAATTGAATGAATTTCTTTAAATAAATATCGCTTATGTGACCAAATTAGTCTAATTTAAAAGTAATTAAATGTAATGCTTTGACAGAAGCAAAACTTATTTCGGCTTTAAATGAAGAGAATTTATCTCATCTCTCAAAGACTTATGTTCCCTCTAGACTTTTATTAGGTCCCGGTCCTTCAAATGCTCATCCAGAAGTTCTCAGTGCTCTTTCCCTAAATCCAATTGGTCATTTAGATGAAGCATATATTTCATTGATGTCTGATGTTCAAAAACTTCTGAGATATACCTGGCAATGCAATAATCGCCTGACTCTTCCAATGAGTGGTACTGGAAGCGCAGCTATGGAAGCTTCAATAGCAAATTTTATAGAGGAAGGAGAAAAAATTCTCATCGCTAAAAAAGGATATTTTGGAGACAGATTAGTTGATATGGCAAATAGGTATAAAGCAGATGTTTCTGTAATTGAAAAACCTTGGGGAGAATGCTTTTCCTTTGAAGAAATCAAGTACGAAATAGAGACTAAAAAACCAACTATATTTGCTATTGTTCATGCTGAAACATCTAGCGGGGTTTTACAACCTCTTGATGGAATTGGTGATGTATGTAGAAAAAATAATTGCTTGTTTTTAGTTGACGCAGTTACTTCTCTTGGCGCCCTAGAATTATTGGTAGATGAATGGAAAATAGATTTAGCGTATAGTTGTAGTCAGAAAGGACTAAGCTGCCCGCCTGGATTAAGTCCTTTTACAATGAATGAGAGAGCAGAAGAAAAACTAAGTTCAAGAAAAACAAAAGTTCCCAACTGGTATTTAGATTTATCCCTTTTAAATAAATATTGGGGTTCTGATCGCGTTTACCACCATACTGCCCCTGTAAATATGAATTATGCTATTCGAGAAGGTTTACGATTAATTGCAAATGAAGGTTTAGAGAATGTTTGGAATAGGCATAATACTAATGCAAAGAAACTTTGTAATGGTTTAGAAAGTTTAGGCATGGAATTACATGTATCAAAGGATTATCGATTGCCAACTCTCACAACAGTTAAAATCCCACCAGCAGTTGATGGAGATGCTTTTAGAAATCATCTTTTAAGAAACTTTGGAATAGAAATAGGAAATGGACTTGGAGAATTGTCTGGTAAGGTATGGCGCATAGGATTAATGGGATTTAACTCAAGTGAGGAGAATGTAGACAGATTATTAAACCTATTTGATACTGAGTTAAAAAAATATTCTATTTTTGAGTCCTCAACTTTTTAAACCATAATTGTAAAACTTTACTGCATTCGTCTTCTAAAATGCCCCCTATAATTTCCATTTTATGATGAGAACTTTTATGTTTTGATAAGTCAATTGAGCCGCCCAATCCACCTCTTTTCTTATCGTAAGCACCAAAAACTACTTTACCCATCCTTGCTTGAATAAGTGCAGATGCACACATGGTACATGGTTCTAAATTTGTGATAATAATACATTCATTAAATCTCCAATCATTTTTTATTAGAGATGCTTGCTTCAGTGCCATTATTTCAGCATGACCTAACGGATCCTTATTTATATTTCTCCTGTTAACCCCTCTTCCTATACATCTTCCTCTTTCATCTAATATTATTGAACAGATTGGTAACTCAACTTTTCCAATTTCTTCTGATCTTCTTAAAATAGAGTTCATCCATCTAGAGTAATTTGAAATATTTATTCCTTTCTGTCTATCGTAATTACTATTTACATTTTCAAAAATATACCTCATTTACCAATATTGAGAATAAACTTATTAATAGATATCTTATCTGATGACTGAAGATTTAAATAATAAAAAAGATGTATACTTCCCTTCGTATTTAGGGACTAACGATAACTTAATTACTCTCCTAAATAGAGCAACTCATATTCTTTGTGACTGGTTCTCTAAAGCTGAGAAATATGGTCCATTGCCCTTTGATGAGAATTTCAAGTGCTTAATGCCTGATGAGGATGGTAATTCTACAGACGATTTGTTTTCTGAGATTCAATCCCTTCTGAATAATTCATTTAATCCAGTTCATCCGGGCTCTCTAGCTCATCTGGATCCCCCACCTTTGATTTTTTCTATTTTAGGCGATTTAATTGCTGCTGGTTTAAATAATAATCTGCTTGCTTACGAATTGTCTCCAAGTGTTACTTTGCTTGAGGAATCATTATGCAAATGGTTTGCAAAGAAAATAGGGTTTAATAATTCTTCAGGAGGCATAGCAGCTAGCGGAGGTACTTTAAGTAATTTGAATGCACTTATAGCAGCTAGATATAATTCTGGATTAGGTTCAGATCCCAATTCTGTATTACTTGTTAGCGAAGATGCTCACACCTCCTTTATTAAATGTACAAGAATAATGGGTCTTGATGAAGCAAATCTTGTCAGAATTAAAACTGATGATAACGGTTGTATGGATATACAAAATCTAAAAAAAACTATAGATAAATGTTTTTTTGAAAATAAAAAGGTCTTCGCTATCGTTGCAACGCTAGGTACAACAGTAAGAGGCGCAATTGATCCTATTAAAGACATAAGTGAAATTTGCAAAGAAAGAAATATATGGCTACATATTGATGGCTCCATTGGAGGTATTTTTGCTGTAACTTCTATTGCAATAGAAGGATTAAATAATATTAATCAGGCTAATTCGATAACAATAAATCCTCAAAAAATAATTGGCATTACAAAGACATCATCGTTGTTATTAGTTTCAGAAATGAGTTCTTTAGAAAATACATTTTCTACTGGACTTCCCTACTTATCATCTAAAGAAGATATCATAAACAGAGGGGAAATAGGCATACAAGGTTCAAGACCCGCAGAGGTTATTAAATTATGGCTAGGCTTACGTTTTTTAGGCCTCAAAGGAATTGAAGATATTTTAAAATCTTCAATAAAAAGAAAAGATTTTTTTATAAAGAATATTAGTAAAAAAAAATATGAAATATATTCAGGTCCCTTACATATTGTTTCATTCATACCAAAGGGACTAGCACCAAAAGATACTGATTTCTGGACTAAAACTAAAGTGAGTGAACTATTGAAAAATAATTTTATGCTTTCAAGACCAAAATTTAAAGGTAAATATTTTTTACGGGTCGTCATGGGAAACTACAATACAAATGAATCTCATATCGAAAAACTTTTGAAATCTTTAGATGCTTATTAATGAATATTGGCAGACCAAAAATTATTGCAATAATAACAGGAGTTATATCTATAGCAATTTGCATTGCTTACTTACTTTTGATAACTATCTTTGATTACAGAACTTATCTAAATGATCATTTATCAAATTTTACATAGGAAATGGAGGCAAACTTTTTTTTGATTTAAAATACTTCCTTATCTCAATTTTTGAAATAGCTTCTTTTACGAAGTTATTTAAAATGTCTTCTCTCTTGCTTATCCTGTAGATCTTGTCTACAACTTCTTGAATTCCCCCATCTCCCCAATCTTGCCCATTTTGAAAATATTCAATCAAACTTAGTCCTACTATTTTTATTAACCAGCCTGCTGTAATTGACTGTATCGATTTAGATATTATTATTTTAGTCAAACTTGTAGCTAAAGCAGGTGAAAGAATGGCTAGGCCACCTTTTAGTATTCCTTGTTTGGCCAATACGCTTAGCAATGATTTCGATAAATCTTTTGCATCTTTTTTAGTAAGCTTTACTTCATAAATTTTTGATAATTCCATTATCATTTGAAGATTAACAGAGGTAGTAGTAAGAAAATCAACCGCTGGAAGTGGATTAACGAGGATTACTCCTGCTGTTACCCACATATATTTATTAATCACTTTAGTTGACATTAAATTTCTTTGTTCTTGTACGAAATTTTTACTTTTAATACCTAATTTATTTGAGCGGAGAAGGATATTATCTGCCAATAACTCTTCCCCATTATTATCGAGAGTTTCAATTATTTCTTTAAACAAACTTCCTACTTCTGGAGCTAAATTTAAGGCATCTGAGTTTACATAAGGAGATTGTTGAGGTATTGCAATAGTTTTAACAATTGAAATTTTATTTTTTTGAGCTGAAGTTATAGAAATAATATTTTCTTTGATGAGGTTATTTTCATCTCTAGTCCTTAAATCACATTTATTTAGCACTATTATTATTTTTTTTCCTATTTTCAATAATTCTTTAATTAAATAATTTTCATATTTATTAATATCCTGATCTAACACAAAGAGAACTAAATCAGAATTTGAGGCTTGTAAAATTGTTCCTTTTTCTCTTTCTTCACCTAACTTAGATGGTTCAAATAATCCTGGTGTATCAATTATATTAATGTTTCTTTTTAAGATTGGGATACGAATTTTATAACTATTAATTTGCTTTGTTGTACCAATTTTTGCTGAAGTTTTTCCGACAATATTTTTCAATAATGATCTTGCTATTGATGTTTTTCCTGAGGAACCTGCTCCAAAAAGAGTAACTTGATAATCTCCTGTTTTTAGTTGTAATTCAAGTTTATTTTTTTGGTAATTTAATAATTCAACTTTTACTTTATCATTAATTTTTTTATTTATTTTCTCGATCCCTTCCAAACTTATCTTAGCTGCACCATATGTATTTTTGAATGAAAGTGTATTCTTTTTATTTTTGTATATAACTTTAT
>QCPU01000009.1 GCA_003212395.1 Prochlorococcus sp. AG-442-B03 | reverse complement strand
GGAATTGAAAGTGTAGACTCTTCATCGTTAAGCATTTTGAATCTTAAAAGAGTTGTTTATGTAGGAGAATGTCCAGGCACAGTAAATAAAACAGCTGAGGGTTATTTTGTAGATTATGAAACCCCTGTAAAAGAAAATTATGCAGTCATTTTAGAGAATTTTGCGAGAGGATTATCACCTGACAATCCCCCCTCCATAAAAAAAGACTATGACAACGGTAGAGCTTCTGACAAAATCAAATTTAAACTCTCAGATAAGCCAAATAAAGTATATCTATCAATGAGGCCTGGTTTAAATCCTATAAAATATTCAATTATTGATGAAAGTGACCGAAAAGACAAAAAATTAGTTAAGTCTGGGGTTTTTATGTTGAAAGTTGCTTTTATGGATGAAGTAATAAAAAGAGATAAGGAATGGGGGTCTTATAGTAATAGTTATTACTGCCCACTCTGGTAGCAATATAAAAAATTAATAAGTATTTAAATCTTTTTTTAGAAATAAAGAAAATCTCACATAATATGTCAAAAAAATTAAAGAAGTATGGGCTTACCACAAACGTTTGAAAGAAGATTATTTTTTGTATTTGGGAGACATATATGGAATATTGCAGGAGTTAGCGGATTCATAGCACTTCTTGCTGGTCTTATTGTATTCGGAGACTCATTTAAAGAAGAAAAAATAAAAACCAGACGTCAATATTTTGGACGAGATTATCCAGCTTTAGAATCAAAAGAAAAATTCTTTGGGAAAGAATATCCTACCTTGAAAACAAAACAAGAATATTTTGGGAAGGACTATTTAACTCTTAAAAATAAAAGAGAATATTTCGGTGAAGAATTACTTACAAATAAAAAAATTAAAAATATAGTAATTAATTCTGGGAAAATTAAGCCCTATAAAAAATGGTTAAATGAAGAAAAAGGGAAAAGTTATAAAGATTATTCAAATTTTTTATTAACAGTTCCGCCAACAGCTAATTTAAGAGATTTGAATACTATTTATGATAATTATAAAAAAGAGATATATGATTCCTACCTTTTGAATAATATTCCCAAAGAATTGATAGTTAAGCAAAAAGAACAAAAAAATATCTATAAGTCATATAAACTTTCACAGTCAGAAAAGTTAAGAGCTCAAAATCAAGAATATAATCAATACTCTTTGGGGATATCAAATCAACAAAACTTATTAAATGATAAATATAGAAGCTACAAAAGTTCAATTGAACTAGAACAATTTGCTTTAGAAGATAAATATGATGAATATACTAGTCGAGTAAATCTAGAAAATTCATTATTACCTCTTCAACGCTTAACTTCTTCAATCGTAATGGGTTGGGGCCTAGGAGTTGTTGCCGTTTCCTCAATCATCTCAAGTGTTTTTTCATTAGAGAGAAATACTAGAAAAGTTGATTAAATACTTACAAAATTAAATCCCGAAGTAGCACATAATATTTTAAATTTAAAATAGTGTCTTATTAAATGTCGTACATTAGATAGGTTTACTCTTAATCAGGATATTCCGGAATTAATTAAATACTCTTTACTTCTTACTCATATTCATATTTAATTGTTGATCCTTTATCCGTATATGGTAGTACATAAAACCGTACATATTTTTTAGACGGGAGGCTTGTCTGACTTGTTAGAACATAGATTTAGTCGTAATGAACAAATGTCTACCAAATTAATACTTAAAGAAGATCATAAATCTGAGATTGAAAAAAGATCAGTAGAAGAACTTCTTGAGGAAGAAATCAGGAATCAGCAAACATTGGATAGCTTTGTTGAATCTGATAAAAACTGGAGCTAATCAAATCTTATTAATTAGGAGATAGTTATGAACTTAAAAAGATCACCATTCTCAATTTTGAATAAAGAAAGAAGACAAATTGACTATATCAAGGGAGTTTACAAGAGGAAAATTCAAGCTGAAATTGAATCTTATAAATATCCCGAAGATGAAGATAAAAGAGATACAATCCAAGCTCAAGATATATTGATGCTTGATAGGATTTCGATATAGTTAATCTTTCTTTTTTTTCTTCTTCTTATCTTTCTTTTTCTTCTTTACCTTTTCATAAACCTCATCAGCCTTCTGTTCGATATTATCCAGCTTATTCGTGAGTTCCCTTATAAATTCTGCTTTTCCTTCTTTAACTACTTTATCTTGTATCTCAATAATTTTAACTGACTCTTCTTTAACTACAGTATCTTTTGCCTCTTCAGTTTTAGTTCCAAACTTACCTTTAATAAAATTGGCTATAAAAATAAGAACAGGTACATGAGCTAAACCACCTATTACTATTCTTGTTTCTGAATAAGCCATTTAATAGTTAAAAAAATTGAGATATTTAAGTATAAATTTAATTTTTAAATTCCTTTTATTAAGCCAACAAAAATTAGCAATCATTTCTTGATTCGTAGATCAATAATCTTGCTATTAATTAAGTAGAGACTTTTTTATTAAATGCCATTAGACGTATTTCTAATGAATATGTGTGTTGTAGTTATAGCTTTGCTTATCAGAAGAGAAATCAAACTTAAGAAAGCGAGATAGACTATGAAGACGCAAATTTTTAAAGAGCAATACATTCCAAATGTCCATGCTATTACACTTTTACTAATGCTTCTTCTATGTCTGTGGTTACCTCTGGCACTTAGATTCTTATTAATAATTTAGTCGAATAAATTAGATAGTACTCTTATACTTCAACTCTTTTATATCCTAATTTTGTTTTAAAGATCTTACATGGAACCCTGCTCCGTTAATGGCTTTAATCATTTTATATTCTACATTTCCATAAATTTCAATAGTTAAAGCTCCATCGCAGAGTATAGCTTGAGCCTCAAGATAAGTACCTCATACTGGATTATCTAAATGAGCGGAAAAAGGAAATAAAATAATATTGTGGCAAGAAATAAGCCTTTCATTCATTCCCAAGTTTTCATATCAGTAGTTCCTTGTGATCTTTGCATCCAAGCATATTTCCAAGTACCATTTTCATTTTTAAAAATGCAAGTATAAGTTGAAAGGTCCTTATTTTGATTTCCTTTATAACTAAAGATTTCATTTAGTGTAAAAACCGCGTAAGCTATATCCCCGTAAATTTCAATTTTATGGGTTTTGATTAGATCTGAGGATTCTGCAACTAAGTCTTTGCTATCAAACATTTCCACTAATCCTTTCGCAGAGATTGGATTTCCACTTGGTCTTACAGCCAAAAAATCCTCAGTTACGTTTGGGATTAGGAAAGAAGAATCTTCGCTTGTTGCATAACCATTAATTAAATTTTCTATGGCCTTAGTACTTGACATTTTAAAGAGGAATTAATTCCCCTCATCTTAGATCGACTTTCATTAATTAAGTGGTTTTTAGATGTTGAATTAAAAACTTAAGTATTTTCCGAAATTATAAAAATTTAATATTATATTATAAGGGTTTTAAATTGAAAGAAAATGGAAAAAACTCTAAAAAAAGAGAGTTCATTAGGTTTAGAATTCTACGATGCTTTAGGATTTAGTTCTGAAGAGGAACTTGAATTAGAGATTTCAAAACTTATTAAAATTAGACCTGAATTTGAAAATAATCCAAATTTAATTTGAATAGGTTTAAATAGTTAGGCGTTTAGACTAATCAGAAACCCAACTTGTGATTTTTGTTGTGCTATAAATATGACCTCCAGCTTCTATATTTTTAATGGTTTCAGGATCTGAAAAAACATGTTTAGCCACACCTTCTTCAGCTTGATGAATAACAATAACTTCTTTTGGGTCAATTATACTTTTGCCACGATATAGAGGAGTAAGTCCTGCCTTTTTATGAAATGTATCTATCTCTGGACTATCAAACATTTTTACCCACTCCTCAAATGTATTCGAAAGTTTAAAGGTGAAAACAGTAGTTTCAATAGTCATAAAAAAAGAGCTAATTGCTTTTTATTTTAGATCGAATGTCAATTATCAGGAAAAACCGGCGAATAGGGTGTTTGTCCATTCATTAATGATGTATCAATTGGTTTACAGATATTCATCAATGCATCTTGTCCAAAACCAGGCCCAGAAGGTCCATCTATAAATTCCTGAAATTCCTCAGCAGAAATACCTTCTTTTACTTCCCAAAAACAAAATATAGGCCCAGTTTTAGTTACGGCATTTGCAGAATGGTTATAAAATCCTTTTTCTTTATTGGCTGCTACAGCATCATCCCATCCACCGCCTGGAGCCATTGCTGCATACGCTATTTCCCACCATTTTTCAGCTTTTCCTGCCTTAAATTCATGATGAACTATATAAAACGTTGAAGACATAAAATAATATTTGTACTGATAATTAACCTACTTCGAATAAGTAAAACGAAGATTAATTTATTTGCAAACTTAGATTTTTAAACTTCTCAATTTACTAAACTTCAAAATTAATTTCAAAATTATCCTCGAATTGTTTATGATCAAAATATGACTTTAAGCTCTTACAGAATGCAAAGGATTTATCTGGCTGCGACCATGGGTTATAGCCTTGGTTCTGATGATCCTGAGGAACTTCTTTACTATAAGAAATTAAGGAAGGTAATGGATGATATGAAAAAGGACTCAATCAAAAAAGGGGTAAATCTTACTTGGGATATAAGAGATGGAATAGATAGATGAATCTAAATGCTTTTTTGTTAATTGATGGTAGCCTAATGCTTGTTGGGTTACCGTTATTGATGATCTTAAAAGGCAAAAAGAAAACTCCCTAAATCAATAATTTCTTTATTTATTTAATATGTATACGATTTTGATTAATTCATATAAAATTTGAAAAAAATTCATTGACAGGTTTTAATGGTTTTGTAAATGTAGAGGCCAAAACGAACCTTAATTGTAAATTAATAGATATTTTTCTTTCTAATCCATAATTGACTATATCCACAATATTCCAATATATATTTTTAGAAACAACTAGTAGATCTTAGGTTAGACTGAAATTTAGTTTTTGAAAATGTGGAACTTTTGTCCTTTAAATAAGTGTAAAAATTTTATGTATTATGCAAAACTAAATCTTTGCTTCTATGAGTTATCCCTTCTATCCAAATTTATAATATAAATAAAATATTTAAAGTTATTATCTAGTTTTCTCCTCAGCTTCATATTTTTCAAAATCCAAATAAAGCTCTTCTTGCAAAGCAGGAAAATATGTGTCCCCTGAATAATTCACATAAGATATCCATAAATTTAAAATAAGTTCAAAATATTTTTGGTCGGCATATTCTCTATCTTCTATAGTTTCTCCATTTTCACGAATCCAACCAATTGTTGTGTTTTTTCTGCTTCCTGAATTTTTCATAATAATTCTCCTAATAATTAATTTTTACTATTTCTGATTTTAGTAAAAATAGCATTTCTTTTTTTATTTAGTATGGTTGCCCTAGATGCTCTTACTTTAATATCGGTTGAGGATCCAAATAATAATACAATAGCAGTGAGACTCAATATTATAGAAATGAGAAATCCAATTAAAGATGAACCGAGACTTTTAAAGTCACCTCGGTATACTTTCTCATAAAAATCAGTTGTTGCAGTTTTTATAGCTTCATTTCCTGATGCCCATCTAATAGGTCCTAAGCATTTTTCATCTTGATCATCACAATCTGCCTTCACTTGTATCCCAAGCTTCTCATCAAAAGTAAGCCAAGACCTTTCGATAGGTTCACCAGCTAATGCATCACCATTAAAGTGTGAATAATAAGAATTTCTTGAACGTATATATAAAAGGGCAAGCGGACTTAATGCATCTTCTAGTTTTGTAAGGTTAGAATAATTTTCTTCAAGATTTTGATCAGATATGCCCAATAAGCCACTTATATAATTTCTTGTAGTACAAGGTCCCAATTTATTTGAAAAACTGCTCAATTTTTCATTTGTATCAAAATTTTCCAAATCCTTTGGATCTGCATACATTTGTTTCTGCAATTTATTCCATTGCCTTCTTTGCGAAGCCTCTGAAGTATCAAGTCTGGACTGTTCAGCAATTAATCTATCGCATTCTGCATTGGCATTAGTATAAAGCGCATCAAATACACTTGAATCAGGTCTTGATGTTTTCAAAAGACCTTTCTGAGAGAGAACTTCTCTTGCTTTCATATTTTTCAATCTTTGGGATCCACCCATCAACTCTAATCCAACTCCAGAAAAAGCTGTCTTTACCAAAGAAAGAACAAAGAATATGAAAAGCAAAAACGTAGCTATAGTTTTATTACCTTTATTTCTATCCATTGCAAATTTTCCTGCAGCATTAGACATCGCCAAAATAAGCAAACTTGCTGCAGTTGCTGCAGGAATAGTAAATATAGCAAGTCCCTTAACTACATAAAATAAAACTGGAAAGGTACATACCATATCCCAAATAGTTGAGAAACTCATTAATGAGGATGTAGCTGCAAGCTTTTTATCTAAATTTTCATCCGAATAAGATGTTCCTCTTAATTGCTTGCCAGGTACCCATATTAATTCCCATAATTTTTGAAAAAATCCTTTTTTGATATCTAACTCATTTCTCCCAATAACACTTATTCTTCTACTAACTTCTTCTTCATTAGTATCGTAACTAACGAATGTTTTATTTGCCTGAGCTCTTATAAAATTTAGTTCTGGCTGAGTTTCAATCCAATTAAGTAATTCTTGTTTATTAAATTTTTCTGTCATTAAATTTAACTCTATTAATTAGGATTATATATTTTTTTAAGTATTATTTGCAAATATACATTTTGTTTATTTAAATAATGTAAATTATTCTTTAAATAACATATTCTATAACTTTTTTATGTCAAATATATTTATTTTTGCAGCAATCATAAATCCATTATTTGCTATAACTCTTACCATTCTTTTTTTTATTGAAACAAAAAAATTGAAGAGATATTTTGGAAATATTGATTTCGTAATAAATGATACTTCTAGAAATTCAATAAGGGCGGTCAGAGATGATTTTCATAAGTTAAATCAAAGTATAAATTCTCTTACTAATAACACGAATATTAATACTTCAAATCTTTTAAAGAATTCTGAATTAATCTCTAAAAATTCAATATTAACTAAGGAAACATATCAAAATGTTATTTCATCAATTGATAACGAATCAAAAGTATTAAATGAATTAGTAAAGAAAATTGATCAAACAAATCAATCAATAAACAAACTTAAAGATTCACTTGAAACAATATCTAATCTATAGATGTCTGATCTTTTAAGTAAAAATTATCTTCTCTATCTAAGAGATATGAGCAAAAAAGTAATATACGGATCTGGTGCAGCCGGTAATTACTCACAAGTCCTTTATAGATCATCTAGAGTTAAAAAAGATAAAAGATTCCAAAGAATAACTAATTTAAAACTTGCAGATATTAATAAAATTGATGGCTATAAAGTATCTTTGAATCAAGAAAAAATAGGTAATGGGATTTTCTGTACTTCCGGAATAATGTGTGGTACTTTCCCTAATAAAAAAAATTCTAATTTCGCTCCAAGAATCCTTGCAGCTCCAATTATATATAACCAATTATTTTTCGAAGAAGATGGTAGTTATGATCTTTCAGATTGGACAATTAACTATGACATAATTACAGCATTAATTTCTAGTGACTCCGAAGAAGAAAATTATTCCTATTTTCCAACTGATTTAAATGAAGAGAATCTAGACATTAATGAGTTTATTGAAAAGTTGGAAAATAACATTTTCGAATTAAAAGAAAAAAAATTATCTTTAATAAATAATTATAGTTTGGAATTTTTTAATCAAGTCAAAATTCTTACCGATTTAGACTCTGATTTTATTGATTTGCCCATAGATTGTATAAAAGCTGCAGTAGAAAAAAAAGAAGAAAAATTATTTAAATTATTTTTTTGCCCAGGAGATTGGATTTTTTATGGTCCAGTGCCACCAGGCCTAAGTACTTTTAGAGCTCTTAATGATCTGTCAGAGGAAATAGAATAATGATAAGTACTTTATCAAGATTATTAGAGTCAGTATTTGAAGCAAATAAATTTACGTCTAAACATGAAGAATTAGATATTAAAGAAATCACTAAATCTATAAATTTATTACCTTATTCATTATCAAAATCGCAAAAAGATTCAATTATTAAATGCTTATCAAATGATATATCTTATATTCAAGGGCCTCCAGGTACAGGAAAATCCTTCACAATATCAGCACTAGCAGTAGTGGCAAACCAACTTGGATTAAAAGTATTAGTAGCATCCCAAAAAACTCCAGCGGTAGATATTGTTCATCAAAAGATATGCGAGGTCCTAGGAGAAACATCTTGTCTTTATCTTTCTGAAAGCGCCTCAAAAAAAGAAAACTTAAGATTACTAATTGATAAGTTAATTTCTGAAACTTATAATACAAACATTACGTCAAGAGAAAAAAATTCACAAATTTTATCAGAGGAAATAATTAAATTAGTTAGAGAAAAAATTTATTATTCTGAAAAAGTTAAACAATATGAGGAGAAACTAAATGATCTTTACAAGAATAATCTAATTCTTGAGGAACAAAGAAATATCTTAGTTGAAGATTGGAGAATGAAAAAGATAAATATTCAAAAAATCAATCCTATCAAAAATCTTGAGGAAATTAATCAACTTAAATTAATAATAAAAAGTTGTTTAAAGATTAAAGAAAAATCGATAAATCATAATATACAGAAAAAGGATCGCATTAAACTCAAGTTTCTATCCAAAGCAATAACTAAAAAACTTAATATTGATTACCCCTTATATTCAGAAAGAGGTGAAGAGTTTTTATTTAGAGTTTTAGACTTTTCTTTTGCTTTAGCAAAAGTCAAAAATGTTCTTAAAAAAACAAGAGAACTTCCCATAGAAAATAATAGAAAGACATTAAATAGAAGAAATTTACAGCTATATTCAAAAAAACAAAAAAGCATTACCTCAAGTAATCTTTTAGAAAAAAATTATTGTAGACAAATAAGACTTCTTCAAAAAAAGAATCATAAGGATAATCTTGAATTATTTAAAAAAAGAGTTAGGTGGAAAAACTCTAAAAAAGCAAAAAAAGCTAATTCAGGTATAGATTTTAATTTATTATTGGAATTATTTCCCATAATTATGGGAGAGATAAAATCATTACATCCATATCTTCCATTCGAAGAAGAAATATTTGATCTTTTAATTCTTGATGAAGCATCACAAGTAAATCTTGCAGAAATATTTCCAGTTTTATTTCGAGCAAAAAGATTCTGTATAGTAGGAGATCATAAGCAACTAGGTATCAAGTCTGGAGGAGTAATTTTTGTAAATAAGTTTTTTGAAAAACTCACTTGGCAGAAATATTTTTATCAAAATAAAAACCTTATTTCAGACTATAAATCTGCCGAAGAAAAGGATTTATTAGTTTCAAAGTCATCAATATTAAACTTAATTAGAAATGACCAAAATCCTGTTTCAGCATCTCCAATTCAACTAACTGAGCACTTTAGATCATTACCAATGTTAGCTGAATTTACAAATGAACAATTCTATAAGACTAATAAAAAAGGAACTGGTTTAAAAATAATGACTGCTCTTCCAGACAAAAAAGCTATAAATGCTTTCATGGATATAGAGGTAAAAACTGAAAGAGATAAAAATTCAAAAATAAATAAAGGAGAAGCAGAAAAAGCATTTCAAATAATCGAATATTTAATAAATAAAAAAATCAATAAATATACATATGATATTTTTGATATTCCAGACCTAAAAAACAGATCATTTTCTATTGGAATAGTCTCATTTATTAGAGATCAAGTTTCATTTATGAATGATATGGTTGAAAAAAAGTTTACCGATAAAGAGATAAATACTGTTTCGCTGATGATAGGAACTCCAGAAGAATTTCAAGGTAATGAGAGAGATATTATGATTTTCACACCTTCAATAGATATAAATCAAACCCGATCAAAAGCATTTATGGAAGATCCAAACAGATTTAATGTTGCTACTAGCAGAGCAAAATATTTTACTTATTTTATTCATGGAAAAATTCCGCCTAATATGATGATTATGGAAAAATTATTAACTAAAATGAAGGAAGGCGGAAAATATCTCAAAAATAAAGATGAAAAATTTTTACCCATAGGCTGGATATTGGATTTTAAAAAATGCGATTCAGATTTTGAAAGATCAATTTTAAATATAATTTGCGATATTATTAATGAAATTTCTTCTTCAAGACTTCACGTCTTTAATAAGGTTGAATCATGTGGTTATGAAATAGATATAGTTATCTTTGATTCACAAAGTAATAAAGCATTAGGTATAGATTTAGACGGTAAATACCTAGAAATTGATATTAATGATACGGAGGATCATTTTGAAAGAGCAAACTCTTTAAGAAGAGCGGGTTGGAATATTCAATATTTTCCTTATTGGTTATTTCTTAAGGAAGGTTGGATAGAAAAAGATAGTGAATCAATCAATCAGCTTAAAATATTTCTTATTAAGTTCTTTAATATAATTCCAAATATAATTATTGATGAAAGTCTCGATAAATCCAAAATAAATTATGCTGAAAAAGATAATAATTTTATGAGTATTCCAATTAAAAGTGGATCAGAAAAATATGAAAGTTAATATCTTTAAAAATTCTGATAAGAATTTATTGAAAATTTTATTAGTTTATTTATTATCAAATTTATATTTTTCCGTATTTGCAGGTACTCAAAAAATTTTTATTAAGAGTTGTTATGATGGAGATACTTGCACATCAATATCTGGAGAAAAAATTAGACTTGCATGTATTGATACCCCTGAAATAAGAGGCAAAAGAGCTGAGCCTGAAAAAGCTCAATATGTTAGAGATTACTTGAATAATCTTATATCGGGCAAAGAAATTAAAATAAGGAGAATTACATATGATCGCTATGGTAGAACTGTTGCAGAACTATATAAAGATGAAAAAAACTTACAAAAACATCTGGTCGATTTAGGTTTGGCGAAAGTTTATAAAAAATATGCATATCAATGTAAATGGTCAAAAAATTATTTAATTAATTAATTAATTAATTTATTTATTTAGTAAGGAATCATTATTAAATAATTTTATTTTCTAGATTTATTAGTCCAAAAAAAGTTAGATCACTATAAACTTACTCAACAAAAAAGTTACTAATAAATCAGTTAGAAAAGAACGTAAAAATTCTATTATTTTTAATTCAAATAAGTTTCAAAATAATTTACAGATTTAAATATAGTTGTTCTAAAAGTTAAAAATTTACTGAAAAATATTTATTTTTTCTCAAATATAATATAAAAAAAATTATGTTTAATAAACTTGTGATGTAATTATAAGAGCAAATATATTTGGAATTTTAAAAATAATACAAAAATACTTCTTGCAAGTAATTATTTAATCTGGCAATATTAGTAACCGACTCAAAATGTGGCACATCAATTTAAGAAGTTCCATGTAATTGCTAAATAGAACCTTAGGATCAAAAGTCAGGGTTTTTTTAATTATTTTCCTTAGGTTCAGCTTTTAAAAAGCTCCTACACACATACCGATAGACAATGAAAATTATTATGAAACTCAGGTCGCTACCAGGCGACTCCCTTAGTGTTATACGCCGCACTCCGCCACTTGTTTTCGCGATGGCTGTCTTATCTCTCGGAGGATTTATAGGTGCCTCCACGGTCCTTGTGAGAGGGTTCAGAACGGTTGAGAATACTATCACTGTTACAGGTGCTAGTACAGAGAGTTTTGAGAGTGATATTGCAAAATGGTCAGTCCAGGTAAAGACCTCAGGTAAAACCCAGATTGACTCATTTACCAAGCATAAGCAGTCGATTAATAAGACAATGGAGTTCCTTAAAGCTAATGGAATTGAGGACAGTATAAATCAGGATGTTTATCTTGGACCTGCGAGTATCAGTGAATATAAAACCAGGAATCCCAAGACCAATGAAATCATTAGAACTGAATGGATTACTTATCAGAATATTGAGATTGAAAGTAGGGATGTTTATAACATCCAGAAGACTCATAGTCAGATAACAGAATTGCTTGGGAAAGGAGTAAGGGTGAAACCAAGCCGTCCTGAATTCACTTATTCAAAGCTGGCTGATAAACGAGTTGACATGCTTGCTAAGGCAGCAAAGGATGCAAGAGTTAGGGCTGAAGCTATTGCTCTACAGGCAGGCTCTGAAGTAGGTGGTTTAAAGAAAGTAAATACTGGAGTTTTTCAGATAACAGTTCCGAATTCCACCAAGGTAAGTAGTTGGGGATCTTATGACACCACCACTATCAAGAAAGACATCACTGCGGTTATGGGAGTAACTTTTGCTGTTAAGAAGTAACTTAGGGAGTCTTTTTTTACCTTTAAGAATCATCAGCAAAGGTAGACCAATAAGCATGAGACTCCCATCAATAAAAAAGTGTTTAGATTCATTTGCCTATTCCTTCGGGGGGTATCCCAACTAAGGGGTATCCCTTTTTTAACAGGTTCTTTTTTCATATCATCCATCTCTTTTTTGATTTTGTTGTAGTAGGCCAGCTCTTCTGGATCATCAGAACCCAGACCATAATTCATGGTCGCTGCAAGATAAATTCTGTGCATCCGGTATGACGATAGTGGAAATCTCACTGATAACAAGCTATCCCACGAGTGCCCTCGTCGGGACTTGAACCCGAGACCTCTCCCTTACCAAGGGAGTGCTCTACCGCTGAGCTACAAGGGCAATTTTAAAGTGGGCCGGGTTGGATTTGAACCAACGTAGGCAGAGCCAGCGGATTTACAGTCCGCCCCCTTTAACCACTCGGGCACCGACCCCCACTATTTGAACTTATCAGTTAATGGACACTTTGTGTGAAATTGTTTTGGTTTTTTTGTTTCTTTCTAGATAGCATTTGTAAAGAAAAGACTTTATTGATGATGAAGATTTTATTGATAAATGGGCCAAATTTAAATTTATTGGGAACTAGAGAACCTGAAATATATGGTCATAAAACATTGAGTGATATAGAAAAAGATTTAACAAAAGTTGCTAAAGAAAAGAGTATTAATCTTGAATGCTTTCAAAGTAATCATGAAGGAGAAATAGTAGATAAGGTTCAGGATTCTGTAAAAAGTATTCAAGGCATTCTCATTAATGCTGGGGCTTTTACTCATACCTCGATTTCTATTCGTGATGCTTTGATAGGATCAAAAATTCCATTTGTAGAGTTACATATTTCAAATATTTTTAGTAGAGAAGATTTTCGTAAAGAATCTTTTCTTACAGATAAAGCCATAGGAATAATTAGTGGATTCGGTATATCTAGTTATTTTCTAGCTCTTGATGGAATAATTGCATATTTAAGTAGTAAAGATTAAATGCTAGTTGACTTTAAAAGGCCTTCTTCCCATATTAAATATTTATCTTCATTAACCTCAGATGAATGGATCAATCTCGCATTATCCAATCCAATAGAAATTCTTATTGATCATGCTCATTGTGAAAGAAAGGCAGCAGGAGTAGCTATTCAATTGATGTTTAGATATCCATCAGAACCAAATCTGGCAGAAGTTCTAAGTCCAATAGCGAGAGAGGAATTAGAACATTTTGAAAAAATACTTTATTTTTTAAAGGATCTTGGACATTCTCTTGAGTCCTTAAAACCACCTCCATACGGAGCTGAACTGGCTAAAAATATAAGAAAGGAAGAGCCCAATAGAATGCTTGATAGTTTTTTAATCGCAGGTCTTATTGAAGCAAGAAGTCATGAAAGATTAAGTTTGCTAGCTCTTAATTCTGAAGACAAATCTTTTCAAAACCTTTATGAATCTTTGCTTGAGAGTGAGGCGAGACATTTTGGAGTTTATTGGAAACTAGCGCAAACTAAATTTTCTAAAAATCAAACTTTCAAAAGGTTACAGGAATTGTCTGAAATTGAGTCAGAAATTCTTGCTGAGACTTGTCTGATGCCAAGGGTACATAGCTGAAGTTAATAAAATAAAAATGATAATAAACAAGTTTTTTAGTTTACTTAATCGATATAAAACTGATTTACCAACATTCACAATCGTTGGTGTTGGGCCTGGAGATCCATCGCTTTTAACAATTGCTGCTGTAGATGCAATCAAAAAGGCGAAAGTTATAGTTTTTCCAATTTCAGATGATAATAAAAAGAGTTTCGCTGCGGAAATAGTCATGAAATACACCAAATTTAAAAAACACATCCCTATCATCTTTCCAATGGCTAGGAAGGATTTTGATCCAGATGAAATATGGTCTAATGCTGTAGAAAAAATTGTGAAATTTATAAATAATGGTGAATCAGTTGTTTTACTTTGTCTTGGAGATACTTCGCTATTTGCAAGCTCTTCTAACATTTTGAGGATAATAAAAAATAATTATCCCCAAATCATTACCAAAACCATACCTGGCATTTCTTCTATATCAGCAGCAGCAGCTTTGAATGATTTTGATTTAGTAAAAAAAGGAGAGACCCTGATCATCAAAGAATGCCCTTCTTCAGAATCTGAATTTACAACCCTAATTAGGGAAAGTAAGGCAAATAAAACGGTATTGGCTATTATGAAAGTTGGCAAAAGATGGAATTTAGTCAGGGAAATTTTAAAAAAAGAGGATATCATCAATACATCATTAATAGCTTTAAATGTTGGGATGCCTGATCAAATTATTCAATATGCATCCCAATATAAAAAGGAATTTATGCCTTATTTTTCTTTAATTTTGATGAGGTTTGATTAATGTATAAAAAAGAAAAATTAGTTGAAAATCAATTTACATGGCCAATATGTAAGGATCTATTATTTCTTGTTCTTGAAGATAAGGTTAGTGATGTTTTTGTTTGTGAATTGGTTTGGGAAAGACTTTTTTATACGAGAGAAACAACTTTAAATAATTGGGTTTCTAGCGCATTAACTCCTTCTTATTGGTCAGAAAAATTTGAGAAAGCTCCTCAAATCATTTCAGAGCGACCAGCCTCAGTACATTTGACTCGATCAATTCCAAAAGACTATAAGCAGGGATTGAAAAATTTTCTTAATTTTAAAGGCTATAAGATTAATGAACTCTATCCAAGGAAAACTAGAAGAGCGACGGCAGTAAATTGGTTGATTTATTGGGCGATTGAAAATGATTGTTTTTCAAAAGATAATGGATTAATACCAAGTCCTAGTTCACCACCTGTTAGTCCAGTTAAAGGACATTTTGGCGATCCAGAAATTAAATAAGTTTTTTTGAATAAGGTAAATGATTCTATTAAAGGTATAGTTGTAATGGATACTACTTTCTTTGGAGAGAAGAATTGATTCTCCCTACAATAGCAATTATCGGAAGACCGAACGTTGGGAAGTCCACCTTAGTCAATCGTCTTTGCCAAAGTAATGATGCAATAGTATTTGATAAGCCTGGTGTTACAAGAGATAGAACTTATCAAAATGCTTCATGGGGAGGTAAGGAATTTCAAATAGTTGATACTGGAGGTTTAGTTTTTGATGATGATAGTGAATTTCTCCCAGAGATAAGGACACAAGTTTTCTTGGCTCTAGAAGAGGCTTCACTCGCGTTACTGGTGGTAGATGGGAATCAAGGCGTTACTGATGGTGATTTATCAATAGCAAAATGGTTAAGAAACTCAAGCTGTAAAACAATTGTTGCTGTTAATAAATGTGAATCTACTACTCTAGGAATATCACTAGCTTCAGAGTTCTGGAAATTAGGATTGGGCGAACCTAACCCTGTTTCGGCTATTCATGGTTCAGGTACTGGAGATCTTTTAGATCTCGTTATTGGCGAACTTCCTGAAAATAATATTCAGGATGATGAAGAAAAGATAATGATGTCAATTATTGGTAGGCCTAATGTTGGTAAATCTAGTTTGTTAAATTCAATCTGTGGAGAAAAAAGAGCAATAGTTAGTGATATTAGTGGTACGACAACTGATTCAATAGATACGCTTATTAAAAAAGGTGATAATCATTGGAAAATTATTGATACTGCGGGTATTAGAAGAAAGAAAAATGTTAAATATGGCACTGAATTCTTTGGTATTAATAGGGCTTTTAAATCTATAGATAGAAGTGATGTTTGTGTTTTAGTTATAGATGCTTTAGATGGAGTAACTGATCAAGACCAGAAGCTGGCTGGGCGCATAGAAGAACAAGGCAGAGCTTGTGTAATTGTCGTTAATAAATGGGATCTTGTAGAAAAAAATAGTTCAACAATTTATCAATTAGAAAAAGAACTTAGATCTAAACTTTATTTTTTACACTGGTCAAAAATGATTTTTATATCTGCCCTAACTGGACAAAGAGTTGATAATATTTTTGAGCATGCTCTTAATGCTGTAAATCAACATAGAAGAAGAGTTACAACATCTGTAGTTAATGAAGTACTTAAAGAATCAATCAGTTGGAAAAGTCCTCCAACTAAGAGAAGTGGCAAGCAAGGTAGGCTTTATTACGGTACTCAAGTAAAGAACAAACCCCCCACTTTTACTCTATTTGTAAATGACCCTAAATTATTCGGAATAACTTATAGAAGATATATTGAAAAACAAATTAGAGTAAATTTAGGATTTGAAGGTACACCCCTCATTTTACTTTGGAGAGGAAAACAGCAAAGAGCTTTAAATAAGGAAGTCGAAAGAGAAAATATTGAGTTAATTCAAAAAGATTAATGGATTTGCTAACCAAATTTTCTGTTGGTCAATACGTTCATGGTAATAGAAGTTGGCTAAGAATTATAGATAGTAGATTAAAAATAATTATGGTAATGATATTTTTAATCACTCCAATTTGGGCAGGTCCAATATGGAGACTGAGTTTAGTTGGTTTTTTACTATTAACTACTTTTTTAAGTTTATTGCCGTCTAGAGTATGGTGGCGATCATTATTTTTCCTCTCATGTTTGTCACTATTAATTGGATGTATATCAATACTTGCCTCCTCTGATATTCAATCTCTTGATGGATACTTAAGAAATCCCAATGAGTTGAAAGTAGTACTGGAAAGCCAAAAAGAATGGAATATTTTGCAAATTCCTTTGCAGAAGATATGGTTTATTAATTTTGGTCCCTATAACTTATCAAGAAAAGCTTTTGAACTAGGAATAAAAACCTCCACTTTGATATTTACCGTTATTCATAGTGTGAATTTGATGCTTTTAACCACATTGCAGGAAGATATTGTTTGGGGATTAAGTTGGTTTATGTATCCATTAAGAAAGATTGGATTGCCAACTAGTAAGTGGCTTTTTCAGTTGTTAATTGCATTACGTTTTATTCCTCTAGTGCAGGAAGAACTTCAAAATATCATTAAATCAGTTTCAGTTAGATCAATAAATTTTCGAAATTTAGGACTAAAGAAATCCTTTAATGTTTTATTAATTTTAGTGGAAAGGTTATTTCAAAATATATTTCTGAGAATTGATCATGGAGCAGAATCATTACTCTCAAAGAAAAATATTATTATAAAAACCAACAGATTTAGAACTCTTTATACTTCAAAATCTCTCAATGTAATTGTTAATACATTATCGATTTGTTTTATTTGCATAGCAATTTTTCTTAGAAAACTGTATGGTGCATTATAAATAACACAATATTTTAGGTTTGAGTTCTGAGCGTTATTTAAACCATCCAACATTTGGCATGTTATACCAAGTTTCTCCTGGAAATGATGGGCGAGATATTTATGCGACTTTATATGCTCAAAAAATGTTTTTCTTGGTAGAAGTTCGACAGAGAGAAGTTTTTTTTGAAGTTATACCTTATTTAGATGCCCGTAATCAGGCCGAATTAAACCTTCAAAAAGCTAGAAGAAAAGGATCTGAAGAACTATCTAAATGGGAGAATTTATTTACGCAAACTTTCTTATAAAAGGTGAACCCTGCAAATTATTTAAAAATAAAAAATAAAATACCATCAAATGTAAATATTCTTGCGGTAAGTAAAGGATTTAAAAGTCAAGAAATCAAGACTATTCAAAATATAGGTCAGAACGATTTTGGAGAAAGTAAGGTTCAAGAAGCTTTTGAAAAACAATTAACCTTAAAAGATCTTAAACAAATAAATTGGCACTTTATTGGAAGAATACAAAGTAATAAAATAAGGAAAATAGTTCAAAATTTTAAATATATTCATTCAGTAGATTCATTTGAAAAGTTGCAAAAGATTTCTAATATTTCACGTGAAGAGAAGAAAAATCCATTAATAATGTTGCAGGTGAAGTTGAGTGATGACCCTACTAAAGGAGGCTTTAATCCTGAATTTTTAATTTTGAAATGGAGAGAAATTAAAGAGTTGAAAAATATTTCATTAACTGGTTTGATGACTATCAATCCTAAAGGACTTAGCTCTAAAGAAAATTCAGGCTTGTTCAAAAAATGTCGTGCTCTCGCTGATTCTCTACAACTACCAGATTGTTCCATGGGGATGTCAGGTGATTGGGAGGAAGCTATTGACGCTGGATCAACTTGGTTAAGATTAGGATCATTGATTTTTGGAGGCAGATCCTAATTAGTTATTTTTTTATAAAAATCTTATCTATAAACTTGCAGTAAAGTTCAACTAACGTTATTTAAGTATAGGTAGTTTATTCATTTAAAAAATGAATCTATTACTCAAGGTTCTTAAACCTTAGTAATCAATTTCAAGAGGATTTAAAAGGTGTCACTTATTTCTAGATTAAAGGCAGTTGTTGCAGGGGATGAGTATCTCGATGATGATTTTGATGAGTTAGATTATGCTTCAGAGGCTGAATTAAATGATATTAATAATTTCAAACAAAATCCAAAGAATGCAAATGCCCTTGCAAATTCAAATCCATTCGATTTTATGAATAACAACAGATCATCAAAAGTAGTTGGTATGCCTGGAATCTCAAATTCATCCTCAGAAGTAAGCTTAATGGAACCAAGAAGTTTTGATGAGATGCCTCAAGCTATTCAAGCATTAAGAGAGAGAAAAACTGTAATTCTCAATTTAACTATGATGGATCCTGATCAAGCTCAAAGAGCTGTTGATTTTATCGCTGGGGGTACATATGCAATTGATGGACATCAAGAGAGAGTCGGTGAAAGTATTTTTCTTTTTGCTCCAAGTTGTGTAAATGTAACTAGTTCTTCCCCAGAAGAAGCTTCTCCTTCTTCTGTGTCTACAGAAAACACACCACAATATAGTTTGGGCAAAAATACTACTCCTGAACCAGCATGGGGTAATTCAAAAATAAGTGCTTATTCATGATTAATCTGTGACAGATAAAATTGCGATTATTGGTTTTGGAAATATTGCAAGTGCTATAGTTACCCCTCTATTAGATAACAAATTAATTCAGCCAGAGAATGTTTTTTGTGTTGTAAATTCAGAAAAAAGTTTAGAAAACATAAAAAAAAATTATAAACATAATATAAACGTTTATAAATCAGGTTCTATAGAGTCAAAAATAATTTGGGATTGTCAATATAAACTTCTTTCGATAAAACCTCAACAATTAAATGATATAAGTGAGGTCCATCAAATAAAAAATAAGGACAATTTAATAGTTTCAATTCTTGCCGGGGTTTCAATAAATAGACTTACTCAAAAGTTTCCTAATCATAAATGTGTGAGGGTGGTTACAAATATTCCAATAACTATTGGAAAAGGTTTAACAGGGATTTCTTGGGGAGAAGAAATTACAGAAGATCATAAACAATTTACAAAAAAATTATTTGAAAATACTAGTAAAATTTATGAATTTACTGAAGATTATCTTGATATATTTTTAGCTTTAACTTCATCAGGTCCTGCAATTATTGCTTTAATTATAGAAGCATTAAGTGATGGCGGATTAAGCGGGGGATTACCAAAAATAATTTCAGAGGAACTTGTTATGGAAATGATACTAGGGACTATTTGTCTAATTAAGGAAAATAAACTTAGTACTTCTGAGCTTAAAAATTTAGTAACCTCTCCAGGTGGAACAACTATTTCTGCTTTAAGGGTTTTAGAAAAAAAAAGTGTAAGGTCAGCATTAATGGAATCAATAGTTTCAGCTAGTAATCGAAGTAAAGAGTTTCGTTAGGTTTTTCAATTATCTTTTAAGTTCATATAAACTTTTTCAAGTGAATTTATATTTTTAGTAATTGTGTATCTCTCAAGTATACGTTCTCTAGCTTTTTCTCCAAGATCTTTTGTAAATGAAGGGTGTTCTATAAGAATTGGGATTATAGTTTTTAATTGCGCAGCCACATTATCAGTTGAAATTACTATTCCTGCTCCGTCATCTAAAACTTCACCATCAGCTCCTGCATCTGTAGCTACACAAGCAGTACCAGCAGACATTGCCTCTAAAAGTGATAATGATAAACCTTCTACTAAGCTTGGTAAGAAAAATACTTCTGCTATTTGCATTATTGCTATCCTAGTTTCTAAATCTAATTCGGCACCCCACCAAATTAATTTCTCATTACCAAGGTTAGAAAAACTATTTTCGAGTGTTGGCTTCATTGGTCCATCCCCAACAATAACTAATTTGCAATTTTGAGTTTTTGTTTGGCGCCAAGAACGTAAAAGCGCCTCGATATTTTTCTCATTTGCAATCCTTCCCATATATAAAAAGATTCTTTCATTTCCAAGTTTGTTTTTTACCTGATCATATTTTTTACTTTCTTCGCTAAAAGGTTTCCAAATATTTTCATCAACGCCGTTTGGAATAATTATTTGTTTTTCTTTAGGTACTCCTAATTTCTCAAGAACATTTCTTTGAGGTTCAGAAAAAATAACTATTTTATCGAACTTTGCTAAAGAGGAAGCATAAAGTTGATATGTTAATTGTTGAGTGCTCGCAGTTAGATTTCTATTTTTTGCATCAAATGGTGGATGAAATGTTCCTATAAGAGGAACATTAATTTCATTACAAAGCTCTGGAAGTCTAAAGTCTAAAGGAGACAAAGTTAGGCTTGCATGTACTATGTCAGGTTTTAATCTTTCTAATGATAGCCTTAGCTCTTTTTCTGCCCTTGGCGAGGGTATTGTATAAACTTGAGATTTAATTAAATATGGGAGACTTACATCAGGATCATTTGCAAGAAATAATGGGTTTGTTGAATTTGAACTAGAGGGATTGTCGAAATGAATAAAACTAATTTTATGCCCTTTGGCCTTTAATTCCTTGGTAGTTGAATTACCGTAAGTTACATTTCCACAAAAAGGGGATTTTTTCCCCAACCACGCAATATGAACCACATTAATTGAATTAACTATTTATTAAGTTAACAGTCAGAATCGCTATAATCATAATCTTAAAATTTATTTATAGTTTATGAATATGTTAACTATATATTTCTCTCAACATTTTTAGTGAAGATAAATCTTTCTCCAGTTGAGTAGAGATCCAAGTTTCAATTATAAATAATATTTTAAGCCAGACTTTTTTAGGTCCCAATAGCTCTCCATTAGATTTTATTGGTAATTCGGGGAAAAGAAGTCTCTGCAATAGAGCAACTTCAGATGCATTTATTTTTAGATTACTTTGAGTCTCATCAATGGATGAAAACCCTTCACTTGGCAAATAATAACAACTCCATTCCCAATCTCCTAAAGGCGGAATAATAGGTTCTCCAGTTTTACAGCAATGATGAATTGGTAAATTTATACCTCCGATAGCTAATAGATGGATTAAAGATTGAATACTCATTGAGAGCATTTTAATATCTTCTTCTTTAGATTCTTCATACAAATAAATCCTATCTAGATGTGCAAGAACACAAGATAAATAGTTTTGTTGCTTGTCATTATTTCCTACTAATAAAAAAGTTAATTCAGTTATTGCTTGCGCGGCTGCAAGACATTCAATATTTTTCCCTAGACCAGAATAGCTTTTTAATATTTTAATTTGACGTACAGATTTAAGATTTCTTTTCCCAAAAGTTTGCAGACTTAAATATGTTAATGGAGCAGCTGCGGCAAGACTACTTTTAGGCCGCCTAGCACCAGGTGCCGCTAATCGAACAATCCCTTGCTCATCAGTAAGAATAGTTATTAATCTATCATTCTCGCCTAGTGGAGAAGCTTTAATACAGAGACCTTCTAGTTTGCACTCACCAGAACCAGACATTCAAATAACCTTTACTTCTTGAAAAATCTCACAAAAATTAGAAGTTCCCACGCAACTAATTCCATTATCAAACAAATCAATGACTTGTGTCAGCTTTTTTATCGCACCTACAACTTTGATTTGATTTTGGGCACCTGTTATTTTTAGTATTTCAGCTACATCATTTGATGTAATAGGAGGACCAAACCCGTCCCCTAATTGAAAATTTTTTATACCTAATTCCAAAGATATTTCTATCGCATTGTACAAAACTTCTTTTTGTAGTTTTGATTTATTTATGATTATTGAAACTGGTAATCCAGATAGCTTCACTTGCTCAATTTCAGCAGCAAAAGTTTCTAAGTTTCTTTTGGATAAATGAATAAAGTTTGGGATATATTCAATTCCTGTTGCACCATTATCTTTTGCAAAACAAACTAATTCTTCTATAAATGAAACTGGTAAATCTGCTAAAGGGTAAGAAATGAGTGCGTTTATATTCGCGCTGTAATTACCCAAAAGGTTTTTAAAATCAGCCAAATAATTAAGTGAAGTAGAAATATTCTTGATATTGTATTTTTTTATTAAATCACAATTCAAACGGAAATCTTCCCAGCTTAGATAGGGGTTAATAATAATCGCATGAATTTTTTTGTTTAATTCATAATCAATATTGGGCATTTAAAAGTTATTTAGATTGAATCAGTCCATAACCTCCATGATTCCTTTTATATATAACTTGAAGTTGATTATTTTTCTTATTTCGAAAAACATAAAAATCATGATCAATTAGATCTAATTGTTTTCTTGCTTCTTCTGATGAAATTGGAGTCATTTCAAAGTATTTATTTTTTATAGATGGCTCAGGCAGACTTGCTTCCATTCCTTCCTTAAGTAAAGCTTTATCTAAAAATCCTGATTCCATACTTTCAATTTGTAAAGACTCTTTATTTTTAAATTGATTGTTATGAGTTGTTTTATTATTTCTTTCTTTGTATTTACGTAATTTTCTACAAAGTTTATTTGAAACTAGATCGATGCTTGAATATAAATTTTCAGTTTTTTCCTCAGCTCTAATTACGGTACCATTTGCAAAAATAGTAACTTCTGCAGTTTGGAACGAGACTCTTGGGTTCTTTTCTATTGAAAGGTGTATGTCGGCTTCTTTAACGATATCTTTATAATGATGAGTTGCTTTTTCTATCTTTGCCTCAGTATATTCTTTTAATGCTCCAGTGAGCTCAAGGTTCTTTCCATGGATTAAAATTTTCATAACAAATCTAAAAATATTTACTTACTTTTTAAATCTACTTAAATATGGTTAATAGAACAGCAATAATTAAACAACCTGATAAAATTTCTTTTTTCAATGATGTTTATAAATTGCAAAAACAATATCAAGAGGCATTGATTGTTGATAAATCTAATCCTGATTTTATTTGGATAGGGGAGCATAAACTCTGTTATACATTGGGGAGAGGATCCAATTACGATAATTTACTATTTTCTCTCAATGATGCTAAATATGATGTTTTTAAGATTGATAGAGGTGGTGAGGTAACTTGTCATATGCCAGGACAATTAGTAACTTATTTGGTTTTGGATTTGAAAAATTTTAATAAAGATTTAAATTGGTACTTAAGAAAAATTGAAGAAATTATTATAAAAATCCTTGGAACTTTCAATATAGATTGTCACTCTAGAAAAGGATTTACTGGTGTTTGGGTAGGTAATAAGAAAATTGCATCCATTGGAATTGGGTGTAAAAGATGGATTACAATAAATGGATTTTCAATCAATATTGACTGCGAATTAGAAAACTTTAATAAAATTGTTCCTTGCGGAATAGAAAATTGTCTTATGGCAAATATGATTGATTACAACAAAAATTTAAATATCCAAAAAGTCAAGAGAATTGTTAAAAAAATCATCCAGGAGGAATTTAATTTTGATTTTGTATCAAAATAGAAATTAAAATTTAAAATCAATCTTATATGGGTGATTTAGCATATTGGCCTTCAGCCAAACCTCTTTCTAAAAAAGATCAATTTGCTAAAAATAGAGATTTTATTGAGAAACTTCATCATATAGATCAAATTTGGGAAAAATTAAAATTTAAATATGGTGATAATTTAGCTGTTTGTGATTTAAGAGGGAAATACAAAGAAAAGTTTTCTTATTCTGAGCTGGCTGATTTAATAACAAAAGTCTCTTTTTCTTTTAAAAATTATGGTTTAGTAAAGGGTGATGTAGTGACTGTAATATCTGAAAATTCTCCAAGGTGGCTAGTCGTAGATCAAGGCTTAATGCGTTTAGGAGCTATAAATGCAGTGAGAGGTATTAATTCACCTTCAGTAGAATTAGACTATATTATTGAGCACTCTAATTCAGTAGGACTTATAGTCCAATCTAAGGAGATTTGGCTAAAGTTAAACAACAAAGAAGAATTAAAAAAAAGACTAAAATTTATAATCAATTTAGAAGATGAAGAATATGAAAGTTTAATAAGTTGGAGTAAATTTATAAGTTCAGTAGAAAAAGAGAATTCTCAAAATAATAATCTTGAAAAAGATAATCCAGAAATTGATGACGTCGCAACTATTCTTTACACCTCAGGTACAACAGGAAAACCCAAAGGAGTGCCCTTGACTCATGCAAATTTTTTACACCAAATAATCAATTTAGCCCATATCGCTGATCCAGAACCTGGAACTTCTGTATTAAGCGTGCTACCTATCTGGCATTCTTATGAGAGGAGTGCTGAATACTTCTTTTTTTCATGTGGTTGTTCTCAGTACTATACAATTCCAAAATTTCTGAAAGATGATATTACACAAATAAAACCTGTTGTAATGGCCACTGTACCAAGACTTTGGGAGGCAATACATGATGGTTTTTTTCAGGCGTTGAATAAAATGCCTTTCAAGAAGCAAAAACTTATTAAGTTTTTGATTAGTAATAGTTCAGTTCTCAAAAGAAGTCTAAGAAAGATAAGAAATTTAGATATCAATCCAATAACTTTTAAATCAAAAATCCCCTTACTGGGTTCTGTGATTGTTCGATATCCTTTACATAAATTGTCTACTATTTTTTTATGGCCGAATATTCTTAGACAACTATGCGGAGAAAAACTGAAATTTCCTATTAACGGCGGAGGAGCATTGCCAGAACATGTGGATCTTTTTTTTGAATCTTTAGGTGTAGATGTTTTGGTGGGATATGGCCTCACAGAAACTAGTCCAGTATTAACTTGTAGGAGAAGAGAATTAAATGTTAGAGGATCATCTGGTCAGCCTCTAGCATTTACTGAAATCAAAATAGTAAGTGATGATAAAAAAAAGATTCTGAAGTTCAGAGAAGTCGGAAAAATTCTTGTTAAGGGACCACAAGTAATGAAAGGTTATCTTAATAATGAATTAGCTACGAAAGAAGTTTTATTCAAGGATGGTTGGTTTGATACTGGTGATTTAGGTTTCTTAATACCTAATGGTTCTCTTTTTATAACAGGAAGAGCCAAGGATACAATAGTGCTATCAAGTGGTGAAAATATAGAACCGAATCCACTTGAGACCGAAATCCTTAGTTCTGAATTTATTAATCAGATTCAACTAGTAGGACAAGACAAGAAATGTTTAACAGCCCTTGTAGTGCCTAATGTCGAACTGGTTAAAACAAAGTTTTTGGAAGAAGACCTTTCGAAATTAAACCTTAATAAGAATATTGGTACATTTTTTAAATCACAAATTAATAATTTGCTTAAAAGTAGATTAGGAGCAAGATCAGAAGAACAAATATTAGATTGTTATTTTGTTGATGCCTTTACTTTAGAGAATGGTTTGTTAACACAAACTCTTAAACAAAAAAGAAAAGAAATAGAAAAAAAGTATTCATTACAAATAGAAAATATGTATGAAAACAAATTTAGTAAGAAAATTTGATTTGTTCTATCTATATTGGAAAGGTAATTTAATTTTTTATGGAAACAAAAAACTCAATATCTATTAAGCGCTCAATAGCTATTAAAGCTGTAGTTACACCAACTTGGAAGGAAGATGCTGAAAAAGAATTAAGTAAAGCAATTTCAAACATTGACCAGCAATTATCTCAACTTGAGCAGGAGGGGCAGCAAATAGTAAATAATATTAGATCCCAATCGGTTAATCCTCTAGATCCAAGAGTTCAAGAACAGGTTAGTCAGGTGCAACAACAAGTCGCAGCAAAACGAAATGAAATTGAAGAACAAAAAAGAAATCTACTTCAACAACAGAGTCAAGTTCGCGAATTAAAAATGGACGAAATTGTTGATCAAGGACAAGTGGATAGTTTCTGCGATGTCACTGTGGGGGATAATCTTATTGAAAAAATGCAAGTCTCGATTACTGTTAGAGATGGAGTTATTCAATCTATAGATAATAATTAAATAAAAGATTTAGTATTTTTGATAAAAATAAATAATTCTTAATTGAGAAAAATTTTAAATTATAGTCGATCTAAATTATTACTTTCTTAAGTTTTAAGAGTTCCCACTGTGAACATGATTTCGTATAATTAGATCAAGAGTTAAGAGGGTTCTTAATCATAAAAACTTTTGAAAGTTTGGTAAAAATCCCTTGAAACTTATGCAATAACAATTTTCTTATGTCTCACGAAATATTCATGCCTGCCTTGAGTTCTACTATGACGGAGGGCAAGATTGTGGAATGGTTGAAAAATCCTGGAGATAAGGTTGAAAGAGGCGAATCTGTCTTGGTTGTTGAATCTGACAAGGCAGATATGGATGTTGAATCTTTTCAAGATGGATATCTTGCAGCAGTTTTAATGCCTGCCGGGAGTACTGCACCTGTTGGAGAAACTATTGGTCTCATTGTAGAAAATGAGGATGAGATAGCTTCTGTTCAAGAACAAAATAAAGGAAATCAACCCGAAGTTTCTAGTTCGGATCAACTTGAATTGGTAAGCAATAAAACTGAAGAAAAAGCTGTGGTTCAAAGTGAAATTGTTGAAAAACAAGAAAAAGAAGTCGTATTAATGAGTGAAAAGGCAGCCCCATCTTTTAATAGTGATCAAATCAATGCGGCTACGAGTAATGTTTCTTCGAGGGTGATTGCATCTCCAAAAGCTAAAAAACTTGCCTCTCAAATGGGTGTTGATTTAGCAAAGGTCCATGGATCAGGACCTCATGGAAGAATTCAAGCAGATGATATTTTAAAAGCTAATGGCCAACCAGTCTCTATTCCATGGATAGGCGAAGGTGGTTCTCCTGCAAGTATCCCTGGTGCAAATTTGGGAGTTGAAAGTAAACCAGAAGCTTCAGGAAATAGTTTTGGTAATCCTGGAGAAACAGTTCAATTTAATACTCTTCAAAAAGCGGTAAATAAAAATATGGAATCTAGTTTAGATGTGCCATGTTTTAGGGTGGGTTACTCTATCAATACAGATAAATTAGATAATTTCTATAAAAAAGTAAAACAGAACGGAGTGACTATGACTGCTTTACTAGTTAAAGCAGTTGCAAAGACACTAAAGAAACATCCCCAAGTTAACTCAAGTTTTTCAGAAAATGGAATTTCTTATCCAGAAAATATAAATATTGCTGTTGCTGTTGCGATGGAAGATGGTGGACTAATAACTCCAGTTTTAAAAGAACCATGCAATACTGATTTATTTGAATTGTCTAGGGAATGGAAAGATCTCGTAAAAAGATCAAGATCAAAGCAATTAGAACCTGATGAATACTCAACAGGAACCTTCACTTTATCTAACCTTGGGATGTTTGGAGTTGATAGATTTGACGCAATTCTTCCTCCAGGTACCGGTGCTATTTTAGCCATAGCATCATCGAAACCAACCGTTGTTGCTAATAGTGATGGTTCAATATCTGTTAAAAAAATAATGCAAGTAAATCTAACAGCTGATCATAGAGTGATCTATGGAGCTGATGGAGCTTCATTCTTAAAAGACTTGGCTTCCCTAATTGAAGATGAGCCAGAGACTCTTGTCTCCTAAATTTAATTGATTTCTCAAATTAGTAATAAAGAAAGAGATTATAAGCTTGAAGCTTATGATTATTTACTTGATCCTTCATTAATTGCTAGTAAACCTTCTGCAATTAGGCATGAATCAAGATTGATGATAGTTAGAAATAGTGTTTTAGAAGAAGACTGCTTAACTAATAAATTTACTAAGAATCTTTTAGATGAATTTAGAGAAGGGGATCTTGTAGTTGTAAATAATACTAAAGTTATGAAAGCTAGGTTAAAGGTTGAATTAGAAAATAAGACATTAGTCGAATTATTAGTTTTAGAAAGATCCCATGAATGTGTTTGGTTATGTTTGGCAAAGCCAGCGAAAAAGTTAAAAATAAATAGAAAATTAAAATTAAAATCTCCTTTAGCACAAGATATTAATTTGATTGTTGATGGAGTTGATGAAGAAACTGGAGGGAGATTTATTAAATTTCCGGAAAATATAACTTGTCTCAATTCAATGAATGAACTTCTTGATAAATACGGGGAAATCCCTCTCCCTCCTTATATAAAAATTTCCGAAGAAGAATCTTTTCATGAGAAAAGTTATCAAACTGAGTATGCAACTAATCCAGGTGCAGTTGCTGCACCAACAGCTGGTTTACACTTAAGCAAAAGTCTTATTTCCAATCTAAAAAAAAAAGGAGTAATAATCTTACCGATAACTTTGCATGTGGGTTATGGAACATTCAAACCAATTGATCAAGAAGATTTAAGTAACTTAAAACTTCATAAAGAATGGGTAAGTGTTAACAAGGAAGTAGTGGAGGAAATAAAAAGAATAAAGAAAACAGATAGAAAAATAATTGCTATTGGGACAACTAGCGTAAGAGCTCTTGAAAGTTGTTATTCTCACGAAATGAATGACTTTATTCCCATAGCTAAATACGTAGATTTAGTAATTAAGCCAGGTTATAAATTTAAGGTAGTTGATGGATTATTAACTAATTTTCATCTCCCTAAAAGTTCATTATTACTTTTAGTAAGTGCAATGATTGGTAGAGAAAGATTATTAGATTTGTATAGGAAAGCCATAAAAGAAAAATTTAGATTCTTCTCTTATGGCGATGCAATGTATATTTCACCAGATTCACTACTGGAGAAAAAATATATTTAGGCTTTGACTGGTTCTTGAATAATTCCGCTTGGAACTTCAGTAAACATAATTGATGATAAATACCTCTCTGCTAAATCAGGTAGAACAACTACAATCGTCTTCCCAGCATATTCATCTTGTTCAGCTAATCTAACAGCAGCAGCAGCGGCAGCCCCACAAGATATTCCTACTAATAGACCTTCCTCTTTAGCTAATCTAAGAGCCATCTCTATTGATTCATCATTTGTTACTTGTTCAACCTTGTCAACAATCGATAAATCAAGGTTCTTAGGAATAAATCCTGCTCCAATTCCTTGGATTTTATGTGGTCCGGATTTAACCTCTTCTCCATTCATTGTCTGTGTAATAACAGGACTGTGTGATGGTTCTACAGCTACAGAAGTAATATTCTTGCCCTTCTCTTGCTTAATATATCTTGAAACTCCTGTAATTGTGCCGCCAGTTCCAACCCCTGCAACTAGGACATCAATTTCACCATCGCAATCATCCCAGATTTCTGGTCCAGTAGTTTTGAAATGAATTTCAGGGTTTGCTGGATTATCAAATTGACCTGGCATGAAATATTGAGATGGATTACTTTCTGCAATTTCTTTAGCCTTAGCTATTGCTCCAGGCATACCTTTTGATGCCTCTGTTAAAACAATTTCAGCACCCAACACTGCCATAACCCTTCTTCTTTCAATTGACATGGATTCTGGCATTGTAAGGATGAGCTTATAACCTCTTGCTGAAGCAGTAAAAGCTAGAGCAATTCCTGTATTACCAGAAGTTGGCTCAACAATAGTTTTGTCTTTTGTAAGTTTCCCACTTTTCTCTGCATCCCAGATCATATTTGCGCCAATCCTACATTTGACACTATAAGCGGGGTTTCTACCTTCAATTTTTGCAAGTACTGTAGCTTTCGCGTTTTTAGTAACTGATTTTAATTTTACTAATGGAGTGTTTCCAATAGCAAAACTGTTGTCCTCATAAATTTTTGCCATTTATATGTTGAGAAAATATATATTAATACTAACTATTATTCAGAAAAAGAGTATATAAGTTTCTATACGGTAAATACTAGGAATTTAGAAATTATTTAGTGCTTCAGAAAAGCTTTTCCATAATTGATCTTGGTCTTCTAATCCAACTGATACTCTAATAAGGTGCGTGGGTATACCAAAACTTTCAGCCCAATCCAACTCGTCATAATGAGCTAGTAAAACATAAGGACAAACTAGAGTAAATTTTGTACCTAAACTTGGTCCCTTAGATACTTGTAGAGAATCATAAAATTTTTTGGCTTTGTTTAATCCTCCATTTAATTCAAATGATAATAAGCAGCCGTACCCTCCATCAGAAGTAAGTAAAGAATTAAAATTTGGACAATTTTCAGGATGGAAAATATTTTTAATCTCGCTATGGGTCTCTAATCTTTTTTTTAATTCTAAACATGCTTTATTTTGTTCAAAAACTCTTTGATTTACATCTCTACTAGCTTTCTCTAGATAAACTGTATCTCCATCAGAAAGTGTTGGAAGATTAATCTCGTTTAATGCATTTCTAAATTGATCAATCCATTTGCTTTTTGGATTTAGTATTAATGATCCGGCAAGAATATCACCGCTACCTGAAAAAATTTTTGTAAGTGAAGTAAAAACTATATCTGCATGTTCTAGGGAATTTATATTTAAATTTGAACCAATTGTATCGTCAACAATTAAGGGAATATTTAACTTTTTTGCTATTTTTGAAATTTTTTTAATGTTTACACATTTGAGCATTGGATTACTCGGTAGTTCAATAATTAATGCTGATGGATTTATGCTTTTGATTTCAAATTCAATATCCTCGCAATTTTCTTCTGTAATTAACTTGGCTCCATGAAAGATATTCATTGGTAATTTGAGTACATCTACATATGGAAAACCAATTTGGAGTGTTGGTTTAGCTGGAAATAATTTATATATGATTTCTAATGATGTATGCAATGCAGACATTCCAGATGAAGTTAAGTGAATATCATTAGATTTAATTTTTGTAGATTTAGAAATTCTATTTTTTATTCTTTGAGAACATTCATTTACGTAAGATTTTGGAGGGCAATCTTCAAGACCAAGTTCTATAGCAGCAGTCCTTGAAGATATGCCAAGACCAGTATGTTGCCAAAAAGATTTCGCATAAATACTTCCTTCTTTTTCAGTTATTAAGAAAGCTAAATTATCTCTTTTTTCTATTAATGAGAATTGTTCAGAAGTATTTCTATCAATGTATTTTTTTGCTTTAAAAGCTATGCTTTCATTCGGATATGGCCAGATACTTTTATAGTTATAGTAATTTTCCTTTTTTACTTTTTCACATAATCTTTTCACTATGGGGTTTAGCCCGAATCTTGGGTAAATGGACTTCAATAAATTCATGCATTCTTGATTTTTTTCCTCATAATTTATTACATCATTCCAAGTTGGTAATGCTACAGAAACAGCATGAATACTATCAGGAATAGAATATCCCAACTCTAAATTTTTCCATATAGGGTTTTTAAGTAAATCTCTCAATTTTCAGAATTTATTTAAAGCATTTAATATGTCTGAGATTAAATCGTTTGTTTCTTCACATCCAATCGATAATCTGACAAGAGCATCATCTATCCCTAAAAGATTTTTTGTTTCATCATCAACAGAAGCATGAGTCATTGTTGCTGGGTGACAAATTAAACTTTCAACTCCTCCTAGGCTTTCTGCTAGCGAGAAATATTTGAGAGATTTGCAAAATTTAAAAGTATCCTCTTTATTTAAATTTAATTTTATGGTAATCATCGAACCTCCAGATCTCATTTGCGATTTTGCTAAATTAAATTGCGGATGTTTTTGATTAAAAGGATAAATTACTTTACTTATTATCTTATGGTTGTCTAATTCTTCAGAAATTAATTTTGCACTTTCCGTTTGTTGTTCGATTCTTAAAGGAAGAGTTTTTACTCCTCTCGTAATGAGCCAACTATCAAAAGGAGATGGTTGAAGCCCTAGAGCTTTTTGAGAGAAAATCATCTTACTATTCCATACCTCATTATTTGTCAGTACTGCTCCACCAAGTGCATCACTATGTCCATTAATGAATTTTGTTGTGCTTACGAGTGATAGTGTTGCACCAAGGTCCAATGGTTTTTGAATAAGTGCCGTTGAAAAGGTGTTGTCCACAACTACTGGAATTTGTAGTTTATTCGCTTCATCACAAATCGCCTTAATATCAAGTACCTTCAAAAGTGGATTAGTAGGACTTTCTAGCCATATCAAGGTTGGCTCGAAGTATGCAATCTTTTTGATATTATTTTCGTTTGTAAAATCTGTGTATAAAACTTCTAGTCCAAATTTCTTAAAAACTTTTTCGAACATCCTCACTGTACAACCATAGAGATTTGACTCGCAGAGAATCTTGTCACCTGATTTTAGAGTTGATGCAATTGCAGTTACAGCGCTAATTCCAGATCCAAAAACTGTACAGTATTTAGAATCTTCTATTGATTTAAGGACGCTTTCTAGAATTCTAAAGTTTGGATTACCTGATCTTGTGTAGTCGAAATTATCTTTATTTCCATGTTTGAAAGTAGATGTAGAAAAAATAGGAGGCATAACGCATCCGGTTTTTTCTGCAAATGTTTCCCCATGGTGAATAGATAAGGTCTTAAAACCTGGCTTTTTTATATTATTTTCCTTATTTCCCATTATTTTTAAAAATAAGAATTAAATTAAATCTCTCATTTTTTTAATGAGAGATTTAATAATCCAAAGAAAAGTAATATTAAACTTTTCTTGAATAATATTCAACAACTAGTAGTTCATTTATTTCAAGAGCTACCCACTCTCTATCGCATTTTCCATTTATTTTCCCCGTTAATTTAGGTTTGTCTAAATCAAGATGAGGTGGGACATTTGCTAAACCAGGGAATTCTATATTACCTTCTACAAGTTTTTTGCTTGCTTTGTTTTCTTTAATTCCGATTACATCGCCTGATTTGCATTGATAACCAGCAATATCAAGAACCTTTCCATTAACGGTTACATGGCCATGATTTACTAATTGTCTTGAGCCTGGAATGGTACCTCCAAAACCTAATCTAAAACAAACATTATCAAGTCTGTTTTCTAAAAGTCTTAGTAGGTTAGTTCCTGTAGATCCTTCTTGAGCTCTAGCTTTTTTTACATAACGAACTAATTGTTTTTCAGAAACTCCATAATTAAACCTTAGTTTCTGCTTTTCTTCTAGACGAATTGCATATTCTGATCGCTTGCGACGGGCTTGGCCGTGCTGACCTGGAGGATTAGACTTTTTTGAAGCTTTCCTGGTGAGACCTGGTAGTTCTCCCAAGCGACGCGTAACCCTTAATCTGGGGCCGCGGTATCTTGACATAATTTTAAATTAAATAGAAATTTGCAATAAATTGGATAATTGATTAAATTCAATTAAACTAATTACTACAGGAAATATCATTTTACATCATTAAAGTGTTCAAAACTATTAATAAATCAATTACTTCTATACTTCTTTTTATGATTTCGTTCTATCAAAAGTGGTTTTCTCCTTTTTTCGGACCAAGATGCAGATTTATTCCAAGTTGTAGCTCTTATGGATATGAGGCAATTACTAGACATGGTCCTTGGAAGGGAGGGTGGTTAACTTTAAGAAGATTAAGCAGATGTCATCCTTTAACTCCCTGTGGATGTGACCCTGTGCCTGACTAAATTAATGAAATTATTTATTTTTGTTAGGCAGGGATGTTGCCTTTGTGATTCATTAAAAAATAAGCTGGCAAAAATAAATCTTAATGAGTTATTCCCTAATCTAGAGGAGCTTAAAGAAATTGATATTGATAGGGTCGATCTATATAAAGATAAATATAAAAAATATGATTATGAAGTACCTGTTATTGCTCTTGAAGTAATTAGGTCCGAGGAGATTATAGAATTGCCTCGCATTTCACCAAGATTAAAAGATGATCAATTAAAGAATTGGTTTCAAAAAAATATTAGTACCATTCTGGAGAAATAATTTTTCATATGAGATCTATAAAATTATATAAACTTTTAGATTTGGTAGGAATTATTCCTTCATTAGATTTAATCGATCATGAAATCAATAATATTTCTTTTAACTCTAAAGAAGTACAAAAAGGAACTTTATTTTTAGGTATGCCTGGTTTAAATGTTGATGGAGGAAAATATTGTATTGAGGCAATTGAAAATGGCGCAGAGGCTGCCATTATTGGGTTTGCTGCAAAAGAGAAAATTGGATCTATTGATCGAGAAAGGATTTTGGTTATAGAGGATAATTTAGATTATATTTTTGGTCAAATAGTCGCTGAGTTTTGGAATAGGCCTTCAAGAAAACTTAAACTTATTGGTGTTACGGGTACAAATGGAAAAACAACAATTACTTTTTTATTGGAATATCTTTTAAAAAAATTAGGGAAAAAGACTGCATTATTTGGGACCTTGCTCAATAGATGGCCTGGCTTTTCAGAAGTGGCTCTTCATACAACTGATTTCGCCGATAAACTCCAAAAGAAATTAAATGCTGCTGTTGAGGCAGAATCTGAATTCGCGATATTAGAGGTAAGTTCTCATTCTATTGCTCAAAACAGGATATCAGGATGCGAATTTGAGGCGGCTATTTTTACTAATTTAACTCAAGATCATCTTGATTATCACTCAAATATGGAATCATATTTTCAAACAAAAAGAAAATTATTTTTCCCACCTTACTTAAAAGAAAAAGATGGGATTTGTGTATTAAATCATGATGACCATTGGATATCTAAATTATCATCTGATCTTGAAAAAAGATCTTTACTTGTCTCTACAAAGATTACTGAAAGTGAATTTGAAAATGATGATTTTTTTTTCGTAACAGATAAAAAATTTTCTGAAATTGGTTCCACCTGTATTTTTCATACACCTAGGGAAAAAATTCAACTTTTTGTTCCACTTGTCGGTGAATTTAATTTAATGAATGCGATTCAAGCAATAACAATTTTGTATAAACTTAATTTTTCTTTAAAAGATCTATCAAAGTTAATACAAACTTTCCCTGGTGCTCCTGGGAGAATGGAGAAAATACAAATTGATAATAATGATGTTTCAAGATCTCTTCCAACAGTAATTGTTGATTATGCCCACACTCCTGATGGATTAAAAAAAGTTTTGCAATCAATTAAAAAACTTTGTGAAGGGAAACTCATAACTGTTTTTGGCTGTGGCGGAGATCGTGATCGTAGTAAAAGGCCTTTAATGGGATCAATAGCTGAAGAGTTTTCTGATCAACTTTTTATAACTTCAGATAATCCAAGATCAGAAGAACCCCAAAAGATAGTAAATGATATTTTGATGGGAATAAAAAAAAGAGAAAAAATAATAATTGAAATTGATAGATTTAAAGCAATAAATGAATCTATTAAATTTGCCAATAAAAAAGATATTGTTTTAATTGCAGGAAAAGGACATGAAGACTACCAAATTCTCAATGATAAAATTATTAATTTTGATGATAGAAAAATAGCTTATAAATTATTAAAAGAAAAAAATAAATCTCAATAAAATTTCCTAATAAAATAAGAAAGATCTTTACGCAAATCACAAGAAAAGTTTCTTAGAATCAATGTAGTTATTTTTAATAAAATGAAAGGCTTAGCCTTAGTTGTAGGCGCAGGTGGAATTGGAACACAACTAGCTAAAGATCTGAATGAAAGTGAAAAAGATTTAGATGTTGTTCTGTGTGGAAGAAAAAGTGAATTTAATCCTTTTTGGGAATTAGATATAGAGGATTCTCAATCCCTTTTGCAGTTGAAAAATAAAATATCAAATCATCCCTCAAAATTAAGGCTAGTTGTTAATGCTACAGGTAGACTTCATAGTGATTCGCTTCAACCAGAAAAAAGATTACAGCATCTTGACAAAAAAAATATGATAGAAAGTTTTTCAATAAATGCCTTTTCTCCTATTTTATTAGCTAAAGCTATTGAAGAATTTATACCAAAAGATTTTAATTTTAATTTTGCAAGTATAAGTGCAAGAGTTGGTAGCATTGGAGATAATCAAACTGGAGGTTGGTATTCATATAGAGCTGCAAAATCTGCGCAAAATCAGTTTTTTAAATCTTTAAGTATTGAATGGGCTAGACGTTTCCCAAAGGCTACTATCACATTGCTTCATCCAGGAACAGTAGATACTGATTTATCTAGACCTTTTCATAAATTTGTTCCAGAACATAAATTATTTAGTAAAGAAAAATCCTCCCAATTCTTGACCAATATTATTAAAAATCAATCACCAGAATCTACAGGAAAATTTATTGCATGGGACAATTCGGAGATACCTTGGTAAACTAAATTTTTTTATATCAATAGATCTTTAAGTCAATATTTTTTTTATTTCTCTAGCAAGTAAATCAATCTCAGCTTCTGTAGTCATTTGATGCACGCATGCTCTAAACCATTTTGGATCTTCTAAAACTCTTATCCAAATTTTCTTTTCTCCAAGTTTCTTTACAAATTTATCCTTATCTTTGATATTTTCGATATTAAAACTAACAATCCCATTTAAATATATTTTTTCTAAAACTAATTCAACACCCTTTGATTGATTTAATTCATCCCAAAGTTTTCCACTTAGTTTTTTGATATTTTTGTTTTTTTCTTTTTCATGGCAGTCTTTATCCAAAAGATCTAAAGAATTCCGGAGCCCAGCAAGCAAAGGAATACAAGAGGTAGCTATTTCAAATTTCCTTGCATCATCATGAAAAAGATTATCTGAAGGCTCATAAATGCCTTGTTCTTTTTTTAATGATTTCCAACCAATTATTGTTGGATCTGTTTCATGAATAAATCTATCTGAGACATAAATTGCTCCAAGTCCTTCTGGTCCACATGCCCATTTATGAGAAGTTATTGAATATAAATCAGAATAAAAAACTTCTTTTTCAATATTTATGTGCCCAAAGGTTTGAGCACCATCAATAAGTAAATAAGAATCTTCTCGATTATTTTTTAATTCGATAGAAATTTGTTTTAAAGGAATTTTATATCCAAAGTTCCATAAGATATGGGAAATAATTAGGATCTTAGTCTTACTATTTAGATTTTTCAAAATCTCTAAAATTATATTTTCGTCGTTTAGATTTTTAATTTTTTGGATTGGCAAAATTTTGAATATTAATTTATTTCTTCTGCAAAATTCTCGACTTGCAGCCACTACTCCAGGATGTTCACAGTCACTTATTAACAACTCTTCTCCCTCTTCTACTTTTATTCCCCAAAAGGGCAAAATCATACCGGAAGAGATATTTTCGGTAAAAGCTACATTCTTTGAATTGACACCTAATTTTTGCGCAATGATTCTTTTTGTGGTCAATATTTCTTTGTAAATAAAAGGCCACATATCATTGGTAAATGGTCCTAAATCTTGGATAATTTCCCAAGTTTTAACTATTGCTTCTAGAGAAGATTTTGGTAATGGTCCTTGACCGCCATAGTTGAAATAATACTTATTTTTTAATGCGGGTATTTGATCTCTTAGATTATTTCTCATGGAAATTTATATTATATTTTCAACTCTTGAATTTTTTTAAATATTGCCCACTAAAGTTACGGTTCTAAATTCAATATCCTCAATTACTTTCCAAGGTTCAGCACTCCTTTCTGCAAATTTTAAATTTTTAAATCCTAGTTCTTTAAAATCTCTTATAAACTCTGGCTCATACCATGCTCCACTAATACATCCTGTCCATAAATCATGATCATTTTGTAATCTTAAAGGAACTTTTTTGTTAGAGACGATATCGCTAATTGCAATTCTTCCATTATCGTTTAAAACTCTTTTTATATTATTTAGAAGTTTATTTCTAGATTCTGGACTTACCAAGTTTAAAACGCAATTACTTAAAATAATGTCAACTGATTTATCTGCGATTAATGGATTTAAATCTTTATCTAATTCATCAAGTTTTTCAATTGAACCTTCTAGAAATTCTGTATTATTGAAACCTATATTTTTTGTAACTTGTTTAGAGGCTGATCTTGATAAAGAAAGCATGTCAGGATTCTGATCAACTCCAATAACTTTCCCTTCTTTCCCAACAATTTGGGCACAAATGAAAGCATTTTTGCCGCTACCACTTCCAAGATCTAAGACAATATCATTTTTTTGAACATATTTTGTTGGATCACCACACCCATAGTCTCTTTCTATAACCTCTTGAGGAATAGCTTCAAGCAAAACGGGATTAAACCCAACTGGTGTACAAAGACAACTTTCTTTTTCTTGTGCGGCTGAGCCATATCTTTCTTGAATCGCATCTTTATGATCGAATTGATTAGGTGCTTTATTCGATGTGTTTGTATTACAGCAACTTTCAGACATATTTTAAAAGAACTCTTGATAAATATAGCCAAAAAAAAAGCCCCTGAAAAAGGGGCTTTTAATTTGTTTAATTAAATTATTTAGTGTAATTAACACCTCTGTAATTTAATTCTGCTTTTTCATTACTTGAAGAAGCGTCATCCATTCTGTTGGTGTATACGTTTCTTCTGTAGGTAAGTTCAACAAGTTGCTTTTTGGCAGCTTCTTTGTTTTGAACGTAGTTTTTACCTCTGTAAGTTAAAGTAGTCATGTTTCGATGTGACAACACGGCCATCCCCCGTTCCATGGTATGACTCGAACTGCGCCCTCAATTGAGGGTGAACGAAAATGTAGCGGTTGCTACTTAATTATTATAAGCGTATTTTTAACTGCATGTCTAGCTTTTACAAATAGAAACGAAGTTTTAATATTTTTTTAATTATTATCTTAGGTAAATTTTTTTATAAATAGTCTCTAAAAAGGATTATGTTTATATTTGATTTAATCTTCATGTAACTATTTATTTATGACAGGTTTTTTATATTTCTTGGGAAATACTTTAAGGTGGCCAGTTCTAAAGCCAAAAGAATTTTTTTCACTACATGCATATTTTTTTATTATTTATTTGATAACTTTTACTTTGAGTAAATATGATGTAAGCCAATCAAATTTAGTTTTTACTTTAGGAATTCTTGCACCTCTTTTAATTGCGATTGGTCAAGGGCTTCCAATTGATTGCCTTGATATGGAATCATCTTTGTTGAAGGAACTAAAAACTAAATAATATATTTCTGTTTAAAATTTTTATAAAACTTGGACAACTTCGCTTATTTCAGGAATCATTTCTTTTAACTTTCTTTCAATACCCATTTTTAGAGTCATAGTACTACTTGGGCAACTACCACATGCCCCTTGAAGTCTGACTTTGACAATTGGTCCATCTATTTCTGCAATTTCTACATTACCTCCATCAGAAATTAAAAAAGGTCTTAGCTCGTCAAGGACTTTTTCTACATTTTCGTTTGTCAGCGAGAGTGTTTCAGTACTCATAATTTTGGATTAACTTTATAATAAGCCTAGAAAGAAATCTGATTAATTGCAAAAAAGATAATTTTTCTGTCGTGACTTCATCTAAAAACCTCACTATTGATAATAGCTACTTTGATGCAGTCTTAGTAGGCGCAGGGATAATGAGCAGTACTTTAGCCCTCCTAATTTCAGAAGTTTTACCAGATTTAAAGTTCCTTATTATAGAAAAATTAAATGCTCCAGGAAGTGAAAGTACTGGCGCTTTTAATAATGCAGGTACAGGACATGCGGCTAATTGCGAATTAAACTATACTCCTTTTGATCAAAAAGGAAATCTAACAATAGATAAAGCGCTCTCAATAAATCGTTCTTTTGAAACATCCATGTCTTTGTGGGCCTCATTGTATGAAGCAGGGAAAATTGATATTAAGAAGTTTCTAAAATTTATTCCTCATATTAGCTTTGTGTCTGGTCAGGATAATATTTCTTTTTTAAAAAAAAGATTTCAGAAAATGACTGAAAATCCTGAATTTATCGGTATGGAATTTTCTACATCTTTTGATGAAATTTCATCATGGGCTCCTCTAATAACAAAAGATAGAAATCCATCTACTCAAATTGCTGCTACCAGAATAGGTAGAGGAACTGATATTAATTTTGAGGCTTTAACTAAAGAGTATTTGTCATTAGTTTCTTTAAAAAAAAATGTTGAAATTAGATACAAAACAGAATTATTAGATTTAAAGAAAATTGATAAAAAAAAATGGGAACTAGAAATTAGTTCTGAAGGTAGAAAAACTTCAGTTAGAACTGGCTACGTTTTTCTTGGTGCTGGTGGAAAAACAATTAATTATTTACAAAAATCAAAAATTCCAGAAGCAAAGAGTTATGGTGGATTTCCTGTTAGTGGGAAATGGCTTATTTGCGAGAAAAAAGATCTAACAGAAAAACATAACTCAAAAGTTTATGGTAAGGCTGATATTGGATCACCACCAATGTCTGTGCCTCATTTAGACACCAGATGGATTGATAATAAAAAACTTCTTTTATATGGACCTTTTGCTGGATTTACAACGAAATTTCTAAAACAAAGTTCATACTTTGACTTATTTAGTTCAATTAAAAAGAATAATATTTTTTCTATGTTAGACGTTGGTTTCAAGAACAACGATTTAATTAATTACCTAATATCACAATCATTAAAGAACCATAACTCAAGAGTTGAGAATTTAAAGAATATGATGCCATCAGCTAATCCTTCTGATTGGTATTTAAAGAATGCTGGTCAAAGAGTCCAAATAATTAAAAAAACTGAAGGTGGTGGCTCTTTGAAATTTGGAACGGAGATTGTAAATTCATCTGATGGATCATTATCTGCTTTGTTGGGAGCCTCTCCGGGAGCAAGTACTGCGGTTTCAATTATGGTTGAGGTTTTAGAAAAATCTGTTTTATTTTTAAACGATAAGCATAATCTTCAGAAAAAAATAAATGACTTAATTTATCCAGAACTATCAGTCTCTGAAAATTACAGTACCTTCATAAAAGAAATTAAAAAAAGAAATAATTCCATTTTTGGTTTCCATCCATAATTCTAATTAGCTAATATTAATCAAGATGTAATAAGAGGAGAATTTTTCTTTCTATATGACTGATATATCGGTTTCAAAAATTAGAAATTTCTGCATAATCGCTCATATTGACCATGGTAAATCTACCCTTGCAGATAGGTTGCTTCAAGATACTGGTACTGTGCAGCAAAGGGATATGCAAGAACAATTTTTGGACAGTATGGATCTTGAAAGAGAGAGAGGAATTACTATCAAGTTACAGGCCGCTAGGATGAAATATAAAGCTGACGATTCTCAAGAATATGTTTTGAACTTAATAGATACTCCAGGTCATGTTGATTTCTCTTATGAGGTTAGTAGATCTCTTCAAGCTTGTGAAGGCGCTTTACTCGTTGTTGATGCAAGTCAAGGAGTAGAAGCTCAAACCTTAGCTAATGTTTATCTTGCCTTAGAAAATAATCTTGAAATAATTCCTGTTTTAAATAAAGTTGATTTACCAGGGGCTGATGCTGAAAAAATAAAACAAGAAATAGAGGAAATTATTGGACTTGATACATCTAATGCAATAAATTGTTCAGCAAAAACTGGAGTTGGTATTAAAGATATTTTGGAAGCAATCGTAAGAAGAGTACCTCCTCCTCAAGATGAAATTAAACTACCTACAAAGGCACTGATTTTTGATTCTTATTATGATCCGTACAGAGGAGTTATTGTTTATTTCAGGGTGATATCTGGGTCTCTTAATAAGAGAGAAAAAATATTATTAATGGCAAGTAAGAAAAATTATGAACTAGATGAGATAGGAATAATGGCGCCTGATCAACAGCAAGTTGATGAATTGCATGCAGGAGAAGTTGGTTATTTAGCTGCTTCTATAAAATCAGTTGCTGATGCGAGAGTGGGAGATACCATTACTCTCTTGAATTCACCTGCCAATGATCCTTTGCCTGGATATAAGACAGCAAATCCTATGGTTTTTTGTGGCTTATTCCCGACTGATGCTGATCAATTCCCAGATTTAAGAGTATCACTCGAAAAATTACAATTATCTGATGCAGCTTTAAAATATGAGCCCGAAACCAGTAGCGCAATGGGCTTCGGATTTAGGTGCGGATTCCTAGGACTTCTTCATATGGAGATTGTTCAAGAAAGATTAGAAAGAGAATATGACTTGGATCTAATCGTAACGGCACCATCAGTTATTTATAAAGTTAATTTAAATCAGCAGGAACATATCTTTATTGATAATCCTTCTACAATTCCTGATCCACAACTTAGAGAATCAATAGAAGAGCCTTATGTGAAAATGGAAATTTATGCTCCCAATGAATTTAATGGAACATTAATGGGTTTATGTCAGGAAAGAAGGGGAGTATTTATAGATATGAAATACATAACAACAGATCGAGTTACCTTGATTTATGAAATTCCATTAGCAGAAGTTGTTACAGATTTCTTTGATCAAATGAAAAGTAGAACCCAAGGTTATGCATCAATGGAATATCATTTGATTGGCTATAGAAAAAATGACCTTGTTAGATTAGATGTTCTAATAAATTCAGAAAGAGCAGATCCATTAACTTCTATTGTTCATAAAGATAAGGCTTATGGAATTGGCAGAAGTTTAGTTGAGAAATTAAAAGAACTTATTCCAAAACAACAATTTAAAATACCTATTCAAGCATCAATCGGTAGCAGGATTATTGCAAGTGAAAGCATAAGTGCTTTGCGAAAAGATGTTTTATCTAAATGTTATGGAGGGGATATTTCTAGGAAAAAGAAACTTTTAAAGAAACAAGCCAAAGGTAAAAAAAGGATGAAGGCAATGGGTAAAGTTGAAGTCCCTCAAGAAGCTTTTATGGCAGTTTTAAAATTAAACCAGTAATTTCTTTTAATTTAAAATTTACAGCTATTTTTTTTAAAAGAATTGGGTATATTTCATTTATATCTGTAAAAAAAGATTTTGGATAATAACTCATTTAATCATGTCGGCGCAAATATCAGAAAAGCTGGATTTTTAATTGTACTTTTTTATCTTCTTGTTGTTTTAATAATGAAATTTTTAGAGGCCAATAATTTTTTTGGATATTCATTTTCAATGTTAAGCAATGATATCTTTGCGCCTCCTTCTCTTAATCATTTTTGTGGCACAGATAGATTAGGAAGAGATGTTTGCTTAAGAACTTTGCAAGGATCATCCCTAGCGATAGAAGTTGTATTCTTAGCTATTCTTTTTTCATTAAGTTTGGGTTTGCCATTGGGATTATTAAGTGGATATTTTGGTGGTTTTTTTGATAAATGCTTATCACTAATAATGGATACTATTTTTTCAATACCTGTAATTTTGCTTTCAGTTGTTGTGGCTTTTGTATTGGGTAAGGGTATCCTTAACGCGGCTTTGGCATTGTGTATTGTTTACTCTCCTCAATATTTTAGATTAATCAGAAATCAGACAATATTAGTTAAATCCGAAACTTATGTGGAGGCAGCTCAAGTTGCAGGAGCTGATGTTAAAAAAATTATTTTTAAATATATTCTCCCTAATGTAATAACACCATTGCCTATTCTGCTTACCCTAAATGCTGCAGATGCTGTTTTGGTATTAGGAAGTTTAGGTTTTTTAGGCCTTGGTGTTCCTGCAGATGTCCCAGAGTGGGGAAGTGATTTAAATCTTGCTCTTGCCGCTTTACCTACAGGTATCTGGTGGACGGCTTTGTTCCCAGGTTTGGCAATGTTTTTTTTGGTTTTAGGTCTTTCTTTTATAGGAGAGGATCTTGAAGAAATTTTTGATAGTCAAAATTCTGAATAAATTTAGTTATCTGTAATAGGATCAAGTTCTCCTTGATCATTCAGCTTTGGATATTCTTTAGCTGATTTTTTATACACCGCAGCTAATTCTGGGTAACACCATTCAAAAAGTGTTTTTTGATATTCATCTGTATTTAAACCTTCTCCATTAGCGGGCAATATACCTTTGTTTTTTCTTTGGCGAATAGCTTCAAATAATAATATGGAAGCAGCAACTGAAACATTTAGGGATTGAACCATTCCTCTCATAGGTATAAAAATTGATTGATCAACCATTGATATAAGTTCATTACTTAGTCCCCATTTTTCTGCTCCTAAAACAAAACATGTATTTTGAGAATAATCAAAATTTCTATAATCTACTGATTCACTATTAAGAGTTGTTCCATATAATTTAAAACCCTTATTCTTTAAATCAGATATTGCTGCGATAGTGTTTTTATGATTATTTAGTTTTACCCATTTTTGACTTCCTTGAGCAGTACTATTAAAAGTCTTAACGGCATTCGTTTTGCTAATAAAATTTGCTTCGAAAACTCCTGCCGCATCACATGTCCTTAATATCGCAGATAAATTATGTGGTTTATTGACATCCTCAACTAAAACAGTCAAGTTTTTCATTCTGCAATCTAAAACACTTTTGATTCGTTCAAATCTTCTTGGCAAAATTGACATTTATAATTTTTTCACACTTTTAAATTATATTCAAAAAATATTGATTAACTATTAAATCTCTTGGTTTATAATATTTTGGTAGTTTGAATTAACTCAATGGCATACATAGAATGGGATTATACAGTAATAACAAGTATGGTAGAAAAACAAGGGTGGGATTTACCTGAGCGTGAATCGGAAGAATGGAATAAATTTAACGATGAATTAGGAGAAAAAATGAGAGGTGTTGGACTTATTTTTGAAAAATATTGTAAATTTACTCCTGACGTAGGAGAAGGGGTTCATCTTCTAGATGACTGATGATAAATAGTTTTAAACCATTGATGTATCCCTTAGTCAATGGCTTATTAATTTATAAGATAATATAATTTAACCAAATTAGAACTGGCAATTATAAAGGCTTTATAAAGCTTGTAATCTAAAAAAAATTTTTATTCCACAAAAAAGTTATTTAATTTCTATATTTGAATAAAAATATGAAAAATAAATTAACTTTTTTATTCGATGGTGGTTGTCCACTTTGTTTAAGAGAAACAAATTTTCTAAAAAAAAGAGACATCTTAAATCAAATTGCATTTATAGACATTAATAGTAAGGATTATGATCAAAGTCTTTTTAATGAAATCTCATATTCAAAAGCCATGTCAAACCTGCATGGGATTATGGAAAATGGTGAAATTATTAGGGGACTAGATGTACTTGCATATTCTTATGAATTAGTTGGTTTAGGTTGGGTTTATTATCCATTAAAGATTAAGCTCTTATCTCCATTATTGAGACTGGTTTACAAATATTGGGCAAAATATAGACTTCAAATTACAGGTAGATCAGATATTGAAAAACTTTGTACCTCACAATGTGAACAATAAATATGGAAAGTATCGATATAGACAGAATAATAGAAATGTGTTGGGAAGATAGAACACCCTTTGAAGCTATCGAGTATCAATTTGGTTTAAAAGAGGAAGATGCCATAAAAATTATGCGTCAAAATCTTAAACCCAAATCCTTCAAAGTCTGGAGAAAGAGAGTTTCGGGAAGAAATACAAAACATATGGCGCTTAAAGATTCAACTAGATTTAAATCTACTCATAAAAGAAAATTATAAATTTTGAAAAATCTTTCTACTAAAACTTGTCCTGTTTGCAATAGGCCGTTCGAGTGGCGTAAAAAATGGAAAAACTGTTGGGATGATGTTATCTACTGTTCAAAAAGATGCAGTATCAGGAAGTCGCAAAGATGAAACAAGTATCAATTATTTTCCCGAATCAACTTTTTAGAGAAAGCCCAATCTTAAAAATAAATTGTGAAGTTTTGATTTTGGAAGATTCATTATTTTTTGGAAATGATAAATTTCATAAATTAATTAACCATAAGAACAAGTTAGTTTTTCATAGATCATCTATGCTCGCTTATAAAAATTATTTAGAAATATCTGGCTTTAAAGTTTTATATATCGAAAACAAGAATAATGTTTCTACAGTTGAGTACTTATCGGAATTTATTAAAAATAAATATCAGAAAATAAATCTCATTGACCCTCATGATTTTTTAATAATGAAGAGGATTAATAATTTTGTTGAAAGTAATAATTTAGCTTTAAATATTTTGCCTTCTCCTATGTTTATGAGCAGTGAAGATTTAAAAGAGTTATTTGAATCAAATACAAAAAAACCTCTTATGGGAAGATTTTATGAAAATCAAAGAAAGAGCCAAAAGATATTAGTTAATTCGGATGACATACCTGAAGGCGGTAAGTGGAGTTTCGATGAGATGAACAGAAAAAAATTACCCAAAAAAATCAGCATACCTGATACACCTAAATTACCAAAAAATAAATTTGTAATTCATGCCGAAAAGGCATTGGCTAATTTAGATATTGATTTTATTGGAGAAAGTAATAACTTTTTATATCCAACTAATTTTGATGAGGCAGATGAATGGTTAAATGATTTTTTTAAACATAAATTTTTCTTGTTTGGAGATTATGAAGATGCTATTTCTAAAGAAAATTCTTTTTTATGGCATAGTTTACTTTCTCCTCTTTTAAATAGTGGCTTACTAACGCCAAATGAAGTAGTAAATAAAGCATTACTTTATGCCAAAAATAATAATGTTCCAATTAACTCTTTAGAGGGTTTTATTCGTCAAATTATTGGATGGAGAGAATTTATTTGCCTGGTCTATAAAAAGTATGGAACAAAAATGCGAAATAGTAATTTCTGGAATTTTGAAGATAAGCCAATGCCAAAATCTTTTTATCAAGGAAATACAGGAATTGAACCAGTAGACGTTGTTATAAAAAATATTATTAAATTTGGTTATTGTCATCATATTGAGAGGCTAATGATTGTTGGCAACTTTATGCTTCTATGTAGAATTCATCCCAATCAAGTTTATAAATGGTTTATGGAAATGTTTGTTGATTCCTATGATTGGGTTATGGTCCCAAATGTTTACGGAATGAGTCAGTTTAGTGATGGAGGTATCTTTTCAACAAAACCATATATATCAAGCTCTAATTATGTAAAAAAAATGTCTAATTTTAAAAGTGGCCCATGGTGCGAAATATGGGATGGCTTATTTTGGAAATTTATTAAAGATAATGAAAGCTTTTTTAGAAAGCAATATCGTCTGGCAATGTTAACGAGAAATCTCGATAAAATGTCACAGGAAAAATTAAATAATCACTTAAAAACGGCCGAAATATTTTTAAGAGATATGCAATAATTTGAGACTATTAGCCAATAGTTCCTTTTGAAAAATTAAAAGAATATTATGTTATTACGAAATATTACAGACCGATGTTAATTTAGTACATATTGAATTTATTTAATGGATATAGGAACACTTTTTTTGAAAAGTAATTCAACGGGTATTATCACTTTTTCTGAATTAAATTGGATTACTACCCATCAATCGAGTTTCACCAGGTTGGAGGAATCTGTAGCAATTAAATTAGGAAGAATGCTTGATTCAGGATCTATTAATATTGGTTGCCGTTTGAATTCGTGATTAAGTTTTTATTTTATTAATGAAGTATCAAGAAGATAAAAAAATATTTTTTCGGGAAAGAATTCATTCTTTAAATATTTTTCTTTTTTTAGGATTTAATCTTTCACTGATTTCTATCTTAGGTTTTATTTGGTTAAATTCTGCAATTGGAAAAGTAGTTTAAATCTTTGAATTTTTTGTATATTAAAGTTATCTTTAGAAATAAATTATATTTTGAGCATAGGATATTTACAACGAAAAGCAGCTTGGGAAATTTTATTAAAAGTTAGTTCAGGTGATTTTTCTGATCATGCTCTTGAAAAGGTTTTAAGAAATTATCAATTCAATCCTCTTGATATAGCTTTTATTACAGAATTATCTTTTGGATGCATAAGGTATAGAAAATTTCTTGATCTTTGGACGGATCATACATCAAAAATAAATCATAAAAAGCAGCCTCCAAAATTAAGATGGCTTCTACATATAGGTTTATATCAACTATTGAAAATGGATAAAATTCCATTTTCTGCAGCTATTTCCACCACTGTAGAAGTAGCTAAAAAAACAGATTTAAATGGGTTAGCGGGAACTGTAAATGCGATATTGAGAAATGCATCAAGAAAATTAGAACAAGAAATTTTTCCGGAATTATCTTCTGATAGACAAGAAAGAATTTCATATCTTGAATCATTTCCATTATGGCTTGTGAAGGATCTTTATAAATGGGTCGGCAACATCGAGGGTGAAAAAATCGTAAAGGCATTTAATAAAAAACCTTCAATTGATTTGAGAATTAATCAATTAAAAACTAATTTAGATGAATTTTTGAAAGTACTTCATGAAAATAAAATTGATGCTGAAATTATTAAAGATTTACATAATGGAATTACTTTAAAATCTAATCCAAGATCCATAAAAAATTTACCAGGATATAGTGATGGACTTTGGACTATTCAAGATAGATCTTCTCAGTGGATAGCACCTCTCTTAAATCCAAAAGAAGGTGAAAAGATCTTAGATGCTTGTGCAGCGCCAGGAAGTAAGTCTACCCACCTAGCAGAATTAACAAATGATAGTGCTGAAATTCTTGCTGTAGATAGATCAGCAAAAAGATTGAAAATACTGCAATCAAATTTAGAAAGGTTAAATTTGAAATCTGTTAATACACTTAAGGCTGATGCAAAGAGTTTGATTGAATCGAATAATAAGTTTATATCTTATTTTGACAAAATTTTGATAGATGCTCCTTGTTCTGGCATTGGAACTCTCTCAAGGAATCCAGATTCTAGATGGTCTTTAAGTAAAGAAAAAATAAAATCTTTAACTTTATTACAGGAAAAACTATTAGAGAGTATTTTCCCTCTTATGAAAAAAGATGGAACTTTAGTTTATTCAACTTGTACTATTTGTCCCGATGAAAATAATCTACTAATTGAACGATTTATTGAAAAAAACAAAGCTTTAAAATTGGTTAGCCAAAAGCAAATTTTACCTAGCCTAGATTATCCTGGTGATGGATTTTATTCTGCAATAATTTCTTATAAATCCTAAAATTATAAGTTATTTTTTAATTGGGATTTTATAAATTTCAGTTATAAACTTCTTCCATAAATAAGCTGCATTTCCACTAGATAGTTCAGATTCTTTGTTATCGTCGTAACCTATCCAGATCCCCGTTGTAAGGTTATCAATGGAACCAATAAACCAGAGATCTCTATTCCCATCAGATGTTCCTGTTTTCCCATAAATTTTCTTTCCTTTTATAAAGGCTGCTTTTGAAGTTCCTTCTTTTACAGATTTTTCAAGAAGTTTATTTATTTTTTTGTTTATTTTTAAATCTAATATTTTCTTCGAAATAAATTTGTTTTCCCAAATAGATTTATCATTTAATGATTCTATTTTTTCTAAGATTTCAGGGGTTTGAATCTTCCCATTATTGTTTAGTGCAGAATATGCATTAGTAATGTTTAAAAGATTATCTCCGTAGGAGCCAATAGCTAATGATGGGAATTCTTCAAACTCTTGCTCGTAACCTAGCCCAAATGAATTAGCTAAATTAATAACATTTTTTAAGCCGATTTTTTTTGTTATTGATATTGGAACGATATTTGATGAACTTTTAAATGATTCAATCAAAGATATTGAACCTCTATAGTCTTCTGAAAAATTTTTTGGGCAATAATTTCCCCAGCATCTTGGTAAATCTTCAAATTTATCTGTTAATTTTATACCTTCTTTTAATGCAGCAGAATAAGGAATTATTTTAAAAGTAGAACCTAAAGGTCTTACAGATTTGATTACTCTATTGTATTCATTAACTGATGGATTTTTGCTGGTTATCATTGTCCTTATTAGTCCTGTGTTTGATTCAATTGATAACAGAGCAAACTCAATTTCTTTAGGCCCAGCATATTTTGATATTTTTTGGGCTTTTTCTTGCCAATCTTTGTTGATAGAGGATTTAATTCTTAAAAAATTATAATCATTTTTATTTTCAATTTTTTTATCTGTTTCCTGAAGAATAAAATTTATTAGTAATTGATCATCTAAAAAATTAGAAGCTTTTTGATAATTTAAGTTTATTTTCTCTTTAATAGCCTTATTCTTATCCGCAAGAGAAATATATCCATCAATGTACAATGATTCCAGGACTTTATTTCTATTTTTAATAGCTAGTTCTATATTTTGATAAGGTGAATAAATTGATGGTGCTGGAGCTAATCCAGCAATTAGTGCGATCTCAGATAAGGTCAATTCTTCTATAAGTTTTCCAAAATAAATTTGGGAAGCCTCGTTAACCCCGTATGCTCCTGATCCTAAATAAATATTATTTAAATATAATTTTAAAATTTGATTCTTTTCATATCTCAATTCAAGTATGAGTGATAAAAATATTTCTTTAATTTTTCTTTGAAAACTTACATCATTATTTAGAAAAAGTAATCTGGCAACTTGTTGGGTAATTGTACTTCCTCCCTCTTTGACATAACCACTTCTAATATTTTGAAAAAGAGCACGTGAAATACTTTTTAAATCTATTCCATTATGTTTATAAAATCTTTTATCCTCCGAAGATATAAAAGAATGTTTAAGGAAAAATGGAATTTTATGATTGCTATTATCTATTTCAAATTTGCGGCTTAATTTGCTTAGAATCTTATTATCAGAAGATAATATTACATAAGAATACTTGGTAATCTTAGAATCTTTCCTTTTAGATACATCAAATTTTAATGTAGTAAATATTAGGCTGAAAATATAAAAAGATATTCCAGAAAAAATTAATATTGGAATTATTAAAACAAAAGATTTGGATTTAATCTTTTGCACCTTAAGCAACTAAAAAACTATGTCCTATCGCTAAAGCTGTAACTAACATTCCAGTTATAAGGAATGGTTGGGCACTTGCTTGATATTTGACATCAAACTTTAGAGGATCTCTTAGTAACCACATATCTTGGAAAGTAATTTGTGGTATTACCAATAAAACTAAAATTACAGAGGCTAAATGTTGGCCAATAAGGACTAATACTACAACCATTGCTAATTGAAAAACGTCAATCAGTCCCGCACTGATTCTACTTGCATTTTTAATTCCGAATACTACTGGTAAAGAATTTAGGCCTAGCTTTGAATCCCCTTCAACACTTTTGAAATCATTAATAACAGCAATTCCAAGTCCTGAGAGACTATAAGCAAGTGTTAATATTGCGGTCACAATAGTTAATTTCCCAAACAAGGCTTGTCCTGCCCACCAAGGTAAAGCTATATATGATGCACCTAATGCATAATTTCCAAGCCAACCATTCTGTTTTAATTTAAGGGGTGGAGCAGAGTATATATAACTAACAAAAGATCCTCCTAATGCTAAAAGTAAGACGGAGGGAAAGTTATGTTTAGCATATAAATCTAATAGAAAAGCAACTATTAGGCCTGCAAAAAGTAATACCCAAATTTGAATTTTTACGTCTTTAATTGAAATTTTTCCAGATGGAATTGGTCTATTTGGTTCGTTAATTGCGTCAATTTCTTTATCAAAAAAATCATTTATGGTTTGTGTATAACCTGCCAGAAGTGGCCCACTCATTAACATACATGCTAGTGAAGCTAAAACATTACTAAATGTCCATTCAAAATTTCCACTTGCGGCTGCTCCACAAATAACTCCCCATATCAAAGGGATCCACGTAATTGGCTTCATTAACTGTATACGAAGTTTCCATATACTTGAAGTTTCAGATGCGCCCTTAATTCCTAATAGTTGTTTTGGATCATTCACTTTAATCTTTAACCTTTCTCAATTTCTTCTGGGAAAAACCAGTTTTGCTCACCATTCTGAAATTTTGCGGTGATTCCAATACTCCTGCCGTCTGTCATCTTATAGCCTGTTATTACGGCTTTAGGATTAGTGGATATTTGATCAATTAATTTCGCTGGTAGTCTATCTTTTACTTTGTTAATGTTGATTTTGATTTTACTACCGATTTTGGGTAATAATTTTGTTTCAGCCATAAGAGGTAAAATGGAAGCTATTATGCAAGATTAACAGCATTTGGACAATTTTTACTAAAATGGTAGCTCTTCGTTTAATTCCTTGTTTAGATGTCGCCAATGGCAGAGTCGTTAAAGGTGTGAATTTTGTTAATTTGAGAGATTCAGGTGATCCTGTGGAATTGGCTTGTAGATATTCTGATGAAGGCGCAGATGAATTGGTATTTTTAGATATTAGAGCAAGTTTGGAAAATAGGAATACATTAGTTGACCTTGTTTCTAGGACAGCAAAATCAGTAAAAATTCCCTTTACAGTAGGTGGAGGCATAGATTCTGTTTCTTCTATTAATGATCTTTTACGAGCAGGAGCTGATAAAGTCAGTTTGAATTCCTCAGCCGTAAGAAATCCTGATTTGATTTCTGAAAGTTCTAGAGAATTTGGTACTCAATGCATCGTTATAGCAATTGATGCTCGAAGAAAAGTTAATAAGGTTGGTCCTGAGTGGGAGGTATATGTAAAAGGAGGGCGAGAAAATACTGGTATAGATGTATTAAGTTGGGCAAAGAAAGTTGAGGAATTAGGCGCGGGGGAAATATTGCTTACTTCAATGGATGGTGATGGAACACAGAATGGATATGATTTGAATTTGACAGAATCTGTCGCAAATATTGTTGATATCCCAGTAATTGCTTCTGGAGGGGCAGGCTCTCTAGAAGATATCTATGATGTTTTCAAAGAAGGCAGAGCATCAGCAGCACTTTTAGCATCATTACTTCATGATAAGAAACTTACTTTAAAAGAAATAAAAACTTTCCTCCTCGAAAAAAAACTTCTAATTAGACCATATGAATAAAAATTTAATTTAACCAAAATGAAATAAGTTTAAAATTTAAAAATGAAATTCAAAAAAACTATCGAAGTCAAAAATATATTTAATAAAATCTCTTATAAATATGACTTTTTAAATAATCTATTAAGTTTTGGGCTGCACAGATTATGGAAAAGGAAATTAGTTAATTTATTGGAACCTTTAAATGGTGAAGATTGGGCTGATTTGTGCTGTGGAACTGGAGATTTAACATTCTTAATTTCTGAGAGAGTTAGTCCAAGGGGTTCAATTACTGGGATTGACAGTGCAGAGGATATCTTAAATATTGCAAAGAAAAAATCAGAGCTTAAAAAAAATAAATTTATTAGGTGGGAAATTAAAGATGTATTAGAAATTAATGACTATTCAAAAAATTTTGATGGGATTTGCATGTCATATGGACTAAGAAACTTGAATAATGTTGAAGAAGGAATAAAAAAAGTTTTTTATCTTTTGAAGGATGAGGGAAGGGCAGGATTTTTGGATTTTAATCACTCAACAACAAATTCTTTATCCAATATTTTTCAGAAAATTTACCTGAGATTTATTGTAGTAACTATTTCGCGGCTTTTTAATTTAGGTCCAGAGTACTCATATATAGAAAAGAGTATTAGAAATTTTCCAAAGAAAAATGAGCTTATAAATATTGCTAAGGAAGTTGGATTTAAAAAAGCTGAATATAGGACTATTTTGGGGGGGCAAATGGGAATACTAATTTTAACTAAATAAAGAATTTATTTATTTATTTTTCTCCAACAAAAAGAACACTTTCCCCATCTTTTGATTTCTCCCTCAGGAGTAGGGGAATTACAGAGAGTACAAATACACATATTATTTTGATGGATTCTGCTTGGATGCTTTGCCCAAACAATCTTTGCATTAGTAGCTTTGATATTTTTATTTTTAATTTCATAATTTTGTATTATTTTTATTTCATTCAAAGTTACTCCAAATTTCTCGATTCTTTCTTTTAATTTATGCTTGTTATAGATTAAAGCTTGTCGCCACTGTGGATGATTTACTGCAATGGTAAGTATTTTTTTTTCAATATTTAATGGTTTGCATTCTTGAAAAAGTTCCAAACCGATTAAGTTCTTCCAGTTTTCGTTGATTTTAGAAAGTTTATCTAAGTCTCCCCATGATTTTTTGAAATTATCAAGACAATTTTTTAATGGATGTGGATTCCGTCTATTCACTATTGGCAAATACTTTTTGTCCAATTTGTAAAATTTACTTATTAAGACTAAAGTTAATCTAATCTTCAAGAAGATGCTCGTTGTTTTAATAAAGAATTTGTGAAAGTTATTGGATCTGCATCTAAGACAGTTTTTTACTTAAAAAAAATCCAGGGTCAATATCCAACCTGGAGACTTCTTTACAAAATAAAATGTAAAAGCACCGAAAATGAGCTAACAAACTTGCTTGGATATTCTGAAATCAAGAAAAACCAGCCATTAGCAATAATTGCAAGAGAGCAGTTCGCAGGGGTAGGTCAAAACTCAAAAACTTGGGTTTCTCCAACAGGCGGGATTTGGTTAAGTGCAGCCTACCCAATATTTTCAAAAGAATTTGCATGTCAAATATTTAATTTGTCTTTAGGCATTAAGTTATGTGAAATGCTTAGACAAGAGAATATAAATGTTTGTTTGAAATGGCCAAATGATATTTTTTTTGGTTCAAAAAAGTTGATTGGATTTTTACCAAGGGTGATAACAAGAGGCAAAGAAATCATATACGTAAGAGTAGGACTTGGTATGAATGTTTTAAATTGCACTCCAGCAGAGGGTATTTCATTATCAAAAGTTCTTAAAACTAAGAATATTAATCAACATTATTGGACAGCCAAAGTTCTTAAAGCTGTTTATGATTCAATTGAATGTAATAAGAAGAGAGAATATGTGATTAAATCTGCAAATATGTTTCTTACTAAAAGTTTTTTACCTAGTGGTTATTGTCCTCAAAAATGGAAAATTAAAGATATTGATTCTAATGGGAATTTAAGAATTGAAAATGAAACTGAAGTTAAGGTAATTAAAAGGTTTTGAGTTTAATTAACTTTTAATTCAACTATTCTTCCATCTTTAAATTTGGCTATTTTTTTTGCGCGATTTGCAACATCATCTTCATGCGTAACTAAAACTATAGTTATTCCAGATTCATGTAGTTTGTCAAAAAGATCTAATACATCTTCAGTGGTTTTTGAATCAAGTGCTCCAGTAGGTTCGTCGGCTAACAAAATTGCAGGGTTATTGATAATAGCCCTCGCAATAGCAACTCGTTGTTGTTGACCTCCAGATAATTGGTTCGGGCGATTATTCATTCTTTCTGAAAGGCCAACTTTTTTTAAGGCATTCTTACCTCTCTCTAATCTTTGCTCAGGCTCAATACCAGCATAAATCATTGGCAAAGTTACGTTTTCAAGTGCAGTTGCGTCTGAAAGAAGATGAAATTGTTGAAAAACGAAGCCTAATTTTTGGTTTCGTATTTCCGCGAGTTCATCATCAGATAAATTCTCAACAGGAATTCCATTTAATTTATAAATGCCTTCAGATGGTCTATCTAGACAGCCAATAATATTCATAGCTGTACTTTTGCCTGAGCCACTAGCTCCCATTACAGCTAAATAATCACCTTTATAAATTTCTAAGTTTATGCTGTCTAAGGCTTTAACAGTTAGATCCTCTTTCCCATATGTTTTAGATATATTTTCTAAACTCGCGACTTTCTTAGACATTATATTGAAGAATTCTTCTAGGAAATATTGTTTGCTGTAGCAATAATATCCTGTAAGAAAGGAGTTTCTGAAACTGCTGTGTTAGCTAATTTAAAAAGAGGATTAGATAGGATTCCGCCAAGAGCAGTTACCGCTACGCAAGTATAAAGTGCAATTCTCAAAGGAGGTAATCCTACAATTTCCCAATTAATTTCAGGATATGATTTGACTATTTCAGAAGCTTCCTGTGGTTCTTTAACCACCATCATTTTTATCACTGAAATGTAGTAATAAATAGATATAACTGAGGTTACTAAACCAACTATTACTAATAGATATTGATGATTTGCCCAACCTGCAAAGAACAAGTATATCTTTCCAAAAAATCCTAACATTGGAGGTAAACCTCCAAGAGATAGAAGACAAAGGCTTAAGCCTAATGTAATGAGAGGATCTTTTTGGTAAAGACCTGAGTAATCAAGTATTCTGTCAGAACCTGTTCTAAGTGAGAAAAGTATTACACAAGAAAATGCCCCCAAATTCATAAATAAATATGCAGCCAAATATAAAACAGCAGCTGATAAACCATCTTGTGTGCCAGATACTATTCCAATCATTACAAATCCAGCTTGTCCAATAGAACTGTAAGCTAGCATCCTTTTCATTGAGGTTTGAGCTAGAGCTACAACGTTTCCAAGAGCCATGCTCAATATGGCCAAAATGGTAAATAAAAGTTTCCATTCTTCGTCAAAAGAAGAGAAGGTTGTGCTTAATATTCTTATTGCAAATGCAAAGCCCGCTGTTTTTGAACCAACAGATAAAAAAGCTACTACAGGTGTAGGTGAACCTTCATATACATCAGGAGTCCATTGATGAAAGGGAACAGCAGCAATTTTAAATGCAACAGTTGATAAGACAAATACAAGAGCAAGAGAAGTAATGAAGGATGGCTTATTGATAATCTCTAAACCTATTGTCACTAAGTTTGTTGAACCACTTAATCCATAAAGAAAAGAGGATCCATACAAATAGACAGCAGCAGCAGCAGATCCGACAAGGAGGTATTTTAAGGCTGCTTCTGAACTTCTTGGATCTCTCTTGAGGTAACCAGAAAGTAAGTAGCTTGCTACAGATAAAGTTTCCAGAGATATAAATACACTTATAAGGTCAGTAGATCCACACAAAAGCATCGCACCAAGGGTGGCCGAAAGAACTATCGCAGCAAACTCGCCAATAGGACTACCACTTTGTTCTGTATATCTCCAACTTATTAGTAAAGAAACTAAAGTTGATAAAGCTATTATTGCTCTAAATGCGATTGCCAAATTATCTGAATTAAATGACCCAAGGAATGCGCTTTCTACCGGATTACTCCATTGAAAGGCCAAACTAAGAAGAGAGCTACCAATTGATAAATAGCAAATTATTGGTGCCCATTTTGATGCAGTTTTTTCTCCAGCTAAATCTACAAGAAGTGTTCCAACAATACCTAGTAAGATAAAAGCCTCTGGAATTATGGCTTGTGCATTTAAGTTTATTGTAAAGATTTCGTTGGGCACTTTATTAAATTGGATTAAATTAGATGATTGATTGTAATGGTCAAAGAGTTAATCTTAACTTGATTATAATTTGTGGGTATGTTTTTTGAAATTTTCAAGAGAAAATACTTGAAAAAGTTTCAAATAATCATAATATGCCCTAACTGAACAAAAACACCAATTATTGAAATAAACCTTGGATCACACACTTGTTATTGTTGAAAGTCCCACCAAAGCAAAAACTATAAGAAAGTATTTGCCCTCTAATTATGAAGTTCTTGCTTCAATGGGACATGTAAGAGATCTTCCAAAAGGGGCGGCTGAAATTCCTGCTGCAGTAAAAAAAGAAAAATGGTCAAGAATAGGAGTAAATACAACGGAAGATTTTGAACCACTTTATATAGTTCCAAAAGATAAGAAAAAGGTTGTTAAAGAGTTGAAAGATGCATTGAAAGGTGCGACCCAACTATTGTTGGCAACTGATGAAGATAGAGAGGGAGAGAGTATTAGCTGGCATCTTCTGCAAATACTTAAGCCTAAAATACCAACTAAGAGAATGGTTTTTCATGAAATTACAAAAAAGGCAATTAATAAAGCTTTAGATCAAACAAGAGAAATTGATATGGAACTTGTTCAGGCTCAAGAAACCAGAAGAATCTTGGACAGGCTTTTTGGATATGAATTATCTCCTTTACTTTGGAAGAAGGTAGCCCCCCGATTATCAGCTGGTCGTGTTCAATCAGTTTCAGTAAGACTTCTTGTTAGAAGAGAGAGAGAAAGAAGATCCTTTAAAAAAGCTAGTTACTGGGGGATTAAAGCTTCCCTAGTAAAAGATAATATTACTTTCGAAACTAAATTATTTAGTTTAAACGGACAAAGAATTTCAAATGGTTCGGATTTCGATGAACAGACAGGCAAATTAAAACAAGGAAATAAATCCTTAATAATTGGAGAAGATAAAGTAAATGAATTATTGAAGACTTTTTCCTCTGAGGATTGGTTAGTCTCAAAAATAGAAAAAAAGCCATCTACTCGTAAGCCAGTCCCTCCTTTTACAACAAGTACATTGCAACAAGAAGCAAACAGGAAGCTTCGTTTGTCTGCAAGAGATACTATGAGATGTGCTCAAGGGCTATATGAGCGAGGTTTCATAACATATATGAGGACTGATTCAGTTCATCTTTCCGAACAAGCCACAAAAGCTGCTAGAGAATGTGTCAGTTCTATGTATGGAAAAGAATATTTATCTAATTCACCAAGACAATTTAATTCAACTGCAAGAAATGCTCAAGAAGCACATGAAGCTATCAGGCCTGCAGGTGAGGTATTTAAAACACCAAAGGAAACTAATCTAACTGGGAGAGACTTATCTCTTTACGATTTAATTTGGAAAAGAACTGTAGCCAGTCAAATGGCTGAAGCTAGGCTAACAATGATTAATGCTGAAATTAGTGTAGAGGATGGATTATTTAAATCGAGCGGTAAAAGTATTGATTTCCCAGGATTCTTCAGAGCTTATGTAGAGGGAAGTGATGACCCAAGTTCATCCCTTGAACAACAAGAAATTATTCTCCCAAACTTAACGACTGGAACATGTCTTGAAGTTACTAATAAGGAATCTACTTTTCATGAAACTAAACCTCCTGCTAGATATACAGAGGCTGCATTGGTTAAAGTTCTTGAAAAAGAAGGGATTGGAAGACCTTCTACCTATGCAAGCATTATCGGGACAATTGTGGATAGAGGTTATGCAAATATATCTTCTAATACTTTGGCTCCAACTTTTACAGCTTTTGCTGTTACCGCTCTCTTAGAAGAACATTTTCCTGATCTGGTTGATACTACTTTTACTGCAAAAATGGAATCTTCTTTGGATGAAATATCTTCAGGCAATCTTGAGTGGCTACCATATCTTGAGACTTTCTATAAAGGTAAAAATGGTTTGGAGGTAAAAGTTCAGAAAACAGAGGGTAATATTGATGGTAAAGCTTATAGACAAGTTGATTTCGAAGACCTTCCTTGCGTAGTCAGAATAGGCTCTAACGGCCCTTGGCTAGAGGGTACAAAAATTGATGAATCTGGTAATGAAATACAGGCGAAGGGTAATCTTCCAATGGATATTACCCCTGGAGATTTAGACATAAAGCAAGTAGATCAAATTTTAAGTGGCCCATCAGATCTTGGCACTGATCCAAAAACTGGGGAAAAAGTCTTTTTAAGATTTGGCCCTTATGGACCTTATGTACAATTGGGAAATAATGATCAAGATAAAGCTAAACCAAGAAGAGCTTCATTACCCAAAGAGTTGAAAACTGATAATTTAACTCTAGATGAGGCTCTTGTACTTTTAAGTTTGCCTAGATTGTTAGGAGTTCATCCTGAAGGAGGAGTTGTTGAGGCTGATAGAGGAAGATTTGGCCCTTATATTAAATGGATTAAAAATGAAAATGAATCTGAAAACAGATCCTTAAAGAAAGAGGATGATGTTTTTAAAGTTGATATAAAAAGAGCATTAGAAATTCTTGCGATGCCAAAAATGGGTAGAGGTGGTCAAGAGGTACTTAAAGACTTTGGGAAACCGAAAGAATTTAAAGAAAAAATTCAAATATTAAATGGAAGATATGGCGTCTATTTAAAATGTGGAAAAACTAATGTTTCGATTGCCAAAGATACTGACATAGTAAAATTTACCATAGATGACGCAATGTCTCTTTTAGAAGAAAAACTAAAAGATAAAAAAGGCGCAATTTTAAAAAAAACAAAGATTAGTAATAAAAAAACTACAAGGGAAAAGAAAAGTTAGAAAAAATATGATTTTTAAAAAAAAAGAACTTTTTTTATTAATTTTTTTAATTTTCTTGCAATCATGCTCTGGAGGGAGGATTGGAAATTTTCTTGAAGGTAGTTTTAATGATTTAGAAAAAACAA
>QCPU01000008.1 GCA_003212395.1 Prochlorococcus sp. AG-442-B03 | reverse complement strand
TATTGCAAAAAGAGTTATTAGACGACTTTTAACAAAAAGTGGGACTTAATTATTTTTCAATACAAACTTAAATTTAGTTAGCCGAAATTAATTTTTGATTTTTAATTTCTGAATATCTCTTAAGTAGCAGCTTTTCTAATTCTTCTATAGCCTTACTGAAACCAGTTATACCTTCGCTAAGCTTCTCACTCGCCATTTGATCTTCTAACATACTTAATCTGAAATCTTTTTCTTCAAATTCGTAGTCAATAGAATTATTTACTTGGGTACTTACATCTAATTTTCTAATTAACTCTCCTTTTTCTTTTTCCAGTTCCTCAAGAAATTTTGGTGCGATTGTTAAAAGATCGCAACCTGCTAATTCTTTTATTTCATTAATATTTCTAAAACTCGCTCCCATTACTTCTGTCTTGAATCCTTTTTCTTTAAAGTACTTATAAATTTGTGTAACCGAAATAACACCAGGGTCTTCAGAACCAACAAAACTAGTTTTACCAGTTTTTGCTTTATGCCAATCCAATATACGGCCAACGAACGGAGAAATTAGAGTTATCTTTGCATTGGCACAAGTTACCGCTTGGCAGAAGTTAAAAAGTAAAGTTAAGTTGCACTTAATACCCTCTTTTTCCAAAATTTCAGCCGCCTTAATTCCCTCCCAAGTTGAGGCAATCTTAATCAAAATTCTTTCCTTTTCAATTCCAAAACTTTTGTAAAGATTGATCAATTTTCTCGCTTTTTCTACCGTAGCTTCAGTGTCAAAGCTCAGTCTTGCATCAACTTCTGTAGATACGCGCCCTGAAATAATTTTCAATATTTCTTTTCCAAAAAATACTGAAACTTGGTCAACAGTTTCTTTAATTAATTCAATTTCAGAGAATTCTTCGGGCAATGCATTTTCTGAACTTTCTAAAGCTTTATCAATTATCTTCACATAATCTGGGTTTTTAGCTGCAGCAAGTATTAGCGATGGATTGGTAGTGGCGTCCCTTGGTTGAAATTTTTTTATCGAATCTAAATCTCCAGTATCAGCGACAACAACGGTCATTGAGGACAATTGTTCTAAAATTGTTTTCATATCTAATTGATCATATATATATAAACTAGCTTTAATTTCTTATGAAATCATCAAATAATGAACTAAATATTTATAAAATTGGAAAATTTTAGGGTTTTTTAACAATCATTCCTTGATCTTTAATGTTAGGAGGTATTTTTTCAATTACTATCAAACTCTCGATAATTTCTCTCGCAACTGGCACTGCGACAGTTGAACCATATGCATATGCTTTAGATGGCTCATCAACGACTACAAGGACAGCATATTTAGGATCATTAACTGGTAAGGTCGCGACAAAACTACAAACTTTTTTACTTGTATAAGAACCATTTAAGGCTTTTTGAGAAGTGCCCGTTTTCCCAGCTATCCTATAACCCTCGATTTTTACTCCAGATCCACTACCTTTATCAACTACGCTTTCCATCCATTCAAGAACAGTTTTAGATACCTCTTGTGAAAATAATTGTTTTTTTGGATTTTTGTTAACTCTTTCATTGAAAATTGACGTAACATGAGGAGTCACTTCAAAACCCCCATTGGCAAGAGCCGCATGAAGTTGAACCAATTTAAGTGGCGAGATTGAGAACCCTTTACCAAAAGAAGTTACGGCAGGCTCAATTGATTGATTTACAAATAAATCTTTTCTCTTTAGTTGGCCAGCAGTTGATTCAAATAAGTCAGTATCTAAATTTTTATTTATACCTAAATTTCTTAACCAATCCCAATAAATTGTGGGGTCTAAATTTTGCATTATTTTTACCATCCCAACATTACTGGAAACCTGCAATACTTTTGGATAGTCAATGTATCCATTACCTTTTTTATCCCAATTAGAAAGTGTCCATCCTCCAACATTAATCTTTCCAATATCTTCAACTAATCCATCTTTCTGGATTACTTTTTCTTCTAAAGCTAATGCAAGATTAATAGGTTTAAAAGTTGAACCAGGCTCAAATAAATCTTGAGAATACCAACCCTTAAAGAGTTCAGAATCATACTGCCAAAATTTATTTGGATCATATGAAGGGACTGCAACCAAGGATAGAATCCGACCATTATTAACATCCATAACTATGGCAAATCCCTTCTTTGCTTTCCATTTACTTACTTGCTTTGATAATGCATTGAATGACGCTTTCTGTAGTTTTGAATCTATAGTTAAGCCTAAACTTTTGTAATCAGAAATAAAATCACCTGGGCCTGAATTATCTGGGAGAGGAGTTCCATCTCCTCCTCTTTTTATTAAATTACTTTTATTAAAAACTTTAATTTGATTATCTAGATGAAGCTCTAAACCTGCTGAAGCTTTATTCTCATCATTAACAAAACCGACAAGATTAGAATAAATCTCCCCTTGTGGATAATATCTCTGCGAATATTTAAACAAATCAAGTCCGCTTATTTGTAAGTTTTTAATCTTTTCTGCCTTTTCTTCAGAAATTTTATCCAAAAGCTTGATACCACTCATTTTTTTATTAAATTTCCCCAAGAGTATTTCATCATTAATATTTAAGATAGGTGATAATTTTTTTGTAACTTCTTCAATAGTGCGAACTCTATTAATTGAATCACCAGGAAAATTAAAATATTTTGGATGAGCCCATAATTTATAGAGCGGTTTATCGTAAGCAATTAGTCTATTATTTCTATCAACAATTGATCTCCTTTTTTTTAAAGAGTTAGTTTTAGAAGACTGTATTAATCTAGCTTTCCTTTGCAAATCAGAGGCGTTAAAGACTTGCAATTTAACTAACCTACCGAATAAACAAAATATTAATAACAAACTAAAAATATAGAGAAATTTAAATCTTTTTTGATCAAGGGTTTTTAGACCAACAATTTTTTTGTATTTTTTCATCAATATCCCTTTTGATATCTGCTATCACTAAAACCTTCAATGAAACTACTTAAATTTTCACTAAGTAAACTTTCTTTTTTTTCTATAAGTTTATCTAGATAGATTAAATCTTCAGGTTTAGTTTTTCTATAAATATTAAGAGATTCAAGTTCACTAATATATAGATTCTCAATTTTAGAAATGTAATCAATGAGATTATTATTGATAGCTCTTGTTTTAGATAAGATTTTATATGTATTTGACCATTTTCTTTGGCTATCAAAAGATAAGAAAAATAAGGTAAAAATTAATATTAATAGAGAGATAATAATGGTGTCGAAAATTTGATGTATTAATTTGATATTAATTATGGATATTTTTTCGGAATTTTTTTTACTTTCATATAAAACTTTTTTTTTTAAATTAAGTTGATTCCCATAAGGTTTCATCAATGATTTATTTTAAAAATGAAATAAGTGTTATTAATTAAATAAACATCTTTTTGGATGATTCGCAAGTAAAATCAAATTCTTTATATCCTCAATAAGAACAAATTTAAGAAAGTCAATCCATTCCATAAAGAATGCATAATCACTGAAGAAAACAAACTCCCTGAAGCAACTCTTGTAATTCCTAATCCAATCCCTAGAACAAATAATGGCGGCATTTCTCCCAAGCTTAAATGGGCTAATGCAAAGATAAAAGCTGAAACTATGATGCCGGGAATTACTCCAAAATCTCTTGAAAGAGTTGGTAGTAAGATACCGCGAAATATAATCTCCTCAAATAAAGGCGCTAATAAAGTTGTTGTCACAAATAATAGAAAAAATGATAAGTAATTATTATTATTAAGAACAATTTCCAGCAAAGGGTTACTACCATTCTGATTATCTATCAGACTATTCATAATTAGAGAAATCAATAAAACAAAAGGAACAATTGTTAACCAACCATTAATTCCCTGAATAATTGCATATTTTATTGGCAAGAAATTGAACTGTAAATAATCCTTTTTAAAAGTAAATTCGCCATTCAAAGATTTAATTTGATAATAAACTATCCCTAATGGCGGAATAGCCATAAAAAGATATCCAAAGAATATTTTTAAAGATTGAGACAATTCATTAGAGATATTTTCAGAGAAAAGTTCAACCAAACTGATAGAAAACAAAGGTGATACGACTTCTCCTAAAACAACAAATCCACCTGCAATTAATAAAACCATATCTATTAATTCTAAATCTAAAGACTTAATTTCTTGCCAACCAAACTTTTTCAAAGATATGGTGCTCCATAATATTTTTAAAGCCAAAATAGAGCCAATAAGTATTGTTAAAAGTGGTATTAGTCTGATGGCTAATATTTTTAAAAACATTTTGCTTGAGAATGATTTTGTTATTAACGAACTATCGTCAAAATCAAATTTCCGGCTTAAAAGATGATATAAAAATCTATCCCCTTTAAATAAATCAAATTTATCAGAATTTGGTTTATATGAATTATTTTTGGACTTTTTTTCTATCTCATCAATCAGAAATTTAAAGTTTTTATTTTCAAAATCTTTGGATATATTTTTAAAGATTATAGGATCATTTGATTCTGAAGAAATTATTCGAATTAATTTATTTCTTTCTGTTAGTTCTTCAAATGAGACCTCAAAAAGTGATTTATTTATTTGATCAACAGGATCATTTATGATAAAAAATTTTTTAAGATTTGCAGGTATTGATTGGATCGATAATTCTGCAATTTCTTGCTCTTTTTGACTTATATCAAATGAAACAGATGGTCTATTTAAACTATCTCTTAAGCCTTGCTGCCATACAAATAAAGTTATGACTATAGAAATAAAAGCTAAAGTGAGTTTTGACTTAGAAATATTTTTAAAAATCATAACTTATTATATTGTGTAAAACTATACTTAGTTATCATTTAAGTTCCTTATATTTATGTATCTATTTTAATCACGCCATGAGATGATTAAATTATCTTAATTTTCAAATTTATATAATGGCTATACGGTTAGTTTTAGTTAGGCATGGGCTTAGCAGTTTCAATGCGAAAGGATTAATTCAAGGAAGAACAGATGATTCATTATTAACTGATGAAGGATACGAACAAGCCCGAAAAGCAGGGCAAGCATTATCAAAAATAAACTTCGAAAAGATCTATTCCTCCCCACTTGTGAGAGCCGCAGAGACTGCAAAAACAATTAAAAAGACCTTCAATAAAGAACAAAACATTGTATTTGATGAAAATTTGCTAGAGGTAGATCTTAGTGAATGGTCTGGTCTAAAAATTGATGAAATAAAAAAGAAATTTCCAGAAATTTACTCTATATGGAAAAATGATCCAGAAAATCTAATTTTAAAAAGAAATGACAAAAATACTTATAAACCAATTCAAGAGTTATTTTTTCAAGCAACAAATTTTGTAGAAGATAATTTAAAAATTTATCTAGACAAAGATGATGTAAATATTTTAGTTGTAGGACATAATGCGATTCTCAGATGTTTAATCCTCTTGTTATTAGGAAAGCCTAAGCAAGGTTTTAGGAAAATAAGATTAGAAAATGCTTCTTTCTCGATACTCAATATTTCAAAGAAAGATAACTCTTTTAAGACTCAAATTGAATGCTTAAATCAAACTTCGCATTTAAATAAAAATATTCCAAATCAAATTGGAGATTCCAGAATATTTTTAATAAGGCATGGTGAAACTAACTGGAACAAAGAAGGTAGATTCCAAGGCCAAATTGATATCCCTTTAAATGACAACGGAAAAGATCAAGCTAAAAAGACTTTTGAATATTTGAGACATATTTCTTTCAATAAGGCATTTTCAAGTTCCATGCATAGGCCTTATGAAACTGCACAAATAATTCTTCAAAATAGCAAAGATTTAAAAATAGAAAGAATAGATTCACTTGTAGAAATTAGTCACGGATTATGGGAGGGTAAACTGGAAGCAGAAATCAGAGAACAGTGGCCTTTTTTACTAAAAAATTGGCATGATAAACCTGAAGAAGTAATAATGCCGGAAGGTGAATCTATAAAAGATGTATCAGAAAGGTCAGTAGAAGCTTTTGAGAAAATTTGTTTATCTCAAAAGGATAATGATCTAACCCTTCTGGTCGCTCACGATGCAGTCAATAAAACTCTGATTTGCAACATCCTTGGGCTTAATTATTCAAATATTTGGATGATAAAACAAGGTAATGGTGGCATAACTATAATTGACCTTTTTAATGATCCTAATAAGCCACCTGTGATTAGCGCTCTAAACATTACAACCCACCTAGGAGGAATAATTGATTCAACTGCTTCAGGAGCACTTTAAATTAAAAACCTTTTGAAAAATTATTTTGATGAAGTCAGAGGCAGAAAAAGGGGTTATTTATTGAAAAAGCCAACATGACTAATAGGCCAAAATCTGAAATATGCTTTACCAATTATCTCCTTTTTATGAAGAAATTTACTACCAGGCCAATATCTACCATCCCAGCTATTTGACCTATTATCACCTAAAACCAAAAAATGATCTTTAGGAACTTTTATATTTTCAAATTCACCACATGTATAAATGAGAGATAATGAACACTTGTAAGAAACATAAGATTCAGGAATTAATTTATTATTTATTATTAATTCACCCTTCTTATTTACACTGACAATTTCTCCTGGAAGTGCCACCACTCTTTTAATGTAGGCATCGCATGCCTTATCCCTCAAGCCAGGAATAAACGACATCGGAGGAAAACTCATAAAAAAGCAATATCTTTTTTTTGGTAGAGGCTTAGATCTTGATGCAATTAATTTTTCGTCAAATGAGTAAGGTGAGTTAAAAACAACAATATCTCCTCTTTTTGGTAAAGAGTTTCTCAGCGAAAATTTTTCAATAATTAGCCTATCGTTTATTTGTAATTCTGGAAGCATTGAACCAGAAGGGATATAACGTGGTTCTGCGAAAAAAGATCTACAAGAAGAAACAAAAAAAGTTAATAAAATTAGTAGACCCCATTCTTTTAAAAAACTTTTAATAGAAGCATTCATAAAATTAACAAAGTTTTGATTTTTTAACCTTATATAAATTGTTTGGCATATTCAATTTCGTTAAAACCTAATATTACTTTTTTTCCTTCGCAAATCAAAAATGGTCTTTTTATTAATTTGCCATCACTTAAGAGAAGTTGAATAATTTCTTCCCTTGATAAACCATAAATATCAACATCCAAAGTTTTAAAGGCTTTACCTCTTGTATTAAAAATCCTTTTTATATCAGAGTATTGCTCCAAAGCCAGATTTAAATAATTAACATTTGGTGGTTCTTTTATAATATCAATTAATTGGAATTCAAAATCTTTGCTTTTAAGCCACTTTGCAGCATTTTTGCAAGTAGAGCAGTTTAGATAACTATAAAAAATTATTTTTTTCAATTTAATTTACTACTTTTTGATTTCTTAAGTACTTTAAAGTTTTTCTTTTTTAGGGGTGTACAACTTTTCAATAAATTTTCAACCACATCAAAATCCCTCCAACCGTTAATTTGAACTGTTCTTCCATCAAGTCCCTTACTTGTCCTAAAGAATTCAGCAACATCCTCAAGCTGATTAGGAGCAATTTGATTAATACTCACTATATTAGCCTGTCTAGGATTAGCCATAGGAACACATAAAAGTTTTCCATCATATGCACCACAATCATGCATATCCAAAACCCCAATAGGTCTAGCTTTTATTAAACAACCAGCAAAAGTAGGCTCATCCATTATCACCATTGCATCAAGAGGAGCTCCATCATCAGCGAGGGTATTTGGGATAAAACCATAATCAAAAGGGTACCTCACTGAAGAATGCAATACTCTGTCTAAGGCCATTATTCCTGCATCAGAACAATATTCATATTTATTCCTACTCCCTGCGGGTATTTCAACAACAATATTTACTATTCCCTTCATTGGAGATGGAGGTATAGAACTAAGGTCCATCTTTTTTAAAATCGTGATTATAAATTATCTCGTTTCCTTGAGATAAAGGTCTTCCAATTAAAATGCTTATTGAAGGTAAAAAAATTGTCAAAAAGGCAAAAATAATACCTAAAGATGTTATTGATAAACTCCTTATACTTAAGGGGTCATCATCATCTCTTTCAAAATCATTTCGAGTAGAACCATGTGAAGATTCTTCGCTTGATTTACTTTGAATAAACTGCTTTGATTTCGTGTAACTCAAGAACTCTTAATTGGTAAAGATTAAGGAGATAATTAAACAACATTATCCTACATTCAAAATGTCAATAAATCAAAACATTGATTAGTAACTTTTTAATTAATCTTTTTCCAGCAAAGACCTAATAGATTTAAGTTCGTCTAATATTTGCACCAGTATATTTTGAGCAGCTGAGGAAGGTGTATTAAAGACCTCTACAGTAACTTCCTTAATTCTTAATATATCTTTTGCAAATCTTGCTACTTCATTAGGATGAAATTTTAAAGGATCTTTTTGATCAGTTCTAAATTCAGGATTTAATTTTCTTGGATTAAAGCTAGGATTTAGATTTCTTAAATCTGTATTTGTATACCTATAGACAGAAGCCCTTGATCTGTTTAGGAATTTTTGAACTTCATCAATACCTACTAATTCCTCTTCGCTAGAAATATTGGAATCTATATTTTCCATAATCTTAAGAAAATTTTTAGTAATAATGAATTTTTAAAAGAGTTTGAACTTCATTACTGAAGAAGTTAGCAGAAACAATATTTTTAGACTAGCCGCGTTGAGGGACTCAAGACACTTTAAATTATTTTTTCAACTTAGTTGATAAAATTAAATATCATTAGGGATTTTTTTGTATGCGCGTGACAACCTCATTTCCTCTGGGGACACTTCGTGACACACCTTCTGAAGCTGAGATTATTTCACATCAATTACTTTTAAAAGCTGGGTACATTCGCAGAGTTAACAGCGGTATTTATGCATACATGCCGATAATGCTTAGAGTTATTGAAAAAATATCCTCAATAATAGAGAGAGAGCTCAATAGTATTGGTTGTACAAAATTACTGTTACCCCAACTTCATCCTGCAGATTTATGGAGAAAAAGTGAAAGGTGGGAAGGATATACCGCAGGGGAAGGAATAATGTTTAATCTCAAAGATAGACAAGGTAAAGAATTTGGTTTAGCTCCAACTCACGAAGAGGTGATCACGAGTATTGCATCAGAGACTATAAACTCTTATAAGCAATTACCTCAATGTTTTTATCAAATTCAGACAAAATTTAGAGATGAAATAAGGCCAAGGTTTGGATTGATGAGAAGTAGAGAATTTATAATGAAAGATGGTTATTCTTTTCATTCTTCAGAAAACGATCTGGCTTCTTTCTATGAAAAGGTGGGCAATGCTTATGAAAATATTTTCAAATCTTGTGGACTGGAGACAGTAGGGGTTGATGCTGATAGTGGGGCAATTGGCGGCGCCTCCTCTAAAGAATTTATGGTCACTGCTGATGCTGGGGAAGATTCCATTTTGTTTACTCAAAGTGGTTCTTATGCTGCAAATATTGAAAAAGCTGTTTCTCTACCCTCTCAACCTATTCCACTAAAAGATAATATTGCAGAGTGGCTGGAAACACCTCAACAAAAAACAATTCTAGAAGTTTGCAACAATAATAATTTAGACCCTAGTCAGATTATTAAAGTAGTAATATTTCTTGCACAGTTTGAAGGTGAATTTGAGGTGCCAATTCTTGCATGCATAAGAGGCGATCAACACATAAATGAAGTAAAGCTTTTTAACTTAATCAATAAACTTCATAATTTCAACCTCCTTGATCTTAAAAAGATTGAAGACAAAAATACTATCGAAAAAAATCTAGTTGATTTCCCCTTAGGTTTCATCGGGCCAGATTTAGATGATAAAACTATTAAAGCTAGCTCTAGTTGGGATAAAAAATGGACGAGAATAATTGACTATTCTGCAAATAGCCTTTCAAAGTTTATAAGTGGTGGAAATAAAGTTAATTTCCATAAAGTTTTTCAAGAATTTTCTTTTGCTTCGAAAGACTATCTAATTGGGGATATCAGGAATGCCAAAAAAGGAGATAAAATAAGCAATGATGATGATGAAGAACTTAAAGAAAAAAAAGGTATTGAGATTGGACATATTTTCCAATTAGGTCAAAAATATAGTGAAAAATTAAATGCAAAGTTCTCTGATAAGGATGGTCAGTTAAAAAATCTATGGATGGGTTGTTATGGGATAGGAGTTACAAGAATAGCTCAAGCTGCTATCGAACAGAATCATGATCAAAAGGGAATTTGTTGGCCTATCCAGATTTCTCCTTTTGAAGTTATTATTATTCCAACAAACCTTAAAGATCCTATTCAAAGTGAGCTTACTGAGGAAATCTATAACAACTTATTAAGTAATAAAATTGATGTCCTTCTTGATGATAGAAACGATAGAGCTGGAGTTAAATTTAAAGATGCGGAATTAATTGGTATTCCTTTTCAGATAATTATTGGCAGAGATTCTGTTAAAAAAGAAGTAGAACTTTTATGCAGAACAAATAATACTAAGTTTAAAATTAGTACTGATAAATTATTGGAAAAATTTATTTCCGAATCAAAAATAATGTACAATAAGAAGTCTTAAGGCTTATTTTTTTTGGGAGCTAAGTTATGTTACTGAAATTAACATCAAAATTATTTTTAAAAAATCTTACAAAAGCTATAACTTTTTCAATATCCATAATTGTTGTTATTACACTATTTAGCTCCCCCTCTATAGCTGCAAAAACATCTATGACAGGTGACTATGCAAAAGATACAATTTCAGTTGTTAAGGCATTACAAACAGCTGTTGATACTCCAAAAGACTCTCCAAATAAAGATGAGGTAAGAAGTGAGTCTCTTACGCTTATAACTGACTATATTTCCAGATACAGAAATAGAGGGATGGTAAATAAAACACAATCATTTACCACCATGCAAACAGCACTAAATGCTATGGCAGGTCATTACAAAAACTTTGCAAGTAGACCTTTACCAGATAAGCTAAAGGAGCGTTTAACCAAAGAATTTTCTCTTGCTGAAAAAATGGTTCTAAGAGAAAGTTGATACAATTCATTTACTTTTTAAAAGTAAACCAAGATTTTTGAATATATTAAATATTCGCACAAAAATAATGTTCTTCTAAAATTGGCTAATGTTGTTGTAATCGGAGCCCAATGGGGTGACGAAGGAAAAGGTAAAATAACGGATTTACTTAGTCGTTCAGCAGATGTTGTTGTTCGCTACCAAGGGGGAGTAAATGCAGGTCATACCATTGTTGTAGATGATAAAGTCTTAAAATTACATTTAATTCCCTCAGGGATACTTTATAAAAATACTTCTTGTCTAATTGGTTCGGGAACTGTTGTAGATCCAAAAATCTTACTTAAAGAAATTGACATGTTAATTGATAATGGAATTGATATTTCAGGATTAAAAATTTCATCAACATCGCATGTAACAATGCCCTACCACCGAATATTAGATGAAGCCATGGAGGCTGATAGAGGTTCAAATAAAATAGGTACAACAGGTCGTGGGATTGGCCCAACTTATGCGGATAAGTCACAAAGAAATGGAATTAGAATAAGAGACCTGCTCAAAAAGGAAAGGCTAAGAGATGTGATCGAAATTCCATTAAGAGAAAAAAACGGACTACTAGAAAAAATCTATGGCATTAAACCACTTAAATTAGAAGATATTGTTGAAGAATATCTTGACTATGGAGAAAGATTATCAAAGCATGTTGTTGACTGTACGAGGACTATCCATGCAGCCTCGAAAAACAAGAAGAATATTCTTTTCGAAGGTGCTCAAGGGACTCTACTTGATTTAGATCATGGGACTTATCCTTTTGTTACCTCATCAAACCCTATATCAGGAGGGGCGTGTATTGGAGCTGGAGTGGGTCCAACTTTAATTGATAGAGTCATAGGTGTCGCAAAAGCTTATACAACAAGAGTAGGTGAAGGGCCATTCCCAACTGAATTACAAGGAAGTATTAATGATCAACTCTGTGATAGAGGCAGTGAATTTGGAACCACTACTGGGAGAAGGAGAAGATGTGGGTGGTTTGATGGAGTTATTGGTAAATATGCTGTATCTGTAAATGGTCTTGATTGTTTAGCCGTTACGAAACTAGATGTGTTAGATGAATTAGATGAGATTGAAGTTTGCATTGCATATGATCTCGATGGAGAGTATATAGACTACTTTCCTACAAATTCAGATGACTTAAAAAAATGTAAGCCAATCTTCAAAAAATTAAAAGGTTGGAAATGTTCAACTGCAGATTGCAGAAAACTATCTGATCTCCCAGAGAATGCCATGAATTATCTAAGATTTTTAGCTGAATTAATGGAGGTACCAATTGCCATTGTCTCGTTGGGGGCGAATAGAGATCAAACTATAGTAATTGAAGACCCAATACATGGTCCTAAAAGAGCACTGCTAAGGTAATTTAGTTCCAAATTAATGAAGGAATCCTTTAGACATTTTGAACAAAAAAAAGTTGATCTCATTGGTCTGGGCAATGCAATAGTAGATATTATTGTAAATATTGAAGATGAGTTTCTTGAGATAAATAAATTGGATAAAGGATCAATGAATCTAATTGATTCTGATGAATCTCAGAGATTGTTAGAAAATTGCAAAGTGATCAAACAAATTTCAGGTGGGTCCTCAGCAAACACCGTTGTTTCTTTAGCAGAATTAGGCAATCATGTGCAGTTTATAGGAAGAGTGAAAAATGATCAATTTGGGGATTTCTTTTCTGACGATATAAAAAAAAGTAAAACTATATTTAATACTCCACCTACTATTGAAGGTGCTCCAACAGCTCATTCAATCATTTTGGTTACACCAGATGCGCAAAGAACTATGTGCACTTACCTAGGAGCATCAATAGAATTTGAACCAAAAGACATTGACTTTACTGTAATTAAGGAAAGTAAATACTTATATTTAGAAGGATATTTATGGGACAGCGAATTAGCTAAAAAAGCTTTTATTAAAGCCGCCCAAATTGCAAAACAATCTAATACAAAAATAATCCTTTCTTTGTCTGATTCATTTTGTGTAGATAGACATCGTGAGAGTTTCTTAGAATTAATTTATAAATATGTAGATATTGTTTTTTGTAATGAATCTGAGGTGTTAAGTCTATTTAAAAATGATAAATTAGCAAGCTGCCAAGAAGACCTATCTTCCTTATGTGAATTAGTCATAGTAACTCTTGGAAGCAATGGTTCTCTGATCATTAACAAAAATAATGTTGAAATAATTGAGTCAATAACGAAAGGCAAGATTATTGATACTACAGGAGCGGGAGATATCTATGCGGGAGGATTTATCCATGGATTAATAAACAATTGTTCCCTCAAAAAATGCGGAGAGATAGCTTCAATTTGTGCGGGTCAAATAATTACGGAATTAGGATCTAGAACAGATATTGATCTTAAAGAGTTAATAAAATAGATTTAATCAAATAGTCTTATTCAACCAATCATAATATTTCATCTCAGCATGGTATTTTTTGTAAATAATTTGAGGGACATCATATGTGGAATTTTTATTTACGAAATCAATTAAACAATCTTTAAATTCTAGTTTACTTTTTATTGTGATTTCAAACTCTTTAGTTTCTTCAATATCATCATCCCACTCATAAATTGAAAAAATTTGCTTTATCGAAACACAAGCTGCAAGTTTATTTTGTATTAGTAATTTAGCCATTCGCAAAGCATTTGCCTTACTTGATTCAGTTGTGATCATAACTAATACTTCCATAATGAATTAAACATCAATATTTTTTAATTATGTGATTTATCAAATTGTGATATTGATCAAAAGAGTAAGAATAATCATTTTTAACTTTCGGCCTTTTTACCAAAAATAACTTCATTTTACTTCCAGAAATTATACTCTCCCAGTTTTTCTGAGAATAACTTCCAGATTCTCTGCATAGAACATAATCTATCTGCCAAAAATCACAAAGTTTTTTTTCTAAAATGCTTTTTTTATTTTTACTCGGTTCAAGTATCGCTATGTTTGAATTTTTAATACATGATCCAAAAGCTTTAGTTATACTCTCATAAGTTGGAAGTACCCTTGTAAATACATTTGCTTTACAATTCATATAATAACTAGCTGTATCGTTTAGGAATCTTGATCCTATTGCAAGAAGAATATTCTTATTTTCTATGTCAACATTATTTATATCCTTTAAATGATCAATATAAAAAAAATTATTGGTGTTATTTATTAGAGATTTCCTCTCAAATAGTAAAAGAGGTGTATTAATTTCTTTACATGCATTTTTAAGATTTTTAGAAATTATTACGGCAAACGGATGAGTAGCATCGACAACGCATGTGATTTTATTTTTTTTTATGAAATTAATTATTTGATCTTTATTATTTAATCTACCCGTAATGATATGTAACTTTGAATTTTCAATATAAGCTTGCCCTGCTTTATAAGTTAAAACACTTGCAAAAACTGAATAATTAAGTTCAAGAAGCCTATTTGTTATTACAGGTCCATCAGAAGTTCCTGATAGGATCCAAACATTTTTATAGCAATTTTCTGGATTCTGCATCAGTATGTCTTTAATTAAATAGTAAGTAATGAATCATTGTTTAATTCAGGCGGTCATTAATAGTGCTCCCCAAATGAGGTTTACCAAAGAGAACCAAACTCCAATTGCAGAAATGATTGTTAATTTTAAAGGATTACGTAGTGAAGATCCAACAAGAGATCTCAAGATCATAGGATGGGGAAATATTGCCCAAGAAATGGTAGATGAATTAGAGGAGGGCCAAAATATTGTTGTTGAGGGACGTCTAAAGATGAATTCTGTCACTAGAAAGGACGGAACGAAAGAAAAGCAACCAGAACTAACAGCTTCAAAGATTCATCAAATATCGCCAGTTGAAGTTATTAAGTCTGATCAAAAAGAAAATAATGAGTCATTCGATAATAAAGAAACCGCCAAAAAACCTAGTTGGGATAGTTCACCTTTAGTACCTGAAGTTGACGAAATACCTTTTTAAATCAAATACCAACATTATTTTCTTGAACACTTATAATTAATTTGCTTATTTTTCTTTCAAGCGCAGCAAGTTCGCTTCTGATTTCTGGCCATTTACCCTTATCAAGATTTTCAAGTAGCCATGCTCTATCTTGATCAAGTTTAAAAACTAAATCTCCTTGATTTGCAGTATTAGGATCTTGCATAATACTTGTTAGCCCATTTAAAACTCATTCTACTAAATCAAAATGAAGAAATACTTGTCGCCTGGAAACTTAATCGTAACCGCTGGGGGTATATTAGCTTTTGTTGGAATGACTGCTTATTTTACAGACTCAGTGAATTTAAGTGTACCTACTTTTTTTTATGGAGTACCTATTTTCCTAATTGGCTTAGGCTTAAAGACTTCCGAAATACCTCCTGTAGAGTTATTTGACAAAACAAATTTTTCGACAAATAAATTTAATAGACCAAAAGAACTAACAGCATTAGTTAAAGATGTTACAAGATGGAGGTATGGGATAAAAGCTCATCTTGAATCGTCATTAGAATCTTTAAATTTGTGGGACGAGGATAACCCCCCTCAATTAAAAGAAATAGAAGAAATTACAAAAGAAGAAAAAAATGGTCTCAGAATGCGTTTCGAATTAAACGCTGTCCCTCTAGAAAAATGGATTGAAAAACAAGAAAGATTAAATAGGTTTTTCGTCAAAGGTCTTGAATCAGAATTTATTATCGACGATAATAAAAAAGAATTTGATTTTATTCTCTTTTATTGAATATAGAAATATATTTGTAAAAACCTAATTTCTCAATTCAATCAAGTTTTAATGAATTTTAATAATGAATGATTCTAAAAGAGTATCAATATTAAGCGAAGCACTTCCATATATACAAAGTTTCTCAGGTAGAAAAATTGTTATCAAATATGGTGGTTCTGTTATGGAGAATAATAATTTAAAAAATGCTTTTTTTAGAGACATTGCACTTTTATCAACCGTTGGGGTTTGTCCGATAGTAATTCATGGAGGTGGACCAGAGATTAATAATTGGTTAAAGAAATTAGAAATATCTCCTAAATTCGAAAATGGATTAAGAATTACTGATCAAAAAACAATGGAAATTGTCGAGATGGTTCTAATGGGTAGAGTTAACAAACAAATTGTAAAAGGGATTAATAAAACTGGATCCTTAGCTGTGGGAATATCAGGTCTTGATGGCAACTTAATTCAATCTAGAGAACTAGGAGATGGAAGCCATGGGTTAGTGGGAGAGGTTACAAAAATCAATCCTGAAATATTAGATCCTCTTATTTCTAAAGGATATATCCCAATTATTTCTAGCATTGGATCAACCTTGAAGGGTATTTCCCATAACATCAATGCAGATTTTGTTGCTGGAGAAATTGCTGCTGCAATAAATGCAGAAAAACTTATTCTTCTTACTGATACACAAGGAATTTTAAAAGAAAAAGATAACAAAAATAGTCTTGTTGAAAAAACTAATCTCAAAGAGGCAAGAGATTTTATTGATAAAAAAATTGTAACTGAAGGTATGATTCCAAAAACAGAATGCTGTATAAGAGCTTTAGCCCAAGGAGTAAAAGCAGCTCACATAATTGATGGGAGAATAGAACATTCATTACTTCTTGAGATTTTTACAAATTCCGGAATTGGTACAATGATAGTCGCCTAACCTATGAAAACTTATGAGCAAGTTTTAGAAAAAGTAGAACTTGCTTTAGCTAAAGGTGAGTATCATTATTGCATTGAATTTCTTTTGCCCATAATCGAATCATTTCCTTTATCAAGCAAAGAGGGAGTAAATTTAAGAACAATCTTAATTACTGCTCTTTGTGGTATCAATAAAAGGGAGGAGGCTAAAAGGTTTTGTAAAGAACTTCTAAAATCGTACGATAATAAGACGAGAGAAAATGCAAAATATTTGATGGAAGTTATAGACTCTCCTGACATTAAAAAGCCAGAAAATTGGAACGTACAGTTTGAAAGCGACCCATCACTCAATAATAAATCTCTTAACTCATTGCGCAAAAAAAGAGAATTATTGAAGAAAAAAAAATTTATTAATGTAACTGAGACACCAACTGGTGAAACAAAACCCTTTCAGAAAGGCTTTTCACTGATCATTTTTTTAATACTATTATTATTAATTCCACTTTTAAGTGGCTGCGTAAAAATTGAGGATACCCTTGATCTTAGTGAACTTGATTCAATAACCAATAATTTAGTAATAGAAAGTAAATACATAAAGAAATTTCCTTGGCAATTAAAATTTGAAGAGAAGATGAAAGATATTTTTCCTGACGCAGAAATTGAACAAAACGAATCAACCTTTTCTTTGAAACATAAAAATCTCAATTTAGAAGATACAACGCAAGTTCTTAAAATCACACATAATACAGCTGGAGAGTTGGCGGGAGAATTAACAAATATAGAAATTAATACTATTCAAAAAAACTTCATTTTTTTTAAAAAATACTTTTACAGGTTAGATTTGGATCTTAATTCTATTCAAGGTATTGATAATTTAGAACTCATTTTCAAAATTATTCACCCTAATAAAGCTATACTTACTAATAAAAATAATTCAAATTTAGAAATCACAAAAAATATAATAATTTGGAATTTAAATCAAGGGCAGATAAATAGTCTTGAATTTTCTTTCTGGAGCCTAAACAAACTTTTGATTGGGATATCTATTATTTTAATAATTATAATATTGGCTTATTTATTAAGATTCTATAGATTTAAATTAGGTTCAGATTTACCTCAGCTTCCATCATAGTAATTACAACTCTGCTGGATTAACATCTATTGTTAAATAAACATTTTTTGGAATAAGTTTCCATAATATTGATCTATCAGGTAAAGGTATCTTTGTTCCTTCAGGACCATGTATTAATATCTGCCATCTAAATTTTTTACCGACTTTAGCTATTAAACTAGGGGCAGGTCCAATTAATTTCCAGTTCTTTTTCTCACAAAAACTGAGTAGATATTTTGCTAATTTTATTGCAATTGACTCAGTTAATTCATAATTTTCACCTGATAATTTAAGTAGACAAATTGTGCAAAATGGAAATAAATTAGCATCTTTTCTCAATTTCGAGTTTTCACTTAAGAATCTTTCATAATCTCTTGTCTGAAGATATGAAATTACAGGGTGGTTGGGTTTATATGTTTGAAAAATTACTTTTCCTTTTTTTTGAGCCCTGCCTGCCCTACCTGCTAATTGCAAAAACAATTGTAATGATTTTTCTTCTGCCGAAATATCTGGGCGATGAAGCAACCCATCTGCTGCAATAACTACTGAAAGAGTAATATTAGGGATGTCAATCCCTTTTGCCAACATTTGAGTTCCCACAAGAATATCAGCATCACCTTTAGAGAACTTTGAAAGAATATCTCTATGACCATCCTTTCCTGAGGTTGTATCTCTATCAAAGCGAAGTACTCTTAAGTCAGGAAATTCTTCATTTAAAAACTCTATTACCCTTTGTGTTCCTATTCCAAAAGGTTTAAAGGCAGTTGAATGACAATCTGGGCAACGATTGATCAATCTAGATTTATGATTACACCAGTGACAGCTTAACCATTTTTTTCCTCGTGAACCAAGATGCACTGATAAAGGAACGTCACAGTTAGGGCAATTTATTAAATATCCGCAATTTCTACAACTTAAAAACCCACTATGCCCCCTCCTAGGGATCAAAATTATTGCCTGCTCTTTTTTTAAGGGTAGTTGAGGAATTAATTGTAATAATTCATTAGAAAAAATTTTCATATTGCCCTTCTTGAACTCATCCCGCATATCAATAATTCTTATTTTAGGAATCTCATTACTGGATATCCTCTGAATCATTCTTACCAATTTAAAATTCTTTTCAAAAATACATTTTTTCCAAGTCTTCATGGATGGGGTTGCACTCCCAAAAATTAACTTTGCAGAATTCCTTTTTACTAATTCAATAGCAATCTCTCTTGCGTCATAACAAGGCATAGGACTATCTTGTTTATAAGAAACATCATGTTCTTCATCCATTATTATTAATCCTAGATTTTTAATTGGAAGAAAAACTGCAGACCTTGTTCCTATTACTATTAAAGGTTCATTAGCATTAATAATTTTTTCCCAAACTACAGTTCTATGGTTGGGAGAACAGTTACTATGATATTCGAAAACTACATTATTAAATCGCCGACTAAACCTATCAATAAGTTGAGGAATTAGTCCAATCTCTGGGGCTAGTATCAAACAACTTTTTTTCTTAAGAAATTGATCTTCAACAATTCTCATATAAACTTCTGTTTTACCTGAACCTGTTTCGCCCCATAGGAGTAACGCATCGCCTGATTTCATTGTTTGAAATTCTTGAAATGCATTTTTTTGCTCATTTGTAAGATTTGGTTTTTTCGACGGATTATGATCATTTAAAAAATTATTTAATTTAGTTTTAGTATTTATATTTTTTTTTCTTTTAGATTTTACAAGGTAATTTTTACTGATCATTGAGTTTATTAGAGTGTAATTAAAACCAGACTTTATTAATTCACTTTGCCAATTACCTTTTTCAGGCAAAGTATTTATTAAAAGAAATTCTTTTTTTGTTAATCCATTTTTCTTAATATCAAATTCTTTTTTTGTTTCAATCCATATTTGCTCTTTTAAACCTTTAGAAAAATTCTTATGTTTACCAATCCAGCCAGGAGGTAATGCAGTTTTAAACATTTTTAAATTACTAACCATATAAAAAGAAGCTAAGGACTCTATCCATTCTCTCCAAGAGGTATCAATTATTTTTTTCTGCAAAATACTTTCAACATACAAATATCTTATGCTTTTTCCTCCAGTAATATTTGCTTCATCATTATTGATTGTCGAAAAATTTTTTTTGGAGATCACCAACCCATTCAATAATCTCCCTCTTAGTCTCACATTTACAATATCTCCAACTTCTACCCCAAGATTATTTCCATCTAAATAGTAAAAGCTTTCATTACTACTACCTATATCAAGCAAAATTTCCAATTTGTAGGAGTTATTTAATAACTGATTACTTGCCGGCTTCAAAACTTTTTCTTAGTATTGGATTGTTGAACATTCCACAAAGTGTTTTTTGCACATTGTAAGTATCCTGCTCTTAAGGGAGACATGAAGCTTTGATCATGAACTGAAAATTCAAAAAATGATCTGCCTGTCTGAGAAATCCCAAGACTTTTTACTTTAGGTAATCTATAGCACTATTTAAATTTTTCAACAATTTAGAAAACTTTTCTCATTCTCATTTTGTGAAAAAGTTTTTTAAAAATTAAGGGGGACTTTACTACTAAATGTTCAAATTAGCCCTAAATAAATTTTTATCTAGTTAAATTCACCGTAGAAAGGAGTCAATTATGTGTCCAGTCGCAGCAGAATCAAAGAATTCCAAGCCTAGTTCAAAAAAAAAGATCAATAAAAAAATTAATACAAATTTAGAAACAGCAGTTGCAGAAGATAGTGATGAAAATAGTCGAAATTTACAGACATCTTCTGAGTTAAACGAAAGCAGTATTGAAAATAATAATGAATTTAGAGATTCTGAAGAAGAAGATAAAGGGCTCGGGAATATAAAGCTTGGGCCAAAAGGTATCTACACTGAAGATTCAATAAGAGTTTATCTCCAGGAAATTGGAAGAATTAGGCTTTTAAGACCAGATGAAGAAATTGAGCTTGCAAGAAAAATTGCTGACTTACTCCAATTAGAAGAGCTTGCGACTCAATATGAGTCAGAAAAAGGACATTTCCCCTCTGTTAGAGAATGGGCTGAGTTAATAGATATGCCTCTTCCTAAATTCAGAAGAAGACTTCTCTTAGGGAGGAGAGCTAAAGAAAAAATGGTTCAATCAAATTTAAGATTAGTTGTTTCCATTGCTAAAAAATATATGAATAGAGGTTTATCATTTCAAGATTTAATCCAAGAAGGAAGTTTAGGTCTAATTAGGGCAGCTGAAAAATTTGACCATGAAAAAGGTTATAAGTTCTCTACATATGCAACTTGGTGGATACGCCAAGCCATTACAAGAGCAATTGCGGATCAAAGTAGAACTATTAGATTGCCAGTTCACTTATACGAGACAATATCAAGAATTAAAAAAACAACAAAAGTTCTTAGCCAAGAATTTGGTAGGAAACCTAGTGAAGAAGAAATTGCTGAGAGTATGGAAATGACAATTGAAAAATTAAGATTTATAGCTAAAAGTGCGCAACTTCCTATTTCTTTAGAAACTCCAATAGGGAAAGAAGAAGACTCAAGACTCGGAGACTTTATAGAGGCTGATATAGAAAATCCAGAGCAAGATGTTTCTAAAACTTTATTAAGAGAAGATTTGGAAGGAGTTTTAGCCACTCTTAGTCCAAGAGAAAGAGATGTTCTCAGATTGAGATATGGAATTGATGATGGAAGAATGAAAACTCTCGAAGAAATTGGCCAGATTTTTGATGTGACGAGAGAAAGAATTAGACAAATAGAGGCAAAAGCCCTAAGAAAACTTAGACATCCAAATAGAAATGGGGTTTTAAAAGAATATATAAAATAAAAAAAGTTAAGTATAGTATTTAGCTTTAAAAACTTGCAAAGGAATAGCTTAAAATAAATTCGACTTTATTTTTAATTCAAACTCAAAATAATATTTAATGACTAATTTTAAGCTGAAAATAGCTAGTAGAAGAAGTAAACTAGCAATGGTTCAAACTTTATGGGTTAAAGATCAACTAGAAAGGAATATTCCCAATTTAGAGGTGTGTATAGAAGCTATGGCAACTCAAGGTGACAAAATACTTGATGTAGCCCTAGCAAAAATAGGTGACAAAGGCTTATTTACAAAAGAACTTGAAGCACAAATGCTCGTAGGCCATGCAGATATAGCAGTACATTCTCTGAAAGATTTACCAACCAATTTACCAGATGGCCTTAAATTAGGATGCATTACAAAAAGGGAAGATCCTGCAGATGCTTTAGTAGTAAACAAAAAAAATAACTGTTATAAATTAGAAACCTTACCTGAAGGTTCGATTGTTGGAACAAGCTCTCTAAGAAGACTCGCGCAATTAAGAAATAAGTATCCACATCTTGTTTTCAAAGATATCCGGGGAAATGTTATTACAAGAATTGAAAAATTGGATGCCGGAGAATTTGATTGTATAATTCTTGCGGCCGCTGGTTTAAAGAGATTAGGCTTTGAATCAAGAATTCACCAGATTATCCCAAGTGAAATTTCTCTTCATGCCGTTGGCCAAGGTGCTCTTGGCATTGAATGTAAATCTGATGATAAAAAAGTTTTAGAAATTATAAATATCTTAGAAGATAAACCCACTAGTCAAAGATGTCTGGCAGAAAGAGCTTTTTTAAGAGAGCTTGAAGGTGGATGCCAAGTCCCAATAGGTGTTAATAGTAATATTGACAATGGACAACTTTACCTTACTGGTATGGTAGCCTCTCTTGATGGAGAAAGGCTTATCAAAGATCAAGTTATTGGCAATATTAATGACCCTGAACAGGTAGGCATAGAACTAGCAAATAAACTTAAGCTCCAAGGTGCCGACAAAATACTCAACGAAATATTTGAAGAATTTAGAGAAAACAAAAATTAGTTAATTTACTAATTTAGGATCAATTTCTTTTTTGTATCTTTCTTCACAATCTTTAATCACTTTAACAGCTTCTTCTATCCCAAAAAAACCATTAACAGTACATGTTCCAGGTTTTTTTAGATCTTTATAGTGCTCCCAATAATACTTTGTTTCTTTTAACCAATGTTCTCCAAGGTCTTCATAACTTAAGATATGATCCATTCTTTTATCATCTGCGAGAACCGCTATTACCTTATCATCGACCTCTCCACCATCATCAAATTTCATCACCCCAATAATCCTTGCCTCCACAATGGATCCAGGTATCAATGGCTCAGTTACACTAACAATTTCGACATCAAGTGGATCTCCATCTTCATCCCATGTCCTTGGTATACATCCATAAGCGAAAGGATAAGCAAGTGAAGAATAACCTACCCTATCAAGTTTAAGGTGGCCAGTTTCTGTAATTAATTCATATTTATTTATGGTATTAGAGTTCAATTCAACAATAGTATTTATTATTGTATTTGAGCTATCAGTGAAAGCATTTAGTATGTGCAATAAATTTGGTGTAACCCTGCTTGGGGGTTGATTAAGGTTTGCCATCAAAAAATAATTTTTATTTATTTTACATCCTCACACTCAACCAAATTCTTTAAAAGTAATGTTTCAGCAAAAATCATTCATTTTAGACTTTAAATGATTAATAAAATAGTTTGGTGATAGTTCTTCTTTAGTTACCATTCTTATCAATTCCATAGAATTAACTGACCTGCCATATTTATGAACATTATTTCTTAACCAAAATATGATTTTTTGATATTCACCATTTTGGATTAAATCATCTATCAAACCTATTTCTTTTTCCATTTGAGAAGATATTTGCGCACTTATAAGATGACCTAACAAATATGAAGGGAAATATCCAAACGCACCTTCACTCCAATGAACATCTTGAAGACAACCTTCTGAATCATTAGATGGTTTTATTCCTAAAAGTTCACCATATCTTTTATTCCATTCCTCAGGAATATCTTCAGCAGGTAACTCTCCTTCAATTAAATCTATTTCAAGTTCGGTTCTAACCAGAATGTGTAAACCATAGGTCAATTCATCTGCCTCCACCCTATTTAATCCTACTTCCAAATGATTAATAGATTTCCATAGATCAAAATAATTATTTAATGTACATCCAGCTGAAACAAATTTTTTAAAAAATCTTTTCGAAAAAGATTTGGATTTAACTATTCTATTTTCCCAAAATAATGATTGACTTTCATGTATACCCATTGAAGTTGCTTGACCTAATGGCCAAGCAAACCATTGATGACTTTGTGATGGTAGACCTTGCTCATAAATTGAATGTCCCCATTCATGTGCAGTTGCTAAAAAACTTGATAATGGTTCACCTTCAACAATTCTTGTCGTAATCCTATAATCATTAGGTCCTAATGTAATTGAAAAAGGATGGGGAGATTTACCAACAACAACTTGATCTTTATCTCTTCCAAACTCATCAAGTAATTTAGAACATAAATTATGTTGAGATTCTGGACTTAAATCCCAGTGATATTTCTTAGACTTGTTAATTGCTCTAATCAACTCTGGAAGAGTTTCTTTCAAAGGTTGAAACATTTTATTCAACCACTTTAAAGTTAATTCAGGCTCAAACGGTTGGGCTAAAGTTTCCCATGGTGAATATTGATCTGATATTTGTTTTGCCTCTTCAATCCTTAATTTGACTAGTTCTTCAAAAAATGGAAGAAAAACCTTAAAATCTGATTTTTCCTTAGCTTCTTGCCAGCTTTCATACCCTTTAGATTTTGCCTTTGCTAGAGACTCAACTAATTTAGGATCTAAATTTCTTTCTCTATTAAATTCCTTTAATAAAAGACTAATATTTCTTTCTTTATCTTTTATGAAAAGTTGATTATCGGAATTTCGTTCAATATCTGCTAGTTCATTTTTAGCAGATTGTATTAAATTAGAAAATTCCTCGGAAGAATTTCTTTCATGCAATACTTTTGCAATATAAGTAAGTTGTTCAGATCTCCAAGAAGCACCTTTCTTTGGCATTCCAGTATTCTGATCCCAATAAAGTGTATTTTGGATTGAACCTAATATTTGTGTTTCTTTAAGGTAAGCACCCAGCTTATTCCAATGAGTTTCAGCCAAAGATTTAAATGGAAATTAAATTTATCTTAAGATAAATATTTTAATGTCTGCAGTAAAACATGCATCTTTATCCATAATAGGATATTGATTAATTAAGTTTTAACTTATATGGAACAAATATTTTCAAAATTAAAATTCATAACCAATGGCGAGGGTTTTATTGATATCACATATGATTTAAATTTATGTGTTGAAAAAAATAATTTTCATTCCGGAATTTTAAATTTAACTTCACTTCATACAAGTTGCAGTTTAACTATTAATGAGAACGCAGATCCAAATGTACTGAGGGACCTAAAAAAGTATATGCAATCGATAGTTCCCTATGATTCCTACTTAACCTTATCAAAAAATAGAGAAGAAATATCCTATAAACATTATCAAGAAGGGGCTGACGATATGCCAGCACATATTAAAACATCCCTAACAAACACTTGTTTATCTTTAAGTTTTCAAGACGGGAAAATTATGCTTGGCACTTGGCAAGCAGTTTATTTATGGGAACATCGATTTGATCAAAAGGAAAGAATCATTAATGTACATATAATTGGTGAGAAAAAGTAAGATACTTATAATGTAATAAGTCAGATTTCTTATTTAATGGAACCCTACATTTTGCAAGATGAAGAATTGAATGAATTAGTTGTCAAAATACCCGGCTGGGAAATTAAATCTAAACAAATCCAAAGAGAATTTAACTTCGCTAATTTTATTGAAGCCTTTGCTTTTATGACTAAGGTTGCTTTAATCTGTGAAAAATATAATCATCATCCTAACTGGGAGAATGTTTATGCAAAAGTAATAATTAAATTAAATACACATGATCTAGGAGGTATTACGAATTTGGATCAAACATTAGCTTCGGAAATCAACAAAATTTTCGATCAATAAAAATATAAACTTGTTTTCAACTATTCAAAATGTCTAAAAATTTATTGCCAGTTACTATTATTAGTGGATTTTTAGGTTCTGGCAAAACTACACTTCTAAATCATATTTTAAAAAATCAAGTTGGTATTAAAACAGCTGTTTTAGTCAACGAATTTGGAGAAATCGGAATAGATAATGACTTAATAATAGAAGGCTCAGAAGATATGATCGAATTAAATAATGGATGTATATGTTGCTCTATCAATGGTGAATTATTAAATACCGTATCCAAAGTTTTAGAAAGAGCTGAAAAATTAGACTATTTGATTGTTGAAACAACTGGATTAGCAGATCCATTACCAGTAGCCATGACTTTTGCGGCTGGTGATCTTAGAGAAAGAGTAAGATTAGATTCGATAATCACTGTCATTGATGGAGAAAATTTTGATTTTGAAATTAATAATACGAGTGTCGCCTATTCTCAAATTTTATACGGAGATATACTTCTTCTTAATAAATCTGATTTAGTAAATGAAAAACAATTAAAGAAAATAGAGGAGTTTATAAATAAAATAAAAAAAGAACCAAGGATTTTGAGATCAACTAATAGTGAAGTTGCATTACATACAATAATGAGCGTGGGTCTATTTGAGACGGATACTTTTGAATTCGAGAAAAATAAAAAAAATATAGAACAAAATTCCCACGATCACTCCTCTCATTCCCAAGATCACTCCTCTCATTCCCACGATCACTCCTCTCATTCCCACGATCACTCCTCTCATTCCCACGATTTGATCAATAATATCGAGGGTTTTACCTCAGTTTCATATGAGACATTTGAACCATTTTCTTTAAGGAAGTTTCAATATTTCTTAGATAATCAAATCTCAGAAAACGTATTTAGAGCAAAAGGAATTTTATGGTTTATGGAAAGTGAAAGAAAACACATTTTTCACCTATCTGGAAAGCGGTTTTCTCTAGATGATGAAGAATGGACAAAAGAAAAATCTAACAAGATAGTATTAATTGGGAAAAACTTAGATCACCAAACTATTAAAAATCAACTGTCATCATGTAGATTTAATTCAGATTAGAGTTCATATTAGGATTTAATTAATTTTTGAAAATACGCATTAAAGGGTTTAAAAAAACATTAACAGAATTAAATTTTCTTTATTTCACTTCGTTTATTGTTTCACTCTTAGTAATCATTCCAATTTCCAATTTTCTTCTAGAGGGAATTGGTTACATTATTAGTGGAAATTTTTCATTAGGTATTGCTGGAGGAGAAGAGGTATTAGGCACTTTAAAAGTTCTAATATTGACAAGTTTTTTTGGCGGCGGGTTAGGAACTTTGAATGGATGGTTACTTTCAAATTGTGATTTTAAGTTCAGAAAAGTTCTTCGTATTTGTCAGCTAGTTCCACTAGCTGCCCCAGCATATCTAATAACAGCTATTTTGCAGGATTTAGGAAGTATTTTTGGGTATCAAGTAACTGGTTTATGGTGGGGGGTATTAATACTTTCAATTTCTACTTATCCATATGTATTCATTCTTGCTAACGAAAGCTTTAATAAATTTGGAGTTAATCAAATCAATGCTAGTAGAGGATTAGGAGTAGGGCCTTGGAGCAGCTTCTTTAAAATCGCTTTCCCAATGGCGTTACCAGCACTAATAACAGGAATAAGTTTAATGTGTATGGAAGTAATGAATGAGTTAGGTACATTTGCATTATTAAATATACCAAGTATTTCTACTGGTATAGCTGAAAATTGGATAATTGAGGGTAATCCAAAAAGTGCTATTGGATTATCTTTTGTAGCCTTATTAATGATTTTCACTTTAATTATTTTCGAAAAGTTATCAAGAAAAAAATCAAAGAGGTGGAGTGAAAATCCTGCATCAAAAGATTCTCAAGGATGGGAATTAAACAAAACCAGAGCTTTTTTAGCAATAATCATATCTTTATTTCCTCCAATTTTCTCTTTTGGGATTCCATGTTTTTGGGTTCTACTCAATATAGATCTAATTCAAAAAGGGTTATCTATAGAATTACTTAGCCTATCATTAAGGACCATAACTCTAGGACTTTTAACTGCATTAATAGCGATGCTATTCTCCTTAATAATTTCTTTAGTCAGACGCGCAAATAAAAGCTTTTTACTAAAACTAATAACAAATCTTGCGGGAATAGGTTACGCAATCCCAGGTACTGTATTAGCTTTATCTTTAATAAGCATTTCTTCTTCAAAATTTAATTTTATTGCTATTTGCTTACTAATTTGGGGTTATCTTGTCCGATTTCTAACTATCTCTAAGGGTTCTATTGATTCAAGTCTTGAGAGAATTTCTCCTAGTCTTGATGAAGCAGCACTTGGACTAGGAGAGAATTGGCTGGGGATCATCAAAAGAATTCATCTACCTCTTCTCCAAGGACCAATATTCGTAGGATCACTTTTAGTTTTTGTTGACACAATAAAAGAATTACCCATTACCTTTATTTTAAGACCATTCGATTTCGATACATTATCTGTGAGAATATATCAATATGCTGGAGATGAAAGAATGGTAGAGGCAATATTACCGGCCATTCTTATCATGACTTTAGGCCTTATTGCATCAATGACATTGATACCAAGTTTAGAGAAAAAATACTAAATTCTTTTAGACACTTTTCTTATCAAGAAAGGTAAGCTTAACAAAAAATCTGCCGATGTAGATATAACCCTAAAATAAACTAAACTTATAAGAATTATATTTTCTGGAATACTTTTGCCAACAAATAAAAGAAGGCAAGCCTCAAAAACGCCAACTCCCCCTGGAGCTGCTGGGACTACCAAGCCTATGGACCATGACAAAGAAAAAATTACTAATAAAAATATGAAGTTCAGGGTATTACTTGTATAAAAAGTATTTAAGCAGATATAAAACCCAATAAATTTTGATAAAACAAAACCAATTTCAAGAAATAAAGCTCTAGAAGGGAAAAAAGAAACAATATTTATTCTCTCTTCAAATTGGCCCTTTGAATTTGGAAGTCTCAAAACCTCAAATACTTTCCCCTTAAGAGAACCTATTCTTTTTAATACAAGGTAAATTAATTTCCTATTTAAGAATACTAAAGGAAAAATTAAAAAAAAATAAAGTGGTGAAAAAATTAATCCCAACGATGCCAAGAGAAAAGATGCACTCAACATAAAATAAGGTTCTATAAGTGTCGAATACAAAGCAATCTCAGTACTACCTATTTTTTGTATAAAATTAAATCTTTCAACAAAATGCCACATCCCTCCTGGAACATATTTAAGGATATTAGTTAAGACATAAAAAGATACTAGATTATTACTTTTTAATTCTTTCCCGAACCATTTAACAATGTATTTCCATGCATAAGCGTTCAGATAAATACTTAAAACACAAAATAAAAATGACAACGATAGATTAATTCCATTTCTTTCTAAATTGATATCAAAAGAAATTTGATCAATATTATCAAAAAAATAAATACAAAAATATGTCAAGCTTGAAATAAAGAAAATACTCTTTAAACCGCCAAAATTAAATTTTTTAAGGAATTTCAAATATGGATTACCTGTATTAAATCTCATTTCCAGTTTTCAAACGCTTTAAATGTTTTACTTGACTCTTTTATTATTTTTCTTATTTCGTAAGTTGATTTTTTATGCATCAATTTTAATCTCAAAACCTCATCATTTTCTGGTTTCATACTTATTGATCCATCTGGTTTCAGAGTTTGTTTAACTTTTATATTCCCAAAAGTCGTTGAACATTCTCCTTTTCGTCTAAGTAATATCCACCTAGATTGGGTTCTTTCACGAACCCCAATAGTATTGGAATAATCAAACCATAATCGCCTAAATAATTCTTTTTTCTCTATGGGCAAGATAACTTGAATCGAAAATCCAATTCTATTTTTTTTCATATTGATAGCTTGATAAGAAACGTCGTAAGCTCCCTCAATTCTCAGTTTCTCCACAAAATTAGATATATCTTCCGGTGTTTGGTCATCAATCCATGCTTCTTGAACAGATATCTCTTCACACCTTGGATTAATTTGTTCTTTAGTGCAAAGATCTTTAAATGAAGTAATTTTATAAACTCTTACCAAATTTGGGAATGGGAATTTTAGGTTACCAATGCCTACTCCATAAGAGTTAATGGAATATTTTGAAGGAGGTTCTAGATAGTTGACTAAATTAGCAAGTAAAGCAATTCCAGTTGGTGTTGAAAGTTCACCCTCTATTGAGTCACGGTTTGATAAAACCTTGATATTTTTTTGTTTTATTAACTCTATTACAGCAGGAGGTGGTACAGATAATTTTCCATGTTCAGTTTGAACAAAACCTTTCCCCAACATTGGTTCATTACAATAAACCTTGTTTGGTTTTAAGTAATTCAATGCAGCACACACTCCAATGATATCCACCAATGAATCTATAGCTCCAATTTCATGAAAATGAACATCCTCAGATTTGATGCCATGAACTTTTCCTTCCGCAATTGCTAAAGATTCAAATACTTCAAAAATTAGTTTTTTTAATTTATCTTCTAAGTTGCCATTTAAAATAAGTTCCTTAATTATTCTCCAAGTTCTTTTTTTAGTACTAGAGTCAATATTCTCAATTTTTGCCCTGATCCCTCGGATTGAACAACTTTTTGATTCTTCAAACTCTAGTTGATATAGATCCTCTAATCCAAGATCAATAAGTGGTTGTTCAATGACTTTTTTAGGAACTCCTAAATCATAAAAAGCTCCTAACAACATATCTCCAGAGATACCAGGAGAACATTCAATTAAAACATCTTCCATAAATCAAAGATTTCTTGATTGGTAAAATTGAGTTTAAAATCAGACTTTCATTCTAGTTATTTTCCAGAAAGATTTTTTTCAATCACTTCGTACTTTATTAATTTCAAAGAATTTCCATCTCTGTTGATATCTAAACTTACAAAACTATGAAGAAGTTCAAGAGAAAGCTCTCCTTTTATGACTAATTTAAAATTTTTATTTTTTAAATTTTTTGATTTTATAGCAGAGCAAACTTTAATTACGATTTCTTTCTTTTGAGTGTTGACAAAAACCAATTCTCCTCTAACAGAAAAATAATTATCTTTTAGATCTAATTTTTCTAATAATTTAGAAAAGTTAGTTTTTGAAGAATCATTTGGTAAATCATTCAGTTGATAAGGATCCCAGATACCAGCAACCTGTAAATGTAAGTTTTGAGTATTTTTATTCTTCGGATACACAATCCAATAGTGACTTTTCTTTAAGTCAATATGCTTTTTTAACAGTGATAATGCTTTACCTAATACTACTGTTTCAATTTTTTCGCCTTTATTGTCAATTAAAACCCCTCTATTTAATTGCTCACTACCATGGGGCGTAAATTTACCATTAATGATACCGATTGCTCTATGCTGCAATTGATTAGTAACTTTTGGGATAGGATTTTTCAACATTTTAAAATTTTGAAAATAACAATTTACCGTATTAAATTTCTTGTTTTTCCTCCAAAATATTAAAAGACTTTAATGCATCGTCTATAGCATCTGAAGGGTTAGTTGCATCAATCATAATACTTTGTCTCCGAATCATTTCCATAAGTTCAAAAGGATTGGTTGGAAGAACTGAACTATCATCTTCTGTTTTAGTTGAGGTATCAGTGTCTAATTCTTTAAATAAATATTCAGCATTTAGGTAATTACCTTTTAATGAAATTAACAAAATAAAAGTTATTGGTTTAAGTAGGCTTTTGAAAAAATAATTTTTCATTTTATTTAATTTCAAAATTCTTTAACGACAAATTTCCTTGCTAGATTAATTTTACATAATTTGGTAGGAATTTGTTAATAGCAACTTGGAATGTTAACTCTATAAGAACCAGACTTTCACAAATAATAGATTGGATGAATAAAGTCAATCCAGATATTCTATGTTTGCAGGAAACAAAAGTGATGGATGATGGTTTCCCTTTTGAACCTTTTGAAAAATTAGGATACTCAGTCGAAGTATACGGACAAAAATCATATAATGGTGTGGCTATTATTTCTAAATTAAAGTTAGAAAGTGTTCAAAAAGGATTCTATGGTTGTTCTGACTTTAATCAAAATATCGAAATTTTCCAAGATCAAAAAAGATTAATTTCTGCTGATATTAATGGTATTAAAATCATAAATGTCTATGTACCAAACGGATCTTCTTTAGAATCTAGTAAATTCGAATATAAAATTAATTGGTTAAATTGTTTAGCTTCATTTTTGGATGAGCAAGAAAAAAAAGGAGAATTAATTTGTCTTATGGGTGATTTTAATGTTGCTCCATCTCACTTGGATATTCATGATCCCAAAAAATATGAAGGAGGAATAATGGCGTCTGAGATAGAGAGAAGTGCATTAAATAATGTTCTGAAAAAAAGATTAATAGATTCGTTTAGGATTTTTGAACAAAATACTGGCCATTGGAGTTGGTGGGATTACCGTAACAACGCATTTGAATTAAATAAAGGTTGGAGAATAGACCATATATATATCAGCAAAGAACTGTCATCAAAACTTAAAAGTTGTGTCATAGACAGCTCCCCTAGAGGGAATTTGCGTCCAAGTGATCATGCCCCAGTAATGATAGATCTTAACTTAAACGAAATAAATGCAGATTTTTTTGAGGATGAGGATAATTTCTTCGAAATATAAATAAAATAAACTGAATTTCTTTAATGCTTGAAAACGCTTATTAATAAAGAGTTATCTAAAGTAATATTGTTTTTTATCACGATTTCTTTTAAATTAATAATTTACAATCCAAACTATCGCGATAAAAATATCATAATGTAGAATTTCAATCTGATTGACAAAATTTTTACTTATTTCTAATTTAGGACATGACTAGATTTTTCTCAAAACATCATTTAGCTAAATTGTGACTGACATATTAAATTACACAAAATCAGAAGAAATTTTCTCTGCCGCCCAACAACTAATGCCAGGAGGAGTAAGCTCTCCAGTAAGAGCTTTTAAGTCTGTAGGAGGCCAGCCAATTGTTTTTGATAGAGTCAAAGGTCCTTTTGCTTGGGACATTGATGGAAATAGATATATTGATTACATAGGAAGCTGGGGACCTGCTATATGTGGACATGCCCACCCTGAAGTCACAACGGCATTACAGGAAGCAATTGAGAAAGGTACTAGCTTTGGTGCTCCATGCGTTCTGGAGAACCAACTTGCTGAAATGGTAATAGATGCAGTCCCATCTGTAGAAATGGTTAGATTTGTAAATAGTGGAACTGAAGCATGCATGGCTGTTTTGAGACTTATGAGAGCATTTACTGGAAGAGATAAAGTTATTAAATTTGACGGTTGTTATCACGGTCATGCAGATATGTTTTTAGTAAAAGCAGGATCAGGTGTGGCCACTCTGGGTTTGCCAGATTCTCCAGGCGTTCCGCGGACAACGACTGCCAACACACTCACTGCTCCCTACAATGACCTTGAAGCAGTAAAAAAATTATTTTCTGAAAATCCTGATGCCATTTCGGGGGTTATTCTTGAGCCTATCGTTGGTAATGCTGGATTTATTACTCCAGAACCTGGATTCTTGGAGGGATTAAGGGAATTAACAACTGAGAATGGATCCTTATTAGTTTTTGACGAAGTAATGACTGGATTCAGGATAAGTTATGGAGGAGCTCAAGAAAAGTTTGGGGTAACTCCTGATTTAACAACCCTTGGAAAAGTAATTGGTGGAGGCCTGCCTGTTGGGGCTTATGGAGGTAAGAAAGAAATAATGTCAATGGTAGCGCCGTCAGGGCCTGTATACCAAGCAGGCACTTTGAGCGGCAATCCACTCGCAATGACTGCTGGAATAAAAACTCTTGAACTGCTCAAACAAGATGGTACTTACGATAAACTTGATTCAACAACTTCTAGATTAATTGAAGGAATAATTCAGTCTGCGGAAAATAACGGTATAGCTATTAACGGTGGGAGTGTAAGCGCTATGTTTGGATTTTTCTTATGCGATGGGCCAGTAAGGAACTTTGATGAAGCCAAAACAAATGATGCCGAACTTTTTGGTAAGTTGCATAGGGAAATGCTTCGACGAGGAATTTACCTTGCGCCAAGTCCCTTCGAAGCTGGTTTCACATCACTTGCTCACAGCGAAGAAGAAATTGACAAAACTATCGAGGCTTTTGACGAATCTTTCAATGCAATAAAAAAATAATCATTTACCTTTCTTTCATTAAATGAAAAAAAGTAAATGATTAAAAATGTAAAAATGATTATTTCTTAATAATTATTTTCTACCACCGACTATTACTGGGGGAGTGCCTCCTTCTGAACCTGGTAAGCCAGGAACAACTTGTGTACTTCCATCCCATTTGTCGAGAAATAATTTGAAAAGTACTTGATCGTCGAGACTTCTATTTAATGTCTCATATCTAAGTGCTTCTTGTTCAGCAATTTCAACTTCTGTCTTTGCTCTAAGTAATTGCTGACCAGCTATTTGCTTTTGTTCAATCGCAGCCCTATATTCTTCAGCAATCTCTAATCCAGTAAGATCTAAACTTTTAACATCAACATAATCGAATGAATTCAGTTCTTTTGCAACGGTATCACCTACTTTTTCAGAAATTACTGCGAATTCAGTAGCAATTGTTTCTAGCTCATATTGAGAGAAGACAGACTTTAAAGCTTTTAGCAAAGATGGCTGAACAATTTTCTGATAAACATCGCTATTTCTGCTTGCAATTGTTGCAAAAATCCTTCCTGCTTCGTTAGGTTTTACCGAATATTTAACAGTAGCTGTAGCCCTAATAACTTGAAGATCTTTAGTTAAAGTTTCAAATTTTTCGGGTTGAACTTGAGTTTTTATATCAAATGGATATACAGACTGAATAAATGGGAGTTTAAAGTTTAATCCAGCTCTCCTAGAAGGACCGCTTACTTTTCCTAATGTTGTAACAACTGCAACTTGTCCTGAAGGCACAACAAAAAGAGATTGGGTAAGTAAAAGAAAGCCAGTAAAAGACAAAACAATCAAAAGGGTTGCCGTTCCACCAGGACCGGTTGGTGTGACATTTTTAAAAGATGTTGACATTAAATTTTTCCATTTAATTAATCATATTTAAATAGACTAATTAGTGCATTAATAAGGCATTTAATTAAAATATTTTTTTAATAATTGTGAATTTAAATACAGATTTTTTAGTAGATATTTGATTTAAATTCTTGCAAAAGTTCTAAATAAAGATCCTCATCTATCTCCCTTATGTCATATTCAGAGGGTAAAACACCATGCTTATGCTCATGTACCGCCATCCAACAAAATTTCTCTATTTCTCCTTTTGAAAAACGAGGATATTCTTTTACCTTCTTAATGAGTGATTTAATGAGAGATTCTGAATGATCTGCCATATTTTTAAAATAATCCTACTAAAAATCTTATCTAAAGTTATTAGCTTTTAGAGGAATGTTCAAAGACTCTTCCAACTCACTAACAAGCTTAATTGCTAATTGAAGATCATTTTTGCTCTTACTAGCTACTCTGAGAGTTTCTCCATTGATGCTGACATTAATTTTTTTTATTTGATCTCTTATATTTTTACTAATTTTTTTTGCAATTTCTTGTTTAATTCCTTGTTTTAATAAAATTGTCTGTTTAATTCTATTACCGCTAACCACTTCAATTTCACCGTAGTCAAATATTTTCAAAGATAAGTTTCTTTTTATTGCCTTTTGTCTAATTATGTCATTTACAGCATTTAAGGTAAGTTCGCTATTGGTGATTATAAAAATATTTTCTTTATCTAATTCAACTAAAGTATCCGTGCCCTTCAAATCGTAACGCTGAGAAATTTCCCTTTTAACTTGATCCAAAGTATTGACTAATTCTTGTCTATCAAAATCAGAAACTACATCAAATGAAAAACTTTCTGCCATAGTAAATTATTAAACGCTAAATATTATTAGCATAAATCAATTTTTAATAAGGGGAAATGGGTTAATTTAATCAAAAAATAACAAACTAACCACTTTGCCCATTTCTTCAGCACATCTACAACTATTTAGCAAAGTTTCACTATCGTGAAAGGCAAAGCATATTAATTGATCGCACCTAGTAATAATTTCTTGATTACAAAGACTACTTGCAAGTGGCAAAGGTAATTCATCATTTTCACTTTTTTCAACCAAATGCATAACCCTCTCAAGTTGGTCCTTTATTTCAGGTATTTGTCTATCAAGACTTTGAGGTAATAAAACAGTTAATAATGATGGATTAATATCTAAGACAGCTCGAATAACAGCTGCATTAACACCTTGAGATCCAGACGTAAGGATATTATGTCCTTCCTCTGCTAACGACCTTGCTATCAACTCAATTAAGTGGATATCTACAACTGGTACGTGTCTACTACCTAAAAAAGCAATTCTCCTTTTCCCATTATCTTGGAGTTTTGCAAGTTCTTGAGCTAAGGCATCAACACCTTCAGTTGCTGGTAGATCTAAAGAGCGACTCAAAATAATAAAGTTCCTATATTTGAAATTAGCATTTATCTGAAAAATTGCAGGGAAAATCTATCTTTTCGAGAATTCTTTTTAGATTTACATGCTCTTGAACTAATTGAATAGCATAAGAAGCTTTAATTGATTCATGTATTCTGACATGACCAAAAGCTTGTTCAATAATTTCCACTGAGGAAAGAGTATCTAATTCCACCTTTAAAATTGGCACCTCCAATTCTTCTGCTCTATGAATCAGTTGTGACAGGGGATCTCCTAAACCAGTTAAAATAAGGCATTGAGTCGAAGCCTCCAAAGCAGCAAGTTGGATATCAGTTCTATCAGCTCCAGTAACTACAGCCATATTTCGTCTTCTCCTGAAAAATTCCATTGCAGAATTCACCCCCATTGCACCAATGCTTAATGTTTCAACAAGCAATTGATCTTTTTCAGGGCAACAAATTACTTGGGCATCTAGTCTTCTTATAAGCTCACCTACGGTGACACTTCTAAGAAGTGGTGATTTAGGCATCACTCCAAACACTTCAATATCCAGATCTTTAAGAGAGGGTATTATTTCATTTTTTACTTTTTCGAGTTCTTGCGGCAAAACTCCATTTAATACAACTCCAGCCAATTTCTCACCTAATTGTTTTTTCGCATCAAGTAATGCATCCACACTTTTACAATCTTCCCATAAATTCACAATTAAAACTTTCGCATCTAAATCCTTAGCAAGTTGTGGGAGACTTAAGCCATAAATCATACCCTCATGAAGACTTCCAGCTGCCTCTAAAATATTCAGACCTTCAAAATCATCATTAACCAATCCTGCAATCTGATCAAAACCTTTTCCTGGGAGTAAGTCTTTATTGAAGATTCTTTTTTCAGCTGAGATATTATCCAATAATCCTACTGATGAAATTAAATTCTTCTCTTCGATATTTAATGTTGATCCAATAAACTTAACATCATCATCTATTAACCCTTCATAAGACATTGAGGGAAGATTAGTAAGTTCAATACATGTTGCTAAAGGTTTTCCTATGCGTACTTTTTTTTTCTGCTGTAAAAGTTTTTTTGCTATCCCAAGAACCATTGCAGACTTACCACTAAATGGCTCACATGAGCCAATTAATAATATATCGCTCATAATTTAGTAAATTATTTATTAATAGGTTTAAGATAATATTTTTTTCAGCACTAAACAAATATTTATTTATGAGTTTTAATCAAATAAAAAAAATAAATAATCTTTTTTTGGTAAATTTATTTTAATTCTTTGGTATCTAAGAAAAATTAAGCAAAATGATAAATCCAACCAAAAACGAAAAAACTATAGGGATTACTGGGGCCTCAGGTGCTCTAGGGAAAGAATTAACAAAGTTGTTTCGTCAAAAAGGATATAAAGTGATTGGATTTACTCATAGTAAAACTAATTATGAAATAAATCTTGAATCTCCAAATGAATGGATTAAATGGGAATGTGGGAAGGAGTCGTCATTAAAAAAACAATTAGAAAATATAGACATTTTAATTTTGAACCATGGTATTTATGATTTGAGTAGAGAAAATTCTAATTATGAAAACTCAATTGAGATAAATGCATTAAGCAAATTCAAATTTTTAAATTTATTTGAAGATATTGCTCTAAGCAATGATTCACAAATAAAAAAAGAGATTTGGATAAATACATCTGAAGCAGAAATATTACCAGCCCTAAATCCATCATATGAGATTAGCAAATCCCTTATTGGTCAATTAGTTTCTTTCAAAAAAAATCTTTTGGACAAAAATACAAAGAAAAAATTAATAATTAAAAAAATCATCTTAGGGCCTTTTAAATCAGAACTAAATCCTATCGGAATAATGAGTCCTAAATTTGTTTCTGAAAAAATTTATGATTTAGCTAATTCAAAAAATTATTTAATAATAATTAGCCCAAACCCTTTAAGTTACCTACTTTTCCCATTGAAAGAATTTTTTAATTTTTTGTATTGCCAGGTTATCTATAAGTACAAATCTTAGTATCTAGAAATCTCTATCTGTCAATATTTCAATCCCATCTTTTAAAACAACTATTGTATGCTCCCATTGAGCCGATAATTTTCCATCTTTTGTAATTACGGTCCATCTATCATTTAATGTTTTGCAAAATTTAGTCCCTTCATTAACGATAGGTTCCACAGCTAATGTCATTCCCTCACGTAGGACGACATTGGGCAACTCTTTAGTCCGAAAATTAAATACCGATGGTTCTTCATGAAGATTTCTCCCAACTCCATGACCTGTATAGTCTTCCACAACACTGAAGCCATTTTTTAGAACAATATCTTCGATTTCCCCAGCCACATCTAGAAGTGTATTCCCTGCTTTAATTTTCGAAAGGCCCGCATACAAAGCCTTGTGAGCTACATCGCTAAGATTTTGAGCCTTTGGACTAACATCTCCCACACAAATTGATATACAACTATCCCCATGGAAACCGTCTAAATATGCTCCTGTATCAATTTTAACTAAGTCGCCATTTTTAATTATTTTATTTTTATTTGGTATTCCATGAACAACCTCATTATTGATACTAGAACAAATACTAGAAGGAAATCCATGGTAGCCCTTGAAACTTGGCACAGCTCCAAAACTTTTTATCCTCTTTTCTGCGAAATCATCTAAATCTTTTGTACTCATTCCTGGTTTAATTAAGTCATTAATTTCTCTCAAAACAGTAGCCACAATTCTGCTAGATTTTTTCATCAAATTTATTTCCCGTGAAGACTTTATTTCGATTCCTCTTCTTCTCTGAATAAAAGGAACTTGATCATTAGCCTTAGAATTATTTTTATTTAACAAAAGATCTGCAAAATGTCTCATTGGAATAAATAATAGTAATAAGTAAATATCTTCAAAATAGCCTTTATGATTTTGGCTACCTTAAATCTATCAATAACAATGGGAAAGAAACCAAAATGAAAAGTTTATTTAATTCTAGGCAATTTCATAAGGCTTTGGCGCCCTGGATTTTTCTTCCATTATTTATATCTTCAATTACTGGTCTTCTTTATAGGGTTTCAAAAGATTTATTAGGTTACTCTAGGGACCAAGTTCATTGGTTAATGTCTCTCCATGAGGGTGAATGGCTTGGAGGCAACGGAGAATTAATATACGTAATATTAAATTCTCTTGGAGTTTTATGGATGCTCATAACGGGATTCCAAATGTTCTCAAAAACAATTTCATTTACCAAAAAGGTTACTAAAGGCGAGTCAAAAGGTTAAGATATAGAACTTGTAGGATAAAAAAGAAAAAAAATGGCCAAAGAGAAACAAGAGAAGGAATTAGAAGCCGTTATTGAAGCTGACGCATCAATTAATGCAGCAGTTGAAAAAAAAGAACAAAAAATGGTTTCTGAAACTAAGCAAAACTTAAGCGCCGCCAATCTTATTAAGGAATTTGAGAATGAACAATTAAAAAAAGAATTACCTGAAATTTATGTTGGGGACACTGTTAAAGTTGGAGTAAAAATTACAGAAGGTAACAAAGAAAGAGTCCAACCTTATGAAGGTGTTGTCATAGCAAAAAGGCATGGAGGCACTAACCAGACTATTACAGTTAGAAGAATTTTTCAGGGTATAGGCGTTGAAAGAGTATTTATGCTACATAGTCCACAGGTTGCCTCTCTAAAAGTTGAACGCAGAGGTAAAGTAAGAAGAGCTAAGTTATTCTATCTAAGAGATAGGGTAGGAAAAGCTACTCGCGTAAAACAACGCTTTGATCGATAAAGTTGTAAATTAATCAACTTATTGGTCACAAAGACGCTTATAATCACTTACGAGCGTCGTTAGTTCAGTTGGTAGAACGCAGGTCTCCAAAACCTGATGTCGGGGGTTCAAGTCCTCCACGACGCGTTTGATCAACATTATGTAAATTATTTTTTCATTAGATGGAGTTAGATCTTCAACCTGGGGACGTAGTTAAAGTCCTCGAATCAGCAGCTTTAGGATGGGTTCGTGCAAGAGTCATCAGAGTTAAGTCTGGTGGGAGAGTTGTCGTACAAAGTGACCAAGGCAGAGAATTTACAGCTAGAGGTAACCAGGTTAGGTTGATAGAACCTGCAGGTTTTAGACCCCAAAAATAAATAGTTGTTTTATTAAGGCAGCTTTAAACTAATTATTTCTGTAAATCCTCAAATTAATAAATTTTTTTTATTACAACAACATAAATTAAGTATTATGATCTGATAATTTTAAGAATGAAGTTCTAACTCAAATTAGAACAAAACTCTGGGACCGTAGTTCAACTGGTTAGAGCACCGCCCTGTCACGGCGGAAGTTGCGGGTTCGAATCCCGTCGGTCCCGTTTTTTCTAAAAGAAATTTGGAAAAACGTTTAAGACTAGCCCCGAGTCCAACGGGTTTATTTCATATTGGGACAGCGCGAACAGCATTATTCAACTGGTTGTATGCACAAAAAATAGGCGGAAAATTTCTTATCAGAATAGAAGATACAGATATTCTTCGATCTAAACCTGAATATACAAAAAATATATTAGAGGGCTTGAAATGGCTTGGACTTAGATGGGATGAAGAACCTGTAAAGCAAAGTGAACGAATTTCGACTCACAAAAGTTACATCAAAAAGCTATTGGAATGTGGAGCTGCATATAGGTGCTTTACAACAGAAGATGAAATTTATGAATTAAGAGCAGAACAACAAAAGAAAGGATTACCTCCAAAACATGATAATAGACACAGAAATCTTTCAAGAGAAGAAATAGAAAAATACATATCCCAAGGGAGGACTTCAGTCATAAGGTTTAAGATTGATGAAAAAATTCAAATTAAATGGGTAGATAAGATAAGAGGTGAAATCAAATGGCAAGGGAAGGATTTGGGTGGTGATTTAGTTTTGTCAAGAAGGGCGAAGGGATATGAGATTGGAGATCCTTTGTATAATCTTGCAGTTGTAGTTGATGATAATTTCATGAATATTACTCATGTTGTAAGGGGTGAAGACCATATCTCAAACACTGCAAAACAAATATTGATTTATAAAGCATTAAATTTTAATTTGCCAACTTTTTCGCATACACCCTTAATACTAAATAGTGAAGGGAAAAAATTATCTAAAAGAGATTGCGTAACTTCAATTGACGAATTTAGAGACATGGGATATTTACCTGAGGCCTTATCCAACTATATGGCCTTTTTAGGTTGGTCTCCAAAATCTGCCGACAGAGAAATACTTTCACTTGAAGAGTTATCTGAAATTTTTGACTTATCTGAAATAAATAAAGCTGGAGCCAAATTCAGTTGGGAAAAACTCAACTGGATTAATTCTCAATATATAAAAAATATGAAATCAACAAAGTTAAGTGAGATCATGAGCAAATACTGGGATGATAATGGTTGGGTGCCGCCATCTCAAGAATGGGCTTATAAATTAGCAATTTTGCTTAGAGACTCCATGACTCTGTTAAAAGATTCAATTGATCAATCAAAACCATTTTTCTTAATACCTACAATTCAAAAAGAAGGTCAAGATTTTCTGGAAAACAAGGATAGCAAAGCATCTCTAAAACTAATCTTAAATTATTTAATTGGGCAAAATACTATAAAAATAGATAAGGAGAAAGGGAAAGAAATAATAAACGAAATCTCAAAAATGCATAATATTAAAAAAGGGATTTTGATGAAGTCTTTGAGAGTAGCCTTCTTTGGATCTCTAAGTGGGCCAGATTTAATTCAAAGTTGGGAGCTTTTCTCAGAAAATAAAACTGATATATCTCGAATTAAAAGATGTCTTAAATCAATCTAAATTATTTTTTTGGCCTAACTCAAGCCGATTCGCTAAAGGTTTAGCTGAAAGACCTTGGATCCCTACAGTCATCAATATAGTTAGAAAAACTAAACCTTGGAGACGGCCAGCCCCAAGAATACCAGCTTGCTCTAATCTGATAGAAAAAAGAGAAGCTACCGCTGCAGTAACAATACCTCTAGGGGCTAACCAGGCTAAAAATATTTTTTCTTTTAAGTTCAATTCTCTTCCGATTGTTGCTATCCAGATAGAGAAAGGGCGAACAATTACCATCAACATAAAAACGCAAACAACCCCTCCCCAACCTAGCGGACTTAATTCACCCCAAGAAACGTCAGCGGCCAAAAGAGGGAAAAGAACTGTTATTGCTAATTGAGCTAATTCACCAATTAGATTATCTAATCTCTCCTTATCTATAACTTCTCTTTTGCCTACAATAAAACCTGCCGCAACAGAAGCAGGCAAGCCTGACTCTGGTAAAAAATATTCGCAAATGCCATATACAAGGAAAATAAATCCAAGGGTAACTTGAAGCTCTATACCAAATGAGGCTTCATTTTTTATTTTTTTTAAAATTTCTGAAAGTAACCATCCTGCACTTAATCCGATTAAGACACCTCCCCCTAATCTTTGCATTAATGCTACAAATACGTCGTTAATCCCACGAAGGTCCCCTAAAGTCAGTTCTAAAAGCAGTAATGCTAGTACTGCACCAATTGGTTCAAGCAACAAGCCTTCAGCTTTCAAAACCTCCGAGAGTGGGGAAGCTAATTTTATTTGTTCAACTAAAGGAGAGACAACTGTTGGTCCAGTAGCTAGAACTATGGCACTATATATTCCTGCGACTTGCCATGAGAGGCCAGCCAGCCAATGAGCAATAAAAATTCCAGCTGATAATGAAATAAAAAGTCTAACTAATGAAATTTTCAAAACAGTATTTCTTATATTCCCTTCAGGCAGTTTTAAATTTAATCCTCCTTCAAATAGAACCAAACAGACTAAAAGCCCCACAATAGTTTCAAGCCCTTGCCCAAGATCCAAAGGCTCAACCAGACCTAATCCTGATCTTCCGATGAATAATCCAGAAAGCAATAAAATAACAACACTTGGGAATCCTGTAAAAGAAGAAAATAATCGAGCACAAGCACCTGCAAATACAGTTATCCCCCAAAGTAATCCGAGCCTTTCAGGCGTCATATAAAATTATAAATAATAAAAATATTCGTCATTTTGATTAAATCAATAATCTTATCTCAAGTCCAATAAATAGAATACTTTTTAATTTAATTCATCGGTTGGATAATAATAATTTTAAAAATTCTTTCAGAACTACTTTTAAGAAAATAAATTTTATTTTTATTAAGAAAACTCGCTTATTAAAGCAATTATTATAAAAATAATTCCTATCCCAACAGTTGCCATCCTTCCATTCCATATTTCAGCTTGAGGGGTAAAACCTCTTTTCCACAAATTCAGTTCTTTTTTATCAACGAAGTTTTTTGTCTCTTTTATCTCGATTTTAGGTTGTTTGTTCATTGAAGTTAGAAAGGAGGGTTTTCTTCATAAAGGGTATTTGCTTGTTCAATTGATAGTCTTCCTGCGACACCTAATTTAAGGGAACTTAAATGATCCTTAAATTTGATTCTGAACAACGCCGCCGCTCCAATCATTGCCGCATTATCTGTACAAAGATCAAGGGGTGCTAAATGAACTTTAATAGATTTTTTACTAGCTTCACTAATCATCATTTTTCTTAATGTATTGTTAGCAGCCACACCCCCAACCACAACTACATTATCCAAGCTATGGTCTTCTGCGCATTTTATTGTTCTCTCTACCAAGACCTCTGCCACTACTCTCTCAAAACTTGCAGCAATATCAGGAATTGGAACGGTCTTCCCATCCAAATTTATTCTCTCAACTAATCTTAATACGGCAGTTTTTAGACCACTAAAAGAGAAATCATATTTAAGAAATCCACCTTTTTTATCAGAGATCCTACATTTTGGTAAATTAAATTTCATTGGATCGCCACTTTTAGCAATCTTTTCAATTGCCGGTCCTCCTGGATAATTAAGACCTAATAGTCTGCCAACTTTATCAAAGGCTTCTCCAGCAGCATCATCAAAACTTTTCCCAAGTCTTTTCATCCCCCTTCTATGTTCAACCTTTATCAATTCAGTATGCCCGCCGCTCACAAGTAATGTAAGAAAAGATTTCTTTGGATAGTTTTCTGAAAATAGAATTGAAGATAAATGCCCCTCCAAATGATGAATTCCCAAAAATGGTTTTGAATGTAACATGCAAAGTGATCTTGCAGTTATAGAGCCAACTCGTAAACAACCAACTAATCCAGGAGCTACAGTTGACGCAATATAATCGATTTCCTCAATTTTAATTTTTGATTCTTCTAAAGCCTTATCTAAAACAAAAGGTAATAACTCTAAATGCTTTCTTGCTGCAAGTTCAGGCACAACTCCTCCCCATTTTGAATGATCTTCAATTTGAGAGGCAATTATATTTGAATGTATTCTGAAAGTATCGCCAATATTAGAAACTATTGAGACAGATGTCTCATCACAACTTGTTTCAATAGCTAAAACTTTATGCATTTTTGATTCAACTTGTTCTATTTTAATATTAATTTCTTACTTAACACACTATAAGGAATTAAAGATTGCAACTTATGAAATTCTTTTTTTCAATCATAACCTCAGTTTTTCTGTTCCTCGGAATTACTCCAATTGCTCTAGCTGCAAATGGGCCTGCCTTAAACGCAGATAGAGCTAGCACAGAATATACTGCTTCAGCCCTCACAAAATGCTCTGAAAATCCTAAATTCATTGAGAGAGCAAATTCTGCAAATACTCAAAAAGACATCGCAAGATTTGAAAGATATGGAAAAGCATCATGCGGAGATGATGGTCTTCCACATTTAATAATTGGACCTCCTCTTGAGCCATGGGGAGCCCTTTTAAATAGAGGTCATGAAGGAGATTTACTTATTCCTGGAGTATTGTTCATTTATATTGCTGGAATTATAGGTTGGTCAGGAAGAGAGTATCTCATTGAATCAAAAAAGACTAAGAATCCAGCAGATCTTGAGATCATTATTGACCTAGATTTAGCCAGAAAATGTCTTGTAAAAGGAGCCCAATGGCCTCTACTTGCTAATAAACAAGGTAGAAATGGAGATTTAAGAGAGAAAGATAACAATATTACACTTAATGGTCCTCGCTAAACATCCTTAAAAAACTTTCATAAAACAAATGTTCAAAATTCTAAACACAAAATTTGTCAGATCTGCTCCAGTGGTAGCAGCAATTTGGCTAAGCCTTACAGCTGGAATAATTATTGAATTTAATAGGTTTTTCCCAGATTTACTATTCCATCCAATGAGTTAATAAATACAAAATAATCAAGTTTTTATTAACTTGATTATTTTTTTTGCTGTTTCATCAACATTGTGATTTGTTAATGCAAAATCAAATTCATTTGATACTGAAATCTCATAATTAGCCCTTGAGAGTCTTTTTTTAATTGCCTCCTCTTTTTCTGTACCTCTATTTCTTATTCTTCTCTCTAACTCTTCTTTATCCGGGGGAAGTAAAAATATTGACTGTGAATTAGGAAACTTATTTTTTATTTGCCTTGCACCCTCTACTTCAATTTCAAGTAGTACGGTAAATCCCTTTTTTATTTTCTCATTAACAGAAGACAAAGGCGTTCCATAGTAGTTTCCAGCAAATTGAGCCCATTCAAGGAAAAGGTTTTGTTCAATCATTTCTTTAAACTTTTCTTGGTTTAAGAAATAATAATTTTCTCCGTCCTTCTCTCCCTCTCTTGGTTCTCTAGTAGTTGCAGATATTGAAAGCCAAAAATTTTTTTCTTTACCTAATATTTCTTTAACAACTGTTCCTTTACCTACCCCGCTGGGTCCAGTAAGGATAATAAGTTTTTTTTGATTTTTCATATTAAAATTTTTACAGTAAAATAGACACCTTATGAATTAAAAAGGAATAATGCAAAAAGGTGTTCCACAGATAATGGATATTACATCTATTAGATCTGTCTTGCATTATTTGACAAAGAATATCTTACCTACAAAGTTTGAGACTGCCCAACAACCAGAGCCTAATACAATTCAATTATGTTTCAGAGGAGTTGATTCTCAAACATGGTTAGAAGTTTCATGGAATGGAGACTCTCCAAGAATACTAAAGATAAATAAGCCAGAAAAGATTGGGAGAGAAAGCACACTGTCCAAACAAATAAGATATGGATTAAAGTATATGGCTTTAATTTCGATTGATCAAGATGATTTCGAGAGAGTTATAAAATTTAGTTTTGCAAAAAAACCTGGAGATGAAATTAATAAGCATTTAATTTTTGAATTAATGGGAAAACATAGTAATATTTTTTATCTGGATAATAAACATAAAATAATTGCCGTTGGTAAACAAATTAAATCAAGTCAATCTAGTTTTAGAACAATTTCAACAGGATCAATTTATTCTGGCCCTCCAGTCAATCTCAAAAAACAACCTAGAGAAGATGAGTCTTTTCAATCATGGAAAGACTCAATTTCAATAGTTCCTGAGTCTTTGAAATACTGTTTAATAAATACCTATCAAGGAGTTAGCCCTATCCTCACAAAACAATTAGAGGTTGTCAGCAAAACTGGAAATTCAGAAATAATGGAAAAAAATATTGATTTCATTAGCGATTCGGACTTAAAGGAGATATTTAAAAATTGGAAGATTTGGATAAACAGGTTTAAAAATAATAGCTTTAACTTTTCTACATTTAACAAAGATTTTTACTGCGTTTGGTTTTTTGATAAGGAAATTAATTGCGAAAATAAAATAGATTTATGCACCAGTTTAGAGAATTATTATGATTATTATCTGAAACAAAAAAAACTTGAATTGTTGGAAAAGAAAATTGAAGGGATAATTTTTAAACAGACCAATACTGAGAGAAAGAATTTAAATATTCAAAATGATCTCCTGACAAAATCAGAAAACTACGAGATATATAAAGAAAAAGCTGATAATATATTCTCTTCTAATGAAATTAAAAAACAAGATATTATAAAAGGACAAAAACTATATAAAAAATCAAAAAAACTAAAGAGATCTAGAGAATTAATAAAAGAAAGATTAAGTATTTACAAAACAAATATAGAGAGATTGGATGAATTCACTACGCTTCTAGAAAATTTAAATTCTTTAAATCATGAAAAACTTTTTATGAGAATCAAACTACTAGAAGAAATTATGGAAGAAATTTGTAACGAATTTAATATCAATATCAAGAAGCAAAGAGAAGATCAGAAAAGTACATATGAGATAGATTCTTCACCAATTCAAGTTGACACTCCCACAGGATTGAAGCTTCAGGTAGGGCGAAATATGAGGCAAAATGATTTAATAAGCTTTAAGTTCTCAAAAAAAGGCGATTTATGGTTTCATGCTCAGGAATCACCAGGCAGTCATGTAGTTTTGAAGTCTTCATCTCAAGTAGCATCTGAACAAGATCTTCAAATAGCTGCAGATTTAGCTGCTTTATTTAGTAAGGCAAAAAGAAACATTAAAGTTCCAATTAATTTAGTAAAGATTAAAGATTTGCAAAAAATCAAAAACGGAGGACCGGGTTGCGTTTCCTTTAAAAATGGAGAAATTATTTGGGGAAATCCTACAAGAGGAGAAGATTACATTAAAAAAAATCTTAAAACAATAATTTAGTTTATAATAAAAAAAATTTTTAAATCTAAATGTTTGATTTTCTTTTAGGCACTCATGAATTTTTAGGAAATCATAGTTTTCCAGAATTTATTGTTGGATATCTATTTGGTGCTGCATTAATAATTGGAGCTCCTACTGTTTTCTTACTACTTGCCTTCGTAAGCGCTCTAATGAAAACAAATGGGAAAATGGGTGGATACAGAGAATATGAAACTTATGGTGAATCATCTTTAAATGATGCCCCTCCTTTCTTACTACCAGATCCAACAAATCCTAAATTAAGCAAATAATTAAGCTTATCGAAAATAAATTAGACTTTGACAATAGTAGTTTTAAACCTTTTTCTTACACAATTTTTATCAAATAATAATGATAGGTACAGGTCAAAGTGAAAAAAAACTATCAGATTCGATGACATTTAGTGATCATTTAGAGGAGCTTCGTCAAAGGATACTAAACTCAATTTACTCAATACTTATTTCAATATTTTTTAGTTTTCTCATTATAAAGCCATTAATATCTTTTTTAGAAATTCCAGCTGGTGACATTCATTTATTACAACTTGCTCCAGGAGAGTTTTTATTTGTCGCTATTAAAGTTGCAGGTTACAGCGGATTGATAGTTTCTATGCCTTATATTTTTTATCAAATAATATTATTCATTTCTCCTGGTTTAACAAAACAAGAAAAAAGCCTTATCTTGCCTGCAGTTTTTGGTTCAGGTCTTCTATTTTTTTTAGGGTTAATTTTTTCATGGTGGATATTAGTCCCTGCAGCAATAAATTTCTTCATTAGTTTCGGTGCTGATATTGTTGAACCAACTTGGTCTATTGAAAGATATTTTGATTTTGTTCTCTTATTAATGTCTAGCACTGCAATAGCTTTTCAATTGCCAGTATTACAATTTATTCTCGGTTCTCTTGGAATAATCACAACAGAAAAAATGATTTCGAATTGGAAGATAGTTGTAATTTCCTCTGCAATATTATCTGCAGTGATTACCCCTTCAACTGACCCATTAACTATGTCATTGCTATCTATATCGATTGTGTTTTTATTTTTTGTGGGTACTGGATTAACTTACTTATCAGAAAATCTTAAGTCAAAAACTCTTTCATCTTCTCATTAAGTTCTAATTGCAAGCTGACAGCTCTACCTAACCTTGGCTTAGCATTGACTTTCTTTAACCATTCCCTTACTTCTTCTGAATATCCACATCTATTTAAAATCTCGATTTTATCAGCTATCGATTTTTTATACTCATCTTCACTTAAAGGGAATGATTCCTGTCCAAGAAATCCCCACATCATTTGAAAATACATGAATTTTCCTCTTCTAAAGAGTCTAAAATCATATTTTTTCCCCCAGCGATGAATCAAATAATGTATAACTTCATCTACAAGCAACGGGTTCATTTAAATCAATTAATTAAGACTTCCTAAACTTTTACTTTAAATTATTAAAAGTCCTATCTATTTGCAACAGAAATTGAACAATTTGCTCCATAATAACTAATAAATAACAGAACCAAGTAGCGAATGACTCAATTAAGTTCCAATGATGTCCCTTCTATGGGTCGAAGGCAATTTATGAATCTTCTTACATTTGGTACTGCAACTGGTGTAGCTTTAGGAGCCCTTTACCCTGTAGCGAATTATTTCATGCCTTTAAGAGCAGGCGGTGGTGGAGGTGGAACTTCTGCTAAAGATGAATTAGGGAATCCAATAACTAAGACAGGTTGGTTAGCTACCCATCAAGCAGGAGATAGAAGTCTAGTTCAGGGTCTAAAGGGAGATCCAACTTATTTAATAGTTAATGAGGGTGGGGAAATAGGAGAATTTGGTTTAAATGCAATTTGTACTCATTTAGGTTGTGTTGTCCCATGGGATAGTGGTGCTAATAAATTCATATGTCCTTGTCATGGTAGTCAGTACGATACTAACGGGAAGGTAGTAAGAGGGCCTGCCCCTTTATCTTTAGCTCTAGCTCATGTCGATATTGAAGATGATGCTGTTCTTGTCAAACAATGGTCAGAAACTGACTTTAGAACTAATGAAAATCCATGGTGGGCATAAAAAAAATGAAAAGTCTTAAAAATCAAATCATGAAAAAAACAAGTTTATTTATCTGTACTCTGCTTTTCATTTCAAGCATTGTATTTTATCCTGAGATCAGTTTTGCTTATCCATTTTGGGCTCAGCAAAACTACGAATCGCCAAGAGAAGCCACAGGTAAGATAGTCTGTGCAAATTGTCATCTAGCTCAGATGCCTACAATTGCAGAGGTTCCACAATCTGTTGGAGCAGACAGTGTTTTCAAAGCTGTAGTCAAAATACCCTACAAAAATGATTTAAAAGAGATAGGGGCTGATGGTTCGGAAGTCCCATTACAAGTTGGTGCAGTTGTAATGCTGCCTGATGGCTTTAAACTTGCTCCACAAGAAAGATGGACCGAAGAAATAAAAGAGGAGACAGAAGGGGTTTATTTCACTAACTACAGTGAAGAGAAAGATAATATCATTATTGTCGGACCTTTACCTGGCGATACCAATAAAGAAATTGTTTTCCCTGTACTTTCCCCTGACCCATCCACTAACAAAGAATATCACTATGGGAAATACTCGTTACATATTGGAGGCAATAGAGGTAGAGGTCAGGTATATCCAACTGGAGACAAGAGCAATAATGTATTATTCACTTCTTCCACCGCAGGGATTATAAATTCAATAGAAACAATTGAAGATGGTAGCTATCAAGTTAATATAGAAAACGATAATGGTGAAATTACTACTGAAGCAGTGCCTGTTGGTCCTCAACTTATCGTAAAAGCGCAAGACAAAATTAATGTAGGTGACCCTCTTACTAATGATCCCAATGTTGGTGGGTTTGGGCAATTAGATGCTGAGGTTGTACTTCAGAGCCCTTATAGAGTAATTGGATTGATTGCATTCTTTATTGGTGTAGGTCTAACACAAATACTTTTAGTATTAAAGAAAAAACAAGTAGAAAAAGTGCAAGCAGCAGAGGGTATTTAACTTCCTTTAAATGCTTATATTTCAAGCTTTTATACAATCTCCAGGAGAAACTTTTTTAAATTTAGGATTCATAACTATTAGATGGTATGGATTGCTTATTTCGGTTTCGGTTTTAATAGGTCTATTTGTCTCTAAAAAACTTGCAAAGGCAAGAAATATTAATCCTGAGTACATAAGTGAAATACTTCCTTCATTAATAATCTTTTCAATAATTGGAGCTAGAGCTTATTACGTAATTTTTGAGTGGAGGCAATATAGCGGAGATAACTTTTTTACTTCTCTAGAACTATTCAATAACATCATTCAAATACCTTCTTTTCTGGCAGTATGGGAAGGAGGCATAGCAATCCATGGAGGTCTAATTGGAGGATTAATATCTATTATCTATTTCTGTAAGTCGAAAAACATTAATTTAAAAACTTTTATAGATATATTAATACCCTCTATTATTCTTGGACAGTCAATTGGAAGGTGGGGAAATTTTTTCAATAATGAAGCCTTTGGAGTTCCTACAAATTTGCCTTGGAAATTATTTATACCTATCCAAAATAGGCCTTTAGAATTTATTAATTATGAATTCTTTCATCCTACATTTCTCTATGAGTCATTGTGGAATCTTTTAATTTTCATCCTCCTTATTATTACCTTTAATAAACAAAATAAAACAGATTTTTTCAGACCTGGCTTTATTAGCTTTCTTTATTTAATAAGTTATAGCTTTGGAAGATTCTGGATTGAAGGTTTAAGAACTGACCCGCTATGTATTGGAGGACTTCCACCTTTCTGTGATGGCGGTATAAGAATGGCTCAATTTATAAGTATTTTTCTATTTTCTTCTGGATTAATTGGAATATTTTTTTTAAGATTGAGAACATATAGTGGGAAAAATAGAAAGAATGGATAATAAAATATCCTTTATTGGTGTAGGTCCAGGCGATCCAGATTTATTAACATTAAAAGCATTAAAAAAAATAAAAATTGCAGATGTCATTATTTGGACTGATTCTCTAATTCCAGAAAAGATTTTAGATTTTTCCAAAGAAGGTTCTGAAAAAATAAAAACGAGTTCGCTCAACTTAGAGCAAATCACCTCAATTATGATAGAAAAATTTCAGGCAGGGAAAACTGTTGTAAGGTTGCATGATGGAGACCCTTGCCTTTTTGGAGCAATTAGAGAACAAATCGAAATTTTAAAAACCAAACAAATTGAAATCGAAGTTGTTCCTGGAGTAAGTGCTTTTCAAGTTGCTGCAGCATATCATGAAGCTGAGTTAACCATCCCTGATGTAACGCAAACAATAATTTTAACTAGAGCAGGAGGGCGCACAGGGATGCCCGAAAAAGAATCTCTGAAAGATCTTGCGAAACACAATTCCTCTATATGTCTATATCTAAGTGCTAGGCATGTGAAAAGGTCCCAAGAAACTCTACTAGAGTTTTACCCTCCAGAGACTAAAGTTATTGTTGGATTTAGAGTATCTTGGGATGATGGTTGGACATCATTAATAGAATTAAAAGATATGGAAAAATTTTCTATTGAGAAAAAACTAATTAGAACAACCATTTACATAATTAGCCCAGCAATTAGTAATTTTCAAAAAAGATCTAATCTTTATAATCCATCTTATAGGCATCTCTTTAGGAATAAATAATCTTAAAGTTGTTAGAAAAATATTAATTACTATAATTAGTAAAAATTTATTTGCTTTGAAAGAAATAAAATCTGTTTCGGAAAACAACAATAAAGGAGAAAATTCCTCTTTAAAGAGAATTGGAAATTTCATTAAAGAGGCAAGGTTAAGTAGAAATCAATCTATTGAAGAATTGGCTTCTGATTTAAAAATTGGAGCTCATCAACTTGAAGCCATAGAAGAGGGTAATGAAGAAAAGCTACCTGAAAAAGTATTTGTCATAGCAATGATTAGAAGGATTTCACAGAAGCTCAAACTTGATACAGATTTCATAATGGATGAATTCAAGACAGAGAGGAAAGAAGTGAAAATTGAAGAAATAGTTGAAGAAGTTTCCAAAAAAAATTACAAGTCTAGGCAATCTAAGAATCTTAATCCAGTAGGGTTCCTAATATTTATTTTAATTTCAGGCTTTCTGGGACTAATCGCATCATCCTTAATTTTCAATTTATTTTCAGACTCTTCTCAGAATCAAACTCCAAAACAAGAACTTATTAAAAAAACTAAATAACTTTTAAATCTAAATTCTTTAGTTCTTTTATTACATTACGGCATAATCCTAAGTTCCATTTTTCAAGTAGAAGATCATTGTTTCTATCGAAAGGTAGAAGTTCAAATGTAAGAATATTTTCCTGCAATTTTATTTGAACTGAGGAAATTACTTTATCAGGTCTTTGATCAAGAGATGCTGCTAGTCTCAAAATTAATGACATTTCAAGAACTAATGTTTTATCTTCTTTGGATATTAAATTTTGCCAAGACTCATGTCTTTTCTTGGGTAGAGTCTTTCTATGGTATCTGGCAATTGAAGCAATAATATTTGTTTCTGCTTCAGAATATCCCAACAACTCACAATTTTTTATTAAGTACCAAGAGTGTTTATGATATGAACCTACATTCACGTATTTCCCACAATTATAAAGATTAGAAGCTGCCCAAAGAAGTTCTTTAGCTTTAGGGTCATTATCGCTATGGAAGATATTTTTAGTCTGATCATAGATTTGAAAGGCAATATCAATAACTTTCTCAGCTCTTGTATTATCTACTCCAAACTTTCTAGCCTGATGAATTATAGTTGTTTTTCTAATATTGCTTTGAATATTTAACTCGTTTTTAATTATCCCTTTACGAAGCATCCAATCTACAACTAAACCCTCTCGAAGTGCCCTCTCACTTATTATTAATTCATTAAAGTTCAACATCTCCATTGCTGTGCTTAATATCAATGCTCCTGGAATAATTATTTCTGCTCTTCTCTCACTTAATGAAGGTATTTTCTTGATTTCCGAAAGCGGTAATTTAAGTAGTTTTTCCAATACATTTTGTAAATTTTCCCTTTTAAATTTATAACCATGCAACTTTTGTTTAGATTCTCCTAAATCATCTGAAATCAAATTTCCTAATGAGGTTGCAGTGCCACTGGTTGCAATCATAGATAAAGGCTTATCTCCCTTAGATCTACTCTTTATTTTTCGAACAGATGGTTCTAAAGATCCTTTGATAAAAGTTGTTAGAAAAATGGATCTTTCTGAATTTATAGAATCTTTATTTAAAAAATCATTTTTAAGTCTTACTGCACCAATTCTAGAACTGGTAAGAGCTATAGCATCTTTTTTATCTGCAAGTATTAACTCTGTAGATCCTCCTCCAATATCTATGATTACAAAAGACTGATCTTCAAAAGCCATACCAGAAAGAACACCAAGGTAAATTAATCTGGCTTCCTCAGAACCACTTATCATTTCTATTTGAATATCAGTTTCATCAAGAACTCTTCTAATAAAATCTTGACCGTTTGGAGCTTCCCTAACTGCACTTGTTGCTGCTGTTACTATTTGTTTTACTCCATTACTTTTACAATATTCCTTAAATCGCTTAAGAGTAACTAATGCTCTTTGGATTGATTCTTCAGTAAGATTACCCTCCTCATCTCTTTCTCCAAGACGAGTGGTTGATTTATCAGTGAATTTTATTGAAAATGATTTTAATTCTAGATTAATTTCTGCTACCAAGAGATGTGTAGAGTTAGTTCCAATATCTATAGAAGCTACTAAAATTTGCTTTTCTTGAAAATATCTTAAATCTTGTTTCTCTATCATTTCTTTTTATTAAGATGCAAATATTTTTAATCCATTAATAAATATACCCAAGATTGATTATTAAATAATAGAAATCATTTAATCCTAGTAAGATTATTTAAAGTTATGAAATATACAATAGGTCATATGCAAAATAAAAATCGACAAATTAAATTAAGTACTTTTTTTGAATTATTAAGGTGGAATAAGCCGACTGGAAGAATGATCTTACTTATTCCTGCTGGATGGAGTTTATATTTAACTCCAGAGGCTAATCCAACATTTTTAATGTTGCTAAGAATAATCCTGGGAGGGCTACTAGTAAGTGGATTAGGCTGCGTAGTTAATGATATTTGGGACAAAAAAATTGATCAAAGAGTTTTCAGGACAAAAAATAGACCCCTAGCTGCAAATAAAATCGGCCTTAAAACAGCTTATTCAATTCTTTTCTTTTTGATTTTATGTAGTTTCTTTTTAACTTTGTCACTACCTCAACCTGGCAGGATCCTTTCCATTTCACTTGCTTTTTTAGCTTTACCTATTATTTTAATTTATCCTTCTGCCAAAAGATGGTTTAAATATCCTCAATTAATCTTATCCATATGCTGGGGTTTTGCTGTCTTAATTCCCTGGGCCGCAAATGAAGGCAATTTAAATAGTATTGTTTTATTGTTTTGCTGGCTAGCCACTATTTTTTGGACTTTTGGCTTTGACACAATTTATGCTTTAGCAGATAAAAAATATGATATCAAAATTGGAATAAATAGTTCCGCTGTTAATCTTCAGAACAATACAAGAATAACTATTCAAATCTGTTATTTATTAACTTCTATTTTTCTTGCATTATGCGGATTTATTAATCAAATGGATTTTATTTTTTGGCCAATTTGGCTTTCAACGGCAATCTTAATGCAGCGAGATATACTAAAGGTATTTCCTGAGGAAAAGCAATCTATAAAAAATATTGGGAATCACTTCAAAAATCAATCAATTTATGGAGGAGTTCTTTTATTGGGAATTATTATTTCCTCATAAATTCTAAAAATGGTCTTTAGATTAAAAAAAGGTGATCTAATAGATATTTTAGCTCCTGGCTCCTTTATTGATGAAGAAGAAAATTTTCAAAAAGGTATAGAAATCTTAAAAAACTGGGGCTTGGAAATTAATGAAAATAATTCTCTGTCAAAAAAATTTGGTTATTTTGCAGGTGATGATCTAAGTAGATTTGAAGAACTGGAAAAAACACAAAATAGTAAGCTAATAATTTTTGCAAAAGGAGGCTGGGGTTCAGCAAGAATATTAGAAAAAGAACCTTCTTGGCAGCATGGTTTAATGCTTGGATTCTCCGATACATGTTCATTATTGCTATCTAAATATTCTCAAGGATTTATAGGTTCTATTCATGGGCCCATGGTTACTGGCCTTTTCAAAGAGCCAGAGTGGAGTCTTGAGAGATTAAGAAATTTACTTTTTGAAGGATATGTTGAGGATATAATAGGAATTCCGTTAAGAGGTGGGAAAGCTAAAGGAGAAATTATCGTTTCTAATTTAACTATTGCTACTTTTTTAATTGGTACTAATCACTTTCCAGATTGCAAAGGGAAAATAATAATTTTTGAAGATATTAATGAAGATATTTATAAAATTGATCGCATGTTGACTTACCTAAGAATGACTAAAACACTTACTGAAATTGCTGGTATTGGATTCGGAAGTTTTTCTAATGATTCCTGCGACCTTGAATGGAAAGATTTACTAAAAAACTGCATTATTGAAAGACTTCAAGAGTTTGATTTTCCTATTCTTTTTGACCTACCAATAGGCCACATATCGGGAAATGCTTGCATTCCGTTAGGATACGAAGCCACCTTAAATGGTGATAACGGCATTCTTAGTATCGATACACCTTTTTAACTAGGGGTTCTTCACAAAAAGTTTTGCTATTTTCAAATCTATAGGGGACGTAATTTTTATATTTGAATAAGTTCCTTCAATAATCTTCACTTTCCAATTAAGCATTTCGAATAGTGAGGCATCATCTGTGACTTTCCAGTTTTTATCAATTGCCATCTTATGAGCTTTTTTTAATCTATCTACTAAAAAGCCCTGAGGAGTTTGCGCTGCCCATAAATAATTTCTATCTGGTGTTTCTTTAATAAAACCTTCATTATCAACAATCTTTATTGTGTCAGTTACTTTAGTAGCCAAAATTACAGCTTCATTTTCATCTAATTGATTGGCACAAAGGTCTATCAATTCAGGATTAATTAGACATCTAGCACCATCATGTATTAAAACTTTTTTAGCATCTTTTGGTAACGCATTTAAACCATTAAAAACTGACTTTTGTCTGGTGTCACCACCATTAATCCAATGAACTTTTTGGGCAAACTCCTTTGCTGAATTTAATAATAAATTTTTATCTTTCGGTTGCCCAATTATTCCAACCCAGTTTGTTGAGCTTGCAGAAAATACAGATTTCAGTGTCCAATAAATCAAAGACTCTCCCTCTAAATCGATAAGTAATTTATTTTTTCCAGCTTTCATTCTGCTACCACTCCCTGCAGCTGGTATTAAAAAGTGCACAATAGAAGGATTTAATATTTTCTAGATAATTATAAATAAAAGTAATATCTTTACACAAATAGTACTACGATTGAAAATTATAAAATTTCATAATGTCCAATACAGATTCATTATCAGGCAAAGTTGCTTTAATCACTGGAGCTAGCAGAGGAATTGGTAAAGAAATTGCTTTAGAACTAAGCCGCTTAGGAGCAGAAGTTTTTATTAATTACTCTTCTTCTGATGAGAAAGCTGAAGAAGTTGTAAATTCAATAAAAAATTCGGGAGGTAAAGCTCATAAATTAAAATTTGATGTATCAAGAGAGGATTCTGTCAGTTCAGCTTTTGAAGAAATCATAAAAATTAATGGCTCCATTGATATTCTTATTAACAATGCTGGTATTACTAGAGATGGACTATTGATGAGAATGAAATCGGAACAATGGGATGATGTATTAAATACAAACTTAAAAGGGGTTTTTCTTTGTACAAAATATGCTTCAAAATTTATGATGAAAAAAAGAAGTGGTAGTATCGTAAATATTTCATCTGTTGTTGGAATAATTGGTAATCCCGGTCAAGCAAATTATTCTGCAGCTAAAGCTGGAGTTATTGGATTCACCAAAACTTGTGCTAAAGAATTTGCTTCAAGAGGTATAAACGTAAATGCAATAGCTCCAGGCTTTATAGAAACAGAAATGACTGAAAAACTTAATACTGAAGAGATACTTAAAGTTATCCCTTTAGGGAAATTAGGAAGTTGCACTCAAATTGCAAACTTAGTGTCATTCTTAGTTTCAAGTAATGCTGGAAGTTACATTACAGGGCAAACAATAAGTATAGACGGAGGTATGAGTATTTAATTATGTACTTTCATAAGGCTGGCCCAATTCATCTCTTAACCTTCTAATTTTCTGTAAAAGTTTAAGTCTTCGACTTCTAGCAGTTAATGTCAAGAAAAATCTTAATGGAAAGTATATTAATGTCATAGCAATCGCGAGGATTGCGGTAAGAGTAAAAATAAGATTATTTGTTTCTTCCATAACTTAAAGATACTCTTATTTGAGTTAATTTGTATGTCTCATGAAAAGAAATTCGGCTTTCCCCACTTAATTAAATATCCCTTAAAAATGATTCTATGGGAGATTAGAATAAGACTAAAGATCGAGTAAACATGGCTAAACAGTTAAGTTTTTCTAATGAATCAAGAGAAGCGCTAGAAAAAGGTGTGAATTTTGTAGCTAATGCAGTAAAGGTTACTATTGGGCCAAAAGCAAAAAACGTTGTAATAGAAAAGAAATTTGGTTCGCCAGATATAGTAAGAGATGGATCTACAGTTGCTAAAGAGATCGAGATTGAAAACCCTATTTCTAATTTAGGTGCGAAATTAATAGAACAAGTTGCATCCAAGACAAAAGAAAGTGCTGGTGATGGGACAACAACAGCAACCATTTTGACTCAGAAGATGGTTCAGGAGGGATTAAAAAATATTGCTTCTGGTGCCAACCCTATGGAGTTAAAAAAAGGTATGGAGGCAGGCCTAGCTTTTGTCTTAGAAAAATTAAGTTCCAAAAGTATTTCATTAAGTGCTTCTGATATCCAAAAAGTTGCAACAGTTAGTGCTGGAGGTGATGAAGAAATTGGATCTATAATTTCGAAAGCAATGGATATTGTTACTTCAGATGGTGTAATAACTGTTGAAGAATCTCAATCATTAGAAACAGAATTAGATATCACTGAAGGAATGTCTTTTGATAGAGGTTATAGTTCTCCATATTTCGTAACAGACCAAGAAAGACAAGTTTGTGAACTTGAAAACCCTAAAATATTAATAACTGATCAAAAAATCTCAACTTTAATTGATCTAGTTCCAATACTTGAAGAAATTCAAAAGACAGGCTCACCTTTTCTAATTCTTGCTGAAGATATTGAAGGAGAGGCTTTAACCACTCTGGTTTTGAATAAGAATAGTGGGGTTTTAAATGTAGCTTCCGTGAGAGCTCCGTTATTTGGTGAGAGAAGAAAAGCTGCCCTTGAAGATATTGCAATTCTTACAGGGGCTAAGTTAATTAGCGAAGATAAATCGATGACACTTGATAAAGTATCGATTAATGATTTAGGCAAAGCAAAAAAAATAACTATCACAAAGGATAAAACTACAATTGTTGCCTTCGAAGACACTAAAGATTTAGTTAAAGCGCGAGTAGAGAAATTAAAGAGGGAAGTTAATATAACTGAATCTGAGTATGATCAGGATAAAATCAATGAAAGGATAGCCAAACTAGCTGGAGGAGTAGCTCTTATCAAAGTAGGAGCTGCTACAGAAACAGAAATGAAGTATAAAAAGTTGAGAATCGAAGATTCCCTTAATGCTACGAAAGCTGCTATTGAAGAGGGTGTTGTTTCTGGAGGAGGACAAACTTTAATTGAAATATCAGATGACCTTTTAAATTTAAGTGAAACATCTTCAGATGATTTAAGAACAGGGATAAATATAGTCAAAGAAGCCCTTTTGGAACCCACCAAACAAATAGCAAAAAATGCTGGTTTTAATGGAGATGTAGTTGTCGCTGAAATTAAAAGACTTAACAAAGGCTTTAATGCTAATTCAGGAAAATATGAGGATTTAAAAGATTCAGGAATATTAGATCCAACCAAAGTAATCAGATTAGCTCTTCAAGATTCAGTATCTATTGCCGCTATGCTCCTCACAACAGAAGTTGCAATGGCCGACATTCCAGAGCCTGAAGCCGCGGCACCTGGAGGACCAGGTGGAGATCCAATGGGAGGAATGGGTGGCATGGGAATGCCGGGAATGGGTGGAATGGGAATGCCGGGAATGGGTGGAATGGGAATGCCAGGAATGGGGGGCATGGGAATGCCGGGTATGATGTAAAAGCTAACTAGCTTTTTTATCGTTGTTAATCCACTTTCTTAAATTTTTAATATAAGGTAGGGGTAATTTTGGGGTTTCACTAAATTGATTTATTTTATTAGAATTTTGATTTTTGCTAGATATTTCATTGCTGCTAGAAGTTTCCAGGCCATTTGATTCCCACTTTGTTTCTTCAATATTTTCAAAAGTTTTTGATAATTCAAGCTTAATTTGTTCTTGATTTTCTTTTTGTAATGAACTATGGATTAATAAATCATTTAATGAATCAATACCAAATCTATGGACCCACTTAAGAACAACATTTTCTTTAAGCAAAAAATTATTTTCTAAAGAGGCTTGTTTAAAAACTTCTATTAAATGATTTTTTAAAAGCATAAAATTTCTAATTTAACTTTCTATTTAACAGAGGCCTTATAATAATCAAGGAAAAAACTGTTAAAGAAAATAAAATTGAGATACAACTCTTACAAGTTAAATCACCATATGGGGCATGTAAAGCCACAAATTCTAAATCAATAGTTTGTGTATAGGCAGTCCTAATAGGTTCAATAGCAAAAGTTAATGGATTTAATGAAGCTAACCATCCCAACCAATTTGGCATAAAAGAGATTGGAGCTAAAGCAGTACTCGCAAATAGAAGAGGTAAATTTATTACGAATATAAGAGCAATTAATTCAATATGTCCCGGTAAAACAAACGCTAAACATAAACTTATTGATGTCACAAAAAGAACTAGTAAAATTAGTGTTGTAAATACAATTCCTAAACCATATAAGTTAGGCCATCCATAACCCAAAATGTATGAAACAATCATTATTACAATACTCTGAACAAAGCTTAGAATTGTTATGTAAATAAAAGAAGATAAAACTATGGATAATCTACTGGTTAAAGGAGCCACAAGTAATCTATTAAGAAATCCAAACTCTCTATCAAACATTAAAGGAAGACCAGAGTTTAAGGCTCCGCTAAAAGCAGTAAAAACAATAAGTCCTGCCCCTAAAAAGTTCCCATAAGAATCAACTCCTGGTAAAAAACCTTCAGGAGCTTTAGAGAATAGTGCCCCAAATAAAAAAAGCCAAATTATGGGTTGTAATATACCTGCTAAGAGAGTTGATGGTCTTCTTTTTAATTGAATAAATAACCTCTTTGTTAAGGCAGATGTTTCTTGATATAAAAAAAACAAATTATACTGTTGTAATTCCATAATTAGCAGTATTTAGTATCCATTATAATTAGTTAAACAAAAGTTTTTTTATCGCATTGATTGCTTTGATTCTTTTTTAAGGTCTCTTTTCCCTGCCATAGAAATTTCGGCATCCAACAAAGTTTTCCCAGTTGCTTGAAGATATACATCATCCAAGCTTGGCTGACTTTGGGTTAGAGAAAAAATTTCAAACTTTGAAAAGGCCAATTCCACTTTGAGTTTCGTAAGTAAATCTTTTTCCTTATCTGCTACAAAATTTATCGAGAAACCTTGAGCTTCATTTATGATAATCTGACTAATTCCATCTATTGAAGATAAAATTTGACATATATTTTTTGCTTCTTCCTGATTACTAAATTCTCTTACTTTCAAAGTTACTCTATCTCCTCCTAATTTATTTTTGAGCTCTGCAGGAGTCCCTTGTGCTATAACTCTTCCATCATCAATTATCACTAATCTGTCAGCCAATTTATCTATTTCATCAAGATAGTGACTGCTTAAAATAATTGTCATTCCATTATTTCTTAAATCTTTCAAAAGTTGCCATATAATATTTCTACTTTCAATATCTAAACCAACTGTAGGTTCATCTAAAATCAATACTTTGGGCAAATGTAAAAGTCCAGCAGCCAGATCTATTCTTCTTTTCATTCCCCCTGAATAAGTTCCGCACTTGCGATCAATCCAATCATTCATTTCTAATTGATCAATTAATTTCTTTATCCTCTCAAATTTTTTGTTTTTGTTGATGTGATATAAATCTGATTGAAAATCCAATAGCTCTCGTCCAGTTAATATTTTATCAAGTGCAATGTCTTGAGCAACATAACCAATTAATTCTCTAATTTTCCTTGCATTTTTTATCAGATTAATATTATTTATAAAAACTTCTCCACTATCAGGCTCTATTAAAGTAGCGAGTATTCTTATTAGTGTTGATTTGCCAGCCCCATTTGGACCTAGTATTCCGAATAATGTGCCAGCTTCAATTTCCATTGATAAATTTTTTAATGCATTGATATCTGAATAAGATTTTGAAAGCCCTTTAACTTTTATATAATTCATCAAACTTACTATTTACTTAAAAAACATCTTACATCTAATTTAATTACTAAGCAGGGATACTATAGATAAAAATATTTGCATAGATTGCTGCTCAAATTCTACGGATAGTTGGGTTCTGGAAATTAATAACAAAAGACAAATGCCAAACATATAGAGAATAGACCACCTAAAAAGAGACTTTGCTCTTGAAAGATCATCAGGAGATTTCTTTAATTCATTTATTAATTGCAAAAGTCTTCCATTAAATGGCAATAACATAATTCCGTATAAGAGACCCCCTTCAGGTAAAGCAAAAACTCCCATAATACTCATTAAAACTGTTGCCCATCCATAACGAGAAATCGCTTTAGCAGTAAAAACAGATCCCTTAACAGAAGGGAGCATAGGAATACCAACAGATGCATAATCATCCTTCAACAAAATTGCAAGTGCCCAAAAATGAGCTGGGGTCCATAACATTACTAAACCAAACAACCACCACCCACTAAGACCTACATGCCCTGTAGCAGCAGATGCTCCAACTAAAGGTGGTATCGCACCAGCAACTCCTCCGAAAACAATATTTTTTGTTGTACGAGGTTTCAAAATAACTGTATATAAAATTACGTAGCTAAATAAACCAAGAAGAGTTAATCCCGCAGCCAAATAATTTACACCACTTACCAGAAGCATCGAAGCTGCCAAAGTACATGATACGGCAGCTAAAAATACAGTCTCAGATGACAACTTTCCTGCTGGCAAGGCTCTTTTGCTAGTTCTTGTCATCCTCTTATCTAATTCCATTTCCCATAAGCAATTAAGAGCTCCTGCTGCTGCTGCTGCCAAAGCGCCACCTCCTAAAGTACAGATAAGTTTCGGTGAAGACAAAGGCCATTCTTCTGTTAAAGCCATTCCTCCCAAAGTTGTTGCCAGTAAAAGTGGGATTAATCTAGGTTTTGCCACTTCAAGCCAAGGCGGTAAAGTTAATCTTTTTCTTGAAGGTACAACTTCATCCCTAATTGGTGATTTATAGTTCAAGTTTTCTAAGTTACTACTGTTCATTAATTGATACCAGCTATTTGAGAAGTTAGGGAGTGGTTTAGACCTTTTTTGGTAAAAGGATTTCTAAAAATTAATGTTGTTAATATCGCAATAAATAAAGAGGCGTTAAGTTGATGACCAATAATAATAATAGGTTCATTCAAATTTGTTTTAAGACTTAAAACACCCAAAGCAATTTGGGAAAACAAGAGAAAGATAAGTGCTGAGAGATATTTCCAATTTTCATTAAGCAAACTTTTCTTATGAATTGCAGTAGCAATAATTAATAGAATTGAAAAAGCAATTGGAAAAGCAAATAATTTATGAGTATTTAGAATTAGACATTGTTTATTGAAAGATAAGCAAATATGTGCTGACCAGGTTGATGAAAGCCTTACTCCAATAAAAGACTGAATCAGAGTAAGTAAAAGAGGAAAAAATAATAATAATCTCCACCAAATTAATGGCTCTTCTATTTCGTCATTTTCTAAATTTTGATTTATTGAAATTGTTGTGATGAGAAGTAGAAAAGCTATTAAAAGATGGCCAGTAACAGTATATGAATCAAGCAAGTTTATTACTGTTAAAGCTCCAAAAGATCCTTGGACAATCACAAGAAAAAGTAATAATGAATAAGTTTTAGGTAACCAATTTGGAATTTCATTTTTCCAAAGAATTGAAAGGGCAAATTTAAAAAGAATTAATATTCCTACCAGAAAAGCATCTAGACGATGAAACCACTCTAGAAATACTCTCAGGTTCATATGATTAAAAGGCAAAAAAGATCCATAACATAATGGCCAATCTGGACATGCAAGTCCCGCCTCCATGACTCTCGTAGCACCTCCAATTACGATTAATGCGATGAGTGCGAATACACTATGACTTCCCAACCTTTTAAAAATTGTCAGATATTTTGATTTATATAATTGGTTATTAATCAAATGGATAAAACCTATTAATTTGCATAATAAATTAAATTCAAAACCCAAACATTAATTAAAAATTAATATCTTTAATTTAAAATTAATTTACTAATTTAATCTTTTTTCCCTGACAATTAACTCAAAAAAGTTATTAATAATACGCCTTTTATTTCATAAATCTTAAGAAGTTGTGAATTTAAATGTTTTTCTTTTAACAAAGGATGCAGGATTAAAAAAATTGAATATCTTGAGGATATAAGTACAAGTTTTTAGAGATCAATTGTTAAATAAAAACATTTATTTAATACTAATTATTTCATTCGTTTTTGCTATATCTTTTTGGATTGGTTTTAATGTAAATTTGCTCCCAGCTGAAGCAAGTATTAATGCACCAATTTACGATGAACTTTTTAAAATTCTTTTCATCATTGGATTAATTATTTTTATAGGAATGACAATAGCGGTTGTTTATAGTTTATTTAAGTTTAGGAAAAGAAATGATCAGATAGGTGATGGTATAGCTTTAGAGGGAAATTTAAGCTTAGAAATTGTATGGACAATTATCCCTTCAATAATTGTTTTATTTATAGGTTTATACAGCTACAACATCTACGATCGAATGGGAGGGATGAAAGAACTAAATCATAACCACGATATGATGACTTCTAACACTGAAAAAATATGGGCTGGAATAAGTCAAACTTCTGATAATGAAATAGCAATAAATAATTTATCAATTGAAGTTTCAGCTATGCAATTTGCATTTCTATTCAATTATCCAAAGGGCAATTTCATATCAGGTGAACTACACGTTCCTGTTGATCAAAAAGTATCAATGAAAATGGAATCCAAAGATGTAATTCATGCTTTTTGGGTACCAGAGTTCAGAATTAAACAGGATATTATTCCTGGACAACCTACTATTCTAAATTTCACTCCTACAAAGATAGGAAAATATCCAATAATTTGCGCAGAATTATGCGGCCCATATCATGGAGGAATGAGAGCCTCCATAATTGTTGAAGAAGAATCTGATTACAACGAATGGTTTAACAAAAATAAAAAACCAGAGGTAAATTTATGACAATTTCAATTGATCCACAAAAAGCTAATAATGAAAGCCTTCAACCTAAAGGTTGGCTTAGATACTTTAGTTTTAGCCTTGATCATAAAGTAATTGGGATACAATACTTAGTTTGCGGTTTTCTTTTCTATTTAATAGGAGGAACCTTAGCGAGCGCTATAAGAATTGAACTAGCTAGTCCAATCTCTGATTTTATGCCAAGAGATGTTTATAACCAAGTTTTAACTTTACACGGAACAATAATGATATTTCTTTGGATAGTGCCTGTAGTAAACGGTGCCTTTGGAAATTATTTAATTCCATTTTATGTAGGTGCTAGAGATATGGCATTCCCAAGATTAAATGCCGTAGCTTTTTGGTTAATTCCCCCTTCAGGTTTGATGCTGGTAGCAAGCTATTTTGTTGAGGGTGCTGCTCAGGCTGGATGGACGGCGTATCCACCTTTGAGCATAACTACTCCTCAATCGGGACAAATTATTTGGATTCTTAGCGTTCTATTACTTGGAGGCAGTTCTATTTTTGGTGGAATAAACTTTATCGCGACAATTATAAAATTAAGAAGGCCAGGATTAAAACTTATGCAATTGCCAATGTATTGTTGGGCAATGCTTGGGACAAGTCTATTAGTTGTTTTGTCAACTCCTGTTTTAGCTGGAACTTTAATTCTACTTAGCTTCGATATCATTGCTAATACAGGGTTTTTCAATCCTGTTTTAGGTGGCAATGTCGTAGTTTATCAGCATTTATTTTGGTTTTATTCTCATCCAGCTGTATACATTATGGTACTTCCTGCCTTTGGTTTGGTTAGTGAAATACTTCCCGTACATGCTAGAAAACCACTTTTTGGATATACAACAATGGTTTTTTCAATAATGGGGATAGTAGTTTTAGGTTTAGTTGTTTGGGCGCATCACATGTTTACGAGTGGAACGCCGCCTTGGATGAGATTGTTCTTTACTATCGCCACAGCATTTATTGCTGTTCCAACAGGTATAAAATTTTTCAATTGGGTTGCAACATTATGGGGAGGTAAAATTTCCATCAATAGTGCAATTCTATTCTCTTGCGGATTTATTATAAATTTTGTTTTTGGAGGTATTACAGGAGTTGCTTTGGCACAGGTCCCTTTCGATATTCACGTACATGATACCTATTTCGTTGTAGCCCATTTTCATTACATAGTGTATGGAGGGACTGTTTTTATTATTTTCTCATCAATTTATCATTGGTTCCCCAAAGTAACTGGAAAAATGCTCAATGAAAAATTAGGAATTTTACATTTTATCATTACCTTTATTGGATTTAACTTGTGCTTTGCACCTCAGCATTGGCTTGGTTTAAATGGTATGCCAAGAAGAGTTGCAGAATATGATCCTCAATTCCAATTCGTTAATCAAATTAGTAGCCTTGGGGCTCTTTTGATGGCTATAAGTACAATTCCTTTTTTAATAAATGTATTCATTAGCGTGATAAATGGAAAAGATGCTGGCGATAACCCTTGGAATGCCCTTACACCTGAATGGTTAACATCTTCTCCACCACCAGTTGAAAATTGGGAAGGAGAAGCTCCATTAGTTGAAGAACCTTATGGTTATGGTAAAGAAATTTCTGAACAAAAATAAAAACATATGACAACTCTAGATAGCTCAAAAGAAATTCAAAAAAATAACTCTGAAGTTAAGGAAACACATGAAGACTTCAGAATGTTTGGTCTTATAACTTTCTTAATTGCGGACGGGATGACTTTTGCTGGATTCTTTGCTGCTTATTTAACTTATAAAGCAGTAAATCCATTACCTGATGGTGCTATTTATGAATTAGAACTCCCAATACCTACACTCAATACAATTTTGTTACTTGTTAGTAGTGCAACTTTCCATAAAGCAGGTAAAGCACTTTTAAAAGATAAAAACTCTGATTCCCAAAAATGGTTATTTATTACTGCTTTTCTTGGAATTATATTTTTAATTTGTCAATTATTTGAATATTTTCATTTACCTTTTGGATTAACCGATAATTTATTTGCAAGTACTTTTTATGCTCTAACTGGTTTTCATGGATTACATGTCACTTTAGGTACTTTAATGATTTTAATTATTTCTTGGCAATCGAGAATCAATGGTGGAAGATTAACTAGTCAAAATATGTTCCCATTGGAAGCTGTTGAATTGTACTGGCATTTTGTAGATGGAATATGGGTTATTTTATTTATTATCTTGTATCTTTTATAAAACTAACTTTAAAAAATTAAATATGTTTTTTATTAATTTATATTGCCACAGTTCTCCTTTTTAGTAAGAATATATAATTAGAAATTTGTCAAATAATGCTAGAAGGAAAAGAACTTCTTGAAAAAGCAAAATTATTAAGTAAAAAATCTGAAAATGAGATAGCAAAAGGTTGTGGTTATGTTGGTCCTAGCGGAAGAATCTTAAGAAAAAGTTTTTATAGGGCGCTTATCGAAGCTAAGGGTTACAAAATAGGAAATGGTCGTCAGGGGAAAAATGCTAATAGAGCTTCAAGAGGCAGACAGACAGAATTCAAAACTAAAGTTCATGGCAATGGGAACCTATTAATTGGTCATGCCTACACCAAAAAATTAGGTCTAGAACCTGGTCAGGAATTTAAAATCGATCTTAAAAAAGAGTCAAAAACAATTTATCTGATTCCATTGAATTAAAAAATATATTTTACCAACCGTTTTCTTTAAGCCAATCGGAAGAAATATTATTAGAAGATAAATCTTGATTACTATTTTTATTAAATAAAAGTAATTTCTCTACATATTTAATAAGTGCATCTGCCTCAAGGTTTACGCTGTCACCGATATTTAATTTATTCAGATTTGTCTTATGCCAAGTATGAGGAATTATCGCAATAGTAAATATTTCTCCTTCCCGCTCATATTTTGCAATCGTGAGACTTATACCATTTACACAAATACTCCCTTTATTAACTACATATTTTGAAAAATTATTATTTTTCCACTTTATTGATAAGAGCCAAGATTTTTCTAATTTTTCTATATTCTCAACTATTCCAAGGCCATCAACATGTCCACTGACTATATGCCCTCCTAGACGGTCAGACACTCTAAGAGCGGGCTCCAAATTGACAATCTGATTCAGGTTCGACTTTGCTCCTAAAGTTGTTTTTTTTAATGTCTCCTCACTAACATCAACAGTAAATTTATTTTGAAAAATCTCTTTAACCGTCAAACAAATTCCATCAACAGCTATGCTGTCACCTATTGCCATATCAAATAAATTATCTAGAATTTCAATTTCTAAAATATTTTTTTCTTGTCTTAGTTTTCCAACTGATTGAATTATTCCTGTAAACATAGATTTAAGAAAAATATTTTTACAAAATTTTGTATTTACTTTAATTTACTTTAAATGATTTTCAACTATAAATAAATTAAAGAGTAAATAAAAAGAAATTGATCATATTTAGATGATTATTAATTCAGAAAAAAGATCATTTGGTAGAGGGGCGAAAGTGAGCTTATTCACTTTAGGGACAATGCGAGCAACTGAAAGTCTCGAAAAAATGTATAGCATAATAAAAAATGCATATTATGCAGGAATTAACCACATTGAAACAGCACCCTCTTATGGTGATGCTGAATCATTTATTGGAAATTCAATAAAAAAATTAGCAACAGAAGAGAATGTAAAAGAAAAAAATTGGGTGATTACTTCCAAAGTTTTACCAAAGGGTGATTTTGACTTTTTAAAAAATAATTTTAAAAAGTCTCTTAAAAATTTAAATCGCGAGAAGATTAATAATCTTGCAATTCACGGACTCAACTTAAAACAACATCTAGATTGGGTTCTTGCTGGAGAGGGTAAGAAATTCATATCTTGGATACTTGAGAAGGAACTAGTTGATCAAGTCGGTTTTAGTTCTCACGGAAGTTATTCACTAATTAAAGATGCAATTAACTGTGAAGTTTTTACTTTTTGTAGTCTTCATTTACATTATCTAGATCAATCTAAGATTGCTTTAGCAGAGGAAGCTATAAAAAAAGGTATGGGAGTTTTAGCAATATCACCTGCAGATAAAGGCGGTAGATTGTATTCTCCAAGTGATATTTTGATAGAGGCCTCTAAGCCTTTTCATCCATTAGAATTAGCGTATCGATTTCTTCTGGCAAAAGGCATTACAACTTTATCCTTGGGGGCGACAAACAAAAAAGATTTTGAATTTGCGCATAAACTTAGAAACTCATTCGAGAAGCTTACAAAACTTGAAAAAAGCGCCCTTAATAAAATTGAGGAAGTTTCTAATGACAGATTAAACTCAACCAAATGTGAACAATGTAGATCTTGTCTTCCATGTCCAAATGAAGTCCCTATTCCAGAAATACTTCGTTTAAGAAATATATCTGTTGGTTATGGCCAATTAGAATTTTCAAAAGAAAGATACAATTTAATAGGAAAAGCTGGCCACTGGTGGGAAGAAAAAAATTCCTCATTTTGTAAAGAATGTAATGAATGTGTTCCTAAATGTCCTAGTAAATTAGATATACCAAATTTATTAAAGGAAACTCATAACTTATTAATTGAAAATCCTAAAAAAAGATTATGGGGATAAGGACTCATTCCAGATATTTTTAAGATTAATTTTTTGTTCATTTGTTAAGACAGGGAAAGACCAACTATTTTCCCAACATTTCTCAGAAGGTCCTGAGATGGCGAGCATTTCGGTTTTATATTTACTTTGCACATAATCACTATTGAATGGAAGATACCAACCCTGGCTTACTAATTTATCTACTATTGATTTATTTTCTAAAGATTTAATCCATTTAATTAATATTGCATTATTTAGATTTGATCGACTAAGTAGAAAATGCCACATCAAAGGTACGCCTTGGCTTGGGAAAACTAAAGAAAGCCTTGGATCTATTTTTAAATATTTTGAACAAAGACTATAAGGAACTATTGCGACAATAGCATCAGAATTAAGCAACCAATTGAGCATATTTTTATCATCAAATAACATTGCTTGGCTTTTGATTTTTTTCAAAGAATCAGATGAATTAATTTTTTGAGCAATTGATAATATTATTCTGGGACTTTGTGGAAAAATAATTTTCCCAGTTAATTTTCTAGAAAGAAGAAAATCCCAAGATGTTCTTGCTGAATTTATTAATTCTTTATTATTTTTAATGATAATTGTATAGGGTACTACGCCAATAGGAAATAATTTACTCCTCTGATTTTGACTAAAGCTTCCCAAAAAATCTATCGATCTCTTATCCAAATTTTCGAACAGTGCATATTCATTTATTTTTTCAAATTCTGAAAAATCTATACTAGAAATCCATCCATCATTTATTAAAGTAAAGTCAGAATTGAAATTTATGTTTCTATTTTTTTGTAGTCGAATATTTTCAAAATTAATTTTTTCCTGCTTCCAATCTTTTGGAATCGTATCTTTAAAAGATTCTGGATAAAAAGAATTTTGTAATGCAATTTTTACTTTATTAGGTAGATTACTGCAAGAGTTTAAGAAAAATAAAAGCGAAAGCTTACCACAATTTAAAAATTCTCTTCTGGTTGCAAATTTTGAAAACATTCAGCAATCCTTCTCTAAAGAAATTTGACCTAGGCCCTTCATCATTTCCAGATTTTGTTGACACAATGAAACTATTTCTTCATTTTTAAATCCATCTAAGAAAGCAAGCAATGATATTCCACCAGCACCTACACCTTCTTTTACATGACCTAATTCATAATCCTTCAATTCTTTATATTTTGAAGATTTGAAATTTAAAGGACTGGCTAAACCTAATAATTTGACATCATATTTTTCATTAATTAGATTTACTAAATCATTTAGAGAATTATCTTTCACAAGCCACCCGGTTGTCGCAATAAAAACATCTTCAATAAATTCATCTTTATTTTTTTCATCTAAAAATTCTAATACAAGCAAAATGATTGCTAACATCTGACTTCCTCCAGACAAAATTACAGGTTGTTTTGCTAACCTGGCACCAATTAGAAGACCCATTGAGAAAGCTTGGAAAGGATCACCTACCGCCGCGACAACATCAAAAGAGTCGAAATCAGCCTTGAAATTTGCATTGAAAAGTCCTCTTTCAACTACTTGTCTTCTTAATTCTCTTGGAGCTTTAAATAAACTACTCCCTATTAAATTAGATACTTGCAAACCAAAAGCTTCCATTACTGCCTGAGCAGTTGTGGTGCCCCCTGGTACAGATTCAGAAATTAAAACTGGTTGTTTTAAGGATTTTCCTATCCCAAGACCTTTTTCATAGAGGTTTAAAACTCTTTCTTTAGTCATCGATTTACCAGTAGTAAGACAATTTGATGGGCCAAAATTTCTATCTTCTACAACCAAATGATTAAAATAAGGCTTTGCTCCTATTCCCAGAGGAACAATAACTGGATAAATATTTATAAGCTTTGAACAAACATGACTGATTAGGGCAGGAGTTACTCCTGCATTGAGAAGAGGCAATTTATATTTATGATCTTTTGAAGCACCCTCAAGCAAAAATTCGGCATCTGCGAGCGCAGTTGTTCTCCTTGATTTTGCATTAATACCTGCTGCGGAAATTCCTGGAATTTGAGATGTATTAGTTCCAGCAATTATAAGAAATATTTTTAAATTTTCAATACTCTTTTTCAGTATTTCTATCTTATTAAATTGTCTTTTTTTATTGGAATCATTACCAAAAAAATTTATCCCTAATTCTTTACTGTACATTCTTACTTTTTTTAATTATTAAAATCAACTAAGCTATTTAATAATCTTGGAGGATCTGGGATGGTTAATTTAAATTTAGGAAGCAGAGAATAGGCAACTACATGTACAGTTAAAACATAAACTATTTCTTGAAAAATTATTAATGAAATTGCACCTATTTGTATACTCAAAATTGAGGGATATAAAGGTAAATTAAATAATCCAATGAACTTTTCTATTAGACCATAACTCGCTCTAGTAATTAACACCCAAAGATTATCTCCAACCAACGTAGATAATGCTAATACTCTTATTAAAAAGCCAAGGGTTCCAATAACAACTCCCCCAGTTAAACTAAGTTTCCAACTCTTTTCTTTAAACCAACACCAACCTAACCAAAAAGCCAAGATCCCATAAGGAAATAAAAATAAAGTTCCTCTAACAGGACCCATAATTATGAATAAAAGTAGAAATTGTATTAAAAGTCCTTCCAATGCAATTTTAGTTCCTCTTCTCAAGTGCAACAAGATGATTGGGAGGGGTAAAATCAACCTTAATAAAGCTCCCCCAATTGGCAGATAATATAATGCAACCCATAATAAAGACGAAAGAGATGCTAAATAAGAGGTCTCGACAATATTTAATGCTTCAGTTTTTGTTGTTATTTTCATTTTTTGTTGAATATTTTTAATTAATTTTTATTCATACTTTTACTTTTTGAATCTAAGATACGTTCAATCTTTTCTATTTCAAAATTTACCTCAGAATTACTCAATATGGAACTCAACTCTTCAGTGGGGTCTTTTGGATCTACATCTTTTAAAATGAATATT
>QCPU01000007.1 GCA_003212395.1 Prochlorococcus sp. AG-442-B03 | reverse complement strand
TTAAAAATGAATATCAACTCATTAGAAAAAAATATTAGTAGTATTAAACCAATATACAAATATACTTTCTTAATAATTTTATTACTAGTTTTTATAGTAACTTTAGTGAGTTATCTCTTGATAACATACGAAGCTCAAATCAAATTATTTGTAGACAAGGCTGGTATTTGGGGGCCATTCATAATTTTTCTAGCAAGAGGGATAAGTATAATTTTTCCAGCTTTACCAAGTTCTATCTTTTCTCTTATAGCAGGCGGAGTTTTTGGATTCAAACAAGGCTACATAACAATTGTTTTATCAGACCTAATTTGTTGTCAACTAGCATTTTTTATAGCTCGGAACTATGGAAGAATTCCTGTTGAACGTTTAGTAGGTAAAAAGCCTATGCAGCGTCTAGAAAAATTTAACCGATATCAACTCGAAGAGAATTTCTTTTTAATGACAGGACTTCTTATGACAGGATTATTTGATTTTTTAAGTTACTCTATAGGTTTAGGAGGAACAAGATGGAGGACTTTTACCCCCGCATTAGTAATTAGTTTGTTGATTTCGGATTCAATTTTAGTTGCGGTAGGCGCTGAAATTGGGAAGCAAATATATCTGGTAATTCCTCTTCTAATTGCTTTTGCTTTTGCTATTTTCCAAGGTGTAAGAAAAAAAAGAAAACCTCAATAGTTTAATAAGTTTTGAAGTAGTAATTTCTGAAAAAAAATTATTTTCAGGAAATTTTCATTTATTTACAACCTATATGAATTGCAAGTCAATCCTTATAATTACAAACTTGACCAATTACACCAAGTATAAGTTTATCTCCATTTGGATCTTGCCAATCCGAATTATTATTTAGAGAATTATTTAATTGATCAGTGCCTACAGCTACATCTCTAAAAGATTTCTCAATGCAATTAATATCCATTGTGTAGATAATATCCTGAGTAATTTCACTTTTATTTTTTGGGATAAATTTACTTATTACCCTTAAAGAGCCATCTCTATTTCTTTGAAGACTTTTTTTATCCCATACTTGCTCTCCATAATTGCTTTTAGGTACTCCAACCCATTCTGGAGATAATGCAAATACCTGCTTTGAAGAAGTACTAATAAAAATTATAAAAAAAAAGCATATTATTATAATTAATTTTTTAGGTCCAATTAATTGAAAATCAATATTTCTAAAGTTTTTCATGAAAATTCTATTTTGAGAATCAGTATTAAGAAAACTAGGTTTTAAATATAAGATCAACATAGCAATTTAAGTTATTATTTGGAAAAAACAAAATGAGAAAGTTTGTAAAAAAATTTCTAAATAAATAATTTTTTTGCCTATCAGAACAAGATATAACATTTTTGCAAACAAAAAAATTTAATGGGGGAATTCATGCAAGAATGGAAGTCGATTGATTTTTATAGCTATTAGATGACTCCATTTAGACCAACTTCACATGATCGCCCTGGAGAACAAATATCAACAACTCCTTCTGGATTAAGAATAACTTCTGCAAAGAGATTAATGGTGGATTCAATGGTAAGAATGATTCAAAAAGCAGAAAATCATTCCGTAGAAGATAAACTTGACGAAGAATCTAACAATAATTAATCAATTCATTGATAAAAGTATAGGAGAGTGGAAATCTATTAGAAGTACTCACACTTTAGCTTTTCAGGAATTTGAAAACTCAACTAGTAAAATATTTATAAAACATATCAACAAAAAAAATAAAAAAGTCGTTGAAATTTTTAAAAATTATAAATTTAGTCTAAACCTAGAGAGCATAGCCATTTCTATAAACTGGCAAGCTATTAGTGATTGGGACAATGATGATATCAGTGAGGGAGATGAAACTATTCTGATTTTTTTACCCAAAGATGAAAATTCAGGAATTGTTTTAAGAAATAAAGGTTATACAGAATCCTTTATTTCATCATCCAATTATTTTGTTGATGAACAAAATAATTTACAAATTAAAACTATTTATAAATCAACAGTTTCCGAAGAGAGAATTTCCTTTTTATCAACTCATGTAAGATCCAGATTCTCTACTATTAGAAATCTGGAAAATAAATCAGTTATACAGACTTCCCATACTTCAGAGATAAGGAATTTAGCTAGTCTAAAAGATTAATTATCCTTTCAAATTGAAACTCTGTTTCAGATATTAATTTAGGAAGAAAGCCTTTATTTCCACGCATATTATTAACTGTTGAATTCAAATCAGAGATAGTTGCATCTCGCATTAATTCAAAAACCCTTCTTGCATTTCTTAAAGGTACCCCAAGAGCAAGATAAGTATTTTTAAGATCCTTTAAACAACTTTTTTCTAAAACTGATTCGTCATCAGAAATTAAAAGATAAGCAACAATCCTTAGTATTATTTCTCCATCTCTTAAACAAACGGACATCTTGTTAGTTGTATTTAAAGATATTTTTGAATTAAGTGAATCTTGATTTTCGCAAATCATTGCTGTTACAGCGTCTGCTGCGATTGCATGTGAATTATTGGTTATTGAGGTTATTGCATCTAATCTTGAGTTTGCACTATTAATAAATTCTTTTATATTGCTTAAATCATTTAATTTTTTATCGGCTGACAATAGTTGATTATTCTTTGAAACTGACATTCCTGAAGTAAAAATTTAAAGATCGATCTTAAGAATAAGACAAAGCTAGTCAAAACAATACAATTTCAAACTTAACGCAACGCTTCTTAATTAATAACTTCATTCCAAAGTGATAGTTGAAATAATACAAATAAAAAAATTTTTTTCCGCTAATATAAAACTACATTTTTCAATAAAGTTTTGGATCAACAGGATTTAAAATTATCAAAGAAACTTATTTCCTCATATAAAAAGAGATTGGAAAAAGAAATTCTAGACAGAAGTATGAAATTAAAGATGCCTCAAAATAAATTTGAAGAAATAATTAATAACAATAATGAACTTATAAATTTAAAAAAAGCGTTAGAAGATCTAGAAACGGAATCTGAATCTCATAGTAAAGTCTGATTTTTGAAAAACCCTTCCAAAAGTGCCTCAAACCAACAATTTCCTTTTTAAGTCCCTAAACAATCAACAACTTCAAGCAGTAAATCATGTTTATGGACCACTATTAGTTGTAGCAGGCGCAGGTAGCGGAAAAACAAAGGCTCTTACCCACAGAATTGCAAACCTTATTGAGGGTAACTCTATAGATCCCTATAACATTCTTGCAGTCACTTTCACTAACAAAGCTGCTAAAGAAATGAAAGCAAGATTAGAGGTTCTTCTAGCCCAAGAATTAGCTTTTAATCAATTTGGTCAGCCTTGGACAACTCTCAAAGAAATTGATCAAAATCAATTAAGAACAAGCGTTCACCAAGAGAGGCTTCAGAACCTTTGGATCGGTACTTTCCATTCTTTATTTTCAAGACTTCTGAGATACGATATTGAAAAATATACTGATCCAGAAGGACTAAAATGGACAAGGCAATTTTCAATTTACGATGAAACAGATTCTCAAACATTAGTAAAAGAAATTATCAGTCAAGATATGAATCTTGACCCAAAAAGATATGATCCCAAAAAGATCAAAAGATTAATAAGTAATGCTAAAAATCAATGCTTAACTTCTGACGATCTTTTAGAAAAAGCAGATAATAATTTTGATAAAACAGTTGCAGAAGCCTACAAGAGATATAGGATTTCGCTCTCAAAAAATAATTCTTTAGACTTTGATGATCTTCTACTTTTGCCTGTTTTCTTATTGAGACAAAATGATATAGTCAGAGATTACTGGCACAAAAGATTTAAACATATTTTGGTTGACGAATATCAAGATACAAATAGAACACAATATGAACTGATAAAATTAATTACAGCTGGAAATACTGAACCAAAAAAATTCTTCAATTGGGAAGATAGGTCAATTTTTGTAGTTGGGGATGCTGATCAAAGTATTTATAGTTTCAGAGCAGCTGACTTCAGAATTTTAATTGGTTTTCAAGAAGATTTTAAAACTTCAATCGACGACGATACAAAATCATCTTTAATTAAATTAGAAGAAAATTACAGGTCATCTTCCAATATCCTTGATGCTGCAAACTCACTAATTGAAAACAACTCTGAAAGAATTGAAAAAGTTTTAAAGGCTACTAAAGAAAAAGGGGAACTTTTAACGTTACTAAGCTGTGATGATGAAATTTCAGAGGCAGAAGCAATTACCAATAAAATAAAATCACTCAATAACTATAATCAAAACCCAATTTGGAAAAATTTTGCAATTTTATATCGAACAAGAGCTCAGTCAAGGGTATTAGAGGAATCTCTTGTAAGGTGGCGCATTCCCTATACAATTTTCGGAGGATTGCGTTTTTACGATAGAAGAGAAATTAAAGATGCAATAGCATATTTGAAAGTTCTTGTTAATTCTTCAGATAACGTTAGTCTTTTGCGTATAATAAATGTTCCAAGAAGAGGGATAGGTAAGACTACTATTCACAAACTTAATGAACTATCTAACAGGTTAAATATTCCATTATGGGAGGTTCTTAATGATAAGCAAAGTCTTGAAGAAACAATAGGCAGATCATCAAAAGGAATTAATAAATTTACTGAAGTTATGAATGATCTACTTTGTTATCTAGAAAATTCAGGCCCTGCTCAACTACTACAACTAATCCTAGAAAAAAGTGGCTATTTAAGTGACTTGCTAGCTAGTGGGACTGAAGAATCTGAAGATAGAAGAAATAACTTACAAGAACTAATCAATGCAGCTACTCAATATGAAGAAGAAACAGAAAGTGGAGATGTGGAAGGATTTCTCTCTACAGCTGCCTTAACAACTGATAATGACACGAAGAAAAATAATCCTAACTCTATAACTCTCATGACTCTGCATAATAGTAAAGGTTTAGAATTTCAAAATGTTTTTATCACTGGACTAGAACAAGGTCTCTTCCCGAGCCATAGATCAATAGATACTCCATCACTTCTGGAAGAGGAAAGAAGATTATGCTACGTAGGTATTACTAGAGCTAAAGAAAGAGTGTTCTTGAGTCATGCCAGAGAAAGAAGATTATGGGGTGGAATGCGTGAAGCAACAATTCCTTCAATATTTCTTTCGGAAATACCTGAAGATTTAATGGATGGTGAATTACCCCAAACTGGAGGTGCTTCAATTAGAAGAGATTGGCATCTTGATCGTTTAACAAGAGTTGATCGAAATAATCCAAATGAATTTGTTAAGAAACCAATAAATGCAGTAAGGAAATTATATTCAGGACCCAGTAAAGGAAAAAGCTGGATAGTTGGAGATAAGCTAATTCACTCAAAATTTGGGAAAGGTGAAATCATACATATTTTTGGGAGCGGTGAAAAAATATCTTTAGCAGTAAAATTTGGTGATAAAGGAAGTAAAATTCTAGATCCTAGATTAGCTCCAATTCGTTATGTAAGTTAAAGCTCATGAATGATATTTCTGAATATATACACGGGGAATTAATCAAAATTCCATTTAATCTATATAACCTAATTACTAAATACATAGAATCACACAATAATACTAAGGTAGCTTTTGTTGGCGGTTATTTAAGAGATTTATTAATAAGTAAATTCCACAAAAAATCATTTTCTGAACCTGTAGATATAGATCTTGTTATTGAAGGTTCCTCTATTTCCTTGGCAAAATTTATAAAAAAAAATATTGTAAATGTAGATTTATGTCTAATCAAGGAATTTAATTTATACAACACTGTGGAAATAAATATTAATGACTATAAAATTGATATTGCTTCTGCAAGAAAAGAAATTTACCCTGCTCCAGGATTAAATCCCACAGTAACTAAAAGTACTATTAAGGAGGATCTTAAGAGGAGAGATTTCACTATAAATTCAATAGCCTTCGAGGTTGAGACAAGGAAAATTTATGATCTTTATGGTGGAATTCCTGATATAAAAAGTAAAAAATTGAACTTACTTCACAGTAATAGTATTTCAGATGATCCAAGTAGATTAATCAGATGTGCAAAATATGCTTCAAGATTAGATTTCAATATTTCAAATAATTCCCTCAAACAATCTCAAGAAACAGTTAGACAATGGCCATGGAAAAGTTCAGAAACTCATAAGAAAATGATTTCCCCTCCTGCACTCGGCATAAGAATAAGGATGGAACTAGCTGAAATATACAAACATGATAATTTGAATAATGTAATTTCGATAATTAATAAATGGGAAATTATCTCAATCTTAAATGAAAATATTAAAGTCGATAAAAGATTTTTAAGAGGACTAAATTGGATTAAGAAATTGAATGGAAATTATATGCTTTACTTGTTAAAAGATTCAGAAGATTTAGAAACAGCATGTCAAAGATTTTTGATAAATAATAGTGAGATAAAAATATTAGAAGATTATTCAAATATAAAAAAGATATTAAAAACCAACCAAAAAAAATTCATGCATTTTTCACCATCAAATTGGACAGCATTTATTGAGGATAGAAACCTTAATGATGAGACAGTCAAATTATTAATTTGTGATGGAGGCCTACACTGGCATAAATTGTTTAAGTGGTTATTTATTTACAAATCCATAAAATCAAAAAAAGATGGAGAAACATTAAAAAAAGAAGGATGGGATCCAGGGAAAGAAATGGGAAAGGAAATCAAAAGATTAAGATATTTGGAAATTGACAAATTAAATAGAAATTGATTAGATTTTTACAACTTCTCCAACCTTGTACCATTTATCTTTAAGAGTATTTTCAAATTTACGATTGCAACTAATCAACAAGGGGCCACATGTTTGAGGATCTAATAGTAATGATATTCTCTGGTCAAAAGTCTCTTTATCTAATGAATTTTCGTTTAAAAAATTAATTATTCTTTTTTGCTGATTTACTTTATAAATTTTGTCAAAAATTTCTTTATTAGATTCAAAGAAAGTACTTTTAACATCTTTTCTTATTAAATCAAACACTCCAGGATAGGCTTTAAATGCAAATAAATCTAATAAAACTTTTAGGGGCTTCAGATTATTTCTTTCCCTATATAAATTAGATGATTCAATCATCTCTTTAAGATGTCCAATAAATCCATATCCAGTAATGTCAGTGGCAGCATTGACTAATGATTCTTTATATTGATCTTGAAAAAGGCAAATTTCATCAATCAAATATTGCTGACTCTTTAATAAATTATTAATTATTATAGAAGAACTTTCTAGCATATTAATATTTTGCATTTGACCGGCAAAGTAAATCCCAACGCCAAGAGGTCTTGACATCATGAGAATATCTCCATCATTCATTCCAGATTTAAGCCATGGTTTTGCGCCATTTTTTAAAATGCCTTGGACAGTTAAAGAAATATCTATTCCTAATGAATAAGGTTTGTTTACTAAACTTCTTGCCTCGAAAGTATGTCCTCCAAGTAATTCACCTCCATGATCCTGAACTGTTGATTTAATACCTTGAAGGGATTGAGAAAAGAGGTAACTCTGAAATTCCCTTTCAACTTTTGGTAATGAAATTAAAGCCTGCGCGGATGAAAGTTTTGCTCCGCATGCCCACAAATCTGAGCAAGCATGCAAAGTAGTAATTTTTGCATTAAGCCAAGGATCACTTACCAAAGCAGGGAATCCATCTAAACTTTGCAAGATAATATCTTCACCATTTTGATATATCTCAACTGAATCTTCAGGGGATGAGGCAAAAGAATCTAAATTAGATTTTATTAATGATTTATTCAAAACGAACTGAGGAATTTTAGCTGCACATCCCCTGCAATCATTCAATGATATATTTTTTTCACTACTTTTCATAATTAGCCTTTTTAATCTAAATTTGTTTACAAATTTCAGATCAATTTTATGTTTTAAAATCCAAAAAAGAAAAGAAGGACCAAAAACAAAATTGCGATAAATAGCAAAAGCCTTTGAATGATGGCTTGGAAATATATTAACTATTTGCAATCCGATCCTTTGAGGAAACCATTTTTTTAATGATCCCCCTTCTATATCCTTTTTAAGATTTTGGACTAATGTATTTACAATTTTTACTGCAAAAACTCCCGATGCTGGTCTTCTCGCTGAATCTACAACTGCACAATCACCCGCAGCAAAAATTCCGGAAAAACTTTTCAACTGCAAATTCTGATTTGTAATTATTCTGCCATGAGAATCCGAATCTAATAATTTTTTTTGTGCCCATGGAGGAGATGTATTTCCAGTACATAAAAGAATCTTTCCATAATCGAAATTAAGGTTTTCAACTAAATCAATATTGGAATTCCGTAAACTTTTTAGAATTTTATTATTAATTTTTGTTGAATCACATAATAGTTTTAAAGGTCTATGTCTCCATCTTTTTCTTAAAGCATATGATACTTCAATTGCAGCAAGGCCACTCCCAACAATTACAAATGGCAGTTCATAAACTGAATCAAATATGTCCTCTTTTTGTATTAAGTCATAAGCCTTTAAAAAAGGTTTAATTGAAAAAGCATTTCGATTTTTAACTAGTGACTTAAATTCTTTTGGAATTATTGTTTGACTTCCATAATTAAGCACTAACTTCGAATAATTAACTGTAGGTCTATGACTTAAAACAATTTCCTTTAAATTGAAATCAATATCCTTTACTTCTTCTTCTATAAAAGATACTTTTGCATTTTTTGCTAAAGATTTTATATCAATTAAACTCTCTTCTAAAGTGATTGATTTTGAAAGCACCGATGGGAATATCGCCGAATAAACCAAATGAGAATCTCTAGATATAATTGAAATAGGAATTTCTGGCATTAATTTAGGACACATTAACCATTTGTTCAATAAAAGAACATTTGTGTGTCCTCCTCCAATTAGTACCAAATGATTAAATGACATCTACATCACTATGAATAAAGAACATTTATTACCAATTGAAAAATCAAGATTAGGAGTGATTGGTGGGAGTGGATTTTATTCAATGGAACAAATAGAGTACTTAAGAGAACTAGAAATGAATACACCCTATGGTAAACCTTCTGATTCAATAAAAGTATATAATCTTGGAAATCTAGAGATAGCATTCATTCCTAGACATGGCAGAACACATAGATTAAATCCTTCTGAAATACCTTACAAAGCTAATATTTGGGCTCTAAGATCAATAGGAGTAAGATGGATTATAGCTCCATCAGCAGTTGGTTCATTACAAGAACAGATAAGGCCACTTGATATAGTGGTTCCCGATCAATTTATAGACCGGACAAAAAATAGACCTGCAACATTCTTTAACGAAGGAGCAGTGGCACATGTAACTATGGGAGATCCCTTCTGCACAAATTTATCACGTATATTAAGTGAAATCGGAGAAAAAAATATTCCTGGAGGTAGACAATTGCATAGAGGGGGTACCTATCTAGCAATGGAAGGTCCCGCTTTCTCAACTAGAGCAGAATCTAATTTATATAGAAGTTGGGGATGTTCAATAATTGGAATGACGAACCATACAGAAGCAAGATTAGCTAAAGAAGCTGAAATAGCTTACTCCTCATTATCTATGGTTACTGATTATGATTGCTGGCATCAAACTCATCAAGAAGTTTCTGTAGAGATGGTTTTGGATAATCTTAGATCTAATACTGAAGTGGCTAATAAAATAATATTTGAAGTAGCTAAATTAATTGAAAAAGAGAGGCCAAAAAGTAAGTCACACTTCTCATTAAAAGATGGATTGATAACCCAAAAAGAAAATATCCCAAGCTCAACAAAAGATAAGCTAAGGATATTTACTGATTCTTATTAGCCTTATTAGATATAAGTGATTGTCAGGTCAAGGTAAGGATTTATTAACCTCCAGCTCCAACGCCTTGGTATGAGCCATAGAAGAAAATACCTAAAACGAAGATAACTGCAATTCCACCTGCTGTAGCAACAAGCCATAGAGGAAGAGTTCCTTCAGTCCATCTTCTTTCCCATGCAACTGCTGGTCTACCGTCGGGAAGTCTATCTGGAATTCTTCCATCAGGTCCTTTTAATTTACTCATAATTTTAATTTAATTGAAAAAGTAACTGGAAAATAAAATTCCCAATACAAAGACTGATAATAAGCCTAAATAAAGGCTTGTACGATTAAGTTCAACTGGAACTTTGTTAGGATTTTCGTTTACTTGCATGATAGTTAAATTTATCGGGCTACAAATTGCATAGCAGCAATAGAACCTAAAAAGAATACCGATGGAATGGCTAGAGCGTGAACTGCTAGCCAACGAACAGTAAATATTGGATAAACGCGGACTTCCGCAGCCTGCATTGGAGCTTGAGAATTAGTCATTGTTATTTTGTTCTTAAGTCTAGTTGAGATTTAGCTTCATATCTTTGTGTTACAACAGGCGCTTTAGATTCAGATGATTGGAAATAACTATCAGGACGAGGAGTTCCGAAAGCATCATAGGCTAAGCCTGTATATACGAATAAGAAGCCTGCTATAAAAATAGCTGGTAATGTTACTGCATGAATAATCCAGTACCTAATACTGGTGATTATTTCAAAGAATGGGCGTTCACCCGTTGAACCTGCGGCCATAATCACAAATGTTTACCCTATGATCTTACAGTGTAAAATCATAAGTTCGTGAAGAAATTAACAGGTTGGTTACAGACAGTTGCTAAATCTGTCAAAAATTAATTTTTTTTTTACTATTTACTGAAGTTATTCAAAGTTAGCTATTCCATTTAAGGATATAACCACGCTCGCCAAGTACAAATCCTTTTTGATTGTCTAAAGACTCCTTATCAAGAAAAACTATTTTAATGTAGTTTGTTGGCAATTCAGAAGCAATAGGATCTTTATTCCAAGTTTTACCTTGATCTTTACTGACTATTAAAGTTCCATTACCCCCACCAGCCCATATATCACCATTTGGATCCCATCCCATGTCTAGATAATTATATCCATTAAGAATGGGTATAATAGGCTTTGACCAATTTTCTAGGTCGTTAGTATCTTCATTAAATCTAATTTCTGCTCCTCTTGAAAGCATCCATAAACTTCCTTCTGGATTAAAACCAATACTTTGAACTCTTTTGCTACTGGCTCTTTGATGAGCTATCCATGAATCACTATCATTTTCCAAAGTAGAAAAGAAATTACCCAGACTACTTACGCTGACATAATCCCCTTTATTAGTTCTTCTTAAATCTCTTACACCTCCAGAACCAGATGCATCTAAAACTTTTGCATTCCATGATTCACCACTATCTGATGTTTCGTAAATTGCACCTGCTGTGGTTGCCAATTCTGCAACACCAGCATCAACGGTAGTTATTAGAAATGGTTGACCTGGTAATTTGTTACCTAAAGATAAGCGAGTCCAATTCTTTCCAGCATCAAGTGTATGCATAACTAGTGAGGGCTGACCTATTAACCATCCCTCTTTACCTTTAAAGTCAATGTCTAACAGACGAAAGTTCTCTTCACTTGGTAAATCTAAATTTCTTTTCTCCCAAGTTTCTCCTCCATCGTTAGATTCCATAATAAGTCTATTAGAACCTACTAAAAATCCATTTTTATCATCTATAAAATCAACATCTAAAGCATTAGCCTGGTCCTCAAACTGAATTGTTTTCCAAGGGCTTCTATCACTCATCTTTACTCCTGTAGATGAACAACTGCTCAATACAAAACAAAGAATAATAGATAACAGAAGATTGGGAATGCTAGTAAAAAAATTTTTCATTTATATATATTAATGCAAAGAGTACAAAGAAAGGAACATAGCAGCAGCAAAAGCCAAACCTCCAAAAATCAATATATTTTTTTGTCCAGGAGGTAAACTATTAAAACCAAATCCATAAACCAAATTTTCTTCAAAGCCACTAGGTTTTGATTTAGGACCTATATCCTTATAAAAATTTTTACCAGCTCGACAAACAGGGCAAGCGAAGGTATTGCCATCCAACTCTGCAAAAGGCGTATTTTTAGGTATGTTTAATTTTTTATTTCCTTCAGACGGATCATAAATATATCCACAACTCCTACATTCGTATCTATTTTGTTCTAGATTAAGGACAGGTTGTTCAACATTTACTGCTGAGGATTCTTCAGAAAGTTTCTCTTTCTCAAAGTCTTCAACTATTTTGTTTTCCTCAGAGGCTGGTTGAATGTTTTCACTCACGGTTTATTATTGTTCTTTAAGAACTTTAAAAGATTTTGCTTAATTAAGCGACTTTTATTCAAAATTAATTTTTAAGATGTTTTTATTAACTGGCTATGAATATTTTTTAGGTTTTCTTCTAATTGCCGCTGCTGTACCAATATTAGCTCTAGTTACTAATCTCATCGTTGCCCCAAAAGGCAGAACAGGGGAACGAAAACTTACATATGAATCTGGAATGGAGCCTATAGGAGGAGCATGGATTCAATTTAATATTCGTTATTACATGTTTGCCTTGGTTTTCGTTATATTTGATGTTGAGACAGTATTCCTTTATCCTTGGGCTGTCGCCTTCAATAGATTAGGCTTATTAGCTTTTATTGAGGCTTTAATTTTCATTGCAATACTTGTTATCGCTCTGGCATACGCATGGAGAAAAGGTGCTTTAGAATGGAGTTAAAAAATTGAATCCACAATTGTCCCCAAAAGCAATAAGAGAAATCAGAGAAGGAACTTGCAATCCACTTGGTGCACCACAAGTTACCACTGATTTAAGTGAAAATATAATATTAACTAGCTTAGATGATCTACATAATTGGGCTAGATTAAGTAGCCTATGGCCTCTCCTTTATGGAACAGCTTGTTGTTTTATAGAATTTGCTGCCTTAATAGGATCTAGATTCGATTTTGATAGATTTGGATTAGTTCCTAGAAGCTCACCAAGGCAAGCAGATTTACTTATAGTTGCAGGAACAGTAACGATGAAGATGGCTCCCGCCTTGGTTAGACTTTATGAGCAGATGCCTGAACCAAAGTATGTTATCGCCATGGGTGCTTGCACAATTACAGGAGGCATGTTTAGCGCAGACTCTACCACTGCTGTAAGAGGAGTTGATAAACTAATACCTGTGGATTTATACCTTCCGGGGTGTCCACCAAGGCCAGAAGCAATTTTTGATGCAGTAATAAAATTAAGAAAAAAAGTTGGTAATGAATCAATTTTAGAGCGTACAAAAACAGAGCAATCCCACAGGTACATAACATCTGATCATGAAATGAATCTTGTTTTCTCAGAAAATACAGGTGAATATCTAAATAAAAATTCAGCCAACATCATTTCTGACTCCCAAAAAGAAAAAATAACTGAATTGCCTGAAAAATCTGAAAAAACTGAAATTTTTAATACTGAACAAGATTAATGGGAAAAGACGATTTAGCCAAATCCTCAGAAATCTCAATAGAAAGAGAAGGATTGATAAGCAAATCTTTATCTAAAGATGGAATTCCAAATCAATCATTAGCTAATGATCAATTAGGAATAGAAAATATTTCTGTAGAACCTAGTAAATTATATGATGCAGTAACATCTCTAAGAAGCTACGGTTTCAACTATCTTCAATGTCAAGGTGGTTATGATGAAGGGCCAGGGAAAAATCTTGTAAGCTTTTATCATTTTATAACTGTTGATGACTTACAAAAGATCGAAAAGATTAAAGAGGTCAGATTAAAAGTTTTTCTAAAAAGAGACTCTGATTTATCAATCCCTAGCTTGTATAAAATTTTCAAAGGAAGCGATTGGCAAGAAAGAGAAACATATGACATGTTTGGTATAAATTTTATTAATCATCCAAATCCCAAAAGACTTTTAATGCCTGAAGACTGGAGAGGATGGCCATTGCGAAAAGATTATATTCAGCCAGATTTCTATGAACTTCAAGATGCTTTTTAATTTAATTTTTTTAATTTGCGGTATACAAACATAACTGCTCTAGCGAGTCTCCTTGGATCATGTCTAAGAGTTGGAGTTATTCTTCTTGAATACAATGGTGCTTGCAAAACATAATAACCCTCAGATAATAATTTTTCTTTATTACATTGGACAGGCTCTGCCCCTCTACTTTCGTAATAGTCTACTAATGGAGACTTTTCAAATTGAATCTGAGATAAGATTGAGTTAAAAATTCGAGCATTAACTCCAAAATTTAATAATTGTTTTTCTATTGCTTTGATATGTTGATAAACATCAAGTCCATCTGTTTCTCCTGGCTGAGTCATCAAATTACTTACGTAAATTTTGGGAGCATTACTTTGCAATAAGGCATGAACTATCTCTGGTACTAAAAGATTAGGTAATAAAGAAGTGTATAGACTTCCTGGGCCAAGAACAATTAAATCAGCTTCTTTTATAGATTCAAGAGCACTAGGAAGAGCTGAAGGATTTTCTGGTAGGTAACCAATCCTCGAAATTAATTTTTTAGATTTGCTGATCTTGCTTTCACCAAAAATTTTTTCACCGTCTTCTAATTCTGCCCATAACATAACATCAATATTTGTTGCAGGTAAAACTTGACCCTGAACTGCCAAAACCTTACTAGAGGCTTGAACTGCTTTTTCTAAACTGCCTGTAATTGTTGTTAAAGCTGACAAGAATAGGTTTCCAAAACTATGGCCTTCCAGACCACTTCCTTCTGAAAATCTATACTGAAATAATCTGGTTAAAGTAGGTTCTTCGTTTGATAATGCTGCCAAACAATTTCGAATATCTCCAGGAGGTTGCACACCTAATTGTTTTCTGAGAATTCCACTACTTCCACCGTCGTCGGATACAGTTACGATTGCTGTAATGTTACTACTATAATTTTTTAAGCCTTTCAGTAAGGTAGAAAGGCCTGTACCTCCCCCAATTGCAACAATATTTGGGCCTCTGTTTAATTTACTTTTAACTCTTAATGCATCAACTAAAAATGTATTTTTTTCTGGAACAAGCGCTTTTTGAATAGAATTAATACTTCTATTTTGACCAATCCCGATTAATAATAGTCCAATAACAAAAATCAATGGTCCCATAATTGAAAGAGGCAAAATACTAGTTAAACCAGTCATTACCCAAACAAAAATTTCAATAAGCCAATAGAGCGGTCTAAAATTTGTCCAAATTGCAAAGCCTAATAATGTAGTTAAAAATCCTATTGCAGATGTAAACATCCATCTTTTTATAACCAATCCTGGCAAAAGCCAACTCAAAAATCTTAAGATTTTGGTCAAAAAGACAAAATTAGACTTTTTAAAATTTTTATAATGTCTCCTTACCCTTCTTTTACGCTTATTCATTAAAAAACCTCTTAAATTATTTTTCTCAAATTTAAAAAATATATAGAATTATTATAAATCAAATTCATACATCCTTTTTTTATTTCTAAAAATAGGCAAAATGAAGTAATAGGTGTTTTTGGATAAGTTTTGAAAAAATCAAAACATGCAGTTGAAGCAAAGAGCCTTTCAATAGGCTGGGAAAAAGTTAATGTGCTTAATCAAATAAATTTTGAACTTAATGATGGAGAGAAATTGGCTATTGTTGGCCCCTCAGGTTCTGGCAAATCAACCATATTAAAAATATTAGCAGGACTCATTTTACCTACCCAAGGAGAATTAAGAATATTCGGTGAGAAGCAAACATATTTGAGATTAGATCAAAATAATCCTCCTGATGTAAGACTAGTTTTTCAGAACCCGGCTTTATTAGGATCTTTAACTATTGAAGAAAATGTAGGTTTTCTCCTTAAGAGAAATAAAAACCTATCTAATAAGTTAATTCATGAATTAGTACGTGAATGCTTAGCTGAGGTAGGATTATTTAATGTTGAGAATAAACTTCCAAATGAATTAAGCGGAGGCATGCAAAAAAGAGTCAGTTTTGCTAGAGCATTAATTACCGATCAAACTCTTAATGCAAATTCTAAACCTTTATTACTTTTTGATGAACCAACTGCCGGCCTTGATCCAATTGCTTCATCAAGAATTGAAGATTTAATTAATAAGACAAATAATAAAGCTAAAGGATCATCTATTGTCGTTAGCCATGTTCTTAGTACTATAGAAAGGACTTCTGATAAAGTTTTAATGCTTTATGGGGGCAAATTTAGATGGGCAGGTTCCATTAATGAATTTAAAGAGAGTAATGATCCCTATGTATATCAATTTAGGCATGGAAAACTTGATGGTCCAATGCAACCCAAAGATATTTAGATATCATGCGTAGAAGCTTACGAGATTCAATAGTTGGGTTTTCCTTACTAGGAGGAATTTTAATATTCACATTTTTTTCTTTTTGGCTAAGAGGAGTAAGATTATCTTCAAAAAATTGGTACCTCTTTGCTGAATTCAATAACGCAAGCGGATTATCAGAAAAATCTCCAGTTACTTACAGAGGAATTTTAGTAGGATCTATAGAAGACATCTTGTTTACGAATGAAGCAGTTAAAGCAAAAATAGTTTTAAATAATCCTGAAATTATTCTTCCAAGGCCAGCATTTGCCAGGGTAGTTACAAATTCTTTTCTTGGAGGAGATGTGCAAGTTGCTATAGAAACTAGTGACAAGACAATTCCTAAAAATATTGCAAAACCTACATCCGAAGAATGCAATTCCAAGTTAATTATTTGTCAGGGAGATATTATTACAGGTAAACAACTATCAAGTCTCTCTAATATAACCAATAGAATAAATCAAATTTTAAAGGAAACAAATCAAGAAAACTTAATTGAGAACATCGTCAACTCAATGGATCAATTTGACAGAACTCAAGAAAATCTTGATGAATTAATTTATTTGTCGAAACAAGAACTACAAAGAGTTGAACCTCTAATCAAAGAAATTACAATTGCTGCTAATCATTTGAATAACATTTTGTCTACTATCGATGACAAAGAAACCCTTAATGACATTAAATTGACAATTAAATCTGCTAGGTCGATTTCAACCAAAATAGATGATATGAGTGATGATTTTGAAAAATTAAGAAAAGATAAAGAATTAACTAAATCCATAAGAGATTTAACGATTGGACTTTCAAAATTCCTTAACGAAATTTATCCCTAAAAAATATTTAGAATTCATTTATAGCATTTAAAGCCATAGCTGCGATTGCTTTATCAGTAGCTTTTGGCAGTTGGACATATTTCCCTTGAGCCGCCTCTGCTAATTCTTTACCAAATCCGCTTGCTATAAATTTCCTCTCTGTATCAATAACTAATAGTTTTATCCCAAGCATAGGATATTTTGCAGCGATATCTAGAACCTCCTGTTTTAAATTGACATTTTCATTTTCATTGTCTTTTCCCTCAACCTCATTTTGTCCTAGAGATAATCCTAATGGTACATTTCCTCTGCCATCAGTAATCCCAACAACAATAACTTGACCGATATCTCCTGTTGAAAGAGCATTTTTTGCTACTTTTGCTGATTGTGTTAGTCCATGTGCCAAAGGGGATCCTCCACCACAAGGCATTGTTTCCAATCTTCTTTTTGCAGCAGTTATTGATCTTGTTGGAGGCAAAAGCACTTCGGCTTGATTCCCTCTAAAAGGAATAAGAGCTACTTCATCTCTATTCTCATATGCCTCTGTTAAAAGTCTTATTACAGCGCCTTTGGCACTTTGCATTCTATTTAAAGCCATGGAGCCACTAGCATCAACCAGAAAAATTACTAAAGCTCCCGCCTTTTTTTGAAGAAGCTTTGCCCTAAAATCATTTTCTTCAATAACTATCGATTTATTAGGGTTCCTTAATCTTCTTGATTTTTGATAAGGAGCCGCAGCTCTAAGAGTAGCATCTACAGCAATTCTTTTTACTTTACCTCTTGGAATAATAGGTTTTACATATCTTCCTCTACTATCACTAAATATAACTGATCTACTCCCGCTATTTCCCGCTTTAGCTTTAGCTGATGAAAAAAGCAATAAATCAGGATCAACCATACACGCCTCTGGATCTAAAATGAATTCTTCAGGTATTTCGGGAGTAGATTCTTCTTCTCCATCATAATTATCTTCTTCTTGTTCTTGGTCTTGCTCATTCTCATTTTCATTAGTCTCAGGTTCAGACTCTTCATTGTTTGATTGAGGTGGAGGCGGGGGACTCTGATCCTCTGGAGGGGGTGGTTGAATATCATCATCTTCTGGAGGAATTTGCATTGCACGTGGAAGTATAACTAACCTTACTGCCACTTTAAGGTCTTCAGAATTTACATTCTCATCCCCACGAAGAGCTGCATTAGCCTTAGCTACTTTTACTGCAAACAATTCTGACCTATGCCCTTCTACTCCTCCTCTAAGAGCTTCATTTACTAAATAGGTTATTTGCTCTTTTGTTATCTTGACATCCTTTAACCATTGCCTTGCCAAAATTAATTGAGTGGATAAATTATCTGATTCTTCCGACCATTTTTCTGAAAATTTAATATTATTTTCTGCATGCGATAGAACAGATTTTGTAATCTCAACTCTTTGAGCATTATCAATAGATTGATCTGCGGAAAGCACAATCGCAAAACGATCTAAAACATGATCTCTTAAAGCACCTTCTTCAGGGTTATAAGTAGCTATTAAAAGTGACTTACAAGGATGAGAAAGGCTTAAACCATCTCTTTCAATATTATTTTTCTCTTTTCCTGTAGCTTCAAGAATTAAATTTACAATGCCATCATCCAATAAATTTATATCGTCTACATAAAGAACACCTCTATGAGCTTCTGCCAAAATTCCAGGCTGAAATACTTGTTCCCCCGTATTTAATGAGGCCGCGACGTCAATTGATCCAACAAGTCTGTCTTCAGTTATGCCAATGGGAACTTGAATAAATGGTGCCTCTCTTATTTTTTTTGGAATTTCTTGAATTTGATTCAAATAATTACTTCCAATTATCTCCTCTAACAATTTATTAGTACTAATATCCCATTCCTCTGGTTTATCTGGATTTAGGTTCCTACCAATAGGTCTTAGTGAAGTATTACTATTTCTTTTAGTTAGCTGTTCCAGTATTGATTCATTATCTAATACTTCTATGGGAGGGAGTAAAGTGTGTAAACCCCTTGCTAAGACTGACTTGCCAGTCCCTCTTCCGCCAGCGATAATCACTCCTCCTAAACCGGGATCAACTGCTGCCAAAAGCAAAGATAATTTCAATAAGCTATGGCCTGTAATTGCCGCCAAAGGGAAAGCTCTAAAAGAATCCTTTGACTTCATTAAATCTTTTATTGCACCTTTTTCTTTTAAATCGGAGTTCAAAATCACTTTAAAAATGCCTGATATAGAATTTATCCAATAACTTTGTTTTTTGTAGTGGAATTATCAAATCTTAATATCAAAAATGGACTATGTATATCCCTCGGAGCAAATATTGATAGTAAATTCGGAAGCCCTCTTGAGACACTATTAATTTGCAAACCAAAAATAGAAGAAATAATAAATGAGTGGGGAGATCATTCCAGCAAAAATAAAGAAGAGAAAAGAAAATTTCATGCAAACTTTTTTTGGTCTTCAATTTATGAGACATTACCTCATGGAGTTGAAAATGAGCAGCCAAATTATTTAAATACTCTATTGCTTATAAAAAGTAATTCTTTTCCAAAACCATCAAATGAAAAAGCGAAATTACTTTTAAAAGAGTTAAAAAAGTTAGAGAGATTTTTTGGACGAGAAAAGACACCAAAGGGTGAGAAATGGCTATCAAGATGTCTCGATTTAGATATTCTTTGGTGGGAAGATTTTCATACGGTTGACGAGGAATTAACATTACCTCACCCTAGATTCATGAATCGTAATTTTGTTATTACACCACTATCTGAAATCTTAAGTAGAAGCCAAAAAATCACAAAGTTTGATGCTCCAAAATAGTCTATATAAATGATTTACAAAACCAAAAAATAACTGTTAGGCTATTTTTATTTAAAAATTATGGGCAATAAAAACCTTATAAGAAGATCAATTTTTAAAGAAAAAATATCTGAGTTAAAGTCAAAAAAATTTACTTTCGAAATAAATAGAATTGAGCTTCCAAATGGACATGAAGGTGAATATGGATACATTAAGCATCCTGGGGCAGCATTAGCCGTACCTATTACAAAAGACAATAAAGTTATTATTCTTCGGCAATATAGATTTGCTGTTTCAAGATATTTATTAGAATTTCCAGCAGGTACATTAGAAATAGGTGAAACACCTATTAATTCAATTCAAAGAGAGATACAAGAAGAGACTGGATTCAGCGCAAACAAATGGGATGAACTAGGAACTCTTGTCCCTGCTCCTGGTTATGCAGATGAAGAAATTTATTTATTTTTAGCACGTGATTTAAACAAACTCAATTCCGAGGTTAAAGGAGATTTAGATGAAGATATAGAAGTATTAATTTTAGATCCAGACGAACTAGATAATCTTATTTCTAGTGGGGATGAAATTCTTGACGCAAAAACCGTGACGGCTTGGTTTAGAGCTAAACAATTTTTAGATAAATAATGAATAAACCTAGAATACTTTTTTGGCATAGAAAGGATTTAAGAATATTTGATAATCAAGCTTTAATCAAAGCATTTTCATTATCAAATGCTATTACTTCAACTTATATATTTGATAAAAATTACTCACACGATTTCAATGCAAGTTCAAGAGCTTGGTTTCTAGGAAATTCACTACAAGAATTAGGAAATAATTGGAAAAAAATGGGTAGTAGATTAGTTATGGGAGAAGGAGATCCGGTATTAATAATTCCTCAATTAGCAAAGAAAATAGATGCTAAATTTGTTTTTTGGAATAGATCAATTGAACCTTATGAGATTAATCGCGATTTACAAATAAAAATAATTTTAAAAGAACAAAATATTGAAGTTATTGAAACTTGGGATCACTTATTAGTAGAACCTTTAAAAATATTTTCAGGGAATAATAATCCCTATTCAGTTTATGGACCTTTTTATAAAAACCTTAAATTAAAAATGAATTTATTAGGTTCATATGAACAAGATAAAGTTGATTTCCATTTTAAAGATATAGATAATAAACTCAAAGATAAGACAATAAATTCATCTGATTCGGTTCTAGAGAAATTTATCAAAAATATCAAATTTCTTGGTTCGAATATTTGTCCATGTAGACCTGGAGAGAATGCTGCAGAAACATTATTAGAAAGCTTCATTAACGAAAAAAAAATATATTCTTATAATTCTGCAAGAGATTTTCCTTCCCATAGTGGGACATCTTTTCTAAGTGCATCTCTCAGATTCGGCACCATCAGCATTAGAAAAGTTTGGAACGCCACATTAAATTTAAATTCAGATTTGGAAAATCAAGGAAATTATCTATCAATTGAAACTTGGCAAAAAGAACTTGTTTGGCGTGAATTTTACCAACATTGCTTATTCCATTTCCCAGAGCTAGAGAAAGGTCCATATAGAAAAAAATGGGATCACTTCCCATGGCAAAACAATAATGAATGGTTTAAGCATTGGAGCAACGGAGAGACCGGAGTACCTATAGTTGATGCTGCAATGCGTCAACTAAATAGTACTGGCTGGATGCATAACAGATGTAGGATGATAGTCGCTTCATTTCTGGTAAAAGATCTTATATGCAATTGGCAAATGGGTGAGAAAAAATTTATGGAGACTTTGGTTGATGGAGACTTAGCTGCAAATAATGGAGGATGGCAGTGGAGCGCCAGTAGCGGTATGGATCCAAAACCACTTAGAATTTTTAATCCATATACCCAAGCAAAAAAATTTGATCCTATTTGCGAATATATAAAATATTGGATTCCTGAATTATCTAAAGTGTCAAATTCAGAATTATTAAATGGGGAGATATCTAATTTAGAAAAAAATAATTATTCAGGCCCTATTGTCAATCACAACATGCAACAAAGATTATTTAAATCACTTTATGCTGAAATTTGAATTTCCTCTATACAATTCTTTAAAACTTTATTTAAATTTTCTACTACATAAATTTGCTCTTCATAAGAAATTTCAGGAAACATTGGAAGACTAAGAACTTCTGTACAAATTCTTTCTGTATTAATGAGTTTTGTTCTAGAAAAATTTTTATTTTTGTAAGCTATTTGTGCGTGTATTGGAATTGGATAATAAATAATTGAATTAATACCTTTTTCAAAAAGTTTTTGTTTTACCAAATTCCTTAAGGAATAGTATTTTTTGCAATCAGTATCAAATAAATTTGAAAAATCTTCATTTAAAAAATATTTATCGTTTCTTAATTTGATGACAAATTGATTCCAAGAATGGGAAATTGAATCAGAGCTAATTTTTGGAAAACTAATAAATTGATTTTTTTCTAATAAATCAAGGTAATTTTTAGCAATTTTTTGGCGATTATTAATCCACTTAGAAATATATTTAATTTTAATGTTTAATATGGCAGCTTGAATGGTATCAAGTCTGCTGTTATATCCAATTTGGGTATGATGATATCTTATTGGGCTGCCATGAACAGCCAGTTCTCTAATTTTTTTTGCAATCTTCTGATCTGAAGTTGTTACTGCTCCACCATCTCCAGCAGCTCCTAAATTTTTAGTAGGGAAAAAGCTAAAACAGCCTATATCACCAATACTACCAACATTGGAATTTTCCCACATTGTGCATGTTGCCTGAGCACAATCTTCGATTACTTTTAAGTCATATTTCTTGGCCAAAGATTTTATTAAGGTCATATTCACTGCATTACCAAATAGATGAACTGGCATAATTGCCTTGGTATTAGAATTTATTTCTTGTTCGATTAGTTCAGTATTAATAAGATAAGTTTCTGGATCTATATCTACCAAAACAGGATTAGCACCAACTGCACTAATAGCCTCTGCAGTTGCAAAAAAGCTAAAAGATGAGGTAATAACTTCATCACCCACACCAATATCTAATGCGCGCAAAGCTAATACTAAAGCATCAGTTCCACTATTACATCCAATAGTATTTTCAACGCCAATCAGATTTGAAAAACTCTCCTCAAATTTGGCAATTTCTTGTCCTCCAATATACTGGCCCCCTTTTAAAACTTTAAAAACCTCACTCTCAATTTCTGAGCCAATTTCGTGGTACTGCCTATTTAAAGTAAATGGAGGTATCTGCATAGTAAATATATTAACCCTAAACCATAATTCTACGGGTAAAAAATTTTTATTTCATTTAAACCAACTTGGTTCTTTGCCAGGAGTCCATTTTATATTGCAACCTAAAGAAGGCATCTGATTTGAAGGATAAGATTTATCTTGATTCAAATCTTTTACAGCAGAGCGCAAATCTTTTCCAGATAGAGGGATATTATTACCTGGTCTACTATCATCTAATTGGCCATGATAATACAATAAAAAATCACCATCTCCTTCATTTGAAAAAAGATAAAAATCTGGGGTGCAAGCCGCTTTTAATTCCTTAGCAAAATTTTGATTTTCATCGTATAGATAAGGAAAACTCCATCCCATTGTTTGTGCCTGTAATCTCAAATTTTTAGGAGAATCTGAAGGATGAGTGACAATATCATTACTAGAAATTGCAACTGTTTGAACTCTATGTTCAATTTCTTTACTTAAGGTGAAAATTTGATTCTCAATATATTTAACAAATGGGCAATGGGCACAAATAAACATTAAAAGTAAATGCCGATTATCTAGATTATGAGAATTAAAATATTCATTTTTTGAAGAATTGGCATTTAACATTTCGAAATTCGGTAATTGAAAACCTAATTCCAAAACCATAGAATTTGTTCTTACCATATTCAAGTTAAAAATTCTTTGATATTTGAAAATTATTGTATATTTTGCAGTTATCCGTAAAGATAGGTACTTTTATATAGGAGAATAATAGAAATAATAAACAAAATGCTTCTAAATCTAACTGGCAAAAAAATTCTTGTTACGGGAATTGCCAACAATCGTTCAATAGCATGGGGTATCGCTCAACAACTTTCAAAAGCTGGCGCAGAACTTGGAATCACATATTTGCCTGATGATAAGGGAAGATTCGAGTCTAAAGTTAGAGAACTAACTGAACCTTTAAACCCATCGTTATTTTTGCCTCTTGATGTTCAAAATCCATCTCAAATTGAAGAAATCTTTAAAAATATAAAAGACAATTGGGGGCAAATTGACGGATTAGTTCACTGCCTAGCATTTGCAGGACGAGATGAATTGATTGGAGATTATAGTGCTACCACTTCAGAGGGTTTTGATAGGGCTCTTAATATAAGTGCGTATTCGTTAGCACCTTTATGTAAAGCAGCAAAACCACTTTTTAGTGATGGTGCTGGAGTTGTCTCATTAACTTATTTAGGTTCAGAAAGGGCGATTCCTAACTATAACGTGATGGGAGTTGCTAAAGCAGCTTTAGAAGCTTCAGTAAGATATCTTTCTGCAGAACTTGGTCCCGAAAAACAAGTCAGAGTTAACGCAATAAGTGCTGGGCCTATAAGAACACTTGCGAGTTCTGCTATAGGTGGCATTTTAGATATGATTCACAATGTTGAAGAAAAGGCTCCTTTACGCAGAACAGTCACTCAAACAGAAGTAGGTAATACAGCTGCTTTTTTATTAAGTGATCTCTCTAGCGGCATTTCAGGCCAAACAATTTATGTTGATGCGGGTTACTGCATTAATGGAATGTAAACTAAGTATTTTGCATAAAAATGTCATCTCTAAGGCTATCTGAAATAAAAAGAAAAACGAATGAAACAGATATTTCTGTATTTATAAACTTAGATGGAAATGGAATTTCTGAGATTGATACTGGGATACCATTCTTAGATCATATGCTTCATCAATTATCCAGCCATGGTTTGTTCGATTTACAAATAAAAGCAATTGGAGATACCCATATTGATGATCACCATACAAATGAAGATGTAGGAATCGCATTAGGCAAAGCATTTTCAAAAGCCTTGGGAGAAAGAAAAGGAATAAGCAGATTTGGACATTTCTTTGCCCCATTAGATGAAGCATTAGTTCAAGTCACTTTAGACTGCTCTGGTAGACCGCATCTATCTTATGATCTTCAATTAAAAGCCCCTAGAATAGGAAATTATGATACTGAACTAGTAAGAGAGTTTTTTATTGCCTTTGTAAATAACAGCGGTATTACTCTGCATATTAATCAAATACGAGGCAGTAATTCACATCACATAGTTGAGGCCTGCTTTAAAGCTTTTTCTAGAGCAATGAGAATGGCTACCGAAATAGATCCAAGAAGATCTGATTCAATTCCAAGCAGTAAAGGAATGTTAGAAAAACAATAAAATAGGGATTTTTTCGAATCAGCCACAATTCAGTTTAATTTTGGCGAAGATAGATATAGTGATTACTTTGTTGTGACTAATTTACAAGATAAAAAAATTGATAAATTTAAAATTTTTAATAAAGAAGATTGGTCAAGTGCTTATCAAAATGTAGAAAAAGAGCTAACTAAAGAGCCTCTAACAATTAGGAAGGGTAATAATATTAAAAATCTAAATGGAACATTATTAAGAAATGGACCAGGAATATTAGAGAGAGGGGGACAATGGGTTCATCATCCATTTGATGGTGATGGAATGATAACATCCATAAAATTCGAAAATGGTCAGCCATTCTTAACAAATAGATTTGTTAAAACTAAAGGCTATTTGGAAGAAGAAAAAATAAATAAATTTATTTATAGAGGTGTTTTTGGAACACAAAAAAATGGAGGAATTTTAAATAATGCATTAGATCTAAAATTCAAGAATATCGCTAATACACATGTCATTAAATTAGGAGATGAAATTCTCGCATTATGGGAAGCGGCAGGTCCACATGCAATGGATCCTGAAAGTCTTGACACTATTGGTTTAACAACATTAAAAGGGGTACTCAAGCCTAACGAAGCATTTAGTGCTCATCCCAAAACAGACCTAAACTCAAATGCATCTTCAGAACTTTTAGTCACTTTTGGAGTACAAACCGGGCCAAAAAGTACCATTAGATTAATGGAATTTGATAATTCTGGTACAAATTCTGGAGAGCTCATTTTTGACAGAAAAGATACCTTTAATGGCTTTGCATTCCTTCATGATTTCGCAATCACAACTAATTGGGCAATATTTTTACAGAATGCTATTGATTTCAATCCTCTTCCATTTGTAATGGGTCAAAGAGGAGCAGCACAATGTCTAAAGTCAAACCCAAATAAAAAGGCAAAGTTTTTTATCATACCCAGAGAAAGTGGATTATTTAGGGGACAGCCTCCTTTAACAATAGATGCTCCAGAAGGATTCGTTTTTCATCATGTAAATGCATTTGAAAAAGATTCCAAAATCATATTAGATAGTATTTTTTATGATGATTTCCCATCAGTTGGTCCAGACGAGAATTTTAGGGATATTGACTTTGACAAATATCCAGAAGGAAAACTGAAAAGATCAATTATCGATCTAAAGACAAAAACTTGTGAACTTGAAACTTTCAGTGAACAATGTTGTGAATTTGCTGTTGTTAATCCTAAAAACTTAGGATTAAAAGCAACTTTTAGTTGGATGGCAAGCACATCTCAAAAGCTGGGGAACGCTCCACTTCAAGCAATAAAAAAAATAAATTTAACTTCTAAGGAAGAGATTTCTTGGTCAGCAGGTCCCAGTGGATTTGTTAGTGAACCAATTATGGTTCCATCAGAAAACTCTCCAAATGAAGATGAGGGATTTTTATTTATACTTCTATGGAACGGAGAAAGAAGAGGAAGCGATTTAGTAATATTAGACGCAAAAGACTTAGAAGAATTAGCTGTTTATGAATTACCCATTTCAATTCCTCATGGCCTTCATGGATCTTGGGTTAATTGAATTTAAGAAAAAATTTCAATTAAATTTGGAATAATTTCTTTTAATGCTTTACCTCTATGACTACAAGAGTCTTTAATATCATTATCCATTTCTGCGAAAGTTAATCTAGTAGAACTCTCCTCAAAAATTGGGTCATACCCAAAACCACTTTTTCCTCTGCAGTTGAAAATGATATTGCCATGACATTTGGCCTCAGATTCAATAATCACTTCACCATCTGGGGAACAAACACAAATATTGGCAATAAAGAAAGCACTTCTATTTTGAACTCCATCAAGTTCTCTTAAAACACGTTCAATTCTCTTCTGATCATTTTCTGCATATCTAGATGAGTAAATGCCAGGCTTACCACCTAGTGCTTCAATACAAATACCTGAATCATCTGCTATTGAAAAATTATTCGTTTTTCTCGAAACTTCACTCGCTTTTTTAATTGCATTATCTCTAAATGTCAGTCCATCCTCTTCAACTTCTAATGATTCTGGCTGGAGTAACAATTTACAATTAACTCCAGCAAGCAATTTCTTATATTCTTCAATTTTACCTTTATTCTTACTAGCTAAATATAAATTTTTCATCCTTATTTTCCTGCCAAATTTATAAATTCTTGACCCCACTCTAATACCTCAATTAGATAAGATTCTTTTGGTGCTTCACAATATAACCTTAAAAGAGGTTCCGTTCCTGAAAACCTAAAAAGAAGCCAAAAATTTTTATCAATTCTCAACTTTATTCCATCGATTTTTGAGATACTTTTTAACTTGTGATTATTAATATTCTCAGGAATATTATCTACGATAAATTCTTTTACATTATTTTTTTCTGACTGATTTGGAAATTTAATATCAATTCTTTTATAAAAACTTGGCCCAAAATCTTCTTGAATTTCATCTAAGGTTTCATATAAATATTGAGATTTTTCAGCAATTCCATTTAATAAAACCATCGCTGCATATAGAGCATCTCTTTCAGGCATAAAGTCACCAAAACCAACTCCCCCAGATTCCTCTCCTCCAATAAATATTTTTTCTTTGATCATTTTTTCAGCAATATATTTAAAGCCAACTGGAAGTTCAAAAACATCTCTATTTTGACTCTCTGATATATTTTTTATAATATCTGAACCACTAACAGTCTTTAAAACTGGATAAGAATTATTTTTAATTTCGCCCAAATAGCTAATAAAGTATGGGAGTAAATCTTGAGTACTAGAGTATCTTCCTTTTTCATCAATTGCCGCAATTCTATCACCATCACCATCAAATATAATTCCTAAAGTTTTCACTTCATTTGTTGAATTTTTCATTAGTATTTGTTTTAGATCATCTGCATAATTCAAAAGAGGTTCAGGAGGTTTTCCTCCAAAAAAAGGATCAGCATCTTTCCTGATTTCTGAAATAACTTCTAAATCATTAGAAGCAAAAATCTCAGCCATACAATTTGCAGCTGAACCATGCATAGAATCTACAAAAATTCTCAATTTCATTTTTTTTAATCTCTTGGAAATATAGTCAATATCAAAAAGGGATTTAATTCTATCTAAATGAAATTTCTTAATATCTACCAATTGATTAACACCATCTATTTTTTCAATTGAATTTCCAAGCATTAATCTTTTTTCAACTTCACTTGTAAAAGATTTGTCAACAGAACATCCATTAAAGCTCTTTATTTTCAGACCTAGCCAATTATATGGATTATGACTTGCTGTAATTACTAAAGCTCCAAGACAACCGACTTCTTTGGCATAGAAACTACAAGAGGGTGTTGTAACAAAGCTATCAGATAAGATCGGTTCGAAACCACATCCTCTTACAAAAGGCACTACTTGCTTGGCGAATTCACAAGCCATAAATCTGCGATCATATCCAATAATAATTTTCTTTGAATTAACTTCTTTATAGTATTGATAATGCAACTCCTGACATGCAGCGACAACAACTTTTGAAAGATTGGACAGGTTAAAGTCAAAACCAATAATTCCTCTCCAACCATCAGTACCAAATTTTATCTTGTCTAATTTATCAGCTGTCAAATTTAAAATTTCCGTGAATTCTTTTAATTATCTATACTAATTTATATGAGTAAATTTTAAAACCACTCTTAAAAAATAATTTGAATTCTCTTCATTTAAAAAGTTTTACTAGATGCAAAAGAAAAGCATGGCTCGATTTTAAGGGTAAAAAATCTTATGAAGTTTGGTCTCCCCATAAAGCTATAGATAAAATTAATCAGTTTAAAATTTTCTCTGAATTTTGTAATGGTGAAATATATACAGGATTAAAAGCCTGTGAAAATGGTTATCAAGGGGTAATTGGATTAAAAATCAAAGGGAATCTTTTCCAAAATATAAACGCAGAAATACGTCCACAATTACTTGTAAAGACTAAAGGTAAAAGTAAATGGGGACAATATAGATATTTACCTGCTGTTTATAAGTTAGGCCACAAAACAACAAAAGAACATTTATTCGACTTAACTTTTAGTTCTGTTCTATTGGGAACTTTTCAAGAATCTAAAATTGAGAAAGGATTAGTAATTTCAACTTTTGATAAAAAAGTTAAAGTTGAAGAAATTTATTTAAATAAAAAATTAAGAAAAAAAGTTTTAAATGTTTTATTAAATTTGAATGAATGCTTGGAGGGATCTATACCAGAAATAACTCAAGATAGAAAAAAATGTACTATTTGTTCCTGGCAAAAATTTTGTGACAAAGAAGCAAAAGAAAATGGATATCTATCAGATATAGATGGAATAGGGTCCAAAACAGCCTCATTACTCAAAGCAAAAGGAATAATTAATACCCAAACATTAGCTTCGTATAACGAAAAACAACTTGGAGAGAAATTATCTCAATTCAACGATCAAAAGAATGAAAAAGCGTCCATATTTGTGAAGCAAGCACAAGCATATATCTCTGGAAAACCATATTTCATTTCTAATAAAAATAATGCTAACGATCTACTAGGAAAAACATGTTCCGGATTTTATATATTTGATATTGAGTCAAATCCAGATGAAAAACATGATTTTTTATATGGATTTTTAAAAGTAAATAATTTGTCCATAAAAAAAGAAGATCTTATTTATGAACCAATCTTAAATCTTAAAAACAATAAAGGAGAATCTTACAGGCAAATTATTGAAATACTTTTTTCACACAAGGAATGGCCAGTTTTGCATTACGGAGAAACTGAAAAAATATCAATAATTAATATTGCTAAAAACCTAAATTTTAGTGATCAAGAAATTGATTCACTTGCCTCAAGATTTATTGACTTACATAAATTAATAAGAAAGTCTTGGATATTACCACTAAAAAACTATGGCTTAAAAACTGTTTCTAATTGGCTTGGGTTCGAATGGGTGCAAAAAAATGTAAGTGGCTCGAAAGCACTTTATTGGTGGATTCAATATCAAATTACAGAAAACGAAATATTTTTAAAAAAAATTATCCAATATAATAAGGATGATTGTTTGGCTACTCTAAAAATTGCAGAATATTTAATCAAAGATCAATTAAAGAAAAATTGATCCTACAGATTTATTGATAATAATTTTTCCAAAAATTTCCGAAAAAAAATAATTTCCTTCCTCTAAATATTTTCTTTTTATCATTGCTAAACCTTTTATTTGGCAATCTGATTTAAAAAAACTAGTGATTCTGCCTACAGAAATATCCTTGGCAGAATTTATATATAAATTTTTATCTTCAACGTCTAAATTCAAATTATATTCAATTGATTTCCAAATTCTTATTTCCTGTTTTAAAGAAGAAACATTTTTTATTTTTGACATTGTTTCTTGTCCTAAATAACAACCTTTATTAAAATCTATAAGATCTTGTAATCCAAGCTCAAGAGGATTATTTTTTCCGTTTATTTCCATTTCTAATGAGGGTATTGCCTGATTAATCTTCCAAAGTTTTAAATCATTCGGATTTAGTAAATTTAATTTATTTTTATATATTTCAAATTCTTTATCATCTGTTTTGAAGAAAATAGGCTGGTAAGTTCTCCATGAATTAGATTCATCAATCTCCTGAATTCTATTTATCAAGGAAGGTTCACTCAGAAGTACATCGTCTGCTGGAAAAATAATTTGATTAAAGTAATCAATTATTTCATTTGTGTTACCCGCCAAGATAATTACTTCTAAGCTTCTTTCTAAAAAAATAATTTCAATTAATGACCTTAGAACTCCATTTGGAGTTAACCAACAAGTTTTGATAACTTTATTTTCTGAATTAAGAATATTACCAGTTGTTATTCCATTCAAAAATTTTCTGGCATCTTTTCCAGTAATTGAAAAACAATCAAATTTTTCAAGCCAAAACTTTTTTTTTATATCTTGCATTTTGAAATAATTATAAAAAGTCTTTTATTGTAAAAAGACTCTTTAATTTAACATTTTCATCTTCAAGGGCTTCTAATCCCCCTTCTTGCCTATCAACTATAGACAAAACTTCCTCAACAACATAATTATTTTCTCGTAATTTTTTTATAGCTTTTATTACTGAACCAGCAGTTGTCACCACATCCTCTAAGACAGTTACCAAAGTTCCTTCTTCTAATATAGGGCCCTCTATTCCAGCTTTGGTACCGTATTTTTTGATTTCTTTCCTAATTATTAAACCATCAAGGTCTAATCCATTCAAAGCTGCTTTAACAATTAATCCACTTACTATAGGGTCTGCACCTAATGTCAATCCTGCTACAGCTTTTGACCTTGAGTCCTTTAAATCTAAAAATAATTCACTTATTAAGTTTAAGCCTTCGCCATTTAATGATACCGGTTTACAGTTCAAGTAATGACTGCTTTTTTTTCCTGAAGATAAAGTGTAGTTTCCTCTCTTGTAAGATTTTTCAATTAACTGTTTTAACAATTTTGCTTTATTTAAGTCATATTTATCCGAAAATTTATCCATTAGTAAAAGTTAAATTTATATTTAAAGATTAGAAGAAAAAAAAGAAATCTCACAAAAACTTCCTAATGAGGTGTTTTTTGAAATATTATTTTTATATTGTATATTGAAATTCAATGTAATTAAAATTACATAAATTCCTTTGGGGGGTGTAGCAATCTGGTGAATGCACCAAACTCATAATTTGGCTAAGGCGAGTTCGATCCTCGCCACCCCCATTATTTATTTGTCATTGAATGAAAATAACTCTACTTTTATTTCTTTTATTTTTCCCAGCTTTTTTCGCAGCGAGTGAACTCTCTTTTTTATTAATAAGGCCAAGTAAAGTTTTAAGGTTAATAGAAGAAAAAAAGAAAGGAGCATTTTCAATTTTAAAAATTCAAAAACGCTTTAGATCTTCATTAATTGCCTCTCAATTTGGAGTAACAATTTCATTAATTGCAATTGGATGGCTCAGCAATAGCTTGGCTAATGATTATTGGAAAAGCAATATTTTGTCAAATAGATTTTATGATCTTTTGTTATTTTTATTTGTTGTTTTAGTTGTTACTCTCGTTTCTGGACTAATTCCTAAAGCACTAGTAATTAACAATCCAGAATCTGCTGCATTAAGGCTTACAACAATTTTCGATGCCGTTAGAAAAGCTATGAATCCTATAGTTAAAACAATAGAATTCTTTGCTAGCGCCTGTTTAGGCTTGTTTAATTTAAATAACAAATGGGATTCTTTAAACTCGGGTTTATCCGCAGGAGAATTAGAAACTCTTATAGAAACAAATAATGTAACAGGTTTAAAACCAGATGAGAAAAATATTCTTGAAGGAGTTTTTGCTTTAAAAGATACACAGGTTAAAGAAGTAATGATTCCAAGATCTGAAATGGTAACTTTGCCAAAAAATATAACCTTTTCAGAACTTATGAAACAAGTTGATAAAACTCGCCATGCTCGTTTCTTTGTAATTGGTGAGTCTTTAGATGATGTATTAGGTGTATTAGATTTGCGTTATCTAGCTAAGCCAATTTCAAAAGGTGAAATGGAAGCAAATACATTACTGGAGCCGTTCCTTTTACCAGTAACAAAAATTATAGAAACATGTTCATTAGCAGAAATATTTCCAATAGTAAGAGACTATAATCCTTTCTTACTAGTAGTTGATGAACACGGTGGAACAGAGGGGCTCATAACTGCAGCTGATCTAAATGGCGAAATAGTTGGAGAGGAAATGCTCAATAATAGAATTTATTCAGACATGAGAATGTTAGATAATTTCTCTAAAAAATGGTCAATAGCTGGAAAATCAGAAATTATTGATATCAATAAGAAGTTAGGATGTTCCATTCCAGAAGGGCCAGATTATCATACTCTTGCTGGATTTCTGCTAGAAAAATTTCAAATGGTTCCAAAAATTGGGGACGTTTTAGATTTCAATAACATTAAATTTGAAGTTATTTCCATGTCAGGTCCAAAAATTGATCGTGTTAAAATAATTCTTCCCAAAAGCTAAATGTGGATCCCCATGAAGGATAATGATAATAAATACATGGATTTTAAATTATGCAACCAACCTCATCACCCGTAAAGGTTGGAGTCATAGGTATAGGAAATATGGGCTGGCATCATGCTCGAGTACTAAGTTTACTCAAAGATGCAAATCTCATTGGAGTAGCAGATCCAAATGAAGAGAGAGGTAAATTAGCTATTGAACAATTTCAATGTGAATGGTTCAAAAATTATAAGGACTTAATTCCAAAAGTCGATGCTATTTGTATCGCTGTCCCGACACTTCTTCATCATAAGGTAGGACTAGATTGTCTAAAAGGAGGTACTAACGTTCTTATTGAAAAACCAATTGCAGCTGATGAGTTCGAGGCAAAATCCTTAATAGAGGCCGCTAATGCAAGTAAATGTCTATTACAAGTTGGGCATATTGAAAGATTTAATCCTGCTTTTAGAGAATTAAATAAAATAGTAAATAATGAAGAAATTGTTGTTTTAGAAGCAAGGAGGCACAGTCCTCATGCAGACAGAGCAAATGATGTATCTGTAGTAATGGATTTAATGATTCATGACATTGATCTTATTTTAGAGCTTGTAAACTCAAAAATACAAAAATTAGCAGCTGTTGGAGGAAGAAATAGCGAGGGATTAATAGATTATGTAAATGCTACTTTAGTTTTTAAAAATAATGTTATAGCAAGCTTAACTGCCAGCAAAATGAGTCATAAAAAAATTAGAAATTTAAGTGCTCACTGCCAAAATGGCCTGGTAGAAACTGATTTCTTAAATCACTCTCTACAAATCCATCGAAAGTCTCATGAATCATACACAGCAGAGCATGGAGAATTAGTTTATAGAAATGATGGATATGTCGAAGAAGTTAGCACAACCTCCATCGAACCGCTTTATGCAGAACTGGAGCATTTTCTTAAATGCGTTCAGGGTAAAGAAACACCTGAGGTAGATGGTGAGCAAGCTTCAAGAGCATTAAAAATTGCTGATTTTATAGAGAGTGCTGTAGATAATTCTGGAGATGCGATTTTACTTGAAAATCCTTTCTAATACTAACAATCTAAACTAAAAGAATTTTATTTAAATCCAACTGCAGCTTGCCAAACAAATACCAATAAAAAGAAAAATAAAGGAATAAGTGGAAGAACATCAACGGTTGGGGCAAAGGCTTTGTAAGCCTCTGGCAATTCAGCGAATGTATTAAATAGAATGAGCACCTTTTTTAATAATTTAATTAATTATGATAAGACGTTACCATGTATGGTGAGCAATAGAGGATGTTTTCCAAGGAGCGAAATCATTTGTAAAACAATTATCTCTAATTGCCGTAGAAATTGCATTGGTAAATCTTATTAAGTGAGCAATATTATGCAAACTTATGAGGGTTAGGCCTAATATTTCGTCATTTCTAATTAGATGATGCAAATAAGCTCGAGAATAGGATTTACAGGTCTCGCATTTGCAAGTTTTGTCAATCGGAGAAAAGTCATTTTTAAACCGAGCATTTCGCAAATTCAATCTTTCATTATTAAAAAATGCAGTCCCATGTCTTCCTAGTCTTGTAGGCAAAACACAGTCAAATATATCGAATCCATTCGCAACAGCTAAAGAAATTTCTCTTAAAGAGCCAATTCCCATTAAATATCTTGGTTTATTTATTGGTAAGAATTTCGGGACGTAATTAATTACACTATGTATTTCTTCGACTGCCTCGCCAACACTCACACCTCCCACTGCTATTCCAGGCAGATCAAAAGAACTTGTATATTTTGCGCTATATTCTCTCAATCTCGGATACTTACCACCTTGCACTATGCCAAATAATGCTTGATTGGATTTCTGATGAGTCTCAACACATTTTTGCAACCATGAATGAGTTCTTTGTAAAGAGTCCTCAATATCATTTTCGTTAGCTGTATGCGGAGGACAATGATCAAAAGCCATCGCAACATCTGATCCAAGATCCATTTGAATCTGTATCACTTTTTCAGGTGATAAAAATACGTGACTACCATCTCTTGGATTTTTAAATTCCACACCTCTATCAGAAATATTATTTAATTTGGCCAAACTAAAAACTTGATATCCTCCTGAATCAGTAAGAATAGGCTGAGGCCAATTCATGAACTTATGTATTCCACCAGATTCTTTAACTAGTTTTTCTCCAGGTTGTAAATGAAGATGAAAGGTATTTGAGAGAATCATTTCTGACCCTGTAGAGGTTAACTGCTCAGATGAAATTCCTTTAACCGTTGCCAAAGTACCTACAGGCATAAATTTTGGTGTGTTTACCGGACCATTTGGTGTATGAAATATACCAGTTCTTGCCCCTGTATTACTGCAATTCGATGTAATTTCAAATTCAAACACGATAATTTATAAAATTTTTTGATCCTTTTTCATTAATCTACTCTATTATTTAATATTGAATCTATTTTTATCTCATCAAAAAATATTTAATAAAAAATTTTGCAGGATCTTGGATTTTCTACACGACATTTCCAAAGATACCTTTAATCAATCCCGAATTTAAAAATATTGCACAATTTGCACCGCCTTTAGGATTTTTTATTGGAATAATGCAGAGTTATATTTTTCTTTTTTTAAGAACAAACTCTTGGTCAATTTATGCATCTACATTAATTTGTTTGGCTTCAGGATATTTAATTACTGGTGGTCTACACATTGATGGTTTAATGGATACTTTCGATGGTATTTTTGCGGGTAAAAAGAAACGTTTAAAAGCCATGAAAGACAGTAAAGTTGGGTCCTTTGGCGTTCAAGCTTTAGTTTTTATAACTTTAATTCAAATTGCTTGCATACTGAAAATTCAAAACCTAATAATTTTTATTTTACCTATATGCTTATTTTGGGGAAGATTTTCAAATTTATTTTTTATAGAAAAGTTTAAATATATGAGTTATAAGAAAAAATCTATTAGTCACAAAAAGTTTTGGAATGGATTTAAAAAAGAATCTTTGATCTCCATTATTTTTCTTTTAATTTTCATTGCATACCAATTAGTTTCAATTACATCCAAAGCAATATTAATTAAATTTTTAATTCTTATCTTTATTGGTATTTTTCTAAGCTATTCTATCCCAAATATACTGGGTAAAAAAATTGGAGGCTTCAACGGGGATTCCTGCGGTGCAAGTGTTGTACTAGTTGAAACTGCAATGCTGTTTATGCATGCAATTCTTTTATAGGTAGTTCTAAATAGAAAATATTTTTCTTCTTAAGATTCTTTAATTTCTCAGTATTATCAATCGAGTTATTTTCCAGCAATCTCAAATCTCCTCCAATTTGTTTTGCCAATTTCCTCGCCAAAAAAAGTCCTACTCCAGTGCCGTCCTTCTTCTTAGCGGCAGATCCTCTAAAACCTTTTTCAAAAATTTTCTCGTTTTCATTTTTGGTTATTTTTTTACCATCATCAAATATAAAAAGTCCATTACTCGTAATTACGAGTCCAATTGCAGCATCTTTTTGGGCATATTTAAAAGCATTTTCTAATAAATTGGCCACAATTTCGGCAATTACAGCGTATTTTGCCTTTAATGGCGATAAAGTCCAATCTGGCCAAAGAGAAGGTTCAGTCCAATCTCTATTCTCTAAATCCGCATTAGCTTTACCCCTTTCTAATATTGGTCTCAATAAACTCTGAACAGTTATTACCTTTTTATTATCTAAATTTGGTGGTAATAATAATCTTTCCTCTCCTATTTCTAAAGGCAGTTGAATAGGTGAATTTAGTTGCGAAAAAGAATCCATATATTGATTAATTTGTTTTTGCTCTATTATCATGCGTTCGACTATTTCAATAGAGTCATCATCTGAACCAAGTCTTTTTATTAGTAATTTTGCATATGTCCTAATAGCAGCCAATGGATTCCTTAATTGATGGATAATGACATTTACCTGATTTTTTAAATAATTGATTTCTTTATTTTTGTTTTGACGTTCTAATTCGATAGAGACGCATTTAGCTAAAGATATTGAAAGCGCTTTTAATCTCGAATCAAGAGATACTGGCCAATTCCCCCCTTTCAAATCAGTTTCGACCCTAAGGACACCAAGTAGAATATCGTTTTCTTGAAGCGGATACCATCTTCTATTAGGCGATGAAACTTTTAGTGAAGGATCATCTTCTATTGATGTCAGTAGCCTATCAATTTGAGGCCATTGACCAATCATTTCAAAAGATGCTTTAGTTCCTTGCTTAGCTGAAGCAAGATACATAACTAAATTAGTCACGCCCATTGAGCAACCAAAACTCTCCAGCTGTTTTATAATTAGTTCTTCAAATTTTTTTGAAAGATTCATTATTAATAAAGTTTTGAGAATTTTTTTTTAAAAAAAAACTTGAAAAAGGGCTTGTAAAATATGAAAAAAGTATTAAGATATATAAAGAGGTCTGACTTTTGCCAGCCTTAAATATGAACATTTAATCATATTTTAAGCTACATCAGGGGTTGATGGGTCCTCTATGTAATTTGAAGTGAATTTAAAATCACATATATAAGATTAGTAAAAATAAATAAGACTAATCTCATTAATAATTTCAGGAGTACCGATCAATGTCAAAAAAAAGAAAAAGAATCAGCAGAAGAAGATTGGCTGGTCAAAGAGTAATGGCACATGTACCTATTTATCATATCGAAACTGGCAAACATAAACCAGTTACTGCAGCAAGAAGATTCATAGCTGAAAATGGTCTCTCTGCGCCCTCTGTCTTCAATGTCAGAAGAAATGAACATACCACAGATAGGTTTTTTTGGGGTGAAAAAGGGTTATTTAGCGCCCAATATGCTGAAGAAAATCATTTTCTATTTCCATCACTAAAAGTTGTAGTTGAAGGAATTGGTGAAGAAAAAATATTTGAAGGTCTAGAACTTACTGCAGATGATTGGGAAGAGATTGAAGAATACGAATATGCTTTTGTTTAAATAATATTTCTTATATTTGAACTTATAAAATTGATTAAATTTGAATCAATTTGATGAAATCCATCGAATTCTAATAATTCACAAAATTTAGAAGACTTATTCTTTACCTTTTCATAAATAGTCCTAGAAGCATCTATTGGCACGACGTCATCGAATAAACCGTGACTAATAATTAATGGCGAGCAGTTTTCACCCGGAGCCCAATTGGGGTGAGGATAACCACTACAAGCGACAATTAATCCAAAATTTAATTTAAATCCTGCATCAATTGCCATTGCCGCTCCCTGAGAGAATCCCAACAAAATTGTTTTTTTTAGTGGAATTTGATTAGTATCAAATTTTTTTAATGTAACTAAAAGTTTATTTACTTCAACCTCAGCTCCATTCCAATCATGTGGGTATAATCCATACCACTGTCTTCCCTGACCACTTGGATGTAATCCAGGCGCCCTCAAAGAAATTACCTCAAAATCAAGATTTATTTTTTCGGTCATCTCCTTTCCAAATGTTAAAAGGTCATCTGAATCAGCTCCCCAACCATGCAACAAAATAATTCTATGAGTTGCAGTTTGAGAGCTAATCGAGACAAATTCATGATTGATAGCATATTTCATGTTTATATTCTTAAGTAAGTAAACTTTCCCATAATGTCACCATTAGCTCTTGTAAGTGTCTCGGATAAAAAAAATATAATCCCATTTTGTAAGGAATTGGTAGAGCAATTTAATTATAAAATTCTATCAAGTGGAGGAACTGCCAAACATCTTATAGAGGCAAAAATTCCCGTTATTAAAGTTGCAGATTTTACTAATTCTCCAGAAATTTTAGGAGGAAGAGTTAAAACTTTACATCCAAAAATACACGGAGGAATATTAGCTAAAAGAAATGACGAGGAACATAAAAAAGATATAGAAGCTAACAATCTTGAGTTAATTGATTTAGTAGTTGTTAATTTATATCCTTTTAAAAAAACTGTAGATCAGGGAGCTAAATGGGAAGATGCTATTGAAAATATCGATATCGGAGGGCCATCAATGATTCGTTCTGCAGCTAAAAATCATAAAGACGTTACCGTTTTAGTGGATCCTAGTCAGTATCAATATTTTCTTGAAGAAATTAAAAAAGGTAAATTAAAGGACTCATATAAAGCAAAATTAGCCCTTGAAGCTTTTCAACATACAGCAGACTATGACACTGCAATATCTAATTGGATAAGAAAAGAAAGAGATTTACAATCTACGAAATATATTGAATCTTATCCATTAATCAAAACCTTAAGATATGGGGAGAATCCTCATCAAAAAGCCTTCTGGTATGGTTTAAATAACATTGGATGGAATTCAGCAGAACAATTACAAGGTAAAGATTTAAGTTATAACAATCTATTGGATCTTGAGTCGGCACTTTCAACAGTTTTAGAGTTTGGCTACACAGAAAAAGATAAACTTACAACTGACACTTTTGCTTCTGTTATCCTAAAACACAATAATCCTTGTGGAGCCTCTTTAAGTAATTCAGCTTCTCAAGCATTTTTGAATGCTTTGGAATGCGACTCAGTTAGTGCATTTGGAGGAATAGTTGCTTTTAATTCAAATGTTGATAGTGAGACCGCAATTCGCCTAAAAGATATTTTCTTAGAGTGCGTCGTAGCTCCATCTTTTGATGAGGAAGCTTTAGAAATTTTAAAAGTTAAAAAGAATTTAAGAATATTAAAGTTTTCAAAAGAGCAACTTCCAAAAAAGAATAAAACTTCTACTAAATCAATAATGGGCGGATTACTAGTTCAAGATACTGATGATAGTGAAGAAAAAACTGAAAGTTGGATTTCAGTAACTAATAAAAATCCGAGTAATCAAATAAACTTAGATCTAAATTTTGCATGGAAAATTTGTAAACATGTGAAATCAAATGCAATTGTTATTGCAAAAGACCAAAAAACTATTGGAATTGGAGCTGGACAAATGAATAGAGTTGGAGCAGCAAAAATTGCATTAAAAGCAGCTGGAAAATTATGTTCTGATGCTGTCTTGGCCAGCGATGGGTTTTTCCCATTTGCAGATACTGTAGAACTGGCAAGTGAATATGGTATAAAAGCTATTATCCAACCTGGAGGAAGTCTAAGAGACCAAGAAAGTATTGATAAGTGTAATTCGAGAGGAATCTCGATGGTATTTACCCAAAAAAGGCATTTTTTGCATTAAGTTATGTTGATTTTGGATAATATGTAATCTTATTAGTTTTTCTGAATAAAGAAAGCCTGCCTGGACCTGCGCATAGAAAGTAGAGAGAAATAGCCGCATATATAAAAGACAATTCGAAAGCATAATTATGTCCTTCAACCACTGCCAAAGGAAAACCTTCTAGTCCAGTATCTAGGAGATGAAAATAAACAGCAAATGCCATTGTGGAGAATAAACCAAGAGAAGAAAGCCTTGCAAAAATCCCTGTAGCTAATCCTAATGGGCAGACTAATTGGGTAATTGCAGCTCCAAAAGTCCAAATAACAGGATCACCTGGTAAAAATGGGAAGTATTTACCAACTACAAATTCAGCAAAACCCTGAGGATCCTGAAGTTTCTCTAAGCCATGATGAATCATCAAAGCGCAAAAACCTATTCTTAAAACAAAAATTGAAAGTTCTCCAAGAATATTTACTTCAGAACCTGAAGTTGAGTTAGCAACTACAACTTCAACTTTCTGGGGAGCTTTAGTTCTATTCATACTTGCAGTTTGAACCTGATTAGTTTGCGCTTTGTCTTCCATACAACATTAATTTTTCATTATTCTAGTTAATAAAGTAGTTCTTTTGGAATTATCTGACTAATAAATTAAAAAAATTAAGCAAAGTTATAAATGCGACTATAAATCAGGAAGCAATATCAATTAACTTTTCAATAACATCTGCAACAACCTTATCAGGAGTAGATGCACCTGAAGTAATTCCAACATTAATTTTTCCACTAGGTAAAAAATTATTTTTAAGTTCTAAATCTAATCCTAGTGGTTTATGTAATATTGAGTTTTCTTCAACTGATATCCTTTCCGGCGTGTCTATGTGAAAAGAAGAAATATTTTTAGTAATAGCTATTTCTTGTAAGTGAGTAGTATTGGAAGAATTGAAGCCTCCTATAACCACAAGAATATCAAGGTCTTCATCAACCAAAGAGAACATTGCATCCTGTCTTTCTTCAGTTGCATCACAAATAGTATTAAAAGCTAAAAAGTGACTATTTAAATTTTCTGGTCCAAATTTTTTTAACATCGTTCTTTCAAAAACTTTTCCAATTTCTTCGGTTTCACTTTTAAGCATAGTCGTCTGATTAGCAACTCCGACTCTATCTAAATCTTTATCAGGATCAAATCCATTAGAACAAGCTTTAGCAAATTTATTCATAAATTCATTTTTATTACCTCTACCCATAATGTATTGAGATACATAATTTGCTTCTTCTAAATCAAGTACAACTAAATATTTATCTGCAAATGAACTAGTAGCGAGAGTTTCTTCATGCTTAAATTTTCCATGAATAATAGATGTAAAAACATGTTTTTTATGTTTCTCGACCGTATGCCAGACCTTAGAAACCCATGGACAAGTTGTATCAATGATATGACAACCTTTCTCATGAAGGAGTTTCATTTCTTGAACAGTAGCTCCGAAAGCGGGCAGTATAACTACATCCCCATTAGAAACTGATGAAAAATCTTTAATTCCATTTTTAGCTGAAATGAATTTTACATTCATTTTTCTTAAATGATCATTAACCGAGGGATTATGAATTATTTCGTTTGTTATCCAAATATTCTCGTTAGGGTAATGTCTTCTAGTTTCATAAGCCATTGCTACAGCTCTCTCGACTCCCCAACAGAAGCCAAAGGCTTGGGCCAACTTAATATTTAGCCTGCCTTTAGTATATTTAAAACCATTATCCCTGATAGAACTTATCAAATCACTTTGGTAAGCTTCTTCTAATGCTTGAGCTCTTTTTGTTGGAGAATCGAAACCCCTTCTATTATATCTGTCAGAATGATGAAGAGATCTTCTAAAAGCTTGAGTGTCCATCATTAGATATTACTACATTTTTAATAATTTTTCGTAAAAAAAAAGAAACCTGACATTAGTCAGGTTCCTCTAGTAAATTGTAAGTTAGATTACTTAGCAGATGCAAAGTCTGGATATGCTTCCATTCCATGCTCTCCTATATCTAAACCTTGAGTCTCTTCCTCTTCAGATACTCGGATTCCTCCAAATAGTCCTCCAATTATAGACCAAGCTATCCAGCAGGTCACAATTGTCCAGATAGCATAAGCTCCTGCGCCCAGTGCTTGAATACCTAATTGGCCAATTCCTCCGCCATTAAATAATCCAATACCCGCACCGGAACCCTGAATATCATAGCCCCAAAGGCCTATAACAACAGTTCCCCAAACTCCACAGACACCGTGAACTGAAAATGCTCCAACAGGATCATCTATTTCAGCAGCATCTAATGCAGCTACAGAGAATACAACAATAATTCCACCAATAAATCCTGCTACCCATGAGCCAACCATTGTTAGGTTGCCACATCCTGCAGTGATACTTACCAAACCTGCAAGTATGCCATTTATGATCATTGTCAAATCAGGCTTTCCTGAAGTAAGTGTAGAAAGTATTGTTGCAGCTATACCTCCGCCAGCAGCAGCTAGTGTAGTTGTTACAGCTACGTAAGGAACCCATTGATCCATTGCAAGCTGTGAGCCTGGATTAAATCCATACCAACCTATCCAAAGGATAAGTGCTCCCAATGTAGCAATAGCCATATTATGGCCTGGCATTGCTTGAGGTTTACCATCAACAAATTTACCAATTCTAGGTCCAAGAAGCATTGCTCCAACTAAACCTGCCCAAGCTCCTACTGAGTGAACAATAGAAGAACCGGCGAAATCAATAAATTCTGGTGCTCCAGAGACTGAATTTAACCAGCCACCATTCCATTCCCAACTTCCAGCAATTGGATAAATTACTGCAGTAAGAACTAATGCGAATACAACAAATTCTCCGAATTTGACTCTTTCAGCAACAAGTCCAGAAACAATAGTTGCTGCTGTTCCTGCAAAAGCAGATTGGAAAAGGAAGTCGACTGTAGGAACCAAAGATCCATCAGTAACCATATCTGGTGTAACTTCAGGGTCAAAGAAGAATCCACCCCAGTAGAACCAACCTCCTAAGACGCTGTCGCCATACATTATTTTGTAACCAACAACCCAATATGCTGTTACTGCAAGAGCAAATACAAAAAGGTTTTTGGCGAGAATATTAACAGCATTTTTAGATCTACACATGCCAGCTTCAACCATAGCGAAACCAGCGTTCATGAAGATAACTAAAATTGTTGCGATTAAAAGCCATAGATTATTGGCTAAAAAAGCTGCGTTAAGTTCAGGGAAATCAGCAGCATGAGCTGAAAGATTAAAAATACCTAAACCAAACAAAGCCAAAGGAACAGTCGCAAGCCACAACATAGAGCGGTTTGAACTAAATCCTCGAATACTCCTCAAAAGGAGCATAGGTCCATTTACAAGACTTGCATCTTGTAATTTGGACCTAGAGCGCCTTTGAGGCGTTTGCAAAGCAGTGGTCATAAAAAAAAATTAGATCTGCAAAAAAACAGCTTGTGCTGTTTCCTTTCATATTCAATTTTGCTCAAAAAACTTATTAGTGTCTAGTAGTCGTTGTTACGAATTTTATAGTTGCATCCCAAAACTATTTTTGTTAAATTAAAAAAATTTTTTTTCTAAGAGTTTCAAAATATCAAGATTTTATTTATTTCAAAGGTTTAATTCCATTCCATGATACATGGTCTTTGTGAAATTCAAAGGAACATGGAATCGTTATCATTCCTGAACCTAAAGATTCTCTAAAAAGATTGCCATATAAGGGATCTGCGTCGTCTCCAGGGGCAAAAAAACAAGCGTCTTTTCTTGTAATACAAAGTACTAAAACACTTTTGCTTTCAGGTATTAATTCCTTTAATTCAATGAGGTGTTTTTGGCCTCTTTTCGTTACCGTATCTGGGAATAGCGCTACATTTCCTTTAATCCAAGTCGTATTTTTAACCTCTATGTAAATGTTTCGTTTATCAGGATTTGAAGATTTTGGAGTTAAAAAAAAGTCAATTCTGCTTTTTTTATCTTTTCCATAAGGAACTTCAGATTTAATTGTCTCTATTTCACCTATTATTTCGCTTAGTAGATTTTTCTCAATAACCTTTCTGATTAACTTATTTGCAAATAAAGTATTAATACCCACCCAAACCTCTTCATTTTTTGCGTCAAACACACATATCTGTTCCCAAGTAAAAGGTAATTTTCTTTTTGGAGAAGGGGAAATACTTATTCTTACTTTTGCTCCCTCACTCAAAAGTCCCTTCATTGGACCTGTATTAGCACAATGTGCAGTTATTACCTCTCCACTCTCTAATTTAATATCTGCAAGAAACCTTTTATACCTTTTAATTAAAACCCCTTCAATTAGTGGATCAAATTCAATTATCCTCTCTTTCATGAAATTGTAATTAGTTAAAAAACAAATATAATTGAATCTTATTGAAGAATGTTTGAAAAAAACCAGTAAATGAATTCATATTTTAAAAATAATGTTTTTTCAATTTCTCTTGGCACTGGTCTTAGTAAATTAGTTGGTTTTACGAGAGAAGCATTTATTGCTGCCGCTTTTGGCATAGGAATAACATATGACGCATTTAATTATGCCTATATTATTCCAAGCTTCTTTTTAATAATTATTGGAGGTATTAATGGCCCATTTCACAATGCTGTTGTTGCAGTTTTAACTCCTATTAAAAATAGAGATAGTGGCGTTGTGCTAACACAAGTAAGCATAAAACTAACTCTAATATTAATTTTATTGGGATTGTTTATATACTTTAACGCAAGTCTTTTAATTAATTTAATAGGTCCAAATTTAAGTAATGAAGCAAAATCTATCTCAACTTTTCAATTAAGAATACTTACTCCTTGTATACCTTTATCAGGTTTTATAGGTTTGAGTTTTGGGGCCCTTAATTCTAGAAATAAATTTTTAATCTCAAGCATTAGTCCAGCCATCATAAGCGTTACAATTATTTTTTTTATTTTATTAAGTTGGATTTCAAGTAAAAATAATACAACTTTTCTTCCATCTTCTGCTTTACTTGCTTCTGCAACATTATTCGGAACGTTAATACAATTTTTCATTCAAATATGGGTAATAAATAAGATTGGCTTATTAAGATTTAATTCCAATTTTGATTCCTTTATCAAAGAAGAAAAAAGAATTCTTAATCTAATTCTGCCTGCATGTATTTCATCTGGCCTTGGGCAAATCAATGTATATGTAGATATGTTTTTCGCTTCAAGCTTTCAAGGAGCAGCATCAGGATTAGCATATGGTAACTTTCTGATACAAGCACCACTCGGCATTTTATCAAACTCTTTAATCTTGCCGCTATTAACAAAATTTTCAAAGTTAAAATCAGATAAAAATTATGTAAAGTTAGGAAATAATTTGACTATAGCAATAGAATATTGTTTTTTAACAACTATTTTCTTAACTGCCTTTTTTATAACTTTCAATAATCAAATAGTACAATTAGCATTTCAAAGAGGAGCTTTTGATTTCAAAGCAGTTAACGAAGTAAGAAAAATTTTAATTGCATATTCAGTTGGGGTCCCTTTTTATCTTTACAGAGACCTATTAGTAAGAACTTATTATTCAATTGAAAAAACTAAATTACCTTTCAAATTGTCTCTCTTAGGAATTTTGGCGAATATCTTTTTTGATTGGATTTTGATAAGAGTTTTGACACCTTATAACTTGGAAATTGAAGGAATAATTTTATCTTCAGCAGCAGTAAACTTTATTATTTGCTGTATTCTTTCCATTAATTTGAAAAATAACAACCTCCGTTTACCTTTTTCCCTTTTATTCGTAAAGATTCTCTTGATTTCTTTATCAGCTACAATTACAGGCTATACTTGTTTTTCAATTTTCCAAACTGTCCCTCAACTCAATACTTTTATTGAAAAACTTTTTGTTTTAATGCTTGAGTCATTAACTTTTTTTATTATTTATTTTTTAATTACTAAATTCTTAAAAGTAAATAAATTTAAAGTTTCAAAAAAAGAGATTTAGTTTTTAAAAAAACTTTCCAAAATCTCCTCTAATTCTAGAATTTGTGAGTTAGTGATTAAATTAATCAGTGGAATACTATTAACACCGTCCCCTACTTTTACATTTATTGCTTTCAAACTTAATTTTGCAGCCTCCAATGGGCCTTGATCTTTATTGCTGATACATTCAATAGCAAGATGCCTAGCTAGGCCAGCGTCTCCAAGATACAAATTCCACTTTTCTATTTTAATAAAAACCTTTTCAGAAATAACATTTTCTAGATCACTTATACGTATCTGAGAGTCCATAAATATAAATTTATTTAAGTTGATTGTTTTGAAGTATCTTTAGGTTTTTTTATAATAACGAAAAGTAAATGGGAGGCCAAAAGAACTGACCAGACAATTGCAAAATTATTAAAATAGCCGATTTCATATTTAATCTCTTTTAAAAGCCAAGTGCCACTTACAATCGCAGTAAATATCATGCAGTGAATAACAAAATTTACTATTCGAGAAAAATGTTTATAGATAGGATCTTCTAAATCACCATTTCCGTACCACTTTATAGGCATATTAATAATAAGATTGTTAATAATAGACATTTTACCCGAAATCTAGTTGACTAAGAGACCCTGAAACAGAGATATTACATAATTATGCGCCTGTAGCTCAGTGGATTAGAGCACCTGACTACGGATCAGGGTGTCGGGAGTTCGAATCTCTCCAGGCGCGTTTAAAATTCTGAAATATTCTTTTTATATTTTTCTAAAAAATATCGTTTATATTATGGTTATTACTTATCAAATTCAATGAATATCCTTCAAAATCTTAAAGAAAGTGATCCAGTAATATCAAATTTTATCAACTCTGAAAAAAATAGGCAGGAAACTCATCTTGAGTTAATCGCAAGCGAAAATTTCGCATCAATTGCCGTTATGCAGGCTCAAGGTTCCGTCCTTACAAATAAATACGCCGAGGGATTACCTCAAAAAAGATATTACGGGGGATGTGAATTTGTTGATGAAATCGAAGAATTAGCTATCCAGAGAGCGAAAAAATTATTTAATGCAAATTGGGCTAATGTTCAACCCCATAGTGGAGCTCAGGCAAATGCTGCTGTTTTCCTAAGTCTACTTAACCCTGGCGACACAATCATGGGGATGGATTTATCTCATGGTGGACACCTAACTCATGGGTCTCCAGTAAATATGAGTGGTAAGTGGTTCAATGCAGTTCACTATGGAGTAAATAAAGAAACTAGTGAATTAAATTTTGATGAAATAAGAGAGATAGCACTTGAAACAAAACCAAAATTGATCATATGCGGATATTCTGCTTATCCAAGAACAATCGATTTTGAATCATTTAGGAATATTGCAGATGAAGTTGGTGCTTTCTTAATGGCTGATATTGCACATATTGCTGGTCTTGTAGCAAGTAAACTTCACCCAAATCCAATACCTTATTGTGATGTAGTAACTACAACTACTCATAAAACACTAAGAGGGCCTAGAGGGGGACTTATCTTATGTAAAGATGCAGAATTTGGAAAGAAATTTGATAAATCTGTTTTCCCTGGAACTCAGGGTGGTCCCCTCGAACATATAATTGCCGCTAAAGCAGTTGCATTTGGAGAAGCCTTGCAGCCAGATTTCGTTAATTATTCCCAACAAGTAATAAAAAATGCAAAAGTTCTAGCTTCAACTTTAATAAATAGAGGTATCAATATCGTGAGTGGAGGCACTGATAACCACATTGTTTTACTCGATTTAAGAAGTATCAATATGACTGGTAAAATTGCTGACTTGCTTGTAAGTGAAGTGAATATAACTGCAAATAAAAATACCGTTCCATTTGACCCTGAATCACCTTTTGTAACCAGCGGACTGAGGTTGGGAACTGCTGCTTTAACTACTAGAGGCTTTAATGAGAATGCTTTTGCTGAAATTGGCGAAATTATTGCTGATAGATTACTTAACCCAGACGATTCACTAATTGAAAGTCAATGTAAAGAAAGAGTATTAACATTATGTAATCGTTTTCCTCTTTATGAAGGCAAACTTGAAGCATCAATTAAATGAGTCCTAACTCCAAGGGAGTTGAAATTCTTTCTATTGGAACAGAGCTACTCTTAGGAAATATTATAAATACAAATGCTCAATGGATTTCTGAACAGTTATCTCTATTAGGCTTAAATCACTTTAGGCAATCAACTGTAGGTGATAATTGTGATCGAATTATAAAAGTAATTCAAGAAATATCCAAAAGAAGTAATCTTCTAATTACAACTGGTGGCTTGGGACCCACCCCAGATGACTTAACTACTGAAGCAATAGCCAAATCTTTTAATGAAACTCTTCTTGAAAGACCGCACTTATGGGATGAAATTAAACAAAAACTGTCAAACTCAAAACTCCAGGAAGATTCATCTAGCTTAAGGAAACAATGTCTCTTTCCAAAAAATGCTCAAATAATTAATAACCCTAGGGGCACTGCACCAGGAATGATATGGGAACCAATAAAAGGTTTTACTATTCTTACTTTCCCTGGAGTACCAAGTGAAATGAAAACTATGTGGGAAGAGACGGCGTGTGATTACATTAAAACCAAATTCTCAGATAATTATTCTTTTTATTCAAATACTCTTAAATTTGCAGGTATTGGAGAATCTAGTGTTGCAGAAAAAATTAATGATCTATTAAATCTTAAAAACCCGACTGTTGCTCCATATGCAAACTTAGGAGAGGTTAAACTAAGAATCACAGCGCGAGCAAAGAATCATCTAGAAGCAAAAAATATAATTAAACCTGTAAAAGAAAAATTAAAAAAAGATTTTTCGAAATTTATTTTTGGAGAGGATAATGATACTCTTCCTAGCGTTTTAATAAAAGAATTAACCGAGAGGAACCAAACTATTGTTTTTGCTGAATCCTGCACAGGAGGCCTTCTATCTTCATCACTAACTTCAATATCAGGCTCATCTCAAGTTTTTAAAGGTAGTATAGTTTCTTACAGTAATGAGCTAAAAAATTCATTATTAAATATTTCTGAAGAGAAACTTATAAAATATGGTGCTGTTTCTGAAGAAGTTTGTGAGTCCATGGCAATTAATGTAAAAGAGAAATTAGGAGCAGATTGGGCAATAGCAATTAGTGGAATAGCTGGTCCTAACGGAGGCAGTCAAGATAAACCGGTTGGACTTGTCTATATATCAATTTCTGGACCGAATAATCATATAAGTAATATAAAAAAAATATTTAACTCCAACCGAAATAGAGTAGAAATTCAAACACTAAGTGTAAATGTGTGTTTGAACAGCCTCAGATTAATCCTATTATCGAATAGTAAGTAACTATTTTTACAAATTGAGTCAAGACACCTTATTTGATAAAGTTTGGGATTTACACAAAGTTTCAAAACTTCCAGGTGGATCTGATCAAATATTTATTGGTCTTCACCTTATCCATGAAGTTACAAGTCCTCAAGCATTTGGCGCTTTAAAAGACAAAAAATTAAAAGTTAAATTCCCTGATAGAACTGTTGCTACCGTTGATCATATTGTGCCAACAGACAATCAGAGCAGGCCTTTCAAAGATAATCTCGCTGAACAGATGATTGAAACACTTGAGAAGAATTGCTTAGAACATAAAATAAGATTTTTTAATATTGGTAGTGGTAATCAAGGAATAGTTCACGTAGTAGCACCAGAATTAGGGCTAACTCAGCCAGGAATGACCATCGCTTGCGGAGATTCACATACTTCAACTCATGGAGCTTTTGGGTCAATTGCTTTTGGGATAGGTACAAGTCAAGTAAGAGATGTTCTTGCTACCCAAACAATAGCCATGAACAAATTGAAAGTGAGGCAGATTTGGTGTGACAATAAATTATCTAAGGGCGTTTATGCCAAGGATTTAGTACTTCATATCATTCATGAACTTGGTGTAAAGGCAGGAGTGGGTTTCGCATATGAATTTGGAGGGCCTGCGATAGAAGCATTATCAATGGAAGAAAGGATGACTATATGCAATATGTCTATTGAAGGAGGAGCAAGATGCGGCTACATTAACCCCGATGAAAAGACCTTTAGTTACATTAAAAATAAATTATGTGCCCCAAAAAATAAGCATTGGGATAAAGCTCTCACATGGTGGAAATCATTAAAAAGCGATGAAAATTCAATTTATGATGATGTAATAAAATTAGATGCTTCTAAAGTAGAACCAACCGTAACCTGGGGAATTACTCCCGGTCAGAGTATAGGAATCAATCAACAGATCCCTCTTTTAGAAGAATTCTCCCCAAATGACAAATTAGTTGCTGAAGAGGCTTTTGAATATATGAGTTTCGAGCCAGGACAATCAATAAAAGATATACCGGTAGAAGTTTGTTTCATAGGCAGTTGCACAAATGGGCGAATCAGTGACTTGAGAATTGCAGCTAAAGTTTTAAAAGACAAAAAAGTATCTAAGAATGTAAAAGCATTTGTAGTTCCTGGTTCAGAAAAAGTAGCCAATGAAGCAAAACGAGAAGGTCTTGATAAGATTTTTAAGGATTCTGGATTTCAATGGCGAGAACCAGGCTGCTCGATGTGTTTAGCAATGAATTCTGATAAGCTTATAGGTAATCAAGTTAGTGCTAGTTCTAGTAATAGAAATTTTAAGGGCAGACAGGGTTCTCCTAGCGGGAGAACATTACTTATGAGTCCAGCAATGGTTGCGGCAGCTGCAATTAATGGCAAGGTCAGTGACGTTAGAGAATTTATCAAATAATGAAATCCAAATTTGTCCCACCAATTGGAAAAATTACAAAAATAAAAGGGCAATGTATAACCTTGATTGGTAACGACATTGATACAGATCGAATAATTCCAGCGCGTTTCTTGAAGTGTGTTAACTTTGATTCATTGGGTGAATATGTTTTTAAAGATGATAGAGAAACTTTAAAGGGAAAGCATCCTTTCGATCTAGAAGAAAACAAAAATGCCACAATACTAATTGTTAATAGCAATTTTGGATGTGGTTCCAGCAGAGAACATGCCCCCCAAGCACTCATGAGATGGGGCATAAAAGCAATCATAGGAGAGAGTTTCGCCGATATTTTTTATAGCAACTGTATTGCGATAGGTATCCCATGTCTTGCGCTCCCCAAAAAATCAATACTAGAAATTCAAAAAAATAAGGATAATAAATTTTTATTCTTAGAAATTGATCTTAAAAATTCATTAGCAAAATCAAAAAATTTGAGTTTAAAACTAGAGATTAAGGAAAGCTCAAGAAAAATGTTTTTATTAGGAGAATGGGATGCAACTGCAACACTACTTGAGAATGAAAGTCTAATTAAAAATAAATGCAAAGATTTACCTTATTTAGAATTTAATAATTATTTTTCTTAGCTATTCAAATCCAAATAAACTGAAAGAAATTCCTCCTGCTTGATTATGAGGTTGATAAAAAATACCAAATTCATAGGATCTTTTTTTCCAATTTAATGAGATTTTAGAATCTATAAATTCACCATAATCATCTGAATCATTCGTTAAGTTTAAAGTCCCATCAGTTTTGAGAATAACAGGTCCAAATATTTGCTGATCAAAAGCAATGTTTAGAGTGAACTTATCATAATTATGGTCAAATTTAAAAACACTCTTTCCACTATCAAATTTATAGAAGGGCAAAAGACTAATACGTGTATAGTCAAAAGTTTTATTTTTAAAATTTCCTAATACTAATTCTGGTCCAATACCTAATCCTAAATATTCTTGATGATCACCATTGTCATAGAAAGAATATGATGCCTCTAATCTTGTATCAAGACTCAATCCTTTAATGATTGGTTGAGAAATGTATTTATATGAAATGTCTATAGATTTATTTTTAGGCTCTTGAATACTTATCGGAAATTTCTGGTCCAGAGAATAAAAAAAGTTACCTTTTAGGTTGGTTACAAGATTTTTTGTATCTAAAGCCTCTGCTGTAATATTTGCCAAACCTAAAGATAAAAATTCTTTCTTTTTGATGCCATTGACAACCCAATTATTTTCTTTCTGTAGTTTTGAACCATAACCAGAGTAAATTTCCGCTTCACCCAATGAGCCATTCCAAACTATCTCTCTATACATTCCATAAAAGGTTTTATCCCATTTTGTACCTAAAAAATTAATCTCTTTATTCAATTTTGTTTTCAATCTGAATGCATCTGAAAATTTATCAAAATCAAAAGAATTTAAATTCTTATCTATTTCTAAATCCCAATTATTTATTCTTCCATTTATCTGGGATTCTAGAGCAAAATAGTCTTGAAAACTTATATTTCTCTTAACTTTCTCTGAAGTTATTGAATCACCCTTATTTACAAAACTTTCTGTATAGCCTTTGAGTAAACGTTGAATCAAGAATTGAGGCTCTAAATCAAGAACAAAATTATCATTTATGTCTATTGAGTTAAATTTCCTCCCGATAAAATACCCATCCTTATCTAAATTGTCATATCCAAAGTTCCATTTATTTGCAGATTTGAACTCTTTAAAATCAAAGTTTCTACTACCTAACCAAAAGGGGATTGATACTTTTTCCTCAAGTATTAAATAATTAAATGAAGATTTAAATCTGAGTTTTTTATTAATAGGAAAAACTTCTAATGAATTAATTACTATTTTTACTTGTTTTAATTCGAGTAAATCATTAGTAAATGTAGCCTTCTTACTTTTCCATTTATCCCCATTTAAGGTCACTTTATCTGTAAAAAAGAACCAATTCTGTACATTGTTAGGAGTATTTATAACTTCTTTTTTTTTAAAATCAATTAAAGATTCTAACTTTTTAGAATCTGATAAGCTGAAATTTGAAGCTATGTCATCAATCAAGGTATTGGTATTAATAACAGCCTTGACGTCTAATAGATAACCTTTTTCACTAATGAAGCTGTATTCAAGTTGTGAAACTCTAAAGATTTGATCACCTAATATGAAGGTTATATTCCCTTTGGCTTCAATTTTTTTATTTAACTTGTCGTATATTAAATTATCAGCTTTAAGCAGTTTGCCTCTGTAAGAAACAGACACATTGCCTTCTGCATAAATAACATCGTTTATTTCTGACTGTTTATCCGATTGGATTATTAACTCATTTTGATTTTCGGCTTTAACAACAAAAAGTGAATCCGTTTTTTTCTTTAAAAAATTTTCATAAACATTATCATCGTAAAAATCATCACTTGGAATGTTTCTATAAGAATTTGATGGAATTCCTACATTAGATGAACTTGCTAAGGTTAAATTTTTATTTCTACTATTGGCATTTTTATTAATTTCTAAAAATTCAGCTGATTTAGATGGCTGTAGAAAATTAATAAAAAGAAAAGATAAAAATATTACTTTTTTTGAAATTCCAGAAATCAATTTAAGAATTTAATTAAAAGATTAATCTTGAGGACTTTCTAGGTCTTTTCTGTTTGGAGTTCTTGTTGGATCACTTGCTAGAAATCCAAAAAGAAATATTCCAACAAAGAAGAAGACAATAGTGTATACAGAAATTTTTAAGGCGAGCATGGATTAACTGGTGCTGACAGATTTATATCTTATTAAATTTATAATTAAACTATGGTTAAATGTTTACTTTTTGTATTTTTGGAAAATTTTGAAATACTTTAAGGGAGATTAATCGTCATGGTCATCCCAAGGGTCTGTAAGCTTTGCTGCTTTAGGTCCAAATGCAGTCCAAAGACCAAAACCGGTTAAAGCTAGAAGTAATGCCAGAATTGTAACTGCTATGGAAACTGCAGGATCTGGAGCAGATGATAAAGTTTGCATCAATTTTGCTAAGTTTGTAAACAATTTATGTAGAAGTTCTTATACAATAGCGAAATAATATTCGATTTTGTGAATTTAACATGGGTCAAAAAACAGCCTTAGGAAGTCTTTTAAAAGCAATTGGCAATTCAGGTCAAGGAAAAGTTGTACCCGGTTGGGGAGCTGTTCCTGTTATGACAGTAATTGGTCTTCTACTTTTAGTTTTTTTAGTTATTCTTCTACAAATTTATAACCAATCGCTTTTATTACAGGGTTTCTCAGTAGATTGGAACGGAAACTAGATTTCTAAAACTCTAGCAAGAAGTTATTCCAATAATTTGCATACTACTTAATAACCTTTTTTAAAACTTTTGTTTTAATTTACTAGGTTATAGTTTGCTTATATATTTATAATTCTCAATGAAAAGAGATTGAGAAATACATCATGAATGAAATATTTTTAATTGGATTAGGAAATCCTGGTAAAAAGTATTCAAAAAGTAGACATAACATAGGTTTTCTATTGCTTGAAAGCCTCTCAAAGAAATATAATTCAAATTTTTTATTAAAAGATAAGCTTAAAAGTTCCTGTTCAGAATTTCAAATTAATGATTCTACTTTCAGGTTATTTTTACCAAATACGTATATGAATAACAGTGGTGATGCTGTAAGGGCAATAGTTGATTGGTACAAAATAAATTTAGATCAGATTTTCATAATAGTCGATGATAAAGATCTTCCCCTCGGGAAAATAAGATTTAGAAAAAAAGGGAGCTCAGGTGGACATAACGGTCTTAAAAGTATCATTGAACAATTGCAAACACAAAACTTTAAAAGGATAAGAATTGGTATTGGTTCATCTCCTCTAATAAAAGGAAAAAATAATTTCAATACTATTTCACACGTATTAGGAAATATTTCTATAGAAGAAAAATCAATATTGGATAAAGTATATACGAGAGTAATAAAATCTCTTGAACAACTAAATATTAAAAAAGAAGAATACATAATTAATGAATTAAATTCTTTTGATAAAGACCAACCTTAAGAAATGCGTTCAAAACCCGAAACGATTGCCAATATAAGTGTTAAGGAATATTGCTTCTCAAAAAAGCAAATTCAAGGGGTCGTTGAAGCTAGTCAATTTAAATGGACTTTTACATGGTCTTTTAATAAAGGTTTATTAACAGTAAATCCACCTTTGGGAAGAGCATTAATTCAGGATGCCTTATTTAGATTTTTATTAAAAAATGATTATGAACTAGAAGCAGGGAATGACTATAAATTTACTATTTCAGCCAAGTTTTAAAATCTATATTTTGATTCAAAGTAAACTTCATTTTGCAATAATCTTCTAAAATTATCAAAGCTGATATAGCATCAAGGTTTTTATTAAGAATAAAAAACTCTCTAGGGATTAAAAACTTCAGACCAGTAATCGGAAAAAGTTCGAAATATCTTGCTTTAGCCCTATAGGTAGTATTTTTTTCTTCAAAAGTTATTATTTCTTTTTTTGAAAAATATAGTTTTTCTCTAATCTCTCTACTGGAGGTACCATTACCAACAATAATTTGTGCTACATCCTCAGCGGTAATTAAATTTCTTACATAATTCTCAAGAAATTCACTTTTAATAATGATAGCTTTATAAACTTTTTTTTCAGTTATTTCAGCTAAGACTAAGCCGCATTTACTTTTTCCTGGATCAATAGCTATTACTCTATGCATTTAAGATGCAATTTTGAAAATATTAATTTCAACAACTATGGGTTCTATAGTCTTACTATCTCTTAAAGATACTACTTCTAACTTAAATTTGATATTTTGATTTTCTTGAAGAAAGTCTTTAATTTTTTTTATAAAATTACCACTTGTATTAATTTCACTAACTTGTGACCCTTTGAACTTAATTTCATCTAATGTTTCTCTAAGCAATGATTTAATTTTTAAATTAATTGATTTAATATTTAAATCACTTTCTCCCAGAATTAGACTTGTAATAACATCCCCTTTTTTAACTATTAATTTATTCTGTAATAAATCAGGAGATACAAAAACATAATTATCACCTTTTAAAACATTTGTTGCTGATTTAATTAATAAAATCCAATTACCACCTCTAGCAGATATTGCCTCAATTTTTGCAATATCATTAGGTTTCCATAAAAGAATATTTTTTGCCTCTTTATTATTTGGGATAACAATTTTCCTAACAAATTTATCAGCTTCATTATAGATTTTTGTTAAGTCGCGTTTTATATCTGAGCTGGAATTAACCTCAGCAATAAATAAAGTTTGTCCTCTTTTTATTACAATATTTCCTCTCCTAAATTCTTTAATATTATTTTTTAATTGATTCAACTCTTTTTCTTTTTGAATAATCTTACCTTCCAGTTGCTTTTGTTCTTGCTGTAAAGGGATTAAGGCCTTTTTACTTTCATCTAAAGTTTTTTGCAAAAAAGGAATATCAACAAAAAGCCTTTGTCTGAATTCTTCACTAACTAAAATCAATAACCCTATAGATACTGAACTAATAAACCCACCAGTTATTATCGTTATTATGGTTGCTGTTTTTTTCGGTCTTAATTTTAAAATACTTAATCTTGCTTTACCAATCTTTGTTCCAAGAATATCCCCAAATGGTGCAATTAATCCCCCTAGTAATATTAAAAAAACAATTAAAATCCAAGCCACATTTTTGAATATACCTAATACATCATAATTTATAATGAATCAATTAAATCTTTTTGCAAGAGCAATTGGATCGAACACTGTGATTTTTTTTCTTTCAATATTTAAAAGCCCTGAATCCTTTAAATCGCCCAATAATCTTGTAATAGTTACTCTTGTAGAGCCAATAGCTTCAGCAATCGCCTGATGTGAAAGTCTTAGATCTATTGTAATACCTTTTTCACCTGCAACTCCAAAGTCTCTACAAAGAACCATTAAAAAACTTACTAAACGAGAAGACATATCTCTATGTGTAAGAGTTTCTATCATTGTTTCAGTTTGCAGGATTCTACTTGAAAGCCCCTGTAAAAGTAATAGTCCTACTGATGCATCTTCCTCTATAGCTCTTAAAACAGAATTTGCAGGTGCTGTTATCATTTCAACTCTTGTAAATGCTATGGAATGGTAAAAACGATCAGATCTGTGGCCTGTTAGAAGAGATAAAACACCAAAGAGACTATTTTCTCTTAAAAGAGCAACAGTTATTTCTTCACCTGACTCATAAACTCTTGACAGTCTTACTGCTCCTCTTCTTATAAGATAAACCCTCTCAGCAGGGTCCCCAGGGAAAAATATTGTTTTAGATCTCTCAATCATTTCTGTGCTTGCACCGTCAAGACCTTTAATAACTTCCATTAAAGTTCTATTAATTGGGAAACGTTCCCCAATAGAGTTAATTTTACTTTGTCCGGACTGCTGCGAACTAAAGCGGTTTAATCCTCGTGAAGCAGGTATCATAAATATCTTAACTATTAAAAAATTTAAGAAGACACCCTAAAATTTCTTGTATCAACAGTAACATTTTTCAATTCTTCTTATTTAATCAATAAACGTATTTCAGTCAGTTTAAACTTGTTTAAACCTTTTTTAAGTAAAATTACACTATATGCAGCGTCAATAGATTCTAATTATACTGTATGTAGAAAGAATCTAAATAATGGTAATTAGTTCATCCCATATTTATTCCAAAAGAAATTTTGATGTTGTAAATACAAATACTGCTAACAAAATTAACGTTAAAAGATTTACACAAAGCGGACAAATTCAAATCTATCAATCTTCATATCGCGGTAGCTACGCATCTATCATTAGAGACTCTCTAAGAAATGCTGCTCTCGGCAGGAAAGTGCTCTTAATACAATTTATGAAAGGCGGGGCCAAGCAAGGATTAGACAATGCAGTAAAGCTATGCGGTAATTTAACCTGGGTAAGATCATCACATTCCTTTGATCAATATAATTCTGAAGCTATTGAAAATAATAAAAATATAAAAAAATCTATTCATGAATCTACTCTTGAATTATGGAATTTTTGTAAAAAAGAACTACAGTCTGGCGAGAATGATCAAGTAATACTTGATGAAATTTTTTTAGCTATTGACATGAAAATCATCAATAAAGATGATTTGATTTCAACACTTGAAAACCGATTTATATCAGGAGATGTAATCCTTACTGGTACAGATATTCCTAAAGATTTATTATTAATGGCCAACCAAATTACCGAACTTCGCTCATAAAACAATGTTAAAAAATGATCTCTGGATAAATGAAAAAGCTTCGGAAGGAATGATAAAGCCCTTTCAATCAAATCTTGTTAGGCATCTTGAACCTCAAAATAAACAAAAGCCAGTTTTAAGTTACGGATGTTCCTCATATGGATATGATTTAAGACTTTCATCAAAAGAATTCCTAATTTTCAGACATGTCCCTGGGACTGTGATGAATCCCAAAAAGTTTAATCCTAATAACTTAGAAAAAACTGTTCTTCACCACGATAAAGATGGAGATTTTTTTATTCTCCCTGCTCACTCCTATGGTTTAGGAGTGGCTTTAGAAAAAATGAAAGTACCTGAAAATATAACTGTAATCTGTATAGGCAAAAGTACTTACGCAAGACTAGGAATAATTGTTAATACAACCCCTGCAGAGGCAGGGTGGGAAGGTCATCTGACTTTAGAGTTTAGTAATAGTTCAGGTGCAGATTGCAGAATTTATGCGGAAGAGGGTATTTGCCAACTACTCTTTTTTGAAGGCGATCCATGTTCTACAACCTATGAAGATAGAAGAGGTAAATATCAAAACCAACCAGAAAAAGTTACTCTAGCAAAGATCTAAAATGAGTAAAGTTGAGTTAATTTCGCTAACTCCTGATGCAGAACAAACAATGGCTTACATTGCAAGAGTTAGTAACCCAAAAAATCAGGAAAATGCAGACTATTCGAAATTATTGAGTTATTGCATTAAAAATGAACATTGGAGTGTTTTTGAACAGTCATTTATGACCTTACAAATAGAAACCAATAGAGCAATCGCTGCCCAAATTTTAAGACATAGATCATTTACTTTCCAGGAATTTTCACAAAGATATGCAGATAGTTCTCAATTGGGTAATATTCCCTTACCAGAGTTGAGGCGTCAAGATTTTAAAAATAGGCAAAATTCAATTCCTGATCTGCCTTATGAGTTAAAAAAAAGATTCAATGAAAAAATTGGTTTACATTTTCAGGCTGCTTCAGAATTATATGAAGATTTACTTGCTGAAGGGGTAGCCAAAGAATGTGCAAGATTTGTTTTACCATTAGCAACACCAACAAGAATCTATATGACTGGATCATGCAGATCCTGGATCCATTACATTCATTTAAGATCAGCTCACGGTACCCAAAAAGAACATAAGTCTATCGCCCAAAATTGCAAGTCTATTTTTAAAGAAAGTTTTCCGATTGTATCGAAATCTTTAGAATGGTAAAAATTATCCATGACTACGAGGACTAACCTCATTATTTTTATTTTCTTGAATTTTTGAAAACTCAGCATTAATAAATTCCTCATAGGGTTTTTCTTCTTTTTGTAAATTCTTAATAGATTCTCTTATTTTTATTTCATCTTGTTTACCGATAAATGTAGATATTAGATTACCCTTTTTATCAAAAAGATTAACTTGAGGAATTCCGTTGACGGCAAACTGCTGGATATAATTACCCCATTTTTGATTATCAACATTTAAAAAAACAAAATTAATATCTTTTTCGTATTCATCTTTTAAGGCAGAAACTTGTGGAGCCATTTCTTTGCAAACTTCGCACCACTCAGCATAAAATTCAAGGAATGTAGGCTTATTATTTGTAAAAGCTATTACAGGATCAACAGATAATTCTCCAAAACTCTTTAGAAGATAAGTTGATTTTAAAAAGGGATTTCTAAACAAAAAGGATAAAATCATAACAACAGATATAATCGCAATAAGTATTGTTTTTAAATTTGCCTTTAAAATTGGTTCTCGACTCTCAGATTGCACTATTACGGTATTACTAACTAAAGACATCTTAAATAAGTTAAATAAATAAAGAGAATTGAAATCTATAAGTTTTTAATCAACTGATAAAATAAGAACTGAATAATTATCAAAAATTTCTTTGATTCCTGAAATCTAATTATGCAGTCAATCTTTGGAACTGATGGAATAAGAGGAAGATTTAATAAAGAAATAACTTATTCTTTAGCCTACAAAGTAGGTTATGTACTAGGGTCGACTTTAGAAAAGAAAAATCCAATATTAATTGGAAGAGATACAAGAATTAGTGGAGATATTCTGCTTAGGGCAATAACACAAGGTATAAATGAAAGTGGCAAAAAATTTATAAATCTTGGCATCTGCCCTACCCCAGCTATACCTTTTTTAATCAAACAAGAGAACCTGAGTAGTGGGATCATGATATCTGCAAGTCATAATCCGCCAGAATATAATGGGATAAAAATTTTTGATCATAACGGTCAGAAAATTACAAAATATTTTGAAAATAAAATTCAAAAATTTATTGAAGAGTCCAATCAAAATATATTTGTTCCTACAAAAGTGAGCCCCCTAAATACAAATAAAGATCTTATGGATACTTATATTAAAAGTTTAATAGAAACAATGGGTGGAGAAAATTTAAGCGGGTTGAAAATAATATTAGACACATGCTATGGATCAGCGACAACCTGCGCAGAAAAAATTTTTCAGTCTCTTGGTGCTGATGTAAAAGTTATCAATAACTCTAAAAATGGATTAAAAATTAATATGAATTGTGGCTCTACTAACCTAGAACCATTAAAAAAAGCATTAAGAGAGAGTACTGCAGATATGGGATTTAGCTTCGATGGGGATGCCGATAGAGTAATTGGAATAGATTCAAGAGGCAATGTATTAGATGGAGATCACATTCTTTTTCTTTGGGGAAGAGAACTTATGGAACAAAAGATTCTCACAAATAATGTACTAATAACAACGCAAATGGCAAACCTAGGTTTTGAAAATGCCTGGAAGAAAATTGGAGGAATTTTATATAGAACTGATGTAGGAGATAAATATGTGTATGACGCAATCAAGGAAAAAAGAGCCGTTTTAGGAGGTGAGCAGTCAGGTCATATACTTTCAAAAATTAATAACTTTTCTGGAGATGGGATATTGACTGCACTTCAAATTTCTAAATATTGTAAAAAGAAAAATATTAATTTAAATGATTGGCTTAAAAGTAGTTTCGAACCTTTTCCTCAAAAACTAACCAATATCAATTTAAATTTTAATATTAATAAATTAAATCCAAAAGCCAAAATCTTAATAGACCAAACTATAGAAAATTTTCAGAGAATATATTCGGATCATTGTAGAGTTTACATAAGGCCTAGCGGCACAGAACCCGTAATGAGAGTTCTAGTTGAAGCCAAAAATCATAAAAAAGTTCATTCTTTATCAAACGAAATTAAAAACAAACTCCTTTTAGAAATTAATAAAATAATAAATTAACGATGAATCAAATTTTTATATAAATCCTTTCAAAAATATCAAGTTGATTAAGCATGACATACTTTTCCCGATTAGTTTTAACTTTATTTGGATTAAAACTTTCGGAAAAATTAAAATCTTTTTTATCTATCGATTTAAAATAAAAATTACTTAATATAACGCAATCCATATAATCGAATAAATCCTTTACATCTGTTTTTATAAAGATTAGGGTTCCTTTTTGTAATGAATTTGAAAGAATATTGATAAATTTTGGCTGAATTACACGCCTTTTATGATGTCTTTTTTTAAACCATGGATCAGGAAAATTAAAAGAAATACTTTTTAAATTTTCGATAATAAATTTTCCTTGGGCATCATTCAAAATATTATTAGCATTACCAAATACAAAATATAGATTCTTGATTTCTTTTTCAAGAAATTTTAATTTAGCATTTTGAACTAATTTCTCACGGATTTCAATTCCCAAATAATTCCAACTGGTATTAACTAAAGCTAAATCGTATAGAAACTCACCAGCAGCACAACCTATATCCAAATGAAGATTCAGTTTAGAATCCCCAAACATTTCACTCAAAGAAGGTATTCTCTTAATTTGATTGAAATTACTACTAAGCGGATTAACATGCTGTCTCATACAATTATTAATATATTTCTAGGCAATAATATAAGGATGCATAATATTCATAACTATGACAATAGTGAGAGTTTGATGTTTAATTATTATGTGTTTAAAAAGAAAAAGTTTTGAACGTTTTTAATCAACTTTCTATTTGGCTATCCTTTCAACTTTCAATAATTTTCCTGATTGGTATGCCCGTTACTCTATCCTTTTGGTCAATTAAAAAAAGAAATAAAGCAGTTAATAAACTTCTTTCAACATATTGGAAAATATCCCTTTTATTTTTTATCAGCCTTTTACTTTTAATAGGCAAATATAATTATGCTCTTTTAATAACAAATATATCAACACTATTAATGACAGTTTCAGTTTGGTTTTGGAACGATATTAATGATGAATTAAAAGAATATGATTTTTCTTACTCTCTTACCACAACGACAAAAATATGGAGATGGACGCTAACTTTTATATCTCTCAATTTCTTAATTCAGAGTTTACAAAACTTTAACTGCTTTTCTTTTATTAATTCGGATGCATGTGCAATATGGCTTCTTCCTTCTTCAAATTTATATATTTTTATAAAAAATTTATTTAATTTTTTCTTCGGAGCTAACTTTACTGAGCCGATAGCAAAATTTTTAGGATTATTTTCATTATTAATCTATACTTTAGGACTTATTCAATGGTCAATAATCAAATTACCTAAAAATGGAAGAAACTCTTACTTCTCCGAAAATGATTGAAATTAATTTAATAAATAATCTTGAAAAAATAAGTTCCGATATACCTAATAGGATACTTAAACTAGAGGGTTTTATTCTAAAAGATAAAAACAAAGAAAAACTAGAAATACTTATTTTCAAAGGTTTCAGTAGCTCTACCACTCATCCAATTGAGATAGATTTAGAAAAGAAAGTTATAGAATTACCTTATGAAATTAGCAATTTTAAACTTTATGAGGCACCATTCACAGAAAACAAAAATAATTTCATTAGAGAAAATCAAGACATATTTTTCTTTTTAAATCAAAAAAACTGGATTTAAGTAAATTAAATATTAATAATATTTGAACATCGTTTGCATAATTTTGTATTTTGGATTCCATTAAAAGTTTCTTTTTGATAATGCCAACATCTATCACATTTTTGACCATGAGCTTTTATTATTTGAATTTTCCCTAGTGCATTGTTATCGGTAATCAAAGAATTCCCCACCAAATCGGATACCACTTGGAAGTTTGACACTATAAGCCAATCCCTAAATAAATCTACATCTTGATTGCCAAATTCTCTAAGCCAATTCAGTGATTCTTCTACTACTTTATCTTCAGGTAAATAATTAACTTCAGTTTCTAAAGCTGCCCCAATTATTTGTTTATTCCTACATCCTTCTATAGCCTTATTAATTTCAACTCTCAAATTTCTTAAATTTGCAATGTGATCATTAAGAATTTGATTTTTCCATGACTTCGAAAATATTGGCCATCCTCTTTGAAATACTGATTTTTCTTTTGTTGAATATGGTATATTTTGCCAAATATCTTCAGCCATATGACAAAGCACTGGAGCAATAAATACGGCTAAATTTTCAACAACTTTTGACATAACAAACTGACACGACCTTCTCCTAAATTGTGATTTAGAACTTACATATAACCTATCCTTTGCAATATCCAAATAAAAGTTTGATAGATCTACAACACAAAAACTTTGTAAGATTTGGAAAAATTTTGAAAATTCATAATTTTCATAAGCATTTGATATTTGATCTGTAACTTCAAATAATCTGCCTAACATCCATTGATCTAAAAGAGGCAATTGATCAATTTCAAAACTATCAATTTTAGGATCATAATCATGAATATTACCTAGAAGATATCTTGCAGTATTACGAACTTTTCTGTAAACGTCTGAAAGTTGCTTGAGTATATTTGAACCAATTGGGACATCTACTGAATAATCTACAGAGCTTACCCATAGCCTTAAAACATCAGCGCCATAAGCAGGTTCAGTTTTTTTATTATTACCTCCATTAATAATTATATTTGGATCAACAACATTGCCTAAAGATTTGCTCATTTTTCTTCCGTTTTCATCAAGTGCAAAACCGTGAGTTAAAACTTTCTTATATGGAGGTTTATTATTGACTGCAACAGATGTTAGCAAAGAAGACTGGAACCAGCCTCGATGTTGATCTGAGCCCTCTAAATAAAGATCGGCTGGATATTTTAATTCACTTCTTAGTTCACATACTGCCGCCCAGCTAGATCCAGAATCGAACCAAACATCCATTGTATCTGTCCCTTTTTTCCATAGATTCGATTCTTTTGAATAATTTTCTGGCAATAGATTCTTAACATCCCAATCCCACCAAATATCTGCTCCATATTCACTAAAAAGTTTTTGAATATGATTAATTACCTCGCTGTTAAGAAGAATCTCATTACCATTTTTTTTATAAAAAACTGGAATTGGGACTCCCCATGACCTTTGTCTAGAAATACACCAATCTCCTCTACCAACAACCATAGAATAAATTCTTTTCTTTCCAGTTGCTGGCATCCATTCAACATCATCTATTGCCTTTAATGCAGATGATCTAAAGCCATTTACAGATGCAAACCATTGTTCTGTTGCCCTAAAAATAGTAGGTTTTTTGGTTCTCCAATCATACGGATATCTATGCTTATATTTTTCTTGTAATAGAAGCAAATTATTTCCTTTTAGATACTCAATAATTAAATCATTTGCGTCTTTCAGGACATTTGATCCTTTGAATTGACCAGAATATTCATTTAAATTACCTTTTTCATCAACAACACATGTTATTGGCAAATCATATTTTTGACCCACATTAAAATCATCTATCCCATGACCAGGCGCAGTATGAACAATTCCAGTTCCTGATTCTGTAGTAATATAATCACCTCCAATTACAATTCTGCAATTTTTATCCTTAGAGGGATGTTGATATTCAATATTTTCCAATTTAGATCCCTTAACCTCTAAAAGAACCTTGAAAACTCTATTCAATTTCTTACTTATTTCAGAAGATAAATCTTTTGCAAAAAGGTAAATTCGTTTCTCATCATCAATAGCAAAAACGTAATTTATTTTTGGATTTACTGCAACTGCTTCATTTGCAGGTATAGTCCAAGGTGTAGTGGTCCAAATAGTTATGAAGGCATTACTTTGAAAAAATTCTTTTTTGATATTAAGATTTTCTTGGATGAAATTTAATAGAATTTCCTCTGATATTTTAGTGATTTTTAAAGAAACATAAATACTTTTTGAAAAATGTTCATCAGGATATTCTAATTCTGCTTCTGCAAGTGCAGTCCTCGAACTTGGACTCCAATGCACTGGTTTAAGACCTCTATATATATAGCCGTTTAAGAACATTTTCCCAAATACTCCAATCTGAGCAGACTCATAACTTTTCTTAAGGGTTAAGTAAGGGTTATCCCAATCTCCCCATATTCCCCACCTTTTAAAGCCCTTCATTTGATTATTAATTTGGATATGGGCGTAATCTGTTGCTTTTTTTCTTAGATTTAGAGTATCGAGATTCTTCCTTTCATCAGATTTTAAATTCTGAAGAACTTTTAATTCAATAGGTAATCCATGACAATCCCAGCCAGGGACATAATGCACCCTAAATCCTCTTAAGGTTTTATACTTATTTATTATGTCTTTTAAAACCTTGTTAAGGGCATGCCCCATATGAAGCGCTCCATTTGCATAAGGAGGACCATCATGTAATGTAAATATTTCGCCTGAGTTACTCGAACCTAATTGGAAATCAATATTATTGTTAGCCCAAAAATTCTGAATCTCAGGCTCTCTTACAACTGAGTTAGCGCGCATTGAGAAGTCAGTCTTAAGTAAATTTAAAGTTTCTTTATAAGAAAAGTCAGTTTTTTGTTCTTTGCTATTTTGAGATTTCATACGACGATGTAAGCAATATTGGTGTTCAAATGAATTATTTAAATAAATCTAATCCATTATATTCTTTCTTAATTGACCTGTAGTTTTTTTGGAATGTTTAAACAACCAATTTATTTGATTTCAGACTTTTATATTATCATTTTTATCATCTCTTACCCACTTTTTTTGGTTTGAATTTTTATTATTGCTACCAAAATTAAAAAAATTTGAAGGGTTCATAAAATTGCCAAATCCCAGATTCATTGCTTCTAATATTTTCGAAAAATTATTTTTAAACTCCAAAAAGGTAGTTAATTTTTTCCTTTCGTTATCTGTCAATTGGTACCATCTAGACAAAAAAAGCTCTACTAGATAAAAAATAACCAGTAATGTGAGCAAGAGGAAAATTATAAAAAATGATTCATCTATTGCTTTATTTTTAATTATTAATATCAAACCTATTAATAAATTTAAAAAAGCTTTTATTAAATCTTTTGGTTTGCCAAGCTCAAGATAAATTATTGGTATAGATAAAAAAATAGTCCCTATTACAATATAAAAAATTCCCAAATAAAATATCAAACTATTCATTAGATTAACTACTTAATAAAATTATAAGAAGTTGATATAGATAAACAAACTATCTATCAGAATTCCCTTAAGTGCGGTCGGGGAGACTTGAACTCCCACACCCGAAGATACGAGTACCTAAAACTCGCGCGTCTACCAATTCCGCCACGACCGCTCAAATAAAATAATAATTGAAAGAGGTTTATTTTAAAAATTTTTTTTCTTAAGATGATTAATTTGACACATTAAATTAAATTAAATATCTCTTAAAAGAAATTTTTTATATTTGAACATACAATCATCTTAAAATATTAGTTATATTGTTTAAAGAATATTAAGAAACGATTTCGAACTTAACCAGTAAAAATACAACGAAAAATACTAATTCTTCGAAAACATTTAATTGGCAAAAAGAGATTAAAAATTACGTAGATCCGCCAAGTTTTTGGAATCCAACATTAGGTTTATTTTTTGGTGGTTATTTTCTGGCTTTTCTCAGCATATGGCAATGGTATAGAGGTATTTGGCCTTTACCTTTACTTGTAGCCACTGCTTTTTTAGCTCTACATATTGAAGGTACTGTAATTCATGATGCTTGTCATAAAGCCGCTCATCCAATTCCTTGGATAAATCAAGCAATGGGTCATGGTTCAGCAATTCTACTAGGGTTTAGCTTCCCAGTTTTTACGAGAGTCCATTTACAACATCATATTCACGTAAATCACCCAAAAAATGATCCAGATCACATTGTCAGTACTTTTGGTCCAATTTGGCTAATTGCTCCAAGATTTTTTTATCATGAGGTATTCTTCTTTCAAAGAAAACTTTGGCGCAGATATGAATTACTACAATGGGGAATTGAAAGATCCATATTTATTACAATTATCCTGGCAGGTTTGAAATTTGACTTTATGAATTTAATCTATAATCTATGGTTCGGACCCGCATTAATGGTAGGAGTCACTTTAGGAATATTTTTTGATTACTTACCTCATAGACCTTTTCGATCAAGAAATAAATGGGTCAATTCTCGAGTTTATCCAAGCAAATTTATGAATTTATTAATAATGGGTCAAAATTACCATCTCATTCATCATCTTTGGCCTTCTATTCCTTGGTTTGAATACAAAGCAGCTTATGAAAAAACTAAACCATTATTGGATAAAAAAGGCTCGCCTCAAAGGGTAGGGATATTTGAAAGTAAAGAAGACATTTTTAACTTTATTTATGATTTATTAATAGGTGTAAGGAGTCATAGCAAAAAAAGGGGGAAAATAAGAAAAATTATAAATTTATATCCAGGTTATAAATTAAAAAAATTTTTATTAAAGTTAGTCAATAAAACTTTTATAGGAAGCAACTAACTCATTCATTAATAATTTTTGGAACTTTAAAATATTTATCTTCTTTAGATGGAGCCAATCCTAAAATCTCTTCATTGCTATCAGAATTTTTCTTTACGTCTTTTCTAAATACATTCGTAACTTCTATAGCTCTCGTTGTACAGGGGACATTATCTGTATTAATTTTTTCAAGTTGTCTTATATAATCCAATATTTTTTCTAATTGTTCTGCATGATTAATAATTTCATTCTCATTAAGTTCTAATCTCGCTAAATGAGCAACTTTTTCAACTTCCTCTTTGGTTATTTTTGTCATACCTTTAGTTTTTTCTTCTTAAATAATAGTTTATTTAAGAACATCATATTTATATATCCTTTGAATTTCAAATAAATCAAAAAAATAAGCACATCTTTTTGAAAATCAATATCAATTAATGGCCTTAATTATTTTTCTAAGCTTAATATGTTATTAGATAAATATTGAAAAATAAAAGAAGAATTATTGCCAAAAAATTTTTTTTATCGGCACTCTAAACTTGTTGCGCCTGATTTAATAGGCTGTTACCTCATAAAAAAAAATAATGAGATAGATCAAGTGAAGGGGGTTATTGTTGAAACTGAAGCTTATTCACAGGAAGAAGAGGCCTGTCATGGCTATAACAAAATGACAGAATCAAATAAATCATTATTTGGCAAACCAGGAACGTTTTATATTTACAAATCTTATGGCATTCATCATTGTTTAAATGTAGTTACTGATAAAGAAAATTTTGCGAGTGGTGTATTAATAAGATCAGTTTTTATCTCTAAAGAAAATGAAAGATTAGCTTCTGGTCCTGGGTTAGTTACTAAGGCATTCAATTTAGACATTTCATTCAACTCACTTGAACTTCTTAATAACAAATCTTTATGGATTTCTCCAAGAGACTTCACTCTAGAAGAAAAAGATCTTATTCAAACTACGAGAATTGGCATATCAAAGGCAAAAAATATAAAATGGCGTTGGTATCTCAAAAATAGTAGGAGTGTAAGTAAAAGATTAAAAGGTGACAGAACACCTAAATTTCAATAATCATTTATCTTTTTAAGCGTAATGCAAATTTGGCCTCATAAACATATCCACACACTAGCTAATTTTTCAATTAAGGATTATGAGTCAGTATTTGAATTGGCTAATAGATTTGATGCATTAAAGAATGCAGGAACGAAAAAGATACCTGCCTTACAAGGGACTTTGGTAACGTCTTTATTTTTTGAAGCTAGTACAAGAACAAAAAATAGTTTTGAGCTTGCAGCAAAAAGGCTTTCTGCTGATGTCCAAACGTTTGCGCCATCCTCTAGTTCTTTGACAAAAGGCGAAACAATAATTGATACAGCCATAACTTATTCTGCTATGGGGGCGGATACATTAGTTATCAGACATTCATCAAGTTACATAACCTTTGAGATTGCTAAAAAGCTTGATGCAATAAATTCCAAGACTTCTATTCTTAATGCGGGAGATGGATTACATAGTCACCCTAGCCAAGGATTGCTTGACATCTATACATTGATAAAATTCTTTTCCAAAAAAGCACTTAATCCAGCGGTTTTAAATTCCAAAAAAATTTTAATCATAGGAGACGTTAATCATTCAAGGGTTGCCAGATCAGATCTTTGGGCTTTAAGTGCATTCGGCTCAGATATAATTTTATGTGGTCCTCAGACATTAATACCTGATGAATTTATTAATTTTTTTAAAACCCCCGCGCCAAATCAAATAGAAGATCCTGTTAAATCAAGAGGGTCCATAACAATTTCCAGATCATTAGAAGAATCAATAAAAATTGCAGATGCGATTATTGTTCTAAGACTTCAGAAAGAGAGAATGATGGAGAATTTACTAAGTAGCATTGATTCATATAGTTTGGATTATGGCTTAACCCCAGAGAAACTATCTTTAAATAATAAAGAAATTCCAATTCTCCATCCCGGTCCCATTAACAGAGATATTGAAATAAGTAGTAAAGTAGTAGATCGATATCCCAATTGCTTAATAAACAATCAAGTTGCAAATGGTATCCCTATAAGAATGGCTTTGCTTTATCTATTACAGAAATACAAATAGTAAATTTAAAGCAACTTAAGACTTTCAGTGAAGAAACCATAAAATAATCCTAATCTTAAAGAATCTAATAAAAGTACTAAAAATTTCTTTTTCCTTTCAAATCTAAAATTTCGTCTTAGAACTATTAAAATCTCGATAAAAACGACTGATAATAAAGCAGCTACAGGATCCATGAGTTCCACAACAGCACTAACCATACCAAGAGAACTTCCGAAAAAATAGCCAATTAAAAGTGTAATCAATGATATTGAATATCTTCGCCATGGATTATTAGCCCAAATACTTAATGTTTGAATATTTTCCACAATTTTTAGCTGAAATTTTGTCCTTTGAGGTTTAATAACCATTTTGCATTAAACTAAGCAGCTTCAGAGTTTGATTGAATTTTAGTATTTCCTTCTATTAATTCAAGTAATGCTTCCAACTGAGCCATTAAGCCTCTTAATTCGCCTGATTCAGGAAAAAGGTCATCTTCTTTTATACCTAAATGCATTTCTCTGAGCTCTTGTCTTAAATAGCGTATGTGACTAATGACTTGCTCTCTTTTGGTTTGCGACATGATTTAAATTTTTGAATATGTATTCTAAGAGAGAATATTTTTGAAAAGGAGAGTTCGCATATTTATGATTGAGAATGAAGATAAATGAGCTAACAAAAATTTGAAAAGATTATGAATATTGAAAATATGTACTTAATACTCATAACAATTTTAAATAATTACTTGAGGCTTTATTATTAGAATATATTGGCTTTACTCAATATGAAATTCGTTTCTGACAATAAAATCAGCGAGGAACTAGTAAATTCTTTTGATGAAGAAATGACCAATGAGCTCGCTAAAAGACTAGAGGAAGATAACTACAATACTCCATTTGATGGATTAAAAGATTGGCACTTACTAAGAGCTCTTGCAATCAATAGACCTGAATTAACAACTAATTATATTCATCTCCTCGATCAGGAACCTTTCGATGAAAACTAAAAGTAGGGACTCTAAAATAAAGGTTCTTTTATTAATAACGGGGAGTATTGCAGCTGTAAGAATACCATTATTAGTTAGCCAATTAACGAAAGAAAATTATGAGATAAAATGCGTTTTATCTAAAAATGCGGAAAAATTAATTAAACCGCTTTCTCTTTCCATTTTAAGTAGAAACCCTTGCATTTTAGAAGATGATCAATGGTCAAATAGTCAATCAACACCTCTTCACATAAAGCTAAGCGATTGGGCTGATATTTTAATCATTGCCCCTTTAACAGCAACAACATTAGCAAAATGGGTAACTGGAAATGCAGCAGGATTGATTCCAAGCATTTTAATAGCAAATATTAAGCCAATTATTGTGGCACCAGCAATGAATACACAAATGTGGCTTAATAAAGCTGTCCAAAAAAATTATGAAGATTTACAGAATTACGAAAATGTTTTGTCTTTACAACCAAGTGAAGGCTTATTAGCGTGTGATGCTATTGGCATCGGTAAGATACCTCCAAATGATCTAATTCAATTAGCTCTTGAATTTATAGCTTCACACAAACAAAATTCATATCGCAAAGATTTACTTTATAAAAAAATTTTAATAACTGGAGGTTGCACCTTAGAGAAAATTGACGCGGCAAGACACATTACTAACAAAAGTTCTGGAGCTATGGGCCTACTTCTTTCTCAAGTAGCAAGGTTCAGAGGAGCACAAGTAAAATATGTCCATGGGCCTCTAAAAATCGATAAGCACCTTACTGATGGAATAAAAAGATATGAAATTGAAACTAGTGTTGATTTAATTAAGACGCTTAATAATGAGATATCAAATTGTGATTATTTTTTCATGAATGCAGCAGTATCTGATTTTAAAATAAACTCTGATACTTCAGCTAAAATCCCCAAAAATAAAATTAATGATCATTTGAATAAAAACATTGAGCTAGTACCAGATATTTTAAAAACACTTAGTAAATCAAAAAAAGATAACCAAGTTTTTGTAGGCTTTTGCGCTTTTACAGGATCTATCGAAGAAGCACGAATAACAATTAAAGAAAAGATTCTCCAAAAAGGTTGTGATTATCTATTCGCAAATCCAATTGATCTTGAAGGCCAAGGATTCGGCTTTTTGGCACAAAATGAAGGTTGGCTGTTCGATACAGGTAATATGGAACACTACATAAACAAAACATCAAAAATTGATTTAGCAAATAAATTAATAACCCAAATTATTTCATTAAAAAAATAAAAAAATTTTTTAATTTGTATTTTTTTGTAATCTTAATCATTAAAAATAAGGTGATAGCTTAAAATAATCCCAGTTTTTTAAAATCTAAAAAGCTACGGGTTGTTTCGAGGATTTAAAAGTCCTATCTTTTATGGTCCTTTCCCTTGTAATATCCGTACTGAACTATTTAGATGACCTTTAATCAATCGTCACAGAACTTTACTGCAACTTTAATTATGAGAATTCGTTCTTTCTTAGCTTTTGTTATTTCAATTTGTATAACTTTTGCTTTCGTACCTGTTAAAACATTTGCTTTTTCTGAAAGAGGAAATGCACAATTTACAGATGTTGTTAATACAGGAAAAGCTAATGATTGTCCTACATTAGACTCATCTCTTGTCGGATCAATATCTCTAGGGAATGGAGATAGCCTTAAAGGAATATGCATGCATCCAACAGAAGTTTATGTAAAAGTGCCAGGAACGAAAAGAAAAGCTGCAGAATTTGTTTCTACAAAAATTATTAGTCCAAGAAATAACACCACAGTGACAGAAGTCTACGGAGATATAGATTCAGGAACTTTCACCGAAAAAGGTGGTATTGATTTTCAACTTATTACTGTATTAACACCTGGCGGCTTAGAAGTGCCATTTGCATTCTCAGCAAAAGATCTTACTGCTGATTTACCTTCATCTATAGAGCCAGGTACTGAGTTTAGTGGTTCAACATTTACACCTAACTACAGAACTGGTGATTTTCTAGATCCTAAAGCTAGAGCTAAAAATACTGGTGTTGAATATGCTCAAGGTTTAGTTGCATTAGGAGGAGATGATGAAGAACTTTCCAAAGAAAATATTAAAATTGATGTAAATGGTACTGGCGTTATTACTCTTTCAATCAATAATGTAGATTCTGATACAGACGAATTTGCTGGTACTTTTGAAGCTATCCAACCTTCAGATACAGATATGGGATCAAAAGATCCACTCGATGTAAAGATAATAGGAGAGCTTTACGGAAGAAAGGCATAAATCCTACTTAAGTGTAAAAGGGGGTTAATCCCCTCTTTTTTTTTTCAAAATTTTTCTTTTATCAATTTAAAAAATGGAATTACAACAAAAAACAAAAACAGACACTAATGGATTAATACCGCCATATGGAGGGGAACTAAAAAATTTAATCATAAAAGATAATAACCTTAAAAATGACCTCATCTCTAAAGCTAATTATGAGTTTGAATGTAGCGAGAGGAATGCATGTGATGTAGAACTTTTAATGGTTGGTGCTTTTTCACCCTTGGAAGGTTTTATGGATGAAAATAACTATAAATCGGTTATTAAAAATAATAGAGATACTAGCGGTATGCTTTTTGGCTTACCGATTGTATTTGATTCAAATAATGAAGAAGTAAAAGCTGGTGAAACAATCTTGCTTACCTACAAAAACCAAAAAATAGCAGTTTTAGAAGTAAGTTCTATATGGGAGCCTGATAAATCCTTAGAAGCTGAACTTTGTTATGGCACTAATTCTTTAGATCATCCTGCTGTTAAAATGATTTTTAATGAGAGAGGAAGATTTTATATAGGAGGTAGAGTTTATGGTTTCGAACTACCAGTTAGAGAATTCCCATGCAAAACCCCTGCAGAAGTAAGAGCTAAACTGCCATCAAATCATGATGTAGTTGCATTTCAATGCAGAAATCCAATTCATAGAGCACATTATGAATTATTTACTAATGCCTTACTCTCAGATAATGTTTCTTCTAATTCAGTTGTTTTAGTTCATCCAACTTGTGGACCAACACAACAAGATGATATCCCTGGAAAAGTTAGATATTTGACCTATAAAGAATTGGAAGAAGAAATATCTGACGAAAGGATAAAATGGGCTTTTTTACCTTACTCAATGCATATGGCAGGGCCAAGAGAAGCTCTTCAACATATGATAATCAGGAGAAATTATGGCTGCACCCATTTTATTATTGGTAGAGATATGGCTGGATGTAAGTCATCATCAACTGGTGAAGATTTTTATGGCCCATATGACGCCCAGAATTTTGCGAATAAGTGCGCAGATGAGTTAATGATGCAAACTGTTCCCTCAAAGAATTTAGTTTATACCAAGGAAAAAGGATACATTACTGCTGAAGAAGCTAAAGAATTTAATTATGAAATTATGAAACTTAGTGGTACTGAATTTAGAAAGAAATTAAGGAGCGGCGAACCAATTCCTGAATGGTTTGCATTCAAAAGTGTAGTAGATGTTCTAAGACGCTCTTAATAATGTTTTATTATTAGTATTATAGATTTATTAAAGATTATTTATCGTGAACAAACGCTGGAGAAACGTAGGACTTTATGTTCTAGCTGTTATTACTGTAATTTTCATTGGTACTTCCGTATTTGATAAACCTAGTACTGAAAATGCTACAAAGACCTTAAGATATAGTGATTTTATAGAAGCAGTTCAAGATAAAGAAATCAGTAGAGTCCTAATATCTCCAGATAATGCAACTGCTCAAGTTGTTGAAAATGATGGAAGCAGATCTGAGGTCAATTTGGCCCCAGACAAAGATTTATTAAAAATCTTAACTGAAAATAATGTAGACATAGCTGTAACTCCCACTAAATTAGCTAACCCATGGCAACAAGCTATAAGTAGCTTAATTTTCCCAGTTCTTTTGATTGGAGGCCTATTTTTTCTTTTCAGAAGATCCCAAAGCGGGAATGCTGGAGGTGGTAATCCTGCTATGAGTTTTGGTAAGAGCAAAGCCAGACTTCAAATGGAACCATCTACACAAGTAACCTTTTCAGATGTTGCTGGTGTTGAAGGAGCAAAATTAGAACTAACTGAAGTTGTAGATTTTCTTAAAAGCCCAGATAGATTTACTGCAGTTGGAGCAAAAATTCCAAAAGGAGTGCTTCTTGTTGGCCCTCCTGGTACAGGAAAAACATTGCTAGCAAAAGCAGTAGCTGGGGAAGCAGGTGTACCTTTTTTCTCAATCTCAGGTTCAGAATTTGTAGAGATGTTTGTAGGAGTTGGTGCAAGCAGAGTTAGAGATCTTTTTGAACAAGCTAAAAAGAATGCACCTTGTATTGTGTTCATCGACGAAATAGATGCAGTTGGAAGACAAAGAGGTGCTGGGATGGGTGGAGGAAATGATGAAAGAGAACAAACACTTAACCAACTCCTAACAGAAATGGACGGTTTCGAAGGTAATTCAGGAATAATAATAGTAGCTGCCACTAACAGACCTGATGTTTTAGACTCTGCTTTGATGCGTCCTGGAAGATTCGATAGACAGGTAACAGTAGATAGACCAGATTATGCTGGAAGATTACAGATATTAAATGTTCATGCGAAAGATAAAACTCTTTCAAAAGATGTAGATTTAGATAAAGTAGCTAGAAGAACACCAGGATTTACGGGTGCAGATTTAGCAAATTTGCTCAACGAAGCAGCAATACTAGCAGCTAGAAAAGATTTAGATAAAGTAAGTAATGATGAAGTCGGTGATGCCATAGAGAGAGTTATGGCTGGTCCCGAAAAGAAAGATAGGGTAATCAGTGATAAGAAAAAAGAATTGGTTGCTTATCACGAAGCTGGTCATGCACTCGTGGGAGCATTAATGCCAGATTATGATCCTGTAGCGAAAGTTTCCATAATTCCTAGAGGTCAAGCAGGAGGCCTAACATTCTTTACTCCAAGTGAAGAAAGAATGGAATCAGGACTGTACTCTCGTTCTTACCTTCAAAATCAAATGGCTGTAGCTCTAGGTGGAAGAGTTGCTGAGGAAATAGTCTACGGAGAAGAAGAGGTAACAACTGGAGCTTCTAATGATTTACAACAAGTTGCCAATGTAGCAAGACAAATGATCACTAAATTTGGCATGAGTGACAAAATAGGTCCAGTCGCTTTAGGTCAATCTCAAGGTGGAATGTTTCTTGGAAGAGATATGAGCTCTACAAGAGACTTCTCCGAAGATACCGCCGCAACTATTGATGTCGAGGTTTCAGAACTTGTTGATGTTGCCTACAAGAGAGCTACAAAAGTTTTATCAGAAAATAGAACAGTGCTAGACGAAATGGCTCAAATGCTAATTGAGAGAGAAACAATAGATACTGAAGATATCCAAGATTTGCTTAATCGATCAGAAGTTAAAGTAGCAAACTATATCTAGTTTTTAAAATTTAAATATTCAATGAATATTAAAGAAGATTCTTTTTCTGATTTACTGATAAAAGAATCTTTTTTTTTACTGATAAAACCTGAAGATAATATTTACTCAAATACTTCTATAAAGAATTCATTTTTTGAAGAATTAGAAAGCTTGGTAAAATTAGGATTAAGGAATATCGAAATAAGTTGGTCAAAAAATAAAAATTGGTTAGATTTTGTATCCGAAATAAAACTCAGATATCCAAAAATTAATTTAGGCTCTGCCTCCATAGTTAATAAGCAATCAATAGAAGATTCTTTAAAAATTGGATTAAATTTTTCTATGATGAAATTCTGGGATAAAGATCTTTTCAATTATTCGAAGTCAAAAAATTATTTATTAATTCCCGGAATTAAAAATTTAAAAGATCTTGAGGAAGCGATAAATTTAAACTGCAACATTATCAAAATTTATCCAATCAAAAATAAAGATAGTTTGATAGATATACTCAACTTTAAAAATATTGATTTCATTGCTGCCGGAGGCCTATCAGTAAATGATATAAAAACTTATAGATCTTTAGGATATAAAGCAATCGTGATTGGAGATAAAGGTGTTATAAATAAAAAATTTGATCCAAAAATATCTGAATGGCTCAAAAATAATTAAATAAAAGATAAATATAATTTATTTAACAAAACTAATTATTCATTAAGCCACATTGTGCTTGATTCAGAAGTAAATGATCAGCAAGTACTAAAGCTACCATAGCATCAACCATAGGTACTGCTCTTGGAAGAACGCAGGGATCATGTCTTCCTTTTGCTTTCATCAATACTTCTTTTCCTTCAGCATTTACTGTTTTCTGTTCTTTCCCGATTGTTGCTGTAGGTTTAAAAGCTATCTTCATATAAATATTTTCGCCATTACTTATTCCTCCCTGTATACCGCCTGAATTGTTAGATTTTGTTTTTAACTTACTAATATCATCAGACTTAATGAATGCATCATTGTGTTCGCTTCCTTTTAAATAAGTTCCAGAGAAACCTGAACCTATTTCAAATCCTTTCGTGGCAGGCAAAGACATCAAAGCCTTTGCCAAATCAGCTTCTAATTTATCAAAAACTGGCATTCCAAGACCAGAAGGAACATGTCTAACTAGACATTCAATAACACCGCCACAAGAGTCTCCTTGACGCTTTAATTCCTTAATTCTCTGGATCATTTCTGCTGATACTTTTTCATCAGGACATCTAACAATATTAGAATCTATTTTATTGAGAGAAATATTCTCTTTATTTATATCAGAATCAATATCATGTATCCGCTTTACCCACGATAGTATTTCAGTGTTACAGAAGTTTTTTAATAGTTGTTTTGCTACAGCACCAGCAGCCACCCTCCCAATTGTTTCTCTTGCAGATGCTCTTCCACCTCCAGAACTTGCCTGAATTCCATATTTCAGATGATATGTACCATCTGCATGAGAAGGTCTAAATACTTGCTCTAAATTATCATAATCTCCTGGCCTTTGATCCTTGTTTCTTACCAACATCGCTATTGGAGTTCCAAGTGTTAACCCTTCCTTTATCCCACTTAAGATTTCAATTTTATCTTCTTCATTTCGGGGTGTTGTAATGTCACTTTGTCCAGGTCTACGCCTATCTAATTCATTTTGTATCAGATTTATATCTACTTTTAACTTTGGGGGACATCCATCAAGGATAACTCCTACTGCACCACCATGTGATTCTCCAAAAGTACTAACACGAAAAATCCTTCCAAAACTACTACTCATA
>QCPU01000006.1 GCA_003212395.1 Prochlorococcus sp. AG-442-B03 | reverse complement strand
TGAGTAGTTGGACTAGACAAGAAGATAGATCTCTCCCATTAAGAGGAAAAATAAGCGGGGCTTACATTACTAGTTCTTTAGCTAAAACAGAAGCTAGTTTATCGGGTTTTGATGAAGCTTTGTTATTAAATTCAAGTGGTAAGGTAAGCGAAGCTAGTGGTATGAATTTATTTATTGTAAGAAATGGAGACTTAATCACTCCTGGTGTTGATCAAGATATCCTTGAGGGGATTACTAGAGCTAGTGTAATTGAATTAGCAAAATCTTTTGGAATAAATGTAATTGAAAGGCCTGTTGATAAAACAGAATTATTAATAGCAGATGAAGTTTTTCTAACAGGTACAGCAGCAAAAATTACACCAGTTAAAAAAATTGAATCAAGTGAATTAAATGGTGAAAGACCAATAATGAATAAATTAAAAAGTAAGCTTATAGAAATAACAGAAGGTCGTTCTCAAGATTATGATAATTGGGTAACAAGAATTTCTCTAAAATAAATTAATTTTTACCCAAAAAATGGAATCTTTTAGAACCTATTTAAATAGAGATGAGAAGCCATTAATAATTTTTGACGGGGGTACTGGAACATCTTTTCAGAACTTAAATCTAACTCCCGACGACTTTGGAGGAAAAGAATTAGAGGGTTGTAATGAAAACCTTGTTTTATCCTCACCAAAGGTCGTTGAAAAGGTTCATAATTCATTCTTAGCCGCAGGTTGTCATGTTATAGAAACTAATACTTTTGGAGCCTCATCAATAGTTCTTGATGAATATGATATTGCGGATAAGGCATATGAGATAAATAAAAATGCTGCATTAATAGCCAAAAAGGCTGCTGCCAAATATGCATCAGTAGATAAGCCAAAGTTTGTTGCTGGCTCAATTGGGCCAACTACTAAATTACCCACGTTAGGGCATATAGATTTTGATGAATTAAAGCAATCATATAAAGAACAAATATATGGTCTTACAGATGGAGGCGTTGATCTTCTTTTAATTGAAACTTGTCAAGATGTATTACAAATTAAATCTGCCTTATTAGCTTCTAAAGAAGTACTTGATAGTAAAAATATAGATATACCTATAATGGTATCAATAACAATGGAAACAACAGGTACTATGCTTGTTGGATCTGACATCGCCTCTGCATTAACAATATTAGAACCATTTAACATAGATATCCTTGGACTGAATTGTGCAACTGGTCCAGAACAAATGAAAGAACATATTAAATATTTATCTGAAAATTCTCCTTTCGCTATAAGCTGTATTCCCAATGCAGGACTTCCTGAAAATATTGGTGGTGTTGCTCACTACAGATTAAAGCCAATAGAATTAAAGATGCAGTTAATGAATTTTATATATGACTTTAAAGTTCAATTAATAGGTGGATGTTGTGGGACAACACCTGAACATATTAAATATCTTTCTTCAATAATCGATGAAATTACTTATATCGAAAGGTCTAACAAAATTGGTAATAACAATTTAAGTGGTTATATTCCTTCTGCATCATCAATATATAATTCTGTACCATACAAACAAGACAACTCTATCTTGATTGTAGGAGAAAGATTAAATGCAAGTGGATCTAAAAAGGTAAGGGAGTTATTAAATAACGACGATTGGGATGGACTAGTTTCAATTGCCAAGCAACAACAAAAAGAAAATGCACACGTTCTTGATGTGAATGTTGATTATGTGGGGAGAGACGGAGTGAAAGATATGAAAGAAATAACTTCAAGACTTGTCACCAATATAAATTTGCCATTAATGATTGACTCTACTGATGCTGACAAAATGGAAAGTGGATTAAAGTCAGCTGGAGGTAAATGTATTATAAATTCAACCAATTACGAAGATGGCAATGAAAGATTTGATCAAGTACTAAATTTAGCCTTAGGGTATGGTTCAGGTCTTGTTGTAGGAACTATTGATGAAGATGGAATGGCAAGGAATGCAGATAAAAAATATAATATTGTAAAACGAGCGCTTAATAGAACTAGAGAATGTGGCTTGTCAGATTATGAGCTATTTTTTGATCCATTAGCTCTGCCAATATCTACTGGGATAGAAGAAGATAGATTAAACGCTAAAGAAACAATTACTGCTATATCAAAAATTCGTGAAAATTTCCCAGATATTCATATCATACTGGGGATATCAAACATTAGTTTTGGTCTTTCACCATTATCAAGAATTAATCTAAATTCAATATTTTTAGATGAATGCATTAAAGCAGGATTGGATTCTGCTATCATCGCACCAAATAAAATTTTGCCATTATCAAAAATTTCTGAAGAAACTAAAAAGCTTTGCTTAGATTTGATATATGACAAAAGAGAATTTGAAGATGATATTTGTATTTATGATCCATTAGTAGAATTAACAAAGGCTTTTCAAGATTTATCTATTCAAGATTTCAAAAAAGCATCTATAGAAAATAAAAATCTAAATCTGGAAGAAAGTCTAAAAAATCATATTATTGATGGGGAAAAAATAGGTTTAGAGGATCAATTAAATAAAGCGTTAAAAAAATATAAACCTCTTGAAATAATTAATACTTTTTTACTTGATGGGATGAAAGTTGTAGGAGATTTATTTGGTTCAGGTCAAATGCAATTGCCATTTGTACTCCAATCAGCAGAAACAATGAAATTTGCTGTTTCAATTTTAGAACCATATATGGAAACTGTAGATGAAAAAATATCAAATGGAAAACTTTTAATTGCAACTGTCAAAGGCGATGTTCATGATATTGGAAAAAATTTGGTAGACATAATACTTACAAATAATGGTTATGACGTAATAAATCTTGGAATAAAGCAAGATGTTTCAGCAATTATAGATGCACAAAAAAAACACAATGCAGATTGCATCGCTATGAGTGGATTACTTGTTAAATCAACTGCTTTTATGAAAGATAATTTAGAAGCATTTAACAATGAAAATATTAGTGTCCCAGTAATATTAGGAGGCGCAGCCTTAACCCCAAAATTTGTAAATGAGGACTGCAGCAAAATATATAAAGGGAAAATATTGTACGGAAAAGACGCGTTCACTGATCTTAAATTTATGAATGAATATATGGATAATAAAAAAAAGGGTAATTGGTCAAATACAGAGGGTTTCATTAACAATGAGGGTATAAATATTAATTTAGCCTCATCAAAATCAAACTCTCAAGCTGTTAAAAAATCAATATCTATAGATATAGAGACTTCTAGATTAAATTTAAAAGAAAACATTTTAAGATCTAAATTTATAAATGAAGAAGAACCAATTCAAGCCCCTTTCTTAGGAACGAAAGTCTTGAACGAGATTGATATAGATTTAAATAAGTTAATTTTTTATTTAGATACAAAAGCTCTATTTAGCGGACAATGGCAAATAAAAAAAGGAAAAAACCAAAGCGTAGATGAATACAATAACTATTTGGATTCATATGCTAAACCATTGCTAGATAGATGGTTAGAGACAATTGTAGAAAAAAAACTTATTTCACCCAAAGCAGTTTATGGATATTTCAGATGCGGTAGAAAAGATAATAGTATTTTCTTATTTGATGATAAATCATTAAATAAAATTTCCGAATTCAATTTCCCAAGACAAAAATCTGGGAATAATTTATGCATAGCTGATTTTTATTGTGATTTAAAAAAGGATAAACCGATAGATATATTTCCTATGCAGGCAGTAACGATGGGCGATATTGCTAGTGAATATTCTCAAAAATTATTTAAGGAAGATAAATATAGCGATTATTTATTATTCCATGGACTAACAGTGCAATTAGCAGAAGCTCTAGCTGAGTATGTCCATGCATTAATTCGTATTGAATGTGGTTTTAGGACTGAAGAACCAGACAAAAATAGAGAAATACTATCTCAAAAATATAGAGGAGCTAGATATTCTTTTGGTTATCCTGCATGTCCAAAAGTATCTGATTCAAACATACAATTATCTTTGTTGGATACAAAAAGAATAGGCTTGACCATGGATGAATCTGAACAACTTCATCCAGAACAAAGTACTACAGCTATCATTTCACTGCACTCAAAAGCTAAATATTTCAGCGCTTAATCTAAATCTTTAGTTGTTTTCTAAATATTCAATAATTTCTTCTTGAAGTTCTTCCATCGTTTCATTATCACCTAAATCAAGTCCCTCACCCGCCGCGTCCTGTGTTAACTCAAGATAATATGAAGCGCCATCACTAGATAAAAATTCTAATGCAGAAGTTTCATCACTATCTTTAAAAGCTTCATAAAGAGCTTTAAATGCTATGTTTTCAGTAAAGTCCCAATCCATAATGAAAAAAACCTTATTAGAATTTTTACTTCCTTACCCCCCATACTCGTCAACCTTTTTTAAAGAAATGTTGGTGTTTTATTATTATTAAAAAAATCTATGACCATAAATAATCAAAATCAGTTAAATGTCCTTGGAGAAAAAATTGAGATTTGTAGTTGCGCACCTATGACAGGGTGGTTCAGGGATGGATTTTGCAACTATGACAAGAATGATGGAGGGAATCATTCCATATGTTGTGTGATGGATGATAATTTCCTGAAATATAGTAAATCACAAGGTAATGATTTAATTACTCCCATGCCTATTTATTCCTTCCCAGGACTAAAGGATGGTGATCATTGGTGTATTTGTCTTGATAGGTGGAAGCAAGCATTATTAGACGGTCTTGCACCAAAAGTCATATTAGAATCAACTAATATTGTAGTCTTAGAATCAGTACCTCTTGAAAAATTGAAAGAATATCAATTTAATAAAAAGTAATTACAAGTTTATTTTTTTTTTTAAAATGGTTATGATGAATTTTTTTAAATGAGTTTAGAAATATATTGGAAAAAAGCATTAGAACAAACTCGATTATCAATTGATGATGAATCTTTATATCCTCTCAAAACTGATATTATTACAAGAGATTTATATGAAAAAGACGACTTCATAATTAGGAAACTCGATACTTCAAAATTTATTAAAAAAAAAATTTATGGTCCTAAGCAAAATCCGTTTTGTCCTTGGGAAAAGATACTAGAAATTGATAAAATTGGTGATAATCATCAACTAATATTAAATAAGTACCCTGTACAAAAAGGTCATATTTTACTTATTACAAGTGAATGGAAACCTCAAAATGGATGGTTAGATATTAAAGATTGGAGAGCGATCCAACAAGTTAATAATGATACTAGTGGATTATGGTTTTTCAATAGTTCTCCAATTGCGGGAGCAAGTCAACCTCACAGGCATTTTCAACTTCTGCGTAGATCTAAAGGTGAGATATCATGCCCTAGAGAAAAGTGGTTTTTAGAGATGAACTCATATCAAGATCTAGATAGTAAGCTTAAAAAAAATATTATTGTATCCAAATTTAATTTTTTAGAAAATCCATCATGTCTTTTTGAGTTTTACTTAGAATTATGCAAGAAATTGGGACTTGGGGATCCTATTAGTGATAAGAAACCGATATGTCCCTACAATATCTTAATAACTAATAAATGGATGGCTATTATAAAAAGAAAAAATGATCATATTCATGGTTTCAGTATTAACGGTTTAGGATTTGCAGGATATCTATTAGTAACTGAAAATTCAAATATTACTTATTTAAAGAAATTTGGCCCTGAAAAACTTCTAGAAAGTTTTGTTTGAATACTAATTAGTTACCTCAACTTCCTTATCCCTGCTTATTTGGCTTTCTAGAACTTCTATAGATGCTGTTACAGATGCAATTTTACGTTCAAGTGAATCCTTAATATAATTGAGCATTTCTAATTTCTTGTGTTGATAAAAACTCTTTTTTTCTTTAGATGACTTGAAATAACAATTAAACATTTTTTGGTTACATTATAAAAAGATACTTAATTGACTTGTGACATAAAAATAAATTGGTTTTAATTTAAAAACAATATTCCTTATGGACTTTCAATTTTTTTTGAATAAAATTAAATAAATTCCATACTCTTCAAGAAAATATTATTGAATATTCCTGAAAATTCAAATACAAAAAGAATTTCAATTGATTTACCTGAGGAACTAATTTCCAGGTTTGATCAATTACGAAAAGAGTGGGGATTTAGAGCAAGAGGACCTGTAATAGAAAAGATACTTAAAGAACTTCTTCAAGAAGATGATTTACTACCTAAGAACCAACAGCAAGAAATAGACTTTAACGATAAGAATAATAATGAAAAATTAAATATTGATGAAGATACTGCATTGGTATTAATTAAATCAGACGTAAAAAAAGAAGTTAATGAGATATCTTTGAATAAAAGATCTACAAATAACAATCAATATAAAGAAAAAGCCAACTCAAATATAAGCCTTCCCAATTTTGTTGAAAAAAAAGTAAAGAATCTAAGAAGAAGTATTAATAGTGAAAAATTAAAGGAGAATATTAATGATATTCAAATTAATACAATCAAAGAAACTGAATTAATAAAATGTCGAATTGAGTTAATTAGTCATTGGAAAACCTTATATGGATCAGTTCCTAATGACCATGTAGTAGAAGCTTCAATGGATTGGTTTGAAAGGGATATATGGCCAAATCTTGATGGAACTGAAAATCTACCTTTTACTTGGAGTGCAGCCAATAAATTAATGTCAGAATTATGCCCATTTTGGATAAAGAAAAATCCATCCCTTGAAATTGTTTTATTAATGATTGGCGTTTTAGAAGACCCTTTTGCTACATCAGATCTGATAAATAGAATACCAACACTTATGAGAAGGTTTGTAAGTAGATTTAAGCGAAATAATAGATCAAATTCATTTGAAACTTTGGATTCAACAATGACAGTACATGGAGCACTTAAATTATTGAATTTATCAACATCAGCAGGATCAGCTCATACATTCCGTAAAATTAGGGAGGCCTATAAATCAATAGCCTTAGAGACACATCCAGATGCTGGAGGATCAACAGATCAAATGAGAAAATTAAATGAAGCGTATCAATTGCTAAAAAATCTATATAGAGATTAGTATAGTGATTCTCAAATAAGACTAATTATAAGTCTAATTAATAGTCTCATATAAGATAGCTGTTAAGTTTAAAATTTCTAATTTTAATAAATTATTTTTATTCAAATTTATGAAAACAAAAATTTTGTATAAATGAAATTAAGATAAAATTTACTTTTAAATAATAAAAATTTCTTTGTATAGTACTTCTTAAATAAGACTCATTATTAGTCTATTATATAGTCTCAAAATAGATTAGTAAGATAAACAAATTAATCGATTTGAATGAATCATGTCCAAACTGCTTAATGACTGGAAAAATTAAAAATTGAATAATAAATCAATAAATCATGTCCTTTCAATGTCCAAAAAATTAATAAGGGCTTGAAAGTATTGCTATTAGAGCCTTTTATGCGCTTCCGTACTGCCTTAAAGACAGTACTACTTGGACTGAAGCTTTTGAATAGCAGTTTGCTTATCAATACTAGGAACATCACTTAATCCGTTAGCATCAAACCATGGGGCGCTAGCCCAATCAAACCCTTCCCCAAAAGTGTTATCAGGTGCAGTTATATACCAATGACACGAAGCATCTGGTACGTCAACAGAGCATTTTGACCAATCATCTGACCACTGTGGCACCTGTACCCATAGTACTGAGGATAGCAATAGAGATAGAAAACTAATCATGGTTATATAATACAACATTTATCAGTTTTATAGGATTATTACTTATCTTGTTTAAGAATTATATATAGACTCATTTAAAGTCTTAAATAAGACTTAGAAGACAATTAATCTCTCAATTTTGTGTTAAAACTTTTTTCAATTTTAGAGATGATACTTGAGTGTATTGATTTTATATCTGAGTCCAGTAATGTTTTATCTTTATCTCTATAAGATAATCTAAATGTATAACTTATATAATCCTCCCCAAGTTTAATATCTTCAAAAACATCGATTAAATGCACGTCCTCTAAAAGATTTTTTCCTGTTTTTCTTATTTGTGAAGTTATATCGCTAATTAAAAATTTCTTACTGAAAATAAAATTTATATCCCTTTCTATTTTTGGAACAATTGGGTATTGCTTAAATATTGGAATCCATTTATTTTTTCTTGTACTAGCTCCCAAAAGGTTAACAACATTTATGCTAAATAAATAAACTTTTTTTAAAGACTTCTTTTCTAAAATTAGTTTCGGATGAATTTCACCAAAATAACCTGCATCTTTCCCTTCAATAATTAATTTGGCTGTTCTTCCTGGATGAAGAAAATCAATTGAATCAGAAGGTTTATCCTCAATTTTTATATTTAGGCATGATAAAGCTTCCTTTAACTTTCCTCTGGCCTGGTAATAATTAAGGTCATTATCCTTAACCGAATTTACCCATTTCCCAAATTTTCTATTCCCAAAAATTGCACCATTTAGTACTTCTTCTTGAATGATCTCAGTATTTTTATAAAAAACATTTCCAATTTCAAATATAAAACAACTTGTTTGTCCAGCTTTAATATTACGGTTTACAATCTCCAAATGTTCTTTCCAGATATTATCTCTAAGGCAACTTGTTTCTAATAACAAAGGATTAGAAATCTTTATTAGGGTTTCTTTATCTTCTGGAACAAGAGAGTAGCTAAGTACCTCATTAAAACCATTTTCTATAAAACCATTTTTTACTTTTCTAAATGCCAGTTGCTCTGACGATAATTTTCCAGGCTTAATTGGACAAGGAAGTTTTAAGTCGAATCTGTCATAACCAATTAATCTCGCAATTTCTTCAATTAAATCTATTTCCCTTATTAAATCTTGTGATCTATTAGGGATTACTGCTACATCCCAGCCATATTCTTTGCTCTTTAATGTACAACCTATGAGTGTTAATTTATCAACTATTTCATTATCAGATAAATTTCTTTTTTCAAATTGATCGTTAATTATTAATGGGCCAAGAATTTTATGTATTCGATTTCTCCGTAATTTAATAAAAATATCATCATTCTTTATTAAATTAGAAGTATTGATGGTTGGTAAATTAATACTAAAATATTCTTCCAAAAGATTAATCGCCCTGGTAACAGCATCTATTGTATTTTTAGATGAAATCCCTTTTTCATATCTGCTGCTAGATTCTGTTCTTATTCCAACCGCCTTCGATGATTTTCTTATAGTAACTGGATTAAAAACAGCGCCTTCAAGGTAAATAGATGAGGTAGTACTAGTTACAGAAGTCTCTAAACCACCTATGACCCCAGCAATAGCAACCGGTTTATCACAACAAGTAACAACTGAGATATTTTCATTTAAATCATATTTTTTACCATCTAAGCATATAAGGCTTTCGTTATCCTTACCTTTTCTTACAGAGAAATCTTCTGGAGAAACTTCCTTGCCAATTAAGTTTGATAATTTATCTTTATCAAATGCATGCAAAGGTTGGCCTTGTTCTAAAAGAATATAGTTTGTCAAATCAACAATAAGATTAATAGATTTTATGCCTGATTTTTCTATACGGTTTTTAAGCCATTTTGGCGATAATTTTTCTCCATTTACTCCATCAATGTAGCTTATTGTATAAATGCAATCAGATGTGATGGCCACTGGGCAAAGTTGAATTCCTTTAAGTAAATCAATATTATATTTATGGTTTAATTCTGGAAAATTTAATTTTGATTCTAAAAGAGCAGAAATTTCGCGTGCTATACCTATAACCGACATTCCGTCAGGTCTATTAGCAGTAATTGCTAAATCATATACAAAATCATCTAATTGAAGTAAATAAGATGCTGGAGTGCCCAATTCATGTTTTAAGGCTAAATCTTCATCAATAGTCTCTATCCCTTCGCTTGAATCCTCTAATCCAAGTTCCTGCAGTGAACATATCATTCCTTCACTCATGACACCTCTAATTTCACTTCTTTTAATAGTTAAATCAACTGCATTTAATTTTGCGCCGACAGTAGCAACATAAACATAAATATTTGGTTTAATATTGCGCGCACCACAGATAATTTGTAAATTCTTTGAAGTACCAATATCGACTTGGCAAATTGAAAGTTTGTCAGATCCTTCGTGTTTTAAAACAGATAAGACCTTACCTAAAACAACACCATTTACATTTACTGAACAATCTTCTAATGATTCAACCTCAAATCCACCAATAGACAATTTCTCAGAGAGTTCTTCTGGAGTAGAAGTAATTTCTACTAAATTTTTCAACCAATTTTGAGAAACTTTCATATATATTTTTTAATCAATGATGATAAAAAGAAATGAGTATATCTTCAAAAAAGTTTGTTGAAGATGTACAATAGAGAATTATACAATAAAGTATTATTTAAAATGGCCAAAAAAGGGACAAGAGTTGTAGTGACCCTGGAATGTACTGAAGCTAGGACAAGCACAGATCCTAAGAGATCTAATGGTGTCTCAAGATATACTACCGAAAAAAATCGAAGAAATACAACTGAAAGATTGGAACTAAAAAAGTTTAATCCTCATTTAAACAGAATGACAATTCACAAAGAAATAAAGTAATCAAATTAAATCATGCCTAATTCAATTTTTAAAAAACAATTATCGCCTATCAAACCTGGAGATCCTATTGACTATAAGGATGTAGAACTACTAAAAAAATTCATAACTGAGAGGGGTAAAATCCTACCAAGAAGGATGACAGGTTTAACCTCTAAGCAACAAAGAGATCTAACATTAGCTGTAAAAAGAGCCAGAATTGTAGCTCTTTTACCCTTCGTAAATCCTGAAGGATAATTTCATATTAAATATAGTTCGCACTATGATTAATATCTCAAATATTTGAAAGATTTAACTAATTTAAAAACATATATTATTGACTCTGATGATCCACATGAAGTTGATGACGCTATTTCATTAGAAATAAAAGAAGGAAATAAAAAAAATTTATGGATACATATTAGTAATCCATGCAAACTCTTTATGCATGACTCTAATGTTGATTTAGATGCAAGAAAGAGAAATAGCAGTTTATATTTAATTGATCAATATGTCCCAATGCTACCTAAAGATATTCTTGAAAAAGCAAATCTAGCTCAAAATAAAATTTCAGAAACTATTAGTGCAGCAATAGAGTTCAATGACGATGGATCAATAAATAATTATGAAATAACTGAAGCAATAATAAAACCAAAATATCAATTAACATATGAAGATGCAGATGAAATATTAGAATTAGAACCTAAAGAAGAAATAGAATTAATTGAGATTAAAAATTTATTAGAAAAAAGTATTACATTCAGAAAGAAACAAGGAGCAATTATTTTTGAAAGTCCTAATAGTAAAATTAAATTATATAAAGATAGGGTTGTACTAAATAAATTAGAGAAAACAATATCACAAATTATAGTTGCAGAATCAATGATATTAATGGGTTATATAACAAGTTTATTTATAGATAAATATAATTTAGGGGCTGCATTTAGGATTCAGAAATTAAATTGTAATCCATCCGAAATACTTAATAGATACAATGATAGTGATATTAAATATATAATATTAAAACAATATATGGGAAGAAGTTACATAACAACTAAACCAGGAATTCATGAATCATTAGGCCTTAAAATGTATGTACAATGTACATCACCACTTAGGAGATATCTTGATTTGATTATACAGAGGCAAGTATATAATAAAATTAATAATTATGAACTTCTAAGTAAAGATTCAGTCTCTAAGATTATTGATTATTCTAAGAATAGACAATTAGAGAATAATAATATTTTTAAAAATGATAAATTTAAGTATTTAACATTATTTTTTAAGAATGAAAAAAACCCTTTTTATAAAATAATATTTGTTAAGTGGATTAATCATAAAAAAAATATTGCTTTGGTTTATTTTCCAGATTATTCACTAGAAATACTAATTACTCTTTTTGTATCAATAGAAATATATAGTAATAAAATATATAAAGTTAAATATATTATAAATGATAGTAATCTTTTAGAGTTTATTTATTAATAAGACAATAAATATAATAGGTTTTTATTAGTTTAAAAAATATCTGTTAGTATAAATAAAAAAGCTTTATGACTTTTGTCATTACTACCCCTTTATACTATGTTAATGATAAACCCCATTTAGGAAGTGTATATACAACAATAATTTGTGACTCAATAGCTAGGTATAAAAGGCTTGCAGGTGAAGATGTTATTTTCATTACTGGTGTTGATGAACATGGTTTAAAAATACAAAGAACAGCTAATGAAAAGGGTATTGAACCAAAATCACATTGTGATGAAATCTCAGAAGTCTTTAATAATAATTGGAAAAATTGGAATATATCCTTTGATAAATTTATAAGAACAAGCTCAAAAAATCATGAATTTGTTGTTAATGAATTTTATGAAAGAGTAAAAGCATCAGATGATATCTATATGGGAGTTCAAAAAGGTTGGTATTGTGTAGGTTGTGAAGAATTTAAAGATAATCCAGAAAACTCATCAACATACAAGTGTCCCATACATCAAAAAAATCTAGAATGGAAAAATGAAGAGAATCTCTTTTTTAGGCTTTCAAAATATCAAAAAGAAATTGAGAAAATAATCAACGAACCTTCCTTTATAGAACCAATAGAAAGAAAGAATGAAATTATAAATTTTGTATCTAGAGGTTTAAAGGATTTTTCAATTTCAAGAACAAATGTCACATGGGGGATTCCTGTCCCTGATCACGATAACCATACCTTTTATGTATGGTTTGATGCTTTACTTGGATATGTAAGCGCAATTAGTTCTGATACGACAGAACATTCATTAGAAAAATCAATTAATGCAGGATGGCCAGCTGATGTTCATTTTATCGGTAAAGATATTCTGAGATTCCATGCTGTATATTGGCCCGCAATGCTTATTTCTGCCAATATGAAAGTTCCTAAAAAGGTTTTTGGGCATGGGTTTCTTACAAGAGAAGGGCAAAAAATGGGTAAAAGCTTGGGAAATGTACTCGACCCTGATTTATTACTTACAAAATATGGCAATGATCCTGTAAGGTGGTACCTCATTAAAGACATATCACTAGGAAATGATGGAGATTTTCAAGATAAACGATTTGTTGACATTATCAATAATGACTTAGCTAATACAATTGGCAATTTATTAAATAGAACATCATCTATGTCTAGAAAATGGTTTGATAATAAAGTGCCGAATAATGAAAAAATTTTAAGTGAAAATAAATTGGAGAATTCTGCCAAAATTGCAGTCGAAAAATATATTTATAACTTTGATAACTACAAATTAGATCTAGCAGCTAATGAAGTACTTAGCCTAGCAATTAATACAAATTTGTATTTAAATGATAATCAGCCATGGCTGTTAATAAAAGAGAAAGATAATCTACCTCTAGTTAAACAAATTATTTATAACGTTTTAGAAAGTACCCGAATAATAGGATTGTTATTACTTCCTTTATTGCCCGAATTATCTACAAAAATTAATGAACAACTTGGTTCAATATACAGAGAAGAAGTTCCTTGGAAACAACAATTAAGTTGGGGATTATTAGCAAGTTACTCAAGTCTTCCTAAACCCACTCCAATCATAAATAAACTGGAGTATGAACAAAATTTATAGATTAATAATTTTCCTTCCATTATTTATGCTTGGTTGCGCCCCTAATGTAATTGATGAAAATAAAGTTAAACAAAAGATAGACAGCTTAGATATGACTATTTTCTCTGAAAGTGGAGATAAGATATATTCAATTACCAGTCCAAATTCAAGTTATGACAATATAGAATTAAAATTCGAATTAAAAAAACCTATTATTAATATTCTCAATGGTGAAGAAACTAAATATATTATTAGTTCAGAAGAATCTTCATTATCAGACAACAATAAACTCTTGGAATTGAAAGGGAATGTTAAATTAAAAACTCTTAAAAAAGATGGGGATATTTTATATGCTGATAATTTTATCTGGAATATAGAAAAGACTAACTATCTATTAGAGGGTAATATAAGATTTGAAAATCAAAATATCATCTTAAATTCAGGAAAAGCCATATTGGGTTCAGATAACATAATTGAATTTTTCAATCCAGTAAAATATATAATAAAAGATGAAAACAACGAAAGTAAATATGAAATAAATTCAGAAAATGCTTACTATAATCTAAATACTGAATCAGTAAGTTTTAAAGCAAAAGATAAAAGAGTCAAATCAATAATTTATTTTTAAATTTTATTTTTTGAAAAAATATTATTAATTTTTTTGGACCAGTTATTAATCCATTTTTCATCAGACTTAGTAAAACACTTAGCACTCCAGCCTCCTATCAATATAAAAGCCTTATTATTTATGGGTACAACTAAGATAGATGGAATTTCGGCACAAAAATTAAAAAATTCTTCTCTTCCAGGATAAAATTTAGTGTTTGCTAATGATATTAATTTCATATCTTTTATAGATCTAAGACACGTTTCCCCAGGTTTAAAATCATTACTTGAAGTGATTCCCCTCCTCAATATATTAACGCCATCATTGTGGATTAATATTGCTGCAGCTGCTGTAGAAGTTAATATCGCTTCCGAACCCCATGCAAGTTCATCAATAACTTCATCCGGCATGTTTCTATCGAAGAGAAACTTATTTTCTCCTTTTAAAGCAGTTTTCTCACCAGCTAATGGTTCGAATTGTTTAAATAAAAAACCTATCAAAATAATAATTAATGAAGCTATTGCAGCTAACACTTGTGCTCTTTCAAGCTCAGGAGTGATTGTTTCTATTGAAATGAAATTTGCTATCTGAAAAATAAAGAGTATTGCACCGACTGATATTAATGATTTCGCATTGAATCCCATATTTTAAATATGTTATTTCTAATTAAATTATGCAAATATTATATTGTTTAGTACATTTAAAATTACTCAAACATATTGTTTTTAATATATAATTAACCAAAACCTTTTAAAATGAACTTAAACATCAATAAATATATACTTTCTCTTATCTTTACTGGCTTTATTTTTATTCTTATCCCCTCGACTACATACGCAAATGAAATTAGTAGTATAAATAAATATTTTGGTATTACGCAACAGAAGACTGTTATAAATTACGAAAAAAGTCAGCCTTCATCTATTGATAACCCTGTAGTTGATCCAAATTTTAACACTATGAGATCAAAAGATACTGAGAGTTCAACTGCTACTTATATAGTTATAGGTTTGTTAATTGCTGCCACAATTATTCCTTTAGCAACTTGGTGGTATTTCTCTAAATAATAGAGAATTTATGAATGCCAAGGATTTAAGTATTAGTAAATATCCATCTCATATAGTTTTTATTACAGGGGGGACAAAGAGTGGCAAAAGTGAATTCGCAGAGCATCTTGCAAAGGAGGTAAAAAATTTATCATATGTTGCTTTATCTGAAAACAATTTGGATGATAGAGAATGGCAAGATAAAATTAATTTACATCGAAAAAGAAGGCCAAAAGATTGGAAATTAATAGAAACGACAGATCTATTAAATACATTAAGGAAAGAAGAAGGTCCATTATTAATAGATTCGATTGGGGGATTCGTTATGAAAAGTATTGGCAAGGAACAAAATGAATGGTCAACAAAAATGAATTCACTTATAAGTTTTTTAATCAAAAGAAAAAGCATAACAATTATTGTTGGAGAACAAGTAGGTTGGAGTCTGGTTTCTGAATATAAAATTGGTAATACTTATATTGAAAGAATCGGCGAACTTCAAAAGAGAATAACCAAAATATCAAAAGATAATTGGCTGGCATTAAACGGCAGAGCAATCAAAATAGATGAAATAAGTATTGAAATACCTACTTAAAATTGGAAGTCGCTCTATTTGAACCTAGAATCCCACAAAATACTGGTAATATAGCCAGATCATGTGCTGCGTTTAATATACCTTTAAATCTTATAGAGCCCTTGGGTTTTAAACTAGAAGATAAATATTTAAAAAGAGCAGGATTAGACTATTGGCCTTTAGTTACTGTTAATAAACATAAGAATTTTGAAAAATTTTTGACGTCAAAAGCAACAAAAAGAATAATTTCTTTTAGTAAAAAAAATGGATTATATTTGAAGGATTTTAAATTTAAGCAAGATGATATTTTGTTATTTGGGAGAGAAGATTCAGGATTGCCAGATTCCATTATTGATAAAAGCGACTTTTTAATATCAATTTTTATGCCGAATTTACAGACTAGAAACAATGATCAAAAAGGTGTTAGAAGTCTAAACCTTTCTGTTGCGTGTGGAATTGCTATATATGAGGCCCACAAACAAATAAATTTTCAAAATGGTAATTAATTACAAACAATGCCTTACAATATTCCCATGTCTCGGTAGCTCAGCTGGTTAGAGCGGCGGATTCATAGCCCGCAGGTCGCGTGTTCAAGTCACGCTCGAGACATTTTCAATACTTTTCAATTGAAGATCTTAGGTGAAATTTTAATTGACTTAAACTATTACAGACAATAATGTTTAATTCGCTCGAAACAGTCTTAGAGCCAAAGAAATCTAAAGCAAAATATCCAGAAGCAAGGGTAATTGTTCTTGATGATAGTTTTAATACTTTTCAGCATGTCGCAAATTGTCTTCTAACAATAATCCCAAGCATGAGTGAAAAAAGAGCATGGGATCTAACCTTCAAAGTTGACAAGACAGGATCGGCGGAGGTATGGAGAGGTAATCTAGAACAGGCAGAGCTATATCATGAGCAACTCTTAAGCAAAGGTTTAACAATGGCTCCGATTGAGAAAACATAAAATAAATAAGATTGACAGAAGATTTTTGGCTTATAAATTCGAATCGTTCAAGGGTTAAAAGGTTTTCAAAGAATAATCAAAATAAAGATAAATTTTTTGAATATATGTTTATTGACTCTGGAAGAATTCTTGGTGTTTTAGGAAAAGAACCACCTCTTATGACAACCAGAGAAGAACTTAAAGTTGATAAAGCTAGAGATGAATGGAAAAAGTTAATCGCTCAAGGTTGGAGGAGAACCAAACCAGTATGGGAAGACTCTTAGTATCCAATATTATTCCTATGGTTAGTTATATAAATTATGAGATTAAGGATATTTTTAACGGGTATATTTAATGGCTTCAAAAGTAACAAAGCCATTCCTTGAGTCAAATTAAATCTCTTATTCTTTCATAAAAAAAAGAAAATCTCATTTCAATTATAAAAGACTTTCAAACACAAACTAAAAATACTGAAAAAAAGATATATAAACATTTATTGATTAAGGATTTTTAAGATATCTCATATCTAAAAATTATTTTAAAAGATTATAGATTTAGGGTTATTAGTTATTTTTCTTTTAAAAACAAAAAATCCACGTAATAATCTCATAATCCCTAGTATTTTAAAATACTTAATGAAATATCTCATCTCAAGCATAAGATCCAGAGCTGTATTTGGTATTGGGATGGTTGGAATAAGTATTGGATTAATATCAAAAAAAGTAATTAATTATCCAGCTGGAGATTGTATGAAAGGGACTCAAGAAATAAATTTTAATATCTAACCATTATTCTTACTTGTACGATAATTCTTAAATCCAGTCAATTTTGATAATTCTTTTAGTGAAAGCACACCTAAAATTAGTTTTCCATTTATTTCCCATGTCGGAAACCCTTTAATTTTTTTATCAATGCATAATTGAGTTTGACTGTTAATGCCATCTCTTGCACATTCAACTACATTAAGTTGTCTATAAGCTTGCTTACCAAATAGTTCACTTTGATTAAGGCAATTAGGACACCAATATGCTGAATATTTAACTACACCATTATCATTAAGGTATTTTGCTAACTCGATAGATTCCCTAGTGCTTTCTGAGGTTACTATAAGTTCCCTATGATTATACAAATGGGAGCTATGAAGAACATTTGGTAAAGTAATAAAAGCTAATAGTTGGATTAATAAGCGTTTCATTTATTTACTACTTTTCCTCCATATTTTCTAACTATCTTATCAAGCAAAATTCGTATATCTCTATTTTTAAGTTTCTCTATTTGTTGAAGATTTTCAAGAAGATCACATATTTGATCCTGTGTATCTTCATTTAATTCACTTACTGCCATTTATATTTAGAGTTTTTATATTCCAATTTTAAATCAAAAGTAAATTTACATACTTATTGTATTTATATTTTTTTATTGCTATTTTTTTAAAGCGGGCTAAGGTTCATATCTCCACGAGGATTTAGTCCGCTAAATTTTTAAAGTTTCAATTTATTTTGGATCCCTCTTTAAGAGGCTGATTAGAAATATTCAAAAATATTTATCTTTGCTTAATTTCAAAATTCCATTGAAAAGCAATCTCGTACATCATTAAAAGTGTGACACTATTTATTCAATAATATTATTATTTCGCTTCATAATTTTCTTAAAATACTTAAACTCAATAAATTCATGCATCATTTTGATATCATCAGATAATACTTTCTTATTGACTTCATAGTCTTCCAGATTAAGTGAAGATTTTTTATTTTCAGAGAATATTTCTTGATCAAAAGAAAAATTGATTGAAACCCCCTTGTCGATTTTATTTTGACCAATAGATTCATTTAATACACCTCGAGACCTCAATGCTTCTTCGACCAATAATCCTGTAACTTTTGACTGACTAAATTCATTAGCTGTGCACAATTTTTCAATAATTTCATGAACTTCTTCACTTGGTAAAAAACCAATTCTTTTCCTCTGGGAGGGCATAATTAAAAAGAAATTAGTGTCACACTTGCACATTACAAGTGTTGCACTATATTTGATTTAAGTCAACTAATTTTGCTATGCATATTTTAATATTTCCCGTCGGATTTATTCTATGGTATCTAGCTTATGAAGCAAAACCTATCATTAATGATGAAATAACACTTCATTGTGAAGAGAAAAATACAAATAAACGAAATAAACTTTTAAATATAATCAACGAAAGCTTTTAAAATTAATTGTCAATAGATTTTGACCATTCCTTGTGCTTATTATCTAAATCTGAGATTAACTGTTTTTGATATGTAAATTTGAGTTGATTCTCGTTAAGTGATTTTTTTGTGATAATCATCTCTTGTGAGAAAAAATCAGGAGTGTTGGAACTAATAATTTTTTTTTTGACTTCCATATAATTAATTCATCTATTTTTTTTATATGATTCAAAAGCTTTTAGTCTTAATATTTTTATATTTTTTTTATATTTGCTTAATATATTTCTTTAGCATGTTTGTTAAAAATATTAGTCTATCAAAGAAAAAAGGCTATATTTAAACAAAATATACCTTTTATTATGAATCTTAAAGAGAGAGGGATTACTGTTGGAGATTTATTAATCATACTAATAATAATAATCACTTCTACTATATTAATTAAATCATTTAGCAAGGATAAGGAAAAAACACTTAATTATAGTGATCAAGAGCTAGTATCTTATAATAAAGATTATTATCAAAAATCTATTTGAATAGCCTATATAAATTATTTATAAAACTTTTAATTAAATTAACTATTATTTATCTCTAATATAAATTTCAAGAATTAATAACTTCAAACAATGAATTTATATTTTCAATATTTTGATGAAATTATTTAGAACTTTCCCATTTAAAGTTATCCTTTAGATCATTAATATCATTTGATATGGAGACTAAATTCACCATTTGAAGAATTTGAGTTTTATTTAACCTATTAATAGCAATAAGTTTATTGAGCATTTCTAAAACAGATTTATCATTAATATTCATTGTTTGTATAAAAAACTATTATCCTTTAATTCGAATAATTATCTTATAATTATAAAGATTTACTCTTAGAAATTTACAGTATATTTAAATCTAAATATAAAAAATATTTGAAAAATCATCAAAAATAAAACTAATACTTGTATGTAAAAATCTTAAGCTCACTTTCTTATAAATTCGTTTATTGTAAAAAGAAAAAAAATGAAAAAAAACTCCAATAAAGAATACCTTAATAGAGATGAAGTTAATGAAATGATTGAATCAGCTTTAAGGAGACACAATAGAAGATCTACAATAATATCTAGTGTGCTTGGGTGGATTCTAATAGGAGGTTATTCGTTTGGACTTTTTCAAGCAGTACAAAATGTCTAATTAATCTTTCCTAAAAGCAGAACTTGCTAGATGATAAATTAATATAAGATTAAGTATCTATTATGAGAGAATATATTAAGGCAAATCTCACTGTGATAAGAAAATATTTAAAAAAACGTAAAAAGTATACATCAAAATTAAATAATGACTCGATAATGGAAGAATTCAAAGAATGGAGCAAAGATCCATTACCTGAAACAGAATCAATTTGGACTTTACCTGACCTAACGAGAAATGAAAGACTAAAAAATTTTTGTCGCTCAATTAAAAAAGAAATAAAATAAGTTCTTAACTACCTAGTTGTATATGATTTACCTTTAAGTAAAAATAACCCGCAAATCCAACTATATTCAAAATTACAACGAAAATCCAAGCTCCAATTGGCTGTTTAGAATCAAATTTTTTTATTTTAACTTTTTCCTTTAGTCTTTCAATATATTTAGCCATAATTAAAAATATTAAAAAGATTATTTCTAATTATATAGAGTTGAATTTAAAGGAATCTTAAATAAAATAAAATTTCTTTTAATTCGTATTTTTATTGTCCTGCCTGTTAATAGGATATTTGATTAACTCCTTTTTGAGATTTTTTAAAAGTTTATTGTGATTCAAAATTGTAAATTTCCTAGTAAAGGAATAATGCCATTTCATTGAATTAAAAAAAAACTTGCTAATTCATTATTAATAAAATTATAATACTTATTACGGTCATTCAGACCATACATAATTTAAATAAGGACAAATTTTTCATGAGCTTAAGAGTTGGCCAAGAAGCACCAGACTTTAGTGCTACAGCTGTATATGATCAAGAGTTTAAGGAGATTACACTTTCAGGTCTAAGAGGTAAATGGGTTGTTTTATTCTTTTACCCACTTGATTTTACATTTGTATGTCCAACTGAAATCACTGCATTTAGTGATAGATACCAAGATTTCTCAGCTCTAAATACTGAAATACTTGGGGTATCAGTTGATAGCAAACACTGTCATTTAGCTTGGATACAAACCCCAAGAAATGAAGGCGGAATAGGTGATATTAACTACCCGTTAGTTTCTGACTTAAAAAGAGAAATTTGCCAGGCGTACAATGTTCTTAATGATGATGGAGAGGCCGATAGAGGTTTATTTCTTATCAATCCCGAAGGAGTAATTATGCATACGACTGTTAATAAGGCTCCTGTAGGTAGAAACGTTGATGAAACGCTAAGGATTCTTCAAGGTTATCAATACGTTGCGGCAAACCCCGATGAAGTATGTCCAGCAAACTGGACCCCCGGGGAGAAAACAATGTTAGAGGACCCCAAAGGTAGTAAGGAATATTTTTCTGCGCTATAGAAGGATTAGAAACATTTAAGTAAGTATTGAGTAGTAAATAATTATAAAAAAATAAAAAATAAATATATTCAAAAATGGGATAACATCCCCTTTTTGAGGTTTGGGCACCATCCAATCGCTTAAATTATTTTTATATGATATGAAGGACCACGTATAAAAAGAAGTTTCTATGGCGACTAGGATAAAAAGATTAATTAAATTTAAGTCATTTAAACCAAAATATCTATAAATATGAAACTGATCATCAACACTAATATTATTAATTTGAAGATGCCAAAGATAAAGAGAAATCAAAATAAAATTTACCAATATTATTTTTTTTAACAGAACCCTAGATTTCTTAAAAATTAATAAGATAGAAATTAAAAATATGAAAAAACTTAACTGTGGAATATCCGGTTTTGGTAGATTAATTCCTTCAAGAAATAAATTAAATATAAGATCAAAATTTATATATATATAATCAGCTATTAAGTATGAGAGAAAAATTAAATTTATTGCTACCAAGAATAATAATATTTTTCCTTTAATTATTTTTATACTATGAATTTTATTATTATTAAATTTATAGTATGTATAGTTTTTTAAAGAGTTTAAACACACTAAAGATGGACATATTGCACCGCTCAAATAGTAAAGGATTGAATAAAAGGAAATATCATTAATATTGAGTGAATACAAATTAAACCATTGTTTTTGTACAAATGGAAGAATAAGTAAAAATGAAAGTGTAACTAATAACTTCGTTGTATTGTTTTTAATTATCAAGAAAATATTTTTTTAAATTTAAAACAATTAAATCAAACTTTCAACAATTTAGAAGTTGTTAATTTAAAAACTTTTTTATCTATAGTTTCTTGATTTAAAAGTATATCAACTAATTTATCTAGTAAGATTCTATTTTTTTCCAATATTTTTATTGAATTATTTAATGAAATTTTAGAAATATTTATGATTTCATTATCTATTCTAGAACTTGTATTTTCTGCTATGAGAGGCTTTCTTCTAAATAATCCATCTCCTAAATACATTTCATTATTATCAGAATCCATTGAAATTGGACCAATAATTGAAAATCCATATTTTGTAACCATTTCCCTTACGATATTTGTGGCATAAGAAATATCATTTAAGGAGCACTGTGTAATTTCACCTTCACCAAAAACTATCGTTTCTGCTGCTCTTCCAGCTAGAGCAATTTCTATTTTTGAAAATAATAATTTTTTTGAAATCAAGCCACTAGAAATTACATCTTCGTCAGGGCATATTTTTGTATATCCTCCTATAGATCCAGATCTAGGTAAAATCGTAATTTTATCAACTGATTCAATTCCATTTCTCACAGCAGATACAATCGCTCTGCCTACCTCATTATAAGCAATAATTTTTTTCATATTTGGAGAAGTTATTAATGAACTTCTCAGGCCGATGGTAATTTTATCAAGAGCATTTTCTATATGAAGATCACTTATTAATTTAGATTCATCTCTAGCACAGTGAATAGCACTCTCGTTCATCAAATTCGCAAGATCTGCTCCCGAAAATCCAACTGTTCTAGAAGCCCAATATCCTAAGTCAACTTCGCTTGAAAGTGGTTTGGAAAGCGAGTGAACTGAAAGAATTTTTTTTCTTCCATCTAAATCTGGAAGCATTACTTCAATTTTTCTATCAAATCTACCTGGTCTTAATAATGCTGCATCCAAAATATCTGGTCTATTTGTTGCTGCTAAAACAATAATCCCAGAATTATCAGCAAAACCATCTAATTCAGTTAGAAGCTGATTAAGGGTTTGTTCTCTTTCATCGTTTCCACCTCCGATCCCAGACCCTCTTTGCCTACCAATAGAATCAATTTCATCAATGAAAATTATACAAGGAGATTTTTCCTTAGCCTTAGAGAATAGATCACGAACTCGGCTTGCTCCAACACCAACAAAAAGTTCTACAAACTCTGATGCCGATATTGAAAGAAAAGGCACTCCTGATTCACCAGCAATTGCTTTAGCTAATAATGTTTTACCTGTTCCTGGTGGGCCTATTAGAAGAACTCCTTTAGGAACTTTTGCTCCAAGATTTTCAAATTTCTTTGGTTCTTTTAAAAATGTTATTACCTCTTTTAATTCCTCAGCGGCTTCAGGGACGCCAGCTACATCATCGAATCTCGTTTCTACATCATCAATAGTTACAAATTTAGCTTGATTTTTGGTAAAACCAAAAGCTCTAGAAGCCAATTTTGATGTGCTCCTCAAGATTAAGACTATAGCTAATATGAAGATCAGGAAAAGACTTATTGAAGCAAATGAATTAGCAGCTGAGGCTTCTTTTCTACTATTGTTAATAGTTAGATCTACCTTATTTTCAGTAGCCTTTTCAAGGATTAATTGATCGTTGTAAAGGATCGGTATTTTAAATTTATCTCCATTTTTATACAGAACATCAATTTCTCTCTGCCTAGGATAGAAAAATATCGATTCTATTTTGCCCGTCTCTATATCTTCTAGAAGATCCGAATAACTTGATTTAGAATTTGAATATGAGAATTTTGATCTAAACACTAATCTTTATAAGTGATTAATAAAGCATATATGCTTATTTAAAAAATTGACGTATATAAACAAAATATACTCAAAAGTTTTGGAGATAACCAGTTAAAGGTTATATTATTATATGGAAATAAAGAAAAAGAATGGCTGTACCAAAGAAGAAAAAATCAAAGAGCAAAAGAAACCAAAGGCACGCTGTTTGGAAAGGGAAAGCAGCAGTAGCAGCTCAAAAAGCTATATCTTTAGGTAAATCAGTTTTAACTGGGAAAGCTCAAGGATTTGTATATCCTATTGAAGAAGAAGAAGAAGAATAGCTTTTAAGACCCTAATTTAAATGCTTCAAGTACAACAGCATAAATTGCACCAATTCTTAATTTATCAACTACGGTCCATAGATAATAAAACTTTGAACTTGAGGCAGGTTTGATTCTTATAATGATTTCAATAAAAACAATAATTATTGGGACCATTATCAACTCATTTTTACCTTCAGATATAAATTTTGTAATAAAATTTGCGAACAAAAAATAACCTGTCAAAACAGAAATTAGACCAATAGATTTTGTTCTCCAAGTATCACTTAGAAAACCAAAAAATAAATTATTTAACTGGTAGGTAATTCTTGAAAAATTAGTTTTTTGCATTACTAAAAGACACTAAATAATCACTTAGAAAGTTATAGTCAACGTATGATTTTTTTAGTTTAGGGCCTTTAATTACATTTGCCACATTATTCTCATCACCAAGAGTGTCTAAAATACAATATAATTTAATATTTTCCTCTAGAACAATTGGGATATTTGAAGGAACAAAAATTGTAGGCAAGTTAGCTGCCAACGAAGATTTCAATCCTGCATTGGAGTCTTCAAAAACAATTGAGTTGTTTTTGTTTATACCACTTAATTGGATTGCCTTTAAATATGGTAATGGATTTGGTTTCTTTAATTCAACGTCTTCACTTGATATAACGAACTCAAAAGGATTGAAGCCATTAAAAAGATATTCAACAAGTAGATTGACTTGAATTCTTGAACTTGAAGTAACAATAAATTGTCTTACTTTTTTTTTATGTAATTCTTTTATTAATCTAAAAACACCAGTTTTTAAACTAACGCAATTTTTTTTTATAATTTCTAAATAATGAAACTGCTTTGTTTCATGAATTTTGAGAATTAAATCTTCTGAGAAATCATCATTATTAGATTTAGCGTAATAAGCAATCCTATTTTTGCCCCCATTTATCTTGAGAAGTTTTATGTATTTATTAGTGTCCCAATTCCAATTAATACCAAGGTCATTGAAAGCATTATTAAAAGCAGGTAAATGGGCCTCTAATTCAGTATTTGCGATGGTACCATCTAAATCCCAATAAACACCCTCAAGATACGTCACCAAAAAAATTTCTTTTATTTACGGTAAAATACAAGAGCAATTATTGCTGGTCCTGCTAACGCAACTACAGCTAAAGGAATAAGTGTTGCCATGATTAATGAATATATTTTGTGATACTATTTTTACAAATAAATGACGAAACTGTACTGATACGTTACAAGATTGAATTAAATTATGAAATCATGGACATGTATAGAAAATTGCGGAGCTTGTTGTAAATTCGACTTGAACGAAAGAAGCGATTTGGCAGACAAACTTAACAAAGAAGATATAGATTTGATATACTCAATGACTGCTAGTGACGGTTGGTGTAAAAACCTGGACAGAGAAAATAAAAAATGCTTAATTTATGAAACAAGACCACATTTTTGCCGGGTAAATGAATTTTCAACTACATTTAAAGGATATTTGAAATCTGGTGACAAATTTTTAATAGATTGCTGCAAACAACATATTTCATCAAATTATGGATACCAAAGTAAAGAGATGAAAAATTTTAAAATTGCTGTTTCAGGAAAATGAATAGTGAATTAGAAAAAAAGGAAAACAATATAGAAAAAAGTTTTTTTTCTATATTTATAACGACTTTTACAACAATCTTTATTGCTGAACTTGGCGATAAAACTCAAATAGCCACATTGATGCTTTCTGCGGAATCAGGCAAGCCAATTATTGTTTTTATTGGAAGTTCTCTAGCATTAATAAGCTCTAGCATAGTAGGAGTTCTTATTGGTAAATGGGTATCAAAAAAAATATCTCCTAGCAAATTTGCTTTATCAACTGGTGCTTTAATGATACTGATAAGTATATTTTTAGCTTATGAAACTTTCAAAAATTATTTATAAATGGTTTTAAGTTTATTACTATCAACTTTTCTAACCGTTTTCATAGCTGAATTAGGTGACAAAACTCAACTCGCTACTTTAACTATAAGCGGCACTTCAAATAAACCACTAGCAGTTTTTCTAGGATCTTCTTCAGCACTTGTTTTTGCAAGTTTACTAGGAGCTTTAACAGGCGGTTCTATTTCGAGTTTTTTACCCGAAGTTGTTCTTAAATCAATAGCTTCCATTACATTTTTTATCATAGGTATAAGGCTTTTTATAAATTCTTTCACTATCGAAAAAGAAGAAAAAGAAGAGAAAGAAAATAATTAGTTTTAAGCTTGGATAATAAGGTGTAATAATGAAGTGTATACCCCTAAATTAATTTATAATTTCATCTAGATCATGTTCACATCATCATCAATAATTGATAATCTTAATCAGTCAGAAGGGTTAGAATATAAAAAATTATGCAGATTATTAAAAATAACAAAGAAATCTGATAAGGATAAATTAGATATTGCTTTAACAGCTCTAGAAAAACTTGAAATAATTAATAAAAATGAAGATGATGAATATACCTGCATAAAAGATAGTGATCATCTTGTCGCCAAAATAAGATGTAGTAGCAAAGGCTATTGCTTTGCTGTAAGGGGAAAAGACAAAGAAGATATCTATATTAAAGAAAATCTACTTAACTATGCCTGGAATGGAGATAAAGTTTTAGTAAGGATAATAAAAGAGGGTTATAGAAGAAGATCACCTGAAGGAATAGTTGATTGTATTCTTGAAAGATCAAATCAAATACTTCTTTCTAAAGTTGAAATAATAAACAATGATGTATATGCAATCCCAATAGACGATAGGATCCTTTCTAAAATTAAACTTCCAAAAGAGAATAAAAAATACACTTTCAAACCAGACAACAAAAATATAGTAAAAGTTGAGATTGATAGATTTCCCATAGGTCAAGAAGAAGGACTAGGTCATGTGATACAAGAGCTTAAACTAAACAAAAATGAAGAGTATGATACAGACTTTGTTTTATCTAAAAGCAATATCGTTAAATCATATAATTTAAATCATATTGAGTCTAAAAAAATAGAAAAAAAGGAGAGGATAGACCTTACTGATAAAAACAGTTATTTATTCAAAAGTTGGAATTCTAATAATTCTCCAATGCTCCCAATGATTCAAATAGAGCCGGGAAAAAATAAAAGTACTAAATTATGGATACATACAAATAATCTTGCAGAAAGAGTAGATCTAAATAGTAAAAAATCTCTAGAAATATTATTTAAAGGCTTTGAATCATTGCCCTTATTAAATGATTGGCAAAACTACCTTAGTGAAGCCATAAGAAATGATTCTGAATTTAAATTTGCTGAAAAGAATGAAGCAATAAGCCTCTGTCTGCATTTAAATAGTGATAATGAAATAATTGATTGGTCATTTCATCTTACTTTAGTAAAATGCTCTCTAATTGTCGGAAGTGATCATACTGAGGAGCTTCTATCTAGAAAAAGTAAATCAAGAATCACCTCTCGTGTGTTAAAACCTATAAAGGAATATATCGACGATTTAGATAAAATAATTGAAATTTCATGTTCATTCAGACAAAAACATCTTTTGGAGGGTAAGGTTGAAATTCCTGCACCACTCAATAAAATTGAAGAACTAGAAGAATTTTTTATTCACAATCCAGCTGAATATTCAAAAGGATATTTTGAAACATTAAATAAAGAAGATTGCCAAACCTATCTTTCACCAATACTATATGAAGCTAATTTAATATGGTTCAAACATTCAAATCAATATGGCTTAAAGAGTGCAGGATACATTTCAAAGGGAATAGACTACGTTAATGCAAATGAAATCATCAAATATTCGGAATTTATTGATAAAGACATAGAGCTTAATGAAAATGGCAATTTGACATTTAGTCAAGTAATTAAATTATGTGGCGATGATAATAAAAAAAGAATCTTACATAAACTTCTTATTAATGAATTAAAGGAAAATGATATAAGGTTGATATCTAAAAATTCTGATATTGAGGAATCAGAAAAATTATTTATTTCTCCATGGACAATTCCTGGATTTGACTTCACTAATCTTATTAATCAGTACTGTATTTTTAATATGATAATAAATGGTAAGAAATCAAAGAAGAATAATATTAATGCAATCAATATATCGGAAAGTAATTCATTAGACCTAGTAAATTGGGATATATTTAATTCATCAATTTCAAAGAATCTAGAAATATTATTTAACAAGTTTGTAATAGAGAAACTTAATGAATACAAGTACAAAGTTAACCAATATAAATCTAATATGATAAATTTAAAAAAAGTAAGAAAAGCAGAAAAATTACTAGGTAATATTTATAGTGGGTTTATATTATCAGTGCAAACATATGGTTTCTTTGTAGAGATATCAGAACTAAATGTAGAGGGTTTGGTACATGTCAGCACTCTTAATAATGATTGGTATGAATATAGATCAAGGCAAAATTTATTGATTGGAAGAAAATCTAAAAAATCATACAAGGTTGGAGATCCAATAGAAGTAAAAATCATAAAAGTCGATATTCTTAAATATCAAATTGATTTAGAATTAACATAAATAATTTTCACAAATATATATTATGGAAATATTAACCAAAAAAATTTAAGATAACTTTTTTAGAATTATGTTTAAGAAAAAATATTTATTATTAACTCTTTTTTTAATAATAATTTTTCAAATTTTATTATATACAAATAATAATCAGAAGACTTCATTTAGATACTTTAAATGGACTCTCCAAGAAGTAAGTATAGGTAAGTTAATCAGTATTTCATTTTTTTCTGGTTTATTTGTAAGTACTTTATTGAATACAACAATTACTAGTACTCGTTTCAGAAAAAAAAATATTGAAAATGTAGAAGATGATTTCGTATCACCTAATAATGAGGAAGATATGGAACCAAACGTTGAGATGCCGCCACAAAGGGATATAAGAGAAACTCAACCAACAATTTCTGTTAATTACAGAGTAGTCAAAAATATTAATGATAATAATTTAAAAAAAGATCTAGATTATTCAAATCCAGATAATGAAGATGACTGGGATAATGCTAATAATGATTGGTAGAAAAATAAATTTATTAAAAAATATTTTTTAATTTATAATAAAATAAATAGTTTTTTTTATGGAAGAAAATTTAGACAAAAATAATGTAGTTAATAAAGAATTATCTGACAACACTACTAAACCTGACTATGAGGAATTAAAAGAACCTAAATCAGAAAAAGTTATCAATAAGGATACTAAAAATAGCAATTCTGAAAGTAATTCTGCTTCTAAGGTTCTTATAAAAAATGAAATTGATACTACCGCCAAACCTATCACAAAACCCAAAAAAGAACTCCCAGTAGAGAAAAAGCCTTTCCAAGAATTTATTAACATACATTTAATTCCTGCACTTATAGAGGAAATTAATCAAAGAGGATTAGAAATAAAGAATATAAACCTCTCAAACACTATTAGACCTATCGCTGGAGATAAATGTTGGGTAATAAATTGTGAAATTAAAGATACATGTAACTTTTGGTTATCCTTTGAGAAAGATGACATTAGTTCATTAAAAAGTATTTCTTTATCAAAACCTAATCAACAACCCAGCATTATTGAATCTTTTCTTATTGACGAAAAAAGAATTACCCTAAAATTAATTATTTCAAGAGTACTTCAAAGATTGAATGGGCAAAAGTTAATAGGAGTTAATTAAAAAAACAATAACACCAAGTTAACTTTTCCCTCAAAAATACAAATCATAGTAAATAATAGTATTAATAAATCAAATAAAAGATGGCTCAATCAACTGTTGAATCAAAAAATAAAAAGGATATCAATAATGGTAAGACACCAGCAAAAGAAACAATTTTGTCACCAAGATTCTATACAACAGACTTTGAGGCAATGGAAAATATGGATTTATCAATAAACGATGAGGAATTGGAAGCTATATGTGAAGAATTTAGGAAAGATTACAATAGGCATCATTTTGTAAGAAATACTGAATTTGAAGGCGCTGCAGATAAATTGGATCCTGAGACAAGAGAGCTTTTTGTCGATTTTCTTGAGGGAAGTTGTACTTCAGAATTCTCAGGTTTTTTACTTTACAAGGAACTTAGCAAGAGGATTAAAAACAAAAACCCTCTTCTTGCTGAATGTTTTGCTCATATGGCCAGAGATGAAGCAAGACATGCAGGTTTTTTAAATAAATCAATGAGTGACTTTGGACTACAGTTAGATCTAGGTTTTTTAACAGCCAATAAAGACTACACTTATTTCCCACCACGAAGTATTTTTTACGCCACTTATTTATCCGAAAAAATAGGTTATTGGAGATACATCGCAATTTATAGGCATTTGGAAAAGAACCCAGATAGCAAGATTTTTCCACTTTTTAATTACTTTGAGAATTGGTGTCAAGATGAAAATAGGCATGGTGACTTTTTTGACGCATTAATGAAAGCACAACCACGTACCGTTAAATCATTAAGCCAAAAAATTACCATTGGGGGCTCTACCTTTACACATCCACTATTTGACTATTTCCATAGATTTAGATATTTTTTGAACAATCTTCCATTAACATCCAAGTTATGGTCTAGGTTTTTCTTACTTGCTGTATTTGCAACTATGTATGCAAGGGATCTGGGGATCAAAAAGGATTTCTACGCTTCTTTAGGATTAGATGCTAAAGATTACGACCAGTATGTTATTAATAAAACAAATGAGACTTCTGCTAGAGTTTTTCCTGTAGTACTGGACGTTTATGATAAATCTTTTTATGGAAGATTAGATAAGATAGTTGAGAATAATAAAGTTCTTTCTGATATTGCAAGCAGTGAGGGAAATAAAGTATCTAAAACTTTAAAAAAATTACCTAAATATTTATCAAACGGTTACCAGTTATTAAGACTATACTTATTAAAACCTCTAGATAGCAAAGATTTCCAACCTTCGATTAGATAATCTTTATTCAGAGAAGATTTATAGACTCAAATGCTTTCGTCACAAATCAAATCAAATGAAATCGTTTTTGGTAGTTGCAATAAAGACTTATTAGAAGAAATTATTTTCTATGGTATTGGACTTGGCGCTGATTTTGTAGAAATATTTATAGAGAATACCGACAACTCGAGCGTGTTAGCTGAGGAAGATTTTATTACAAGTGTAAGTCCATCATTTGGAAGGGGTGCGGGTATTAGAATTTTCAAAGAAAAAAAGGATGGATTTGTAAGTACAAATGATTTAACAAAGCACGGCTTGATGAGATCTGTATCTCAGGCTATTGAGATGTTAGACATAACAGACAACAAAAAAAGAGAAGTATTTAACGGTTTAAATAAACATAAAGACTATAGTTTACCTAAGAAAAAATGGATTAATGAAGTCCCATCGATTCATGAGATAAGTGAAAAACTATTAGTCAGCACAAAATCTCTAAAAAAGAATAATAAGATCATAACTAGAAAAGGAAGTTACTCAAGAAATCTGCAAGAAGTTATTATTGCCTCCAGCGATGGAACCTATGCCTCCGATATTAGGTTGTATCAAACAGTTGGACTTAACGTAATTGCTAGTGATGCTCAATATAGATCTAGTGGAAGCAGAAGATTTGGATCGTCAGGAATGCCTAATGAATTCAGATTATGGGATCACGAAAAAGCAGCTAATGATGTGTTTGAAAGTTCAATGAATATGTTGTATGCAGATTATGTTGATGCGGGACAAATGCCAGTTGTATTAGCAAATAAGTTTGGTGGCGTTATATTCCACGAAGCCTGCGGTCATTTACTTGAAACTACTCAAATAGAGAGAGGAACAACACCTTTTGAGAATAAATTGAATGAAAAAATTGCTCATGAATCTGTAACAGCAATAGATGAAGGGATATCAGAAGGATCCTTTGGTTCATTATCAGTAGATGATGAAGGTATGGAACCCGAAAAATCAGTTCTGATAAAAGATGGAATTTTAAAAAAATTCATATCAGATAGGGCAGGTGAATTAAGAACTGGCCATAAAAGAACAGGAAGTGGAAGAAGACAAAATTATTCTTTTGCTGCAGCTTCAAGAATGAGAAATACATATATAGCCAAAGGTGAGCACTCGAAAGAGGATTTAATCAATAGTATTAGTGATGGTCTTTACTGCAAATCAATGGGTGGCGGCAGTGTAGGTGCTACAGGGCAATTTAATTTTGCGGTAGAAGAAGGATATCTTATTAAAAATGGAAAATTAACTAGTCCGGTAAAGGGAGCAACTTTGATTGGTGAGGCTAAAGAAGTTATGCCAAAAATATCAATGTGCGGAAATGACCTCGAATTAGCGCCTGGATTCTGTGGATCCATTAGTGGAAGTGTCAACGTAACTGTTGGCCAACCTCATATTAAGGTTGATTCAATCACTGTTGGCGGAAGATAGGATATGAATTCAAAAGAAATTACAGCTCAAATCTCCAAAGCTGCAGATTTCCTAAATCTTAAAAAATGGGATTATGGTGCAAGCTTTTCTAATGATTATTCTGTGCAAGTAGATAAAGGTGAGGCTAAACAACTTAAGGCCTCACAAAAACAAATTTTAACTTTAAGAGTTTGGAACGAATCTAATTTAGTTGGTATTACAACAACAAGTGATATTAGTGAATCTGGTATTAAAAAGGCTCTAAATCAAGCAAATATTGCATCTGATTTTGGCAACAAGAATGAAATAACAGAATTCTCTCCACTAGCCAAGGATCCTATTGAAGTTAAGGATGCAAAAAAAAGAAATCCTGTTGGAATTAAAAAATTACTTACGATTTTAAGAGAAGCAGAAGTTAAACTATTAGAAAGTCATGAATCCATAAAATCTGTTCCATATAATGGTCTATCTGAGAGTTTTTATGAAAGAGTTTATGCAAATAGTGATGGTGCCTTTCGGAGTTATACCAAAAGTCAAGCTGCACTTTATTTATATGCAAGAGCAGAAGAGAAAAATAAGAAACCTCGTAGCTCAGGTTCTGTAAAACTTGGATATGGAGTTGAAGATATAGACATAGAGTCGTGTATTAAAGACGCTTCTAATAAAACAATTTCTCATTTAAATTATTCATCTATTAAAACTGATAAATATTTAATATGTTTTTCACCAGAGTCTTTTTTAACCATCATTAATGCCTTTAGTTCAATGTTTAATGCTAGAAGCATTTTAGATGGGGTCAGCTTATCTAATAAAAATTCTATTGGAGAGAAGCTATCTACAGAAGCACTTAATATTTATGATGATGGTCTTCACGAAGAGAATATTTCTTCATCACCATTTGATGGAGAAGGAACTCCTACCAAAAGACTATGTTTAATTAACAAAGGGAGAATTGAAAATTTTATACATTCTGAATCAACTGCAAGAATATTTAAAACAATCCCTACAGGCCACGCTGGACTAGGATCAAAAGTCTCAGTATCTCCTGATTGGATAGTAGTTGAGAAATCAGAGGAAAACTCTGATCTAAAAATATCATTAGATCACTCTACTTATGAGAAAGAATTTGTTTATATTGAAGAATTAAACGCAATTCATGCAGGTGTCAGAGCAAGTCAAGGTTCATTCTCTCTTCCATTTGATGGATGGCTCTACAAAAACGGTAAAAAAATCTCAATAGAATCTGCCACTGTAGCAGGGGATATCAAATATCTTTTGAAAAATATAGTAAATATTGAATCAAGCCAGGAGGTAACAACAAGTGGAATTTCTCCACATATATGGGTTGATAAATTATCAATAACTGGTGACACGTGAGAATTATATTCTGGGGAACACCTGAATATTCAATTGCGAGCCTTGATATTTTTATTAAATCTAAGCACGAGGTAATTGCAGTAGTTAGCCAACCGGATAAGAAAAGATCTAGGGGAAATAAATTAATATCCTCACCTGTAAAAATCTTTGCCGAGCATGAATCATTAAAAATTTATACTCCCGCAAAAATCAGGGACAATACACATTTTATAAATGAACTTAAATCACTATCATGTGATTTATTTATTGTTATAGCTTACGGGAAAATTTTACCTAAAGAGATATTGGAAATCCCAAAATTTGGTTGCTGGAACGCACATGCGTCATTACTTCCAAGATGGCGTGGTGCTGCACCAATCCAATGGTCCCTAATAAAAGGCGATGAATTTACTGGTGTAGGAATTATGAAAATGAATGAGGGATTAGATACTGGCGACTTATTATTGGAAGAAAAAATTAAAATCGATAATGACGATAATTTAAATACACTATCGAAAAAACTTAGTATTTTATCTGCAAAATTATTTTTAAATGCTACATCTTTTATAGAAGAAAATAATAATAAAAATACTAATTCTCAATTAACAAAACAAAATACCATTGGAAGAGAAATTACTTACGCAAGAATGATTGAAAAATCAGACTTTAAAGTTGATTGGGGTAATGAGGCAATTAAAATTTCTCGAAAAGTAAAAGCTTTATACCCACGAGCATATACAACTTTTAGAGGTAAGAACCTAAAAATAATTAAAATCAAAGTTTTGAGTGGTAATAAAATTAAATATGAAAAATATCTTTTTATGAGCAATTATTCAAGACCAGGTATTATTCTTGCTGTCATAGAAGATGAAGGAATAATAATTTCAACTAAAACAGATCCGATTATTTTGTTAGAAGCAAAAATTGAAGGCAAAAACATTTCTAGCAAAAAGCAATTGATACAGCAATTAAAGCCATCAGTAGGTGAATATCTTTCAGATTAAGTTTTAGATTCTTTTTTAGAGAATCCCCAAATGAAAGCAAAAAGAATCAGAATATAAAAATAATAGTCTGGAAGAATAGTTTCTTTAATTAACGTATTAAGTAAAAGTTTAATCCCAACGATTAAAATTGCTATGTAACCGGCTGTTTCTAATCTAGAAAATATATCTAAAAGTTTTAGAAAAATCCCCGAAGTAAATCTTAAGGCTAATACTCCAATTACTGCTCCAAAAATAATTAAAATGTATTGATCGCTTATAGCGACTGCAGTAGTGATACTGTCTATGGAAAATGCAAAATCAGTAATTGAAAGAAGCGCTACAACCCTTAAGAACCTAAAATTATTTTTATTATTATCTTTCCCATTTTCAGACATTTCTATATCTGAATTTAAAAAAACATTAGAGAAGAACAAGTATATTAAATAAAAACCAGCAAAAACCCGAATAAGAATAAACTTTAGAAGAACATTAGATAATATGATGAGAATAATTCTAAATAATAAAGATATTGTTATTCCAATATTTAAGGCTCTTGACCTTAATTCTGAGCTGTCGAGTGATTTAGTAAGAGAAGCTAGTGCGACAGCATTATCAGCAGATAATAATAATTCTAGAGCAATTAATATTGGTAAAAGTGTAAATATTTCATACCAACTGTCTACCTGATCTAGTGTGGGTATAAAAGAATTTATTGCTGCTGAATCCATCAAATATTGTTCACAATCAATATAAAATCTAATATAATATACCCGATATTTGTAATCAAGATTGATAACTATAAATGAGTTTAAATACTTTAGTTGATTATATTTCTAACTCACAAATTACTTCTGAATTAATAAAAAGAATTTCAAAAAATAATGAATTGAATATTGTTGGTTCAAGTAGATATGCAAAATCAATAATCTTAGATAGCATCGCAAAAAAAGAGGAAAAAAATATATTATTAATTTGTCCTAATGTAGAAATTGCTTACAAATGGATTGGTTATTTTGAAGGTATAAATGATAAAGCAGTTTTATATTATCCTCCAACTGAACATCTACCATACGCATCAATTAATAAATCCAAAGAGATTGAATTTAGTCAGCTTACTGTTTTATCCAAATTAATAAGAAAAGAGAAAAAGGAACTCAATATTGTTATATCAACAGAGAGATCACTGCAACCTCATCTTATAAATAAAAACTTATTAATTGAAAACAAGTTAGATTTGAATAAAGGGGTTCAAATCGAGATTCAAGAATTAGCAAATAAACTTACTTTGCTGGGTTATACAAAGGAAAATGTAACTTCAACAGAAGGATTCTGGAGTAGGAGAGGGGAAATAATAGATATTTATCCTGTCAATAATGAGTTTCCTGTAAGATTAGAATTTTTTGATAATGTAATTGAGAAAATAAGAGAATATGATCCCTATACACAGAAAACATTAGAAAGTATCAATAATATTGAAATAATACAAGCTGGATTTGATTTTTTAATAAAAGATAAGTTAGATAATTTATCTCAGAACAGTATTTTTAATTCAGAAGATATAAATAAAAATAATCTTGATCGTTATTTAGGAATAATTGAAAAAAACCCCTCAAATATAATAGATTTTATAAATAGGGAAACAATTCTTGTAATTGATGAATTAGAAGATTGTAAAAAATTTGCAAATAATTGGTATCTAGATTCTGAAAGTAATTTTGATAATTATGCGTATGAATTAAATGAAAACCTTAAAAATAATGATATTAATTCTGAAGCCAAACCTAATTTACATTTAAAGTTTGACGCAATATTAAATTCACTAGGAAATTTTAATTTAATTAAATTTTATGAATTCGAATCTAAAGTCAATATTGATAATAGGTTTTTGTTAAACGATAAAAGATTAAATTCATACTCTAAAAATATAGGAAAATTATCCAATGATATAAATAAAAATATAAAAAATAATGAAAAAGTATGGATATTATCAGCACAGCCATTGAGAACTAGGAGTTTACTTTTTGAGCACGAATGTAATACAAACTTTTTAAATAATCCTAATGATAATGATGAAGCATTTAAATCAATTAATAGTTCAACTCCTTTAATTATAAAAAATAAGAACAATTATGAAATCGAGGGTTTTTATCTTCCGATATGGAAGGTTGTTCTCATAACAGATAAAGAATTATTTTCACAACAATCTCTTTTTAATAATGTATTTATAAGAAGAAAAAAAAGAAGTGTCAATTCAAATATAAATGTGAATAAGATTAGTCCAGGTGATTTTATTGTTCATAAAAATCATGGAATAGGAAAATTTTTAAAAATAGAAAAAATAAATATAACTGGAGACTCAAGAGATTATTTAGTCATTCAGTATCAAGATGGGAAGATAAGCGTTGCTGCTGATCAACTTGGTAGTGTTAACAGATATAGATCAAGCGGAAAAATAAAGCCGAAAATAAATAAATTAGGAGGGACAGAATGGGAAAGAATAAAAGATAAAAATAAGAAACAAATCAAAAAAGTTGCTGTAGATATTTTAAAACTTTATGCAAAGAGAGAAAAATTAAAGGGGTATACTTACCCAGAAGATGGTCCTTGGCAAGATGAATTAGAGGAATCATTCCCTTATCAACCAACACCTGATCAAATTACTGCTGTAGAAGAAATAAAATCTGATATGGAAAGCGATAAGCCAATGGACAGGCTAGTTTGTGGAGATGTAGGATTTGGCAAAACAGAAGTCGCTGTTCGGGCCATTTTTAAGGCTATTACATCGGGCAAACAGGTAATATTATTAGCACCGACAACAATCTTAGCTCAACAACATTGGAGAACAATAAATAATAGATTTTCTCCTTACCCAATAAAAGTATCATTACTAAATAGATTCAAAAGCGTTAATGAAAGAAAGGAAATCTATGCAGGTTTAAAAAATAACAAAATTGATTTAGTTGTAGCAACGCACCAAATTTTAGGAAAAGAAATAGAAATTAAAAACTTAGGACTACTTGTTATTGATGAAGAACAAAGATTTGGAGTAAGACAAAAGGAGAAAATTAAAAAAATCAAATCTAACATAGATGTTTTAACTCTCTCGGCAACTCCAATTCCAAGAACTCTTTATATGTGCTTATCTGGACTTAGACAAATGAGCTTACTAAATACTCCTCCTCCATCAAGAAGATCAATAAAAACATATTTATCTGAAATAGATATGGATGTTATAAGAACTGCAATTAATCAAGAACTTGATAGGGGAGGTCAAATTTTTTATGTTCTTCCAAGAATTTCTGATATTGATCAAGCTGTAAACAAATTAAAAAATATGTTTCCCAGCTTAAAATTTATTGTTGCTCATGGCCAAATGAACGAAACAGAGCTTGAAAATGCAATGATTGCTTTTAATAATGGAGAAGTAGATCTAATGATATGTACAACGATAATTGAAAGTGGGTTAGACATCCCTAAAGTAAATACAATCATTATTGAAGATTCTCACAAATTTGGCCTTTCACAACTTTATCAACTTAGAGGAAGAGTTGGTAGAAGCGGTGTACAAGCACATGCTTGGTTATTTTATCCAAATATAAATAAAATTAATGACTCTGCAAAACAAAGATTGAAAGCGATAAAAGACTTTTCAGAACTAGGAAGTGGATACCAACTTGCAATGAAAGATATGGAAATAAGAGGTGTTGGTAGTTTACTAGGAGAAGAACAAAGTGGAAAGGTTAATGCTATTGGATATGATTTATATATAGAAATGCTCCATGAGGCTATTTCAGAAATCAGTGGGCAAGAAATACCTGAAGTTAGCGACACTCAAATTGATCTCCCAATAAATGCATTTATACCTGCAACATGGATATTAAACAGGGAAGAAAAACTTGAGGCTTACAAATCTGCTACTGAATGTTCAAATAATGATGAATTAACTGAATTAGCTACAGACTGGGTGAATAGATATGGAAACTTACCCAAACCTGTTGAGTCCTTAATAATGATAATGAGACTAAAATTACTAGCTAAAAAATGTGGTTTTAATAAGCTAAAGCTCAAAAAACCAAATATTCTGATAGAGACAAAATTAAAAAAATCTACGTTTAAAATTCTTAAAAATTCTTTAGCAAATAGTGTTCAAAATAAATTTAATTTTAATGAAGGCGAACAATTTTCAATCATCACTATAAGGGGTTTAGGTGCAACTGAAATTCAAAATCAAATTGATCAACTAATCTTGTGGTTCGGATCTTTTGAAAGAGAAATAAAGAATTTCGATAAAGAACTTATAAAAGGCGAACAAATTATTAAATAATTATTTAAAATCCGCGAATCAGTTTGATTTCGGTTAGGTTTATAAAAATTTATTTTTTTTATGGGTGAATATATAGACGTCGGAATCCAAAATTCGATTTTACCCTTATCAATTATTCTTTCATCAATTGTACTTGGTATATTTGCATTATTTGGAGAAGAAACAGAAAATGATGATGATGATTCTGATTCAGGAAGTGGTGGTCTAATGCAACCTATTTAAAATTATTTATAAATAATTTGTTTTGACTTTCTTTTAGAGACCCTAAATAACCTATAAAAAGAACCTGTCATTAAAATCAGAACAGTAAAAGAAGAGGCAAATATAAAAATCACCAAAAATATTTCATAGAGATATGAAAAGAGATCAATTAATAATAAAAATGATTTATTAAATGTCGTAGGTAGATTTTGTAAAAGCAAATTTTTATTAGGAATTAAATAATTTATATAAACTAATAAAACACTCAAAATAAACAAAAAGAAAGCTTCAGTAAATAATCTTCTTTTAGATTTTCTTCGTAGACTTAATTTTTTTTTAAAAATATATTTATCAGACTTAATATTCAAATTGGGGATGTTTAAGTCTGCCATGCATCAAAGCTCAAAGAATAGATTAATAATTACTCTGAAAAAGGAATTAACCTATAATATCGTGTTTATATTTAAGATGCTAATTGCTCTTTATTATGGATTTATTAGTTCATTTTTCTCATTATTTTCAATGGGATTATAGAAATAAATAAAAGAAGAGGAGAATAGAATTAAAGAACAAATTGCAATAAACGGTGGCATAATGAAATTGAAAAATTTAACTTTGTTATTGAACTCAAATCTGAAATCTTTAGGGATATTATTAGTTACATTAGTTTTTTTTATTCTTACTTTTGGAGATTCATTTAACTGATCAAAACAATTTATGGTGTCTGAAAGCAATGAATTACCAATCTTTAAAATTAATGGCTTTACATTTGGTTTAGAGCTCTTGAGAACAATATTATGTATGTGAAGATTCTCAGCTTTTATGTCAATTAATTTGGACTCATATAATGGAATTTTGTTTTTTATTAAAAGATTTGAATAAATATAAAAAGCATTCATAATAGGCCCTAAATGCTCAATTTTTCCTTCAATAAGTGGTTTATCAATTATGATTAATTTCCATTGAGAAATTATTGATATTTGATCTTTATTTTCATTATTTGAATAATCTGGCAATCCGATTATTTCGAGACTAACCGAAGATTGATGAAATGATAATTTATTTTGCATAACATTAAAAAACGTACAAAATATTCTTCAATTTTTGATAGCCCTTATTTGAAATACAAAGAGATAAGGTTAGCAAAGACCTTATAATAATTTCATCATTTTTGGTTTGATTTAAAAGCTTTTTCACTCTAATACTATCTAAGTTAAATCTCTCTTTAATCAATTCGATAAATCTTTTACTAAAATCATTCCAGATAACTGAGTTTTTTTCAAGATCTTCTTTAGATTTAAGTATTTCTCTAATATATGGATATAAATATCTTGACATTTCAACAGTGATTTTAATTAAGGCGTCAAATTCCTCTGGTTTAATATTATTATTAACATAAGATTTTCTCAAGGGATTATTATTCCTTAATTTCCAAATAGTTACTTTATTTGGAAAAACGTGATTTAAATTAAGTCTATTTGATAAGGCGTAAAGAGATTGTATACCATTTAAGTCAATGGTATCTAGGATTAGTAATAACAAATCAAGCTTCTCTATAGCTTCCCTTGAAACCAGATTTTCTTTAGTTAAAACTGTAATTGTTCTTGTATAAGATTTGGGCCAATTATAACAGAATTATTATTCCATTTTTTTTAAATAAAAATGAATATAACTTATCAAGTTCTTCATTAGTTAGCATTCCAAAACTCCATAATAATACTGGTAATGGAGTATTAATTTTTTTTGATAATTTTATACCAAGTTCAATAGAGGACTCCTTTAATCCGAGTTCATTAAATAAATAAATTATCATCTCCTTGTTTAAATTATTATTCATGAGTTTTCTTTGATTCTTGAGTAAATGAGAGATTTAGTCATTTGATTAAGTACTAATTTTCTTATAAAAAGAAAATTATTTAAAAGTAAAAATGAAAATTTTCTTAATGGAAATAAAAAAAGATTTTTATTTGCAAAAAGTAATATCAATGAGTCAGTTATGAATATAGTAAAAATAATATCTAAAATCCTTCTTGAAAAATACTTAAATTTAAATAGAATCAGTTGCATTTTTGTAATAGAAATATTTTCATTAAAAAGATCAAAAATAGTATTAACATCTCTCCAACAACTATTTAGGCCCTGACCACCAACAGGGTGGAATGTATGGAATGCATCACCAACAAAAACAAATTTTTTAAAATTAAAAAATGGTAAATTTAAGGATAATGAAACAGGAAAAATATTACATTCGCCAATTATTTGATCCAACTTAAATTCATCCGGCAAGATAGTTGATAAATTATCCATTAAAAAATTTTTATCAGAATTTAACCTTTCAATAGCCTTTAATGTACTGGAAGTCCAAATTACTTGATATATGTTTTTTTCTAAAGGTAATAATGCAAGTGGGCCTTCATTTCTAAAAATTTCATAAGCGCGCTTTTCACAATGACCTCTAAGATAAATTTTAAAAGTTAAACAAGACTGGCTATAAGATTTTTTTATATCAACAAAATCCAAAAATTTTTTATCAAGTGAGTTTGCTCCTGTAGAAAGGAATTGATAATCAAATAATATTTTTTTACGTAACAATTTTTGTGGCGTCATAAAAAAAATATTTTCATAATGATCAATCTCTTGAAAAAATACGTTCATAAGATCCGAATGTTTAACTACCCAGCCAATATTTTCAGCAGAACTTATATCATCATCTAAGTCAGAGGTTGATAAGTTGGTAAAAGCAGATGTTACGCTATCTGAAATTGAAAGCGTATCAAAGCCAAATAAAAATGGTTCTAATTTTTCCCAGAGTCTGAATTTAGATAAAATTTTTTTTGTTGAGTGAGTAATTGCATAAGTTTTATCTTTATCTATTAATCTATCTTTTGTTAATAAATCAGTTAAAAAAATATTGCAATCAAATTTTGAAAGTACAATTGAAAGTAATAAACCTGTGGGACCCGATCCAACAATTTTAAAATTAAATTTATTTTTCATCAGATAATATAAATATCAACTATCTATTCAAATAAATATAACAAATTTCCTCAAATGCTGGTCTTAATAAATAGGGGTACTCACCAACCCATAAGTTAATTTCAGGAAGCCAAGCATCGGTCAAATAAAAATCTCTATCAAAATTACGGTTATCAGATGTTAATAAACATCTAATACTCGAACCCACTCTAATTTGACTGTGTTTATTTTCCATAGGAAAACTTAACTTTTCCAAATAACCATCTTCATCTTCTAATTCAAGTACTAACCAAGTCCTTTTGTTTTCAATAACTTCTAATCGACCTTGTCTATTAGATTGTTCTCTTGAACTTTCAATCTTTTCTGTTTTATAGATATCTGATACATAACCATCAAATATAGAAAAAAATTTATATTTTCTTAATTGCAAATTTTTTCTACTTGATTCAAGAATTGGGCCCCAGATGATATACAAAAAGAAAGCGACACAAAGCAATAACCAAAAATTGTTTGTTTGATCTCCTGTTGAACTAATTATTAATGAGATAAATCCACCAATTGAAGAAACTATTACTCTTTGAAGAATTTTTCTTGGATCACCCAAAGTGTACTTAAATTGACTTCCGGTACCTACTGCAGGAATAAGTTTTGAAATTTGATTTGAATTAATTGGAATGATCATTTTAAAAAATCAATTTTTCAAGTCCGTAAACTAAAGTTTCATAATTACCTATTTTTTTAATAGCCTGTAAAACACCTGGCATATATGCCTTTCTATCAATAGTGTCATGCTTAATTGTGTAAGTTTCACCAGGAGATCCCATAATTACTAACTGATGTGCTAACAATCCTGGTAATCGTACAGAATGTATATTAATTCCTGAATGTCTGATCCCTCCCCGCACACCTTTCAATGACTCAGACTCTTTCACTAAACTCTGATTAAATTTCTTTGGATATTCTTCAATCATTTCTGCAGTTTTTATACAAGTCCCACTAGGAGAATCAGCTTTTTGATTATGATGCATCTCTATTAATTCAATATTGTCATAAAACCTTGCGGCTACCGATGCTGCCTGCTGAAGAAGAACCATTCCTACTGAAAAATTGGGTATTATTGCACAACCAACAGATGCCTTCTGAGAAAATACAGACAAATCTTTTATTTGCGAAGGAGAAAGTCCTGTAGTCCCGACCACTGGTGAAATACCGTATGCGATAGCTGATCTGGTATTTTCATATACAGAATCAGGATGAGTAAAATCAACCAGAACAGGTTTGATATTTTCATTTCTATAATTTTGACTAACAGAACATAAAGTTCCTTCAAAATCGTTAGAAACAAAAACATCACAATTTTTTACCTTCAATAATTCAGAAATATTTGAGCCATTATTCTTTTCATTGATGTCAATTGCTGCAACAAGTTCACAATCTGTAGAATTTAATACTGTATTCACAACTTCGCCACCCATTCTGCCTAAAGCTCCGGATACTAGTACTGGTATAGGTTTTTGAGAATTTTCAATCATTTTTGTAAAAATTTTTTTTTTAAAGGTTGTTACACGCTATTTATATTGCACACAATAACGTCTTTTCATTCGTAGTCTGGTAGAAATACTCAAAGAAAATCAATGTTTACGCAGGTCCGCTCAGCAAACCGCAGAGTATCTCCTGTTGAGGATAACAAACACAAAGTTGTAATAAAAGCAGTTTATGTTGTCCTTGAGCCACAATACCAAAATTCCTTAACGGAAGCTGCAAAGTCAATAAATAAGATGAATGGGCCAATAGGTATAGACCTTAGTGGCTATCTTATCGAAGAACTTAGAAATGAAAGTAATTTTGAAGACTTTAAAGAAGACATAGCTAATGCAGATATATTTGTTGCTTCCCTAATTTTTATCGAAGATCTAGCTCAAAAAATTGTTGACGCAGTATCTCCATATAAAGACAAGCTTAAAGCCTCAATTATTTTTCCCTCTATGCCAGAGGTAATGAGATTAAATAAGTTAGGTTCATTTAGTATGGCCCAACTTGGTCAATCTAAAAGTATTATTGGAGATTTAATAAAAAAGAAAAAAGAATCTGATGGAGCAAGTTTCCAAGATTCAATGTTGAAGTTATTAAATACACTACCTTCAATACTTAAATATCTACCAGTAGAAAAAGCTCAAGATGCGAGGACATTCATTCTTAGTTTTCAGTACTGGTTAGGTGGTACTACTGAGAACTTAAAAAACTTCTTATTAATGATTTCTGAAAAGTATGCAGTTTCAGAGAACATAAAAGATCAAATAGAAGAATTCAAAATTCAAGACCCTGAAACATTCCCGGATTTGGGAATTTGGCATCCTCTTGCGCCGTGCATGTTTGAAAGTCTTAAAGAATATAATTATTGGGAGATTAATAGGAAAGATATAAGTCCTAAAGATGAAAAGACTCCAACGATAGGTTTAGTGCTTCAAAGAAGTCATATAGTTACAGGGGATGATGCTCATTACGTTGCCGTAATTCAAGAATTAGAATATAGAGGAGCAAGAGTAGTACCTATCTTCTGTGGGGGTCTAGATTTTTCTAAACCAGTTAATGAATTTTATTATGATTCAATAAATAAAGATAAGCCTATAGTTGACGGAGTTGTATCTCTAACTGGATTTGCACTAGTTGGTGGACCAGCAAGACAAGATCATCCTAGAGCTATCGAAGCTCTTAAAAGGCTAAATAGACCATATATGGTTGCACTTCCATTAGTCTTCCAAACCACGCAAGAATGGGAAGATAGTGATTTAGGTTTACACCCAGTTCAGGTAGCACTTCAAATTGCAATTCCAGAGCTTGATGGTGCTATTGAACCTATTATTCTCTCAGGTCGTGATGATGCTACAGGTAAAGCTCATACGCTTCAAGATCGTGTTGATGTAATAGCTGAAAGAGCAATAAAATGGTCAACTTTAAGGGTTAAGCAAAGAAAGGACAAAAAATTAGCTATTACAGTATTTAGTTTTCCACCAGACAAAGGAAATGTTGGTACAGCAGCATACTTGAATGTTTTTGGTTCAATTTATAGAGTACTTCTTGAAATGAAATCGAAAGGATATCAAGTAGATGAACTTCCAAATAATTCAAAAGAATTAATGGAAAAAGTAATTAACAACCCTGAAGCGATGGATGGCTCTCCAGAGTTAAATATTGCTCATAAGATGTCAGTGAAAGAATACGAAGAGTTCACACCATATTCACAAAGACTTGAAGAGAATTGGGGTAAACCTCCTGGGAACCTAAATAGTGACGGACAAAATCTTCTTATATATGGGAAACATTTTGGAAATGTTTTCATAGGTGTTCAACCTACATTCGGTTATGAAGGTGATCCAATGAGGTTACTATATTCAAGAAGTGCAAGTCCTCATCATGGTTTTGCTGCTTATTACACGTATGTAGAAAAAATCTGGGGGGCTGATGCTGTTCTTCATTTTGGAACTCACGGCTCACTTGAATTTATGCCTGGTAAACAGATGGGTATGAGTGAAACTTGCTATCCGGATTCTCTCATTGGATCATTGCCTAATTTGTATTACTATGCTGCGAATAATCCTTCTGAAGCAACAATTGCGAAGAGAAGAGGATATGCTTCAACTATTAGTTATCTGACTCCTCCAGCGGAAAATGCAGGACTCTACAAAGGACTTAAAGAACTAAGTGAACTTGTTGGTTCTTATCAACAATTAAGAGAGAATAGTAGGGGTATTCAAATTGTTAATGCAATAGTTGAGACTTCTAAACAATGTAACCTTGACAAAGATGTAGAGCTTCCTCCAAAAGACGTAGAAGAACTTTCAATAGATGAAAGAGATTTATTTGTTGGTAATGTCTATAAACAGTTGATGGAAATTGAAAGTAGATTATTACCCTGTGGTCTTCATACTATTGGAGAAGCTCCAACAGCAGAAGAAGCTGTTGCAACACTTGTAAATATTGCATCTTTAGAGAGAGAACAAGAGGGATTAAGATCTCTTCCTGGATTACTTGCAGAATCCATGGGTCTAACTATTGAACAAATTTATGATGGTAATAATAAAGGTGAACTTAAATTCGTAGAGTTAAATGAAAAAATCATAAAGACGGCAAGAGAGTCGATTTTTGCGATGGTCAACTCTTTAAAAATTGTTGATGGCAGAGTTTATTTAGAAAAATCACTTCTATCCAAACTTTTCGACTTACTTAAAGTTTTTGGTCTAAATCTACCTACTCCTTGGCTAAGAGTCTGCAGATTAAATGGATTTAATGAAGTTAATCAGAAGGAATTAAATAAATTATTTGATTACTTACTTTTCTGTCTAGAACAGGTATGCGCAGACAAAGAAATGGATAGCCTCATTAAAGCACTAGATGGAAATTATGTTTTACCTGGACCAGGTGGAGATCCTATTAGAAATCCAGGTGTTTTGCCTAGTGGTAAAAATATACATGCACTTGATCCTCAATCAATCCCAACTACAGCAGCGGTAGCTGCAGCAAAGTCTGTTGTTGACAAATTAATTGAAAGACAAAAGGAAGAGCAAGGTAACTGGCCTGAAACAATAGCTTGCGTTTTATGGGGTACTGATAACATCAAAACCTATGGAGAATCACTCGCTCAAATCTTATGGTTTGTTGGAGTAAAACCAAAACCAGATTCTGTTGGAAGAATTAACAAACTAGAATTAATCCCTTTAGAAGAATTAGGTAGGCCAAGAATTGATGTAGTAGTTAACTGTTCAGGAGTATTTAGAGATCTATTTATCAATCAAATGGCATTAATAGATCAGGCAGTCAAATTAGCTGCTGAAGCTGATGAGCCGTTGGAATCTAATTTTGTAAGGAAACATTCACTAGAACAAGCAGAAAAAGAAGGCACCACCATCAGAGAAGCTTCAGCGAGAGTATTCTCTAATGCAAGTGGAAGTTACAGTTCAAATGTTAATTTAGCCGTAGAAAATTCAACTTGGGAGGAAGAAAATGAATTACAGGAAATGTATTTATCACGTAAAACATATGCTTTTAATGCTGATAATCCAGGTGAAATGAATCAAAAAAGAGAGGTATTTGAGTCAGTAATGAAAACAGCAGATGTTACATTTCAAAACCTAGATTCCTCTGAAATTTCCTTAACTGATGTAAGTCATTATTTTGATTCAGATCCAACCAAATTAATTAAAACACTAAGAGATGACGGAAAAGAACCAAGTAGTTACATAGCAGACACAACCACTTCTAATGCTCAAGTTAGAACACTTGGAGAAACTATCAGATTAGACTCAAGGACAAAACTTTTAAACCCTAAGTGGTATGAAGGTATGCTCAAATCTGGCTATGAAGGAGTTAGAGAGCTTTCCAACAGACTTAATTACACTCTTGGTTGGAGCGCAACAAGTGGTCAGGTAGACAATTTTGTATATGAAGAAACTAATGAAACATTTATAAATGACGAAGAGATGAGGAAAAGATTAATGGATTTAAATCCTAATAGTTTTAGAAGAATTGTTGGAACTTTGTTAGAAGTTAATGGTAGAGGATATTGGGAAACTTCAGATGAAAATATAGAACAGTTGAAAGAACTATACCAAGAGGTAGAGGATAAAATCGAAGGTGTTAAAGAATAATAATCTTTTTATTTTCTGTATATCCTATCAGCAACTTTAAGTATTTGATAATTTAGTTTTACGTTGTGAACTCTCACAATATCAATTTTAGATTGTGAACAAAGACAACTTATTGCGAGTGTTCCAATGTCCCTTTCTTTTGGATTTTTCTCATTCAAAATTTCTCCTATGAATCTTTTTCTTGATGCACCAATCAAAATCGGCAAATTCCATTTTTTAAATACCTCTAAGTTTCTCAAGATTTCCAAATTATGAGTAATATCCTTTGAAAACCAATTCCAGGATCCACAATTATATTTTTTTTCGATACGTTCTTCTCTAAAGCATTGTTTATCAAAGTCTCAAGAGAGAACTTAACTTCACTCAATACATTATCGTATTTAGAAAGTTCATTCATATTTTGACTATTTCCACGACTATGAGTAATGACGAATGGGCAGTTGAATTTTGATACAACATCCAAAATTTTAATATCTCTTCTTCCTCCGGTAACATCATTTATCCAATTAGCACCATTTAAAAGAGCTTCAAAAGCCACCTCAGAATTAAAAGTATCAATAGAGATTAAAACATCTGGATATTCCGATTTTATTAATTTCAGATATGGGATCAATCTTTTTATTTCTATGCAAGAGCCAACTTCTTCAGCCCCAGGCCTTGTACTCTGAGCACCAAGATCAATAACATCAACACCATTACGCAAAAAATTATTAACCTGATCCAAAACTTTTTTTTTAGAGTTTAATTCTCCACCATCACTAAATGAATCAGGAGTTAAATTAATAACCCCCATAATTGAAGTTTGTTTTCCCCACCCTTTTGGCCATGGGTTTTTGTTATTTATAATTTGCAATTCTTGCAAAACTATTCGGATCTAATGAAGCCCCTCCAACTAAAACCCCATCTATATCACTCATTGACATTATTTCGTCAATATTATTTGGTTTAACAGATCCTCCATATTGAATAATCACATCATCAAAACCTATTAATTTCCGAATCAAAGAACAGATCTTATTAGCGTCTTTAGCCTCGCATGTTTTACCTGTCCCAATAGCCCATATTGGTTCATAGGCAACAATTAAATTAGAAGGATTTGTATTTTCTAATCCTTGTTCAACCTGTCTAGTAATAACTCTATCAGCTTCTCCTCTCTCTCTTTGCTCTAATGTTTCTCCAACACAAACTATTGGAGTAAGTCCACTAGACTGAGCAAAAACTGCTCTTTTATTAATTTGTTCATCACTTTCACTAAAATATTTCCTAGGTTCACTGTGTCCAACGATTGCATATGAGACACCATGTTCAAGAAGCATTTTTGGAGATATTTCTGCAGTAAATGCTCCTTCATCTTCCCAATGAATATTTTGACTAGAAATATCTAAATAATCAAAATCAGAATGATCAGAAAAGGTTGATATAGCAGTAAAAGGTGGCGCAATAACAACTTTACGATCATCCTTTATGTTTTTTATTAAAGGTATAAACTCCTCTAAATAAGACTTAGCCTGAGCACAAGTCATGTGCATTTTCCAATTACCAGCAATTACAGATTTTCTCAAAATACTATCTCCAAGAAAAATATACTAATACAAAGTGAGTTGAATAAGCTAACTATTCAAAAATTAATTCATTTTTTAGAAATATTACTTTATCCCCCTTGTTTAATTTTCTGCCTCTCCTAGTTTCTATTACACCATTAACTTTGACAGAGCCGGATTTAATAAATATTTTTGCTTCGCCACCAGAAGAGACTAAATTTTTCCATTTTAAGAATTGATCCAATTTCATTGTTTTTATACCCAAAGATATTGATAAAGTAGGATAAATAATTAAATATAATATCTTGAGACTAATACCACCAGTCAGACCATATTCAAATAGATTTATAAAGGGCTTTATATGCATGCTTATTTACGTAGGTTGTTGGCCTTTGTTAGCTTATTTAGCTGGAAACTTAATCCCAGCAATTGGGTCTGGTGATCTCTCAAAAGTATCTAACATAATAATTAAGTCTTTATTTGTATTTTTAGTTCAGAAAACTGCTCAATTTGGACAAGATGTATTTATTGCAAAACCATCTTTAGAAATTAGTGAAGTAATGAGAGTAAATTTATTTAGCAAAATTCAAAAAATAGAGATGAATTCTGTTGAAAAGATTTCATCAGGAGATATCACATATAGACTTACAGAAGATGCAGATAGGGTGAGCGAGGTTATTTATAAAACAGCTCAAGATACTATTCCATGCACTTTACAGTTATTAGTGGTAATAATTTATATGTTTTATGTAGATTGGTCACTAACATTATCAACTTTTGTTTTAGCTCCATTGATTATTTTTTCAGTAAATAGTTTTGGAAGAAGAGTTTTAATAGCATCTGAGAAAAGTCAAGAATCCACAAGTAATTTAGCAGGTTTAATAAGTGAATCTATAAATGGAATGTCGACAATAAGGGCTTTTGCTGCAGAAAATTGGATTGAGAATAGATTTTATAAAAGATTAAGTGCAAATAAAAAAGCAAAATATAAAACATTAAAATTACTTGCATTTCAACATCCAGTTGTAGGATTTGTAGAAGCATTTGGAATATTAGCAATATTAGGTTTAGGAGCCGCAAGAATCAATCTTGGCTTTCTAACAAGCGAAGAATTTAGTAGTTTCTTTGCTGCAATATTGATGCTTATTGATCCCATTAGTCATGTAAGTACTAATTTTAATGACTATAAACAGGCAGAAGCATCAATAAAAAGGTTGAAAAACATAAATCTAGAATCTATCGAAAATGATAAAGAAGATTTAACAAGGATCTTCAATATTGAAGGCAAAATAAGTTTCAAGAAAGTTAATTTCGCTTACAAAAAAGATAATCAAGTTCTTAAAAACATCAATTTAGAAATTAAAAAAGGGGAAGTTACGGCTTTCGTTGGAGCTTCAGGGGCTGGAAAAAGTACAATGATGGCATTGATATTGAAATTTATAACTCCTCATAGTGGAGACATTTTTATTGATGATAAAAATCTCAATTTATTAAATACAAAAGATATAAGAAAAAATATTGCATTAGTACAACAACAGCCATTTTTATTTTCGGGAAAAATTATTGATGTAATGAGAATGGGTAGGAGTTATACAAAAGAAGAAGTTATTGAATCAGCAAAAATAGCTAATGCTCACAACTTTATTCAAAAGCTTCCTGAGAAATATGAAACTAAGATAACCGAAAGGGGATCAAATTTATCAGGTGGTCAGATCCAGAGGATAGCCATTGCTAGAGCGATACTAGGGGACCCGTCTATTCTTCTTTTAGATGAGGCTACAAGTGCACTAGATGCAGAATCAGAATCTGAAGTCCAAGAGGGACTTAATAGAGCCATGAAAGATAGAACAGTTATTGTAATTGCTCATAGATTAGCCACTACTCAAAAGGCAAATAAAATAGTTGTTTTCAATAAAGGCGAAATTATTCAAGTTGGGAAGCATATTGATTTAATAAATAAACCTGGAATTTATAAAGAATTGTGTGAAAAACAATTGATTAAAAATTTATGATTCTATTTTAAATGTTAAAAAGGTAAATTAATGAGCGAAAACACAAATGATTCTGCTAATCCAGTTTTAACCTTTGAAGGGAAAAAATATTTAATAAATGAATTTTCTAATGAAATAAAAGAATCAATAAAAGCATTACAAATAGCGGAGACACAACTTAAGATGCATCAAGACACTCTTAAATTACTTTCAATTAGCCGAAACTATTTAGCTAATCAATTAAGAGAAAAACTAAAAAACTTAGAGTAAAATTTCAATAATTATGGATTTCTTGCAGAGAGTAAGCATCGATTTTATTAAATTGCAAAGCTTTAATTGCTTTAATAGCTGCCTTTGCTCCAGGGATAGTTGTAAAAGTAGGAATATTGTATTCTAGAGCAGCACGTCTCAAATAAGCGTCATCATGAAGAGCCTGTGAACCTATTGGAGTATTAATTATTAATTGAACAAGTCCAGAACGAATTAGGTCCTCAATATTTGGTCTACCTTCATGAACTTTTAGCACCTCTTCGACTTGAATGCCTAAATTTACCAAATATGCTGCTGTACCTTTTGTTGCTATTAATTTAAATCCTAAAATCAACAGTTCTCTAGCAACTTCCTCAAGATTTTTTTTATCTAAATCATTTGTAGACAAAAAAGCTACTCCTTCTAAAGGAACACCATTTCCTGCTGCCAACTCCGACTTAGCATAAGCAATTCCAAAATCTTTAGCTAAACCCATTACTTCTCCGGTAGATCTCATTTCAGGGCCAAGTAATGTATCAGATCCAGGAAATCTTTTGAAAGGTAGAACAGCCTCTTTTACTGCCTGATATTTTGGATAAATTTCTTGTATGAAATTAATATCTTCTAATGTAAAACCTTGCATTAATTGGGTAGCTAATTTTGCAACTGGTTTACCTATGGCTTTTGAAACAAATGGGACAGTCCTTGATGCTCTTGGATTTGCTTCAAGAATAAATAATTTATTTTCTTTATTATTTGTATTTGTTACTGCAAATTGCAAATTAATTAATCCAACAACATTTAATCTTTGTGCAATTAATTTAGTCCAGTTCTTTACATTTTCTATTGTGGATGATGAAAGTGAAATGGATGGTAAACAACAAGCTGAATCTCCTGAATGAATACCTGCAGGTTCCACATGTTCCATTAAACCAGCAATTACAACCGAGCCCTCTGAATCGCATAAAGCATCAACATCTATCTCAATAGCATTATTCAAATATTGATCAAGAAGGATTGGAAGATCAGGCGATACCTTAACTGCTTCAGAGATGTATCTAGATAATTCTTTCTCATCTTTAACAATTTCCATTGCCCTTCCTCCTAAAACATAAGAAGGTCTTACAACCAAGGGGAAGCCTATATTTTTTGCTACAATTTCTGCTTCATTTTGATTACGTGCAATACCGTTTAAAGGTTGTCTAATACTTAATTCTTCAAGTATTTTTGTAAATTCCTCTCTATCTTCTGCTAAATCGATAGATTTTGGAGAAGTCCCAAGAATTTTTGATCCAGTTCTGACCCCATCTTTAGATTTAAGCCATTCAAACAAAGGTAATGATAATTTTAGTGGGGTTTGACCTCCAAATTGAACTATCAAACCATAAGGATTTTCAGCTTCTATTATGTTGAGCACATCCTCCAAAGTTACAGGCTCAAAATATAAAATATCGCTTGTATCATAATCTGTTGATACAGTTTCAGGGTTACTATTAACCATTATTGTTTTATAACCATTTGTAGAGGCTTGATATGATGCATGACAACAACAGTAATCAAATTCTATTCCCTGCCCAATTCTGTTTGGACCTCCTCCTAAAATCATAATTTTTTTTGATTTACTATTTAATGAAATCTCGCTATCAAAAACTTGAGAATTAGAATTAATGAAAGATTCTTCGTAAGTTGAATAATGATAGGGAGTTGAGGATGAGAATTCTGCAGAACAAGTATCAACAGTTTTATAGATTGGTATTATGTTAAGTTTTTTTCTATATTTTCTCACTTCAAAAAAATCAGAATTAGTTAACTTTGCTATCTGTTGATCTGAAAAGCCTAATTGTTTAGCATGCAACATCAAATCCCTATCAAGAGTATAAAGTTCCTTTTCTCTCAAAAATTCATTTTCAAAATTAAAGATATTACGTAATTTTTCGATAAACCATAAATCTATATTTGTAATTTCTTGAATATAAGAATTAGTTTTTCCAAACTGCATAGCTTTTTTAACTAGGAGAATTCTTTCAGATGTAGGGTTTCTTAAACTATTTTTGATATGACTTTCATTTTTAAATTCATCTAGTGAATCACATTCCCACCCAAAAACACCTACTTCTAATGACCTTAATGCTTTCTGAAATGATTCTTCAAAAGAACGCCCTATTGCCATTGACTCACCAACGGATTTCATGGCAGTGCTTAAAGTATTTGAAGAGCCTTTAAACTTTTCAAAGGCAAATCTTGGAATCTTAGTGACTACGTAATCTATAGATGGCTCAAAACATGCAGGTGTTTTTTTTGTAATATCATTAATAATCTCATCGAGTGTATAGCCAACAGATAATAAAGCTGCAATCTTAGCTATTGGGAATCCAGTTGCTTTACTTGCCAAAGCAGAGGATCTGCTCACACGGGGATTCATTTCTATAACAATTACTTCTCCATTTGATGGATTTATTGCAAATTGAATATTACTTCCTCCTGTTTCAACTCCTACCTCTCTAATGATTTTCAATGACAAATCCCTCAACCTTTGATACTCCTTATCTGTTAATGTCTGCGCAGGAGCAACAGTAATCGAATCTCCAGTGTGGACACCCATTGGGTCTAGATTTTCAATACTGCAAACTATTACTACATTGTCAGCAGTATCTCTCATTACCTCTAGTTCAAACTCCTTCCATCCAATAAGTGATTTTTCAATTAATATTTGATTACTTGGACTTTCCTCTAAACCTGATTCACACAACTCAACAAATTCTTCAAGGTTAAAAGCAATACCACCTCCTACGCCACCTAAAGTAAATGCTGGTCTTATTATAAGAGGATAGGAACTAATTATTTTTGATACCTCTATAGCTTCATCCAGGTTGGATGCAATCCCAGATGGACAAACATTTACATTTATTTTCTCCATCGATTCTTTAAACAATTTTCTATCTTCAGCTTTATTAATAGCTCCTAAATCAGCACCAATTAATTCAATATTATTTTGTTTTAAAAAATCTGACTCTGATAATTTAACCGCAAGATTCAAAGCTGTTTGACCTCCCATAGTGGGAAGAATTGCATCAGGCTTCTCTCTTAAAATGATCTGAGAAACAATTTCAGGAGTCAATGGTTCAATATATGTCTTGCTTGCAATCTCAGGATCAGTCATTATTGATGCTGGATTTGAATTTATCAAGACAATTTCATAACCAGCGTTTCTTAAAGCTTTGCAAGCTTGAGTGCCAGAGTAATCAAATTCGCATGCTTGTCCTATAATTATTGGCCCAGAACCTAGAATAAGAATTTTCTTAAGATCACCTCTTTGAGGCATAATTTAAAACTTCATTTATCTCATGCTACTTATAAATCATCAGATGTTAATCAAGTTACTTGAAAAGCAACATTTGTTTCTATAGTATTGAAAGAAATTAATTTTTTATGAGCGAACTTCAGCGACTTAAAAGTTTGTTGCCTCCAGAGAATGAAAGTTGGGTATTTGTCGAAGCTGCTGCAGCTATAGACCCACCTTTAATAACACTTGAGGAAATCGGTCGTGACGAAGTAGAAATTCAAATAGATTTAGATGAATGGGATAACTTTGCTCTTGACCACAGAAATCTGTTATTTTGGCACGAGGTTGGAAAAATTCAAAATGACGCTATTCCCAGAGATGGATGGGAAATGGCAGCCCTTGCTATAGGACTTGGAGGGGCGATAGGAGAGTTATGGGTACAAGATGGGTTACTTTTATTACTTGCTCTTGGTTTATCAAGTTTTGCAGGGTATAGATTATATTTAAAAAATAATTCTGAAAAAAAACTTCAAGATGCTATCTATGCAGATGAAAGAGCTATAGATATTGCTTGTAGATTTGGATACAGCATTCCAAATGCTTATAAAAGTCTTGGAGGAGCATTAAAGGAGTTAATAGATAAGACACGAAAAAAGAAAAAAAGAAGTTTCTTTGAAGATAGATTAGATGCCTTAAGAAAAAGAGCAGAAAAAGCGAGATCAGAATTATCTCAGCAAGAAGGTTCAGAAAAATCAGTTTCAAGCGAAAATGTTTATGGACAATAAAAGTTTGGTTTTAATGGCAGCTAAAGCATGTGATGAAAAAAAGGCAAAAGATATAAAACTTATAAAAATTGAAAAAGTATCATTTATTAGTGAATGGATTTTGATCGCAGAAGGATTATCTGATGTACAAGTAAGAGCTATAACTAACTCTGTAGAGGGAGAGCTTAGAGATAAGGCTAAAATTGAACCGATACGAAAAGAAGGGGTTAACGAAGCAAAATGGGCTTTACTCGATTATGGTGATTTTATTGTAAATATTTTTCAACCAGATATAAGAAAATATTATGACCTTGAATCATTCTGGAGTAATGGAGATAATCTTATATTTCCATAATCTATTTTATGAACGAATCTAAATGTCCTGTCCCTAGAGAGCAACAACCCACAAATGAATTCATAGAATTATCAAAATCCAAAATCTTTTCCTGGCCTAAAACAAAAAAGTCACTAATTAATATATTGATAAAATTCTGGGTCGGAGCTTTTATTCTATTTCTTATCATTTCTTCAGGAAGTGTATATTTCAAAACATCCATTTTAAGATACATAGTTTTAAGTTTTTTTAGCAGCTTATCAATACCTCTCTTAATTTCAATAAGGTTATATTTAGGTTGGAATCATATATTTAATAGATTAATATCTGAAAAAATTGAATACGAGGAATCAGGTTGGTATGACGGTCAAGTTTGGGAAAAGCCATTAGCTTTAAAAGAAAAAGAATCACTTATTGCCTCAATTGAGGTAAAGCCTATTTTAAAAAATTTAATTCAAATTTTCTCTATTATTTCAGTCTTAGCATTGTCTGGCATTTTGATTTTTCAATACAATAATTTCTAAATGACTTCTAATTTCAAAAACCTCTACACTTCTAACAATCCTCCTTTACAAGCGACCTTAATGAGAGGATCAAATATTGAGTCAATCCATAAAATTCATGCTGTTATTACTGACAAAAAAGGGAGGGTTTTAATGTGCGCAGGAAATCCAGAATATAGAAGTTTCATAAGGTCAGCTCTAAAACCTTTTCAAGCAATCCCTTTCGTTAGTAGTGGAGCTGCATCAAAAATAAATAATGAATCAAAATCAATTGCGTTGGCATGCGGATCTCATAGTGGATCAAAAATTCATTCAAGGGAAGCCTTCAAAATTTTATGGGAATATGACATTGACATTAATAATCTGAAATGTCCAAAATCCAGGACAAGTCCATTAGAACATAATTGTTCGGGTAAACATGCTGCTTTTTTAGCTACATGCAAAAAAATGAATTGGCCATTAGATAGTTACTTAAAGGGGGATCATCCACTTCAAATCGAAATATTCAGAATTATTTCTGAATTACTTGAAATCCCGGCATCTGAAATAAACGCTGAACGTGATGATTGTGGTGCCCCCACTCTTTATCTAAAACTATTAGAAATGTCGAGGCTATATTCACTTCTAAGCAGTTCCGAAAATGCTGAATTAGAACAAATCAGCAGAGCTATGACAACAAACCCAACAATGATAAGTGACCACAATAAATTTGATACAGAAATAATTAAAGCTTCACATGGGAATGTTATTGGTAAAGGTGGTGCCGAAGGAATACAGTGTTTATGTAAGGTAAATGAAGGTATAGGAATAGCTTTAAAAGTAGAAGACGGTTCAAAAAGAGCAAAGCATGCTGTTAGTCTTCACTTACTAAAACAGTTAGAGTGGATTTCTGACTTAAGAATTCAAGACATCGAAGAAAAGGTATTTAATTTTTCTGAAGGAGTGCGACTAGAAGTTAAAGGTAAATTAAAATTCCAAGAATCCTAAAAAACAGAAAAAAATAACCCTTTCAGATGTATGCTATGTATATGACGCGGGGTAGAGCAGTCTGGTAGCTCGTCGGGCTCATAACCCGAAGGTCGGAAGTTCAAATCTCCCCCCCGCCACCATTTAGAAGCAGCCTCAAGGCTGCTTTTTTAGTCTTTGCAATTGAAAAGTTACAGCAAATCTAAAAATAAACTAGAACTGCGGATCTTTATATATTTATATCTTCATAAAAAAGAGCTTATTAGAAATTATTTGAGATCCTTTTGAATTGAGAATTTCAGGTTAACTCTAACCATTAGACCAATAATGATAAAAAATATTCCAATGTATGAGTTCAAAGATAGATCCAAGATGTTAAATTTATTTCTAATTAAATTCTAACTTACAAATAATTACTCTTAATCACAAATCATTTCTATTAAAAAAATTAATAATAAAGATTTAAATAAATCTGAATGTTGGCGATTTCTCCTTGAATTAGTAATTTAATAAAGTAAAGTTACACCTATCTAGTATATAAAAGTTATATGCAGAATTTGCTACAGCGTGATTTAGGTTCAAGCTTGTTATCAATAGCTGTCATTTTAGGTTGGTTAGGATTGTTTTTTGTATTCTTGAGAGTAATAACAATTTCAATAAAAAGAATCCTTGAAGTAATTTTCAATAAATAACAAATATTGAAATAAATCAATAATTCTGAATTAACCGCATAAGTCATATTTAACTAGGTATAATGACCTAAAAATGTTAATTTTAGATAAAGTTCAGATAGGAAATTTCGTTCAAGTTAACCTAGAGAGATCAAAGGATAGACTTACCAAAGAAACCATTGATGCACTAAATATTTCCCAAACATGTAAGATAAGTGATTTTAGAATAACTGATGGAAAAGGTATAGGGGTAGTCTTGAAATTATCTAATGGGAAAGAGCAATGGTTTTTTGAAGATGAAATTGACCTCCTTGACGAAAATGGAAATGTAATTAAAAAAAATAATGATAAAAAAGAGAATAGTAATTTTATATTTGATTTTTTTAGAGGATTAAATTATGAAAATAAAAATAAGGTAAGCGAGTTACTTAATCCAATTAACTTTTTTATCTGGCTGGTTGTATCGTTTAAAGATATTTTTTAATTAGTTAAAAAATTTTCTAAAATAAGAATAATTCAAAATTTATTTAAATATAAAATTTCAATAATTTAAATTTTTAAATGGTACAAAAAAATATTATCGATGTAAGAAACTTATCTAAGTCATTTGATATCTCTTCCAAAGAACCAGGCTTAAAAGGAACAATTAAACATTTTTTTAAAAGGCAAACAAAAAGTTTAAAAGTTATAAAAGATATAAGTTTTAAAATTAAAGAAGGAGAAATAGTAGGTTTTCTAGGTGCTAATGGAGCTGGGAAAACAACAATATTAAAAATGCTTTGTGGCTTAATTTATCCAAGTGAAGGTTCGATTTTGGTTTCAGGCTACTTACCTTTCAGGAGAAAAGAAAATTTCCTAAAGAATATCACCTTAATAATGGGACAAAAGCAACAGCTTATTTGGGATCTTCCGCCAATTGAATCATTTTATTTGAATGCATCAATATATGACTTAGATAAGTTCGAAGCTAAAAGTAGAATAAAAAAACTATCAGAAATGCTTGAAATTGATAAAGAGCTATTCATACCTGTTAGAAAACTTTCACTAGGTCAGCGTATGAAGTCAGAATTACTGGCAGCTTTGATACATGAACCAAATATTCTATTTTTAGACGAGCCAACACTTGGATTAGATATTAATGCACAGAGAAATTTAAGAAAATTCCTTCAAAAATACAATAAGGAAACTAATGCAACTATATGCCTAACTAGTCATTACATGAAAGATATTACATCACTATGCAAGAGAGTTATATGTGTTCACGAAGGGGCTATATCATATGATGGAAAGCTTGACCTATTGTTAAAAAAACTATCTCCTGTTAAAGAAATCTTAATAGTTTGTCGCTCAGAAGAGGATGCAATTAAATTAGCAAATTCAAGTTTTACCGTTAAAAATAAAATAAAGAATGAAATCACTATAAAAATTGAAAACAACTCTATTACCTCTTCTCTAAAAAATATCCTAAATAATTTTGATATTGAAGACCTCTTTATAAATGAACCACCTATAGATGAAATTATTGGGAAGGTATTAATTAAAAAAGATTATGATATCTAAATTGATTAACCGGAAAATATTCACTTTATTAAAAGTCCAATATTCAAACATGTTGGAATATAGGGTAGAAATTGCATTATGGGCAATTTCAGGGATTATTCCTTTTTTTATGTTAAACATTTGGACCAATAATAATCTCAATGAATCTATAAACATTAGTGATGTTATGCTTTCTAGGTATTTCTTATGTGCTTTTTTTGTAAGACAGTTTTCTGTAGTTTGGGTTGTATTTAGTTTTGAAGAGGATTCTCTTATGGGGAAAGTATCTCCCTATTTAATCCAACCTTTAAATCCATTTTTCAGATATTTTGCACAACATCTTGCTGAACAAATAACAAGATTTCCTTTCGCATTAATAATCGCATTTTTCTTTTTTATTTTTAATCCAGAAAGTATATGGATTCCAAATTTAAGTATTTTATTCTTATCGATAGTATCTACTTTCTTATCCTTCTTAATACAATTTTTAATTCAGTCAATAGTTGCATGTCTATGTTTCTGGACAGAGAAAGCATCATCGATAGAAAGATTGTTATTTATTCCAACTTTATTTCTATCAGGTCTTTTAGCTCCAGTAGTTTCATTTCCCGCATATGTTAAATCTTGGATTTACTTGACTCCTTTTCCATATCTAATTGATTTCCCTGCAAACTTACTATCAGGTAATGAAACAAATATTAGTGGAGGCTTGAGTATGCAAATTCTATGGATTCTTTTGCTTTTCCCATTATTTAAGAAAATCTGGTCTGAAGGAACAAAAAAATATACGGCTATGGGATCATGAATTTAAGAAAATATCTAAAAGTATATAAAAAATTCTTACATACCTCTTTGGCTTCTGAATTGGAGTATAAGACAAATATATTAGTTGATTTAATTACTGCAGTTTTAAGTTTAATAGGGAGTATTTTTCTATTATCTATTTTCTTTCAAAATAATGGTTCTATTGGAGGGTGGGAATTTGAACAGGCACTTATAATTCAAAGTATTTATACAATTTTGAATGGAATTACAAATACATGGTTCAATCCTAATCTTACAGAAATAGTTAAACATATAAGAGAAGGAACATTAGACTTCGTACTTTTAAAACCTATTGATAGTCAATTTTTTATTTCATTAAAAAAAATAAATCCATCTGGATTTTTAGAAATAATGCTTGGATTTTTCTTGTTACTCTTCTGCATAAGAATAAATCAAATAAATTTAAATTTAAGTTTTCTTACCCTATCCTTGATAACTTTAAGTTGCTCGATTTGTATTTTATATAGCCTATGGTTTTTTATCTCTACAACTACTATTTGGTTTGTAAAGACTTGGAATGCAATAGAAGTATTGCGATCATTCCTTTATATTGGAAGATTTCCTCTGAATTCATTTTCATTTTCTTTAAGAATTTTTTTTAGTGTTTTCATTCCTATTGCATTTATAACTACAATTCCATCTGAAGTTTTTCTAGGACTTTCTCAATTGTGGAAAATATTGCTTGAAATTATTGTTACTACAGTATTTCTTATAACTTCAAGAAAGTTCTGGTTATTTGCATTAAAATTCTATTCATCGGCATCTAGCTAAATATTATTTATTAACCTCTCTGCAAAATTCCCAAATTTGTTGTTTACTTTTCAGATTAGTAAGCCTAGATAATTTCTTAAAATGAGTTTTAGATTTTTCAACAGTTAAAAGTCTACAGTTGTATTCAATTTTATGATTTCTAGATATGATTTCTAATTTGAGGGCAACATCGCAAAGGATAATTATTAAAGTGAGAAAAAAAAATAAACCGAAAAATATTGAAAATGATTTTGAATAATTATCATTTTCAGTTTTTAATTCAAACTTCATTACTTTACTATATGCTGAGGGCACTTAGTTGCAGCAATAGCAACAGCCACAACTTTAAAGTTTTCTGACTTCTCAATAACCTTTTTAACCTCTAATGGTCCAAATTTATTACTTGCATCACTGTAGGAAAGAAGTAAAGATTTATAGTTATCATGACCTAGATTTCTATACTCACAGAAATTATCCCCAACATAATTTAAAAGAGTTAGTAAAGTTAATTCAATCATTAAAGCTTTTTACTAGCAAAGTTCTTACGAATGATACTGTGCAGGACATTTTTAACAAGTAAAACAATCAAAAAACATTTGATATCATAAGATAGGATTTTTCTAATAAACTTAAAAATTACAAAATTTTTTTGGAATTTTTAAATTTACATATAAGATAATCATTAAAGCACTATCAGTAGTGTATAAGATAGACGATGTTTGCGCTACAGATAGGGGGTTGCATTTTTTTAGAAATTGGATTAAAAATAAGGTTCCCCATCACCCGGCCCCACATATGTGAGGCCTTTTTTTATGGTTTTTTAAAAAAGTCTAAAAGTATTATTTAATAAAACAAGTAATTCATTAACCCTTTTATAACGAATAAAGATAATAATTAGTTTATTTTTTAATTTATAGACCTGCTTTAGAATTTTTTACCAATATGTACTGCTATCCTCCATTAATTTTATAAAAAGCTTTTTATGGATTTAATCAATAAGCTAATACCAACCAAAATACAAACTGTTATGAAAGTTTTTTTAATAAGTATATTCCCATTTAATTTGGAAAGGTGAGCTCCGAAAAATCCTCCTGTAAAGGAACCAATTATTAAAACTATCAATAAATTTAATGGAACCGATCCTATTCTTGACAAAAATACTGCTCCGACAAAATTCCAAAAAATCCCAACAGTAAAAAATGTCATACTTATAGCTCGAAGAAAATCCATTTCAAAAGTTTTTATTAAGAGTATTGTTACAAGCAATCCAGTTCCTGAAGAAATAGAACCATTTAATATACCTATAAGAAAAATAAAAATTAAAAATCTAATTTTATGAACAACATTAAGCTTTTTATTACCAGATGATAAACCTAAATCTGGTTTAAGGAATGAGTAAAAAGCTAATAATATGGAAATTATTCCTAAAATTAAGTACAAATACTTTTCTGATATATATTCAACTACAGAAGCCCCCAAAATTACTCCTGGTAATCCAAAAATTAAAATTTGCCAAGCAACACTTATCTCATTACCTAAAGATTTGTAATTTCTTAAGGAACCCCCTATTCCTAGTGCTACTGTTGCTAATTTATGACTAGCCAGAGCCTGATAATAAGGAACTCCAGATAAAATCAATGCAGGCAATTGTAATAATCCTGCTCCTCCGCCAGAAATCGCTGAGAATGTATTAGAAAAAAAGGATATCAAAAAGATATAAATACTTTTAAATAAAGAATGATCAAAATTTCCTAATAGTATTGTTAATAAATAAAGCATTAAATATAAATTGCCCTTTTATTAAAAAGTAAATATCATTCTTTTAATAAGAAACATTTGCCTTAACAAGTTTTATCTTATCTTTTTCAATCATACTTAAAAAAAACTGTTATCATCAGAAAAATTATCAAGAATTTTATGCATAAACAAGATGCAATTTACCTTGATCAGTTTTGTCCTAAGACAAGTAATAGAAATTGGAGAGAGTCACTTAATAAACTTACTAATTATAAATGTATTTATTGCGGTAAACCCTCAGAATCACTCGACCACCTTCACCCAATGTCAAAAGGGGGGATTAGCAGTACAAGTAATTGCGTACCATGTTGTTTGTCATGTAATGGGAAGAAATCAGATTCAGAAGTTCTTAGTTGGTACAGAAAACAAAATTTTTATGATCCTCGAAGAGCTATGGCGATACGAGCTTGGTTTAATGATGATTTAAAACTAGCTTCAGTTCTTTTGAACTACTTAAATTAAAAAATGAATGATAAATTGCTTGAGATTCGAAAAATATTTTTGTATATCCTTGAATAGGATCCTCTATTTTAGTAAGTAATGTTTTTATTAAATTATTCTTATTCTTTCTGAATTTATATTATTGTTCTTAAAAATCGAGATATTAGAATAATCATCTTTCCACATTATTGGTGAATCTATAACCTTTCTCTCTGGAGACTTTACTGAAAAAACCAATCCAAATACAAAAAGAATAGTAATCAAAATTATAGTCAATACTAATTTGTCTGAAATATTATTCATTAACCTAATCTATCTTGAAAAATTTTTGTCAGGAGTTGTTTTTTCGTAAATTTCTAGAAAATATGATTTAAAATAATCAACCCCCTCCTTCCCAATTAATCCAAACGACCATCCACAATCATTTACTACTTGCAATGAAATTTGATTTGCCAAGTCATTTTTCTCTATCCATTTTTTCTGAGGATTGTAAGAGAAAGATATAATGTTTTCAGTTTTTACAATAGCTGATTTCATTGCTTCATCTTTAGAAAGACCATTTTGGATAGCATTGCAATATTTCTTAGAGAAATTATTAGAGATCCTATTTTGTAGCAAACTAACACTAGGATCGGACGTATCAAAAGCTAAACCTATTGCAGGTTTTAATTGAAAAATTATAAATAAAAGCAATACAAAAAATAATTTCAACAACAGCTATTAATCAATAATTTATAAGTAATATAATAGTATTTTAAAATTGTCTTTTCAATAAAATCTATTAATTATTAAAAGCAAATTAAATTTCAATTTATTAATAATTAAAAGTATTGCGATAAGTTCAGTAATAATAGTCAAGGGTTTATTTGACTACTAATATGTACGAATCATTAATGACATTGCTATTTTTTCCTGATTGGACAAATGGATTACCTTCAGATTTCTTAATTCTCCATTTTTTTGTAGGAGCTGTAATTTTCCCATTCAACATGATTCATGCTAAAGCAAGAAAAATTGACAGTCAAAACCCTCAGGAAGCCTCTAATGGGTATAAAAATTCAGACAATGCAACATTTTTTGGATACGAGGAAATCAATTAGATTTCCATAAAATTTATTTAAGGAATTAGTTTTTTGATGATAATTTCCCTAAATACAGCATTAGATCTTAAAATATTCAGTCCAAGTGAACCTATAGGAATATTAATAATTTTTGTAGGATTAATATTTACTGGCATGATTTTCTATATTATTTATGCTGTAAGTACTAATAAAGAATCCTTAGAAGACAAAAAAATAAGAACTAAAAAGGAGTATTTGCAAAAGGAGAAAATAGGAAAATTATTTCCTAAGAAAAAATAAATTTAATTGCTTTATTACTATATAGATATTTATTTATATTATTAATTATTAAATCAATAGGATCTAAAAACATTAGTTTTAGTTCTCTTAAATCAAACATTTTCTAAAAATTAAACTATAACAACAAAATTTATTTTACGAGGACTTCATATTGTTAATTGCACAGCTAAATTATTTTCATATCAAGCAAAAAATGTTAAAAATGGAAAAAATAATTTGAAATCTTGGAGAATTCACCTAAATATCTATTTCTTGCTAGTGGAGTGAATAATGGAGAAGGGTTTTGGATTGTGGGAATAAAAAATTGCGATGAAAATATCCTAGAGGATGAAAATCTTTTAGATTGCCATAGAAAAGAATTAATAGGTAATGAATCAGCAAAAGATATTCTTTTAGCTATTAATTTAAACTTAAATAATTTATTAAATGAACTAAGAAAAAAAAATTATTTAATTGCAAGACCTTCAACGGGGATTCCATTTGATATCCCTTTAGAAATCTTGGAAAATATTTTTGATTTTTGGTTAGATATTTATAAAAATCATGAAGCCTGGGAAGCTTGTTTAGGACTTCTTAAAGTTAGAAAAAGGATTCCCCTAACAAACTTAATTGAAAGCGAAAGTTTAAAGGGAAACTCAAAAAAATGGGCTATAAAAATTGAAACTTTACATACTTATGTTCCTTCTTCACTTAAAAATGAAAAATTAAATGACCCCATGTGGGAATAATTTTATCTTTAAATACTAAAAATATTTACTTCGTTGGATATTTAAGTAAAAATAAAATAACTAATAATTTAAAAATGAATAAACCATATTCTTTTAGTATTGATCAAATGAACGGGATAGTTGAGGATACATACGCCAAGATAATAAATGAATGTGAAAATTTAAAAAAAAATACTAACTGTTCAAATGAGCAAGTAATAGCACTTTTAAGTGTAATTGCTTCAAATTACGCTACTAAAACAGAAAAAAACGAAAATTAAAATGATAAGTTATTTTACTTGGAGCGAATTTGATAAGAGCGTAGAACAAATAGCAAATAAATGTAGGTTTAAGGAATTTTCTGGAATATATGGAGTTCCTCGTGGAGGATTATGTCTTGCTGTAGCACTAAGCCATAAATTAAAAATTGAATTAATTTCAAAACCACAAAAAAATTCCCTAATAGTAGATGATGTTTATGAAACTGGTCTTACATTAACGACCTTAAAGGATATTGAAGGCGCAATGTTTTTTGTATTATTTAGTAAAATAAAACCTACATGGTGGAATACAGTATTTATATCTAAAAAAAACCAATGGATAGTTTTTCCCTGGGAAAATAATTTAAATTCAAAAAGTGACCGCAAAGAGTACCTCAAAAAAAGAGGTTTAAGGTGAGAAAGAAATTATACTTGGCAAATCCATATGGATTTTCAAAACGGACTAAAACTCTCTTACATGAATTTATTAAAATCTTCAATGATTTAAATGTAGAAGTATTTGAACCTTTTGAAAGAGCAATACCACTGACAGAAAAAGAAAGTAAATGGGCATATGACGTTGCAAGAAGTAATTTCCATGATTTAAAAGAATGTGATTGTATTTTTGCGATTGTTAACGGAAATCCACCAGATGAAGGTGTAATGATTGAATTGGGTATCGCAATTGCTCTAAAAAAGGAAATCTTTTTATTCAGAGATGATTTTAGAAATTGTTCTGATAGCGAAGAATATCCATTAAATCTAATGTTATTTCTTGGACTGCCTAAAGATAATTGGCAAAAATATTATTTTGAATCATTACAAGAAATAAAAAGTAATGAAAAAAGATTTGTTGAATGGGCAAAAAAATAAGCCAATTAAACTAAATCAACCATCAATCTTTTAGTTAAAGTTTTGATTTTAAATATATCTGTTAAAGTGTTAGAATGTATTTTATTTAGAAAAATTTTGACACAAGTTACAGTTGGAGAAAACGAGGGAATTGAGTCTGCCCTTAGAAGATTCAAAAGACAAGTATCTAAATCCGGAATCTTTGCAGATTTAAAAAGACTTAGGCATCACGAAACTCCCATTGAAAAATACAAAAGAAAGTTGCAACAAAGGAGAAAAGCAAAAAGAAGATAATATTCTAAACCTTATAAAATACGAGGATATTTATATTATTATTAATTTTCTATAGAAAGTAAAAGATAAAAATTAGCTTACTTAAGCTTTTTAAGCTTTTTAACAAGATTTACTCCAACTCCTGATACAGCGAGTAAATCTTTTTCGTCAGCTGCAATTACTGCTTTTGTTGTTTTAAATCCGGCCTCGTACAAAGCTTTCGCACTTTTTGCTCCAACACCAGGTAGTGAGGTTAAAGTTTCAATATTTTTCTTAGAATTAGCTGTTTTTGTTTTTGTTTTTGTTTTTGAAGTTTTGGCAGACTTAGTTGCTTTTTTTTCTTTCTTTAAAGGAGTTTCAGGGGATACTTCACTTTTTAATAGAATTGATTTTAGCTTACTTAGAAATTTAGAAATCATTGCAATATATAAGTAATAATATTATTTCTTTAATTTAATATATTATGAATTCCAATGGGGGAATAAATAACAAAAAAATGCATGATTGAATAGAAATAATTTATTTACAATTATATAAAGACACATATTTAATATTTATGCAAGCTTACAAGCCATTGCAAGGTATTTAACATTAGTCTAAAAATTAAAAGAAAAGAAAAATGTACTTTCAAAAACTAAAATTATTTTTTAATAGTAAAGTTATATTTTTAATAAAAAGCAGGTAATAAAAATGAAGCTTATATTTATAAGTGGTCCATCTGGAAGCGGTAAAACAACCTTATCTAATCAAATAATTAAAAAAATTAAAAATGGTTTTGTTTTAAGTACAGATAATTATTATAAAACAGGGCTAATAAGTAAATTTCTATCAAAATTTGTAAACGGTTTTTTTGATAGAAGGATGAGTTTTAATTACAAATTATTCAAAAAAGATTTTGATTTTATTTATGAAAATCGAATTTCAATCCATGATCGATATTATAATTTCGAAAAGAAAACAACACAAAATATTTTAAACGAAACAAATAATATTAAATTTTTAATTGTTGAAGGTATTTTTGCTAAAGAAATCTCAAAGACTTTAAATAATCAAAATTATTATTTTTTAGAAATAAAAACAAAAAAAAATAAGTGTATGAAAAGAGTTATAAAAAGAGATTTAAAAGAAAGGGGAAAGAATAAAAAACAATCTGAAAATGATTTCTTAAAATCCTGGGAAATTTATTACGAAAAATTCAACCCAAATAGCATAAAAAATAATACAAATAAATTCCTTATTAGAAAAAACACTGACATAGATGAAATTCTGAAAAAATTATTTAATTAAATATTTAATTTTTTCACTAATATTAAAGCACTTAAAATTGAGCCTTCAATCCTGCCAAATCCCTCTCCTTCAAACCAGTCACCGCAAAATCCAATTCTATATTTTTTACTAAATTGAAGAGATAATGGGACGCCAAGACCTGAAGGCTGTGAAGCTCTCCATTTCATAATAGAAATTTTCTCAAAAAAAGTTAATTTATTTACTAACAAATTGTCTTCAAAAAGTTCATTAAAATTTGTAATTATTTTTTGTTTAAAAACTTCTTCATCTTTTGCATTTATATAAGAATCAATAAAATCTATATTTTTTGTATGTACTACAATTCCTAATTTATGGTTATCTTGCCGCTGAAAAATAATTCTTTCAAATTTATATTTATTTTCTAAATTATTTTTTAAATAAAAATACCTTTGTTTTTTAGAATAAAAATCTTTATAATTATAATTTTCATGAGTATAAATTAAAAAAGTTAGCCGAGGAATAAATGATTGTTTATCTAAAAATTCTAATAGTAAATCTATTTTTTTATCTTTTTTTACAGGAATAGCTTTTCTAAATGGGATTTGTTTTGTGTTTAATATTTTCAATGATCTTTTGTGTAACAACAAATTAGTTGTACAAATTAGATATTTAGATTTAAATTTATCTCCATTTTTTGATATCAGTATCCATTCATCATTATAAAACTTCAAGTCAACTATTAAAGTTTCAAAGTAAAAATCAATTTTCCCCTTTAAATTATTAGACTCAATTATCTTTTGTGATAATTGACTCATAGAGTCTAAAGATAAATAATTGACTCCGAGAGAAAATTCAGATTTTTTTATGGTTTCTAAATTGGAATATTTATTTAGAAAAACTATTTCTGAGTCATCTATTTTAATAAATTTATTTTCCACTAATTCCTTAATATAATTTTTTAAAAGAAGATTATTTTTACTATTAGATATATTAAAATTTGGAGCCCCATGATTTAGTTTCCATCCTTTAAATCTTTTGCTTATTCTTGTACTTGATCTACCTCCAAGTCCACGACCAATTTCAATCAAGGCAACTTTTTTTGTAAAATTACTTTTCAGATAACTCGAAGCGAAAACACACGCAGATATTCCTCCACCTATTATTAATAAGTCATATGTAAAATCACTTTTCATAGGTTTAATATTGACAGAAATTATCTTTCATTTTCTAAAAAACTATAAAGGGTATAAAGTTTCTCTGATGTTGAAAAATCAGATTCAATTACAGGAGTAATATTATTAATTTTATAAAAACTAACTAAATCTCTTGTGAAATCAAAAAAATTATCTAAGGCATATAAAAACTTTTCTGATATGTATACCTCTTTCCAAGGACGAAATTTAAACCGCGCTATAAATTGTTTAGAAGGAATAAATAAACTTCCAAATAGATTTAATTTTTGATCTTTTGCTATGTTCTTGAGATAATTTACCTCATTCTGAAGAACTTTAATATCTGTACCATATTGAAACCAAATTGAATTTATTAATCCAGTCGAAATTTTTCTTTCGAACCTTTCTCTTTCTGAAGAAATATTATAATATTTTTTCAAGTATGGATTGTAAGCTATACCTAATTTAACTTTTAAATTTTTTTCTTTTTTTAAATAAGCTAATACATCAACTGATTCAAAGTTTTTTTTCTTATTTGATCCCGACACAAGCAGAATTTCATAATTTCCATTTGTATGAGAATTTTTGATAAAATCTAAAAAATCTTGATAAGATTTTTTTTTATTCTTTGAATATTGATGATAAAGACTATAGTGATAGGTTACATTAAATTCATTAAAGTTTTTAGATATATATTTAATAGTTGTATTAAATAAATCCTTTTTTATAGGTCCTTTACATGGAATATTTATATTTTTTATATTATTTAATTTGCAGAAATTAAGTTTATTGTCTAACTGAGAAATATTTTTAAATGATAATTCAAATCTTATATTATTGTTCATTAATAAGTAGTCATATTTAATCACTCAACATATTAACGAAAACACGAATCTGCTACGATTCTTATTTTGGAATTACTCTTTTTATTCTTAACCTTTAGAAAAAAACTGGGGTAATCTCTAATGCAGCTTTTAAAGAAATTTTATCTTCTGCAGATTTTCCAATAATTTGATTAAAACATTTCCAATTTTCTGGTATTACTAAATCGGACCATGATAAATAAAGACCTAAAAAATCCTAAAAATTAAGAAAAACTCATAACAAATAAAATTTTTAATTTTTCCAAATATAAAAAACAACAACAATACAAAACAGTATAATTATATTGGAAAAAAATTAATAAATCATTTCCCTTCTTCTTATCGCAGATATTTAATCCATGAAAGATTTTCATGAACTCGAGAGGTTAGAATAACAAAAAAGTATTATTTTAGAATATGGCTAGCCAAGATTATCTAATTGCAATAGCTTTAATAGAGCAAAACTTAGTTAGAGCAATGCCTCTTGGAGGTAAGGAAATTAAAGATAATTTAGAGGAATCAGAAAATTTCAAGAAACTTGGAGAAGAGGTAATTTTAAATCTTCTAATGAGAGTGTTTCAAAGAAGTGATGAAGGTGCTTTAAAAAGGGCTTCTGAAGAAAAAGGATTGCTCCTTGTTCACATGCATCCCAAAAGAATGCAGAAAGAGCTTCCATTCATTAAATCTGAATGGATAAGAGATGGAGATACACAACAGTTTCTAAAATACCTTGGCAATCTCTCAAAAGAAGTATGGACTGCATCTTTCGTAAAATACAAAGGGATTGAATTTACTTCTATCTCGAAGAATGATGAGATCTAAAATATATTAAAAATATTTTCTTTTCAAAGAATTTCTTTCTTTACAATATTATTTTCCCTTATGACTCTAAAGCAGTTTCTACCATTACCAAAATCAATTGAGGAATATTCAAAATCATTTTTAATATGCAAGGCACAATTTCCCTCAATACATATACAAGATTCAATAATTTCTTTCTGAATAACATCATTAACGTAAGGTTCCCTCTCTTTCTCTTCATCAAAATGCGGGCAGGCAATACCTTCAACTATGCCTAGGCAATCAATTATGGCTAATTCTTTAGCATAAGAATCTGTTATACCTTTATCAAACCAACAAATAGCTCCAGCACTTACACCACTCATTACAATTCCTTTTTCATAAGCATTTCGCAAAATTTTATGTAAATTCCATTCTTTCCAAACAGCTAACATACTTTTTGTATTTCCTCCGCCAACATAAATGATGTCTTGAGTTAAAACTTTCTCTTCTAAGTTTTCTGTCCTTGTAAAGAAATCAATATGGCTTGTTATACAATCAAGTTTAGAAAATGCTCTATAAAAATTTAGTTTGTACAAACTGCTATCGCCAGATGCTGTTGGAATAAAGCAAATTTTAGGTCTTTTTTTATTACTTAAAGAAACTATATATTTTTCAATTTCAAGAGAGCCTAATGAACGTCCAAACCCTCCTCCCCCAATTGCGACTATATTTTTACTAGGCATATTAAATAAAAGATTTGTATATGAATTTAAGACAAATTACCATTAAAGATCAACTGGAATTAAAGAAGGTTTATTTTGATTCAATTCAATCATTAGATGAAAAAATTTATCATCAAGAGCAAAAAAGAGCTTGGTCAAGCCAAGCTTGGAATAACCCAAATTTTGATAAGTCAATAATTAAAGGAAAAGGATGGCTTATAAGTAAACAAGGAATTATTATTGCTTTTGCCACAAGATATCCCACCGACAGAATTGCACTATTTTACTGTAAAGGTAAATACCAAAGAAAAGGCTACGGCTCTAAATTACTTCATAAATTAGAAGATGAAGCAAAGAAAGAAGGTTTAGATTCTCTTTTTACTGAAGCAAGCTTAATAAGTTATGACTTATTTCTGAAAAATGAATGGAAAATTATACGTAAAGAAAAAGTTATTATAAATAACATTTATTTTGAAAGATATAAAATGACTAAAATTATAAAATTAATTAATTAATAATGTCTGGCAAAAGCAGGGGATTAATTCTGATTCAAAGGGTTCTAATTTGGGCTTTATACTTTTTTTCAGGATTTATACTTTATTCAAACCAAGGTATTTTGCCTTCATTGATAATTACTTTCTCAAGAATTATTTATCCATTATCTATTTTTTGGTTACAAATTAGAATTAAAAAAAGAACCAATTTTCTGCCTATTGATTCAAAAATGACAACTTCGCAATTGTGGTTCAATTTATTACCCGTTATTGCATCTCTATTAACAGTAATTTTTTCTTTAACTAATTCTTTCTTATATATCCTAGGAAAATTAATTAACTCTCAAATAAATTAATTATTATTTATTAACCTTAGAAATTTCTCATAAAAAACATAATGTAAAGAAATTTGTCTTTTACTTATATTTGTCTAAATTTTAAATAGTGATAAATAAAATCATGAAAAATATTTCATTAAAGGGAAATATTAATTTTGATAAAAAAAAAGATATAAATGATTATGAATTATTCTCTTTAAAAATCACAGATAGTTTATATAAAAAAGATATTGGAAAATTCCTTGAGACTCTCTCCTCTCACTTTATTTAGGAAAATATTCTTTTTCTGATCTTCAAATTAAAACAGTCCCATTTTTAAATAAGTATTTGAGGGATAATGAGTAAAACCTTAAGAATACTCCAATGCAATTATTTCTTGCTGACTGCCAATTCCCAGATATTGAGAATCAAGTGAAAGCTTATCAATTATTTGTAGAAGCTTGGGAAAACGGTGAAATTGCAAAATCAGATAAAACTGATAAATTTGAGATGTTATTTAGAGTTCATGCTCCAGGGGAGGGTAGAGTAGTTTGTTTATGTAAGGCAGAGAGTGATAAAGAAATTTTCGAGCATTTTGCTCCATGGAGAGCCAAATTTGGCATTCATATGGAATTTACACCTGTAATAAGTTGTCAAAATGTTGTTGATTACCATAAAGATTTATTCAAAACTTTAGGGTAATTAGCTTAAATAAGAAATTTATCGTGATTAAACCTTTTTCCAATCTTATTTATAAAAAAAAAGATAGAAATTTTCCTTCTTCAAAAAGTAAGCTTAAGAAAGAAGAAAACGTCAAATCTAAACCATTAATAATATTTGGTTTTATCATCTCATTAACTTCAATCTTTTTACTTTTATTCACCATTAATAATAAGTTTGGATGATATTTGAGTAATTAGAACTATTACTTGGGAAAAAAAATGTTCTATTATTAATTTAAAAATAACTAACTAAATGGCATTTAACGAAGGGGGGATGGCATCTGGCCTTCTTATCATCGCAGTATCAATAGTTTTTGCTGCAGGTTTTGGATTTTTAGTTTTGCATTTTGTACCTGGAACTCCATTTTAGGTTTTCCAACTGATTTAATTCACAAAATATCTTAAACATTAACAGTTTCTAGATCCTGAATTTGATTATCATCAGAATTAGATTTCTTCTTTAATCGATAGGCATAAACTAAAGATCCTAAAGCTATTGTACTAGAGGCAAAAATTCCAGATATGAGTATCAAGGCAAAAAGACCTCCTATTAGTCCCCCTTTTAATCTAAGCAAATTTGATTTAATTAAAAGTATTGATAGAAAAACTATAGTTGCTTTAAGAGAAGAGATTTTCAAAAAAGTAAATGGATAAAAAGGATTTAAGAACATTTCTTTGGCGGAATAAAATTTAAACTGATTCTAAAAATAAATTTAAAAAACCGCATAAAAAAAGACTCAAATGAGTCTTTTAAAATCTATATTAAATATGATGATTTATGCATCAGGGTCAAAATTCTTTAGGTTTGGACCCGCCACAAGACCAACAAGACCAAAAAGGACTAAAGATCCAATTCCAAAGCCTGCTGCCCATGGATTGAAACCACCTAAAGCAAAAGAAGCTAATAAATTCATGATTTTTAAATATAATATCTCCGAGTTAGCATACAGATTTTTATGAAAAATATACCTATATTGAGACATTTCTTCGTAATTATTAGAATCCTTTAACTATCCCTTTATAAAAAATCCACAAAATTTTTATTATTTGTTTTATTATCGAGGCATTGCTATTTTGTTGGCTCACTTTAAGACCATCAAAACTGTTTTTATTTCTAATGACTTCCGACTATACCTTTATTTATGATGGAGAATGCCCATTCTGCAATCATTTTGCTGAGCTACTTGAGATCAAAAGCAAGATAAATAATATTAAAATTCTTGATGGTCGTAAGAATTTAACTCTAATTAAATGCCTCCTAGAGAAAGGTTATGACCTAGATAAAGGAGCTATTCTCCTGAAAGATGAAGATATCTTTCATGGAGCAGATGCAATTAATACTATTTGCAGACAGATAAATAATCCCTCAAGTAGTTTACTTTTGTTACTTTCTAAAGTGTTTAAATCAAATAAACGAACAAATTTGATATTTCCTTTACTAGTCAGAGCAAGAAGATTCGCATTGATATCAAAAGGTATATCAATATCTCTAGTTTAAAAATAAAAACTTTCTAAATATTAAATAACATATTTATAAGCTTCTGTATCAATAAATGATAATTAATTATTTCTTAGCTAGAACTAGGTGGTAACAACGAGTATTAAATGATAGAAAACTTCAATCCCTTTATTTCATTGGGCGGTGATAACCAAAAAGTTAATCATATGGCTGAAGCGGCACTTGAAATGAATTTAACTTGCAATGATTTAAAAAAGGATTTAAATTTAACTGATGGTGATGTAGTGGATATGTTGCAACTAGTCATGGATAGGTTTAAAAATAGTAATTAAGTAATTAATTAATCACTATATATCTATTATTTTTTAATGAAAACAGTACAAATTGAGTTTTCGAAATATGAATTAGTTAACTTTTTATGGCCTGAATTAATAGAAGACTACGGATTTGATAAAGCCAGAAAAATAGTTTCTCAAGCTATTGACTTACAAAAAATGAATGGGACTAAAAATAGCACCATGCCAATCATATTTTCAGGAACAGGAGGATTAGCTTTAATACCAATACAAATGCTAGAAAAAGAAAACTTTGAGATTAGTTATAAAGATAATCAAGTTTTAATATTTAATCTAAAAAGAAAGTCATTTCAAATCTTAAATGAAGCAAACTAATCTAAATTAGTAATTCCTCGATAAAGCCAAAATTACCTTATAGTCTAATAAAACAATTAATTGATAATGACTTTTGAAGCGACCTACCTTGGTTCAAATGGTTGGCTTATAAAATTTAAAAAAACCAATTTAATTATTGATCCTTGGCTCAAAGGAGATTTAATCTTTCCTCCAGGTGAGTGGTTTTTTAAAGGATCATTAGAAGAAGAAATTTCAATAGATAAAAAAATAGATATTATTTTGTTAACCCAAGGATTACCTGACCACTGTCATGTTCCAACATTGGAAATGTTCAGAAAGGATATTCCTATAATTTGCCCTAAAAGTGCTTTTGAAACATTAAAAAAAATTGGTTTTAGTTCAATTAAAGTGCTTAAGCCAACTGAAAAGATAAATCATTTTAATTTAAGTTTTGAAGCAACTTCTGGGGCTCCAGTGCCACAAATAGAAAACGGATATATTGTTAAAGACGATCAAGATAATGGGTTTTATATAGAACCCCATGGATATCTTGATGAAAATTTAAACAATCAAAGTCTTGATGCAGTCATTACTCCTACAAAAAATTTAGAATTACCCCTAGTAGGTTCTTTTGTAAAAGGTGCTGATGTAATTCCAAAATTGATTAACAAATTCAATCCAAAATATATACTTTCAAGTACTATTGGCGGAGATGCAAAATATTCAGGTTTTTTAAATAATTTTATTTCAGTTCAGGATTATGAAGAGGAATTAGATTGTAATCTTGTAGATCTAAAGTGTATGCAATCTATTATGATTTAAATCAATCCAAAAAGATTTTTAATTAAGTCAATTAGCTTGAAAGTAGATCTACTTTAAAAGGAGCTCAAAAGATTCATTCATTTTTTATTACCTCAGTACTTTTATTAGCTATAAATAGTAGCTATTTATGTGAAAATTCAAAGCTTAATCTTGTGATGAGAAATAATATTAATGGTGACTTTTCCATAGTAGAAAAGATATCTGAGTTAAAGCCAGGAGCGTTTATAAATATTAATTGGAATAAAAAAAAGCTTATGCTTCCATATTCTCTAAGAAAAGATTATATTTCCTTTACAGATAAAAAATGGGACTGGAGGTACCAATTTAATAAGGACGGATCGCTTGATATTAATAATCCCTTCTTATACGAAATACTACCTTCTGGAGAGATTAAAACACATTTTTGTGATACAGAAGATAATAAGCCAAGCTTATAATTTCCAAATAAGTATTCTAGATTTTTTAACTTCTTAACTTTTTTAAAGATGAACAATCCAATAAACCAAAAGAATATTTCAAGATATGTAAAACTTGAAGATTACAAAGTTTTTGATTATGAAATTCCAGAAATCTTTTTGGACTTCGTAATTAAGAAAAATGCTGTAAATGTCACGACCAAACTAAAATTGGTAAAAAAAAATAAGAATACCAGAAATCTAATTCTTGATGGTACGGATATATTAATAAAGAAAATATTTATAGATGACTCATTACTAGAAGAGGAATACTACAAACAGCAAAAAAATAACTTAAAAATTAAAAATATAAATAAAGATAATTTTTTATTAAAAATAGAAGGAATAATTAAACCAAAGGAAAATATATCCCTTTTAGGAATGTATGAGAGTAATGGAATTATAACTACGCAATGTGAGGCAGAAGGATTTAGGAGAATAAGTTTTCACTCTGATAGGCCTGATATCCTAAGCAAATACACTGTTAGAATTGAGGCCGATAAGAATGATTATCCCGTTTTACTTTCAAATGGTAACATTGTAAAAGAAAATGATCTTACAAATAATCGACATGAAATAATTTGGGAAGACCCATATCCGAAACCCTCATATCTATTTGCATTGGTAGCGGGTAAACTTAATTGTGTAAAAGATAATTTCATAACAAAATCGAATAAAAAAGTAAAAATAAATATTTATGTTGAGTATGGTGATGAAAAATATGTCCAACATGCAATAGGTTCCTTACAGAAATCCATGAGATGGGACGAAGATAAATATAACCTTGAATACGATTTGTCATTGTTCAATATAGTTGCAATCAGGCACTTTAATATGGGAGCAATGGAAAATAAAAGTCTCAATATTTTCAACTCAAAACTAATACTTGCTAATTCCGAAACAACAACTGATGAGGAATTAGAGAGAATAGAGGGTGTAATCGCCCATGAATACTTCCATAATTGGACGGGTAATAGAGTGACTTGTAGGGATTGGTTTCAATTATCTCTTAAAGAGGGTTTAACAGTCTTCAGAGATCAACAGTTCACAGCAGACCTTCATAATCATGAAATCAAGAGACTTGAGGATGCAAAATTTCTTAGAAGAAATCAATTTAGAGAGGATTCCGGTCCAACATCGCATCCTGTAATGCCAGAAAGATACCAAGAAATAGACAATTTCTACACGACCACGATATACGAAAAAGGATCAGAAATAATTAGAATGCTTAACAAGCTTGTAAAAGATGAAAATTTCTATAAAGGATTTAGTAATTACATCTCAACATATGATGGGAAGGCAGCAACAATAGACCAATTTATCGATAAAATTTTAGAGCATAATAAAGAAATTGATCCTGAAGAATTCAAAGTCTGGTACAAGCAAAATGGTACACCAAAAGTAACATTCAAGAGAATCTGGGATCAAACAGACGAAAAACTCACAATTGAAGCCTCTCAAAGTAATCCAATAAAGAAGAACCCATATAATGATTTACCTCTAATAATTCCTATAAATCTGGCTATATTTTTCGGAGACAATAAAACAATAGAAAAAACAGTTGTTTTAAAAACAATAAAACAAGAATTTACTTTTAGGAATGTTAGATCTCACCTCCAAATCCCTTTAGTAAGTTATTTTCGCGAATTCTCTTCACCAGTTGATTGGAAATCTGACACTACCTTGGATGAAAAATTTTTAATCTTAAAATATGAAAAAGATTTTTTTACACTATCTAATACTGTAAGAGAATTATTTAAAAAAATAATTTTGTGCAGATTAGATGAAAAGCCAGATCACAAAGTTGAAAATAAATTAATAAGCACTTTAATATCATTTATAAAAAATAAAGATTTAAATTTGTCTCTCTTATCAGAATTACTAAGTATTCCGACATTTGCTGAATTTGAATCAGAGATGGAAAATATAGATCCTTTAAAGATATATAAAACTATTGACGAATTAAATAATTTATTCGGTACCAAATTAAAAGAAGAATTATATTTTAAGCTCCAAGAAATAGAGAAAAATCTAGATAAAGTCTGGCCAGAAGGTAAAAATGAAAGAAAACTAATCGAAACTATTTGGAAACTACTCTTACACGGTAATGATGAGGAAATTAAATGCAAAATAATTAATTATGTCGATAGTAATTCGATGACGCTAGCAAAAGCTGCATTGAATTCTTTCAGTAGGATTAATTGTCCTGAAAGAAAAATTATTTCAAATATATTCTTCAATAAATGGAAAAATAATAGTGTCGTTTTGGATAGTTGGTTCTCATTCAATGCATCTATAGAAATTGATGAAAAAACAAACAGCATTGAAAAATTATTTGAAAATAAGTTTTTTGATTCAAAATCACCAAACACTTTAAGAGCTATATTAAATACTTTCGTAACAAGAAATAGTACTTTTCATGCAATAGATGGTTCTGGTTATAAATATATTGCAAAAAAGATAATTGACTTTGATAAATTAAATCCAATCGTAATTTCCCGATTTGTGAAAGTATTTAGTAGATACAATTATTATTCAGACCCTTACAAAAATAATATGTTAGAAACAATAAAGCAGATTAAAAAAAATAAACTATCAACAAATACTAAAGAAGTATTAGATGCAATAATAGAGTGATTAATTGATGTTATTTAACTAAACATAATAATAACAATTGTAAATATTAGAAATAAAATAAATACAAGATACTTATTAATAAAAATATAATCAATTACATTTTTATTGTTATCTTTATTCCACTTTTTATTTACGTATTCCTTAGTTATAAATTTATTAGGTCTGCCACAATATAAACATGTTGGGGAAGTTTTTAAAATTAAATTTTTACATTGGGGGCACTTTTTTTTTTCCATAATTTAATCTTACTGAATAAAATTGAAATCAGAAACAATAAATAAATAAGTAAATTAATTTTATTTATTATATTTTCAATAATTAAATATCATTGCAAAAAAAAATTTGATTCTAACTATTTAAAAAAATTCAATATAATAAAAAATTAGTATTTGGTTTGAAATGTTTGCTATTGCACTTGGAATGTCCCCTGTCGAAAAAATCACTGTTGCAATATCTGCTTCAATTTTTATAATCGCCTTTACATGGGTCTCGATTAAGGGAGATTTAAGAAAACTTGCTAATGAACTTATAGAAGATAAGGAAAATAATCAGGATAAGTAAAAAAATTTTTATCCTACTTTGCATGCAAACTAGGATAATCAATAATATGCCTAATTTCTTTTAGAGAAGAACCATAGATTTTTTCACCATTTAAGTGAACACCAATCCATTTATCCTTTTGATTAAAAAATTTACTTTTAGTAGTATCCCTCTCGAGATAATATTTATTATTATCCCAATTTAAAGTTATGTCCCAACCTTTATAATTTTCTATCATTTCGAAATAAAGAACATACTCAAATAATACCTAAAGAGACATAGAATAAAAACAAAGGAAATAAGTATTTTTTTTTTAATTTTTATTTAATATTTACGTAGTACTGACTTTTATTTTACGAGCAGCTTCATCTGCATTTTTTCTAGCCAAATTAACGTCAGAATTTGATGAGAGAACAACACCCATTCTTCTGCCTTTTCTGGAAAGTGGTTTGCCAAATATAAGCACTTTAGTCTTTTCAAATTCTAATGCTTCATTAAGACCCTCATATATAGGATTTAAATACTCTTGATTAGAGATTATAACTCTGGTTGCAGAGGGTTCTATTAGATCGATACGCGGTATTGGTAAATTTAAAAAAGCCCTTAAATGTAATTCAAATTCATTAATATTTTGACTAACTAATGTAACCATACCAGTGTCGTGTGGTCTTGGAGATAATTCTGAAAATATAACCTCACTTCCTTTTATAAAAAACTCTACTCCGTATAATCCAGCTCCATTAAGGTTATTTAATATTCTACTTGTCATTCTCTTAGCTTCAATAATTAAGGACTCCTTGATCTCTATAGGTTGCCAACTACATTGATAGTCTCCATTAGATTGAAGATGTCCAATTGGTAAACAAAAAATATTTTCACCATTTTCTTTTCTTACAGTTAAAAGAGTAAACTCAAAATCAAAATTAATAAATTCTTCAATAATTACACCTTTAACCTTTCCTCTTGAATTTGCTTGTGCCTGTTTCCAAGCATTTTGTAAATCATTTTTTGTTGCAACCAAACTCTGTCCCTTTCCTGAAGAGCTCATTAAAGGCTTAAGTAAAAGTGGGAATCCAATTTCATCTGCCTTTTTTTCTAAATCATCAAATTCAAAAATATAATTAAACTTTGCAGTTTTTATTTTTAAATCCTCAGAAGCTAAGTCTCTAATTTTATCTCTATTCATTGTAATTTCTACAGTTCTGGCGTTGGGAACAATATTGAATCCTTCATCCTCTAGTTCTTTTAGGGCTTCAATTGAAAGTGCCTCTATTTCTGGGACAACATAGTCAGGCTTAAATTCTTTTATAACATTTTTTAAAATATTTTTATCTCCCATATCAATTACTCTTGAATAATCAGCAACTTGCATTGCAGGTGCTTTTTCATATCGATCAATTGCTATAACTTCTAATCCTAATCTTTTGGATTCTATTACTAATTCTTTTCCAAGCTCGCCGCTACCAAGCAATAAAATTCTCTTTTTAGAAAAAATTGATTCTTTCATATATATAAAACTTATTCGTCATCACCAGAAGGTTGTGAAGATGTATCATCTGTAAATTTTTTTTCTTTAGAATAACCAAATAAAAAATTTCTGCCAAACCAATTTTGACTTTGTATGCTATTAGTCATTGATCTTGAAATCGCTCCTAAAAAAAAGATTCCAATCATTGCCCAAATAATTCTTTCTAAAGCAATTGCAGGTGAAAAACCTTGACCGGAATTAATAATTTCAGTAAGTGGGTCTAAGGGGTCCAAATTTAAATTGATTAATAATACTAATTATAAAGGGTTAAATAAATGAAAAATTAAAACTTATAAAAGAAATAACTAAAACCACCATATAAATTAAACACAATAAAGTCTATACAATGCTATCTTCAAGGGGTGATTTTTTTTAGACATGCAAGTTGACGTACAAAATACTACTGTTCTTTCCGCAGACGGATCATCCATAAAACTAGGGGAATATTCTGGGGAAGTAATTTTAGTTGTTAATGTAGCTAGTTATTGTGGAAATACTGCTCAGTATGAAGATCTTCAAAAGCTATATGATTTATATTCAAATAAAGGCCTAAGAATACTTGCATTCCCTTGTAATGATTTCGGAAAACAAGAACCAGACTCTCTTTCAGAAATAAAAGATTTTTGCACAACAAAATATGGAGTTAAGTTTGAGATCTATGAAAAAGTTCATGCCAAAGGCAACACCACAGAACCATACACAACCCTTAACAAAGTTGAACCTGAAGGAGATGTTGAATGGAATTTCGAGAAGTTTCTGATAGGGAAAGATAGTAAAGTAATTGCAAGATTCAAGCCAGACGTTAAACCGTTTGACGAAAACTTAATAGCAGCTATAGAAGTAGCTTTAGATTCATAACAAGCTTCTTATAATTCAAATTAAAATTTTAAAAATAAAGACTTTTTATATTTAATTAAAAAATAAGCAAATTATTTTAAAATTTGCCTATTTTAAGATTCAAGCTTGTCTCGTATTCTTTAATTTATTTATATCTTATTTATTATCAGAATCAACTTCTACGTCTACTATTTCATCTTTAACAGTTCTTTTTTTAGGTTTAATCGATTTTACTTCTGCATCTACTATTTCTTCTTTAACTTCACTTTCTTCTGGTTCCTCTGATTTTACTTCTGCATCTACTATTTCTTCTTTAACTTCACTTTCTTCTGGTTCCTCTGATTTTACTTCTGCATCTACTATTTCTTCTTTAACTTCACTTTCTTCTGGTTCCTCTGATTTTACTTCTGCATCTACTATTTCTTCTTTAACTTCACTTTCTTCTGGTTCCTCTGATTTTACTTCTGCATCTACTATTTCTTCTTTAACTTCACTTTCTTCTGGTTCCTCTGATTTTACTTCTGCATCTACTATTTCTTCTTTAACTTCACTTTCTTCTGGTTCCTCTGATTTTACTTCTGCATCTACTATTTCTTCTTTAACTTCACTTTCTTCTGGTTCTTCTGGTTTTACTTTTGAATTTGCTGAACTTTGATCTTCATCTTTACTTAAGAGGAACTTTAATAGTTTTTTGAATAATAAGAAACCTTTTTCAACTCTTTTTGGACCTAAAATTGAAAGCAAAATTATTAATATTATGAATATTTCAGGTGAATTTAAACCTAATAGTTTCATAAAATTTCATATTCTATTTATATTTTAGTACATGCTAAAAATTTAATCTAATTATTCTCAAAAGTTGGTAAATAGAGTTCCCTATTTGATGCAATTAAACCTTCTTCTTTAAAAAAAATCTCTAGGTCTTTTAGATCATTTATATCTACAAATTCACCACAATTATCTAATATATTATTATGGGTGAAATTCCATAAATCAGCCAAATATTCGTCATCATCTGGAAATGCTACAAATTTCAAATATGTATTATTCAAAGCATATTCACTAGCAAAATCAGAATCTAAACCTTCCCTCTTAGCATCACAAAAAACTTTAGCAAATCTTTTACCTACAGAAGTTTGAGCACTTGATAAATCTAAATTACCTTGCAAAGCATTTACATTTATTGGTGCAATAAAAATAATTATTGGAAGAAAAATAGTTACTAATATAAACAAGAAAAAATTTCCTTTTTAAATTCCGACTCAACATAAACTAGCAAAAAAAGTAATCAATTAGGCCTATTTAAGTAAAAGCACTTATTATAAATTAAGAAATAAATAAAAAACATAAAATCAGCTCCATATCTGAATTTATAATAAAGAAAGATAAAATAAATTTAAAATTATATGTCTTCAAATATAAGGCTAAAAGGAAGGGGAGTTAACAGGATAATTACGAGTAAGGTCATGCTATCGCCATTAGCAGGAGTTACAGATAACATTTTTAGACGACTTGTACGTAAATGGGCTCCAAACTCTTTACTTTTTACAGAAATGATAAATGCCACAAGTCTTAAAAAAGGATATGGCACACAAAAAATCAATCAAATAGATTTAGAAGAAGGACCAATTGGAGTACAAATATTTGATAATAGGCCATATGCTGTTTCTGAAGCTGCGAAACAAGCTGAGGACTCTGGAGCTTTCTTAATTGATATAAATATGGGATGTCCAGTAAAAAAAATTGCTAAGAAAGGTGGAGGCAGTGCTTTAATTAAAGACAGAAAACTTGCTATTGAATTAGTCGAAAATGTTGTAAAAGCTGTTAGAGTTCCAGTAACAGTAAAAACACGACTCGGATGGGATAGTAAAGAAGAAAATATAGAGGATTTCTTATTTAAACTTCAAGATGCGGGAGCAACGATGATCACACTTCATGGAAGAACTAGAAAACAGGGTTTTTCAGGCAAGTCAGATTGGGAAATGATCGGGAGACTTAAAAATTTGTTGGAAATTCCAGTAATTGCTAATGGAGATATCAAAAATCCAGATGATGCTCTTAATTGTTTAAAAAAAACAAATGCTGATGGTGTAATGATTGGACGAGGAATTTTAGGATCCCCTTGGAAAATAGGAGAAATAGATTATGCCCTTAGAGAAAATAAAAATTTTAAAGAACCAAATACAGAAGAAAAACTATATTTAATTATTGAGCATCTTGATGAATTAATAAAGGAAAAAGGAGATCACGGATTGCTAATTGCAAGGAAACATATTTCATGGACATGTAAAGACTTTAAAGGAGCATCAAATTTGAGAAATAACTTGGTTAGAGCTGTTGATAAAAATGAAGTTAAAAATTTAATAATTAAAATGATTAAAACTTTGAATAATGAAAAAAAATAGATTAGCTTAAAACAAATATATTTTTTAAATGAAAATTTTTAGTAAAGAAACAAGTAAAAGAGTTTGTGATCACATGAACAATGATCACATAGATTCAGTGCACAAATATCTTATTCATTATGGGAAGATATCAAGATTTGAGAATGCTTATATGGAAGAAATTAATAATAGTTATATAAAAATCAATTACGATGGCCAATCAGCAATTATCAACTTTAAAAATGAAATATCTGAAGAAGAAATTCATTCAACTTTAGTATCAATGATTAAAGACATTAAAAAATAAAATAATTTATAAAAAAATTCTAATTTTTATTTTCATAGTAATCAGTTATCTTTTTACATTCTTCAAATGAAAGCATGCTTAATCTTGATGTGGCTTTTATTTTTAGAATTGCACAAACAGCTAATAAATCAGCGCTATCAATATCAAGTGCTTCAGAAAGCTCTAGGACCCTAAGACCTTTCATTAGTATTAAAAAAATCTTTTTCTAAATTATCAAGAACCTTGAAATCAATGGGCAGCATTTTTCCCTAAACCTGCTACGAATGGAAAAGTTTGTTCATCTCCAAAAATATCTTCTGCTGAAGAATTAGAAATATTATTTTTTTTATTATCAGGCTTAATTTCTTCAATTTCATTAGAAATATTCTCTTTAATGTTATTTTCAATTTCTTTTGCTAATAAATTGTTCGTATTAGAAAATATTGAAAAAACTAATACACATAAAAACAAAATAATTCTTTTCATAAAAAAAAACTTATCTAATACTATTGTCATATGCCAATAAGTTTATTTAGAAAAACTAGATAACTTTAAAACAAATCTAAATAAATCAAAATATTCATCTTCCCAACTTATTTCTATTTTTAAATCTAATTAAAAAATAAAGACCTATTAACAAAAGAATTGCCAAGGAGTAATGATTAAGAAAAACATAAACTATATAGAAAAGAAATGGGAATAAGCAAGCCCTCTTGAAATTTAATTTTTGTTCCTTTGACATATTTTTCCAATTTAAATATTCTTCCCATTGAAAAATCTTCTTCATTTTTCTACTTTTATTTTTACGATTAAACATAACTTTTTAAATAAAGTTTTGATGATTCTTATGTTAATAAAAAAAATTAATCTACAATATCAAAATAAGTTTTTTCATTGAATAAAAATATTTTTAAAATAATAGATGAACTCAAAACCAGTTTGGAAAATAGAAAAAATTGTTTTACCTCAACATGCAGATCATGCAGGCGTAATGTGGCACGGTAATTATTTTAATTGGCTTGAAGAAAGCCGAATAAATGCACTTTCAGAAGTAGGTATAAGTTATTTCGAACTAACTAAAAATGGCTTAGATTTACCTTTAATCAATACTTCAATAAAATATAAATCTCCTTTATTCCTTGGTGAAAAAATAATAATAGAGAGCGAATTCAACATTGATAAAAGTCCTAGCATTAATGTAATTTCAAAATTTCTTAACAAGAAAAATGAAATCTTAACGATTGCTGAAGTCAATTTAGTATTAATAAATAAACTGAATTTTTCTATAATAAGAAAAAGGCCAGATTTCCTATCGGAAGCTTTTAGTAAGTTAAACGGTTGAAATTATTATCCTCCAATTGAATGATCTATTAAATTATTAATTATGAATATATTTCAAGTTATTGATTCTTACCAATATGAAATGGAATCAAGATATCAAGAAAAATCAATGCTTACAAATCTTTTTACAGAGCACAAATTTATAGGATGGTTAGGGTTGTTCATAGTATTTTTCTCTATCTTTGCAATTTTTGTTTTTCAATTTCTTGAGTGGGAAAGTAATGACAATAATAAAAGTTAAGAATATTTAATGCTTATAATTCAACTGAATGACTTAAAAAGATGGCTATCTACTTAAAAATAACTAATCCTACAGAGGTTGTAAAAAAAAAGACCTCAAAATGGCTTACAGATATTACACCTGAAAGAATTGATAGAAAATTGGTCGAGGATGAAGTAATAAAAGGAATTATCGAGCAATTAACATTAGAAGGTATACAAGGAGAAATATCAGCAATTAATGGGTTTGAAGTAAATGAATCTTCAGTAATAACAAAAAATAATTTTGTTATTAGAAAAACAAAAACTTTTTAGATCGAAAATAAAGTCTTAGATGAAAATTTTTTTTATTTTAATTATTTTTATCATTTTTTTGATTTTTATAATTTCAAGGGATTATCAAATTAAAAAGAAAAAGTTTAAATTAAATAATGCCTTAAATTCCAATTTCTTTATTCAAACAATTAATAATTTAATAGAAGAAAACAAATACAATTTGTTAGAGGAGAGGATCAGATTAAGGGAAATAGATGCCTACGGTAACGAGGATTATAAAAAATGGATTGGCAATCCACCTCTTGATGAAAAAGCTATTGAGAAAAATATATTAAATGGATCCAAGCGATTTAAAGAGGGTATACCATACTTCTGGGAAAAAGTAATTTTAAAAAAATTTGGCAGTATGGAATTATTTTTCGAAAAGTGGAGATCATATTGTAATGAAAATCCTACTATTGATGATGAGATAATTGGATCTATTAGAAAGCTCGAGACTGAAGATTGGTTTGTATTCATAGCAAGTCAAATAGAGAAATCATGCTTATACCTAATAGAAAAAAATTACTCAATTAAAAACAAGGACAACTATAAAAAAGGTATTAGATTTGAAAATCATTGTATGGAAATTCTCAAACAAAATGGCTGGGAAGTAAAAGAAACCCCTAATACAGGAGATCAAGGGGTTGACTTAATTGCATCAATAAATGATTTAAGAATATGTATTCAATGCAAAGATCATGAAAAAGCCATTGGAAATAAAGCTGTTCAGGAGATTTCAGCTGGTAAATTATTTTGGAAAGGTACACATGCAATAATAGTCTCAAAATCTGGCTTTACCAAGTCTGCTCATCAACTAGCAAAATCAAATAAAGTGGAACTAATCAATGAATATCAATTAAAAGATTTAGAAAAGTTTATTGTTTAAATAATTTATATCAATTGTGTTAAGCCTTCTTTGTAAAGCAAAAGTGTTGTAAAAATTCCTGAGGCCCACATTAAACCTCTAGCTGTTGGGATATTAAAAACATATGCACCAATATATAAAAAACGAAAAATAGGATGAATCAATGCTGCAATTATTGCAATATTAGAGTTAGTTAAAGTAATCAAACAAAGAAGACATGCGGGTGCATGGAGTGAAATACTTTCCCAACAATTTTGATGACACCAAACTGCTCTTTTTCCAAAATAAGGTAATTCATCGAATAAAGCCCTTGGAGCAGACATATTTTCAACAGAATACCCTGCTTTAACTCGCCCTATAGTTAATGGAATAATTGATAATAAAACAACACCAACTGATAGACAAAGGCTCCAGGCAAAAGCTACTTGCATATTATTTAAATAATATTATTAGCTTAATGATTGAAGCTCGTTATCGTGATAAATGAAAAATCATTACCATAGGTAAAACTTTGCAAAAAATGCTGCAATTTATGTTAAAAATCTTTTATGGGTATTTCAAAGATAATTTTAATTTTTGCCATAAGTTTACTAATATATTTTGCTTTTCTTTTTTTAGGATTTTTTTTTAAGAATAAAAATCTAAAGGCACAGAATCTAAAAAAAGAAGAATAGATTATTAATTCCACGAAAATTTACTATTTTCTCAATATTTTTATATCTTTTTGGATATATTTCATGGAAATAAAATTTGATCCAAATAATAATAAGGGATATTTTAAATTAAATAAGACAGTTGCTGGTATATGAAAAAATTTTATAAATTTCTTAAAAGTTTTCTATTTATATCACTTTGGCTTATTTTATCCTCATTTTTAACCCAATATTGGAATACCTTTCATTGGGAATATATTTACTTAAACTTCAGAATTATATTTGATAAAGAATTTTGGTTTGTTGTAGAAAAAATTCTTTTAGGATTTGATATTGGGTACTGGTTAGAAGAAGCTCTAAAATTCTTAAGTTATGAAATACCTAAAGAATCTTTTAAATATTTACCAATTTATTTCGTATTAAAGTCTATTTGGATAAAGAATTAATTTATATTTTTAATAGATTTTAATAAATTCCTTAAAATTCTTGAATAAAGTCGGTGAATTTATTTTTCTTAAAACGAATAAAGTTCCTTTATCACCTCTGCAGATTCTAAGCTTATTACTTAAATAAGTTATCTCTAACCAACCTAATTGTTCATTATTTATTTTTTTCATAGCCTTTATATTTTTTCTTCCGAATTTAGGACCTATAACACCAGCATGTGTAAATTTGCCCCCAATTTTTTTTCATTTATGTAATTAAGTCTTATTAAAATACCAGTACCAACAATTGATTTTATTCCTCTAGGTTTAAGTAAATTAAGACCAGTTAAATTTAAGGGATCAAGAATTTGAAGATTATCAATAAAAGGAGAATATTTTAAAAAGGGACTATTAGAACTACTCCACCTAAGCTCCCAAACACCATTAAATCATTTCTATCTTCGCTAAAGGAAAAATTATGATCAATTTCAAGTTGTTCGGCAATAGTCTGTATACTCTCTGAATTTGGAGATTTAAGAAGTAAATTTAATAAATCATCTTCGGGTTCGATTTAATAACCACTGAGTATATAGCTAAGGATAAATACTCACCTCCATGTGCTATATTCTACCCAGAATATGTTGATTTGATGACAAAGAGCTATTGGCTAAAGAAAATTTCAATTCCAAATGCTGATTTATTTCTGGAATATATAAGGACAGTATTACCTTGGATTAAATCTGTGGGAGGAGTAATAGTTAAAAGAGATTTGATACAAGAATCAACCTCAAATGAATGGGACGGAGGGCAGCTTGGATTAGTAATAGAATTCGAATCAAAATTTGCTGCTAAAAAAGCATTTTATTCTGAAGTATTTCAAAAATATCTGCAGTCCAGAGATTTAATGGAATTAGTTACTATAAGTACTCTTTAAAAAATCAACCAATATCGATATCATACAAACAATTTATAAGTATTTATTCCTATTAAATTATTTATGTAATATTTATAACTTCACTAGCAATCGCATATTTTGCAAAATTTAATTGTAAAAGTAATCCGTTATTCAAATGAACTATTCAACAGAAAAAGATGATTATTTGATGACAACCCCATATACAAAAAAAATTCAGCAAAAATTTGAAAAAGTTAAGTCTTTTTTAGAGCAAAATGGATTTAATCCTTCATCAGATAGCTTAATGCAAGATATAGTTAGTTCAGAAGAATATATTGCTAAAAATGGCTTATAAAATATCAGAATATATTCAAAGTCCTTAAATAATAAAAACCGCCTATTAGAAAAGGTAATAATATTCCAATAAACAAAAATATGGATTTCTTAGATTCACCTTCTGATATGGGGTTAATTTCTGGTTCAATTGCAAAACCATTTTGCCTACCACCGCTTTCGGTTGTATAACCTTTTTTATTCATAAGAAAAATAATCTATGCAGATTATCTCATGTAAAAACTTATTTAAAAAAATTTTTTACATTTAGAATTAAACTAATTTTAAAATCTAATAATTGATTTCAATCTGAGATTTCAATTTGGCAGCTTTTTTTAAAAGACCTACAACTTCCTTACGGCCAGTAGCAAACTCAGCCTTGTTGAGTAAATCGCTATATTTTTTCGTGATTTCTCTATGGTTCATTTTGAATATTATCTTGTATAAATTATAAAGTTACTAAAAAAAGTTTTTGTATAAAAGATATCAAAAAAGATTTTAAGTACCTTTACCTATTTAAACCAACCTTTTTTCTTTGGTTTAATCTCTTCTTTAGTAACTTCTTTTATTCTCCCAAATAATCCCTTTTTTTGGACTGGTAAATTCTCTTCAACAGGTTTAGATTTTCTGTTAAATAAGCCTTTTTTAGGTTCTTTTTTAATTAATTCTTTTGTATCGGAAATCTTTGTTTTTTTTGGATTTTGTTTTGAATTTTTGG